>NZ_CP031395.1:2797500-3397500 GCF_004328645.1 Hylemonella gracilis
AGCTCGCGCGTGGCCATGTAGCCGTTGTAGTAGACGTTACCGGGCACCGCGATCGCCATGCCGGGAAACTGCTTCTGGTAGGCCGCGACGAACTCCTTGACGCCAGGCAGATCGAGCCGGTAGTACCAGGTGGTGCCGAACACGCCAAAGATGGACTCCGGGCCCAGGCCGTATACGTCCGGCCAGTCCTGCTGGTTGTTGATCCAGGCGGCCCGTTTCTGCAGTCCCAGTTGCACGACCTGTTGGCGCAGGGCCTTGATGTCGTCGCCGCCAACCGCCGTGGCCACCACCTGGGGCTTGAGTTGCTGCAGCTTGAGCAGGTAGGAAGAGAAATCACGCGTGTTCTGCGGGATCAGCAGTTCCTCGATGACACGCCCGCCACTGGCTTCCACCAAGGCGCGCGTGGCCTTGGAGGTGTTGTGCCCCCAGACGTAGTCATTGGTCAGCAGCACCCAGTCCTTGCCACCGGTACGGATGGCGTTGCGCACCGTGGCCTGGGCAAAGTTGGTGCCGTTGCCGTCCCACACGAACTTGACCCGGTGGCAGTCCTTGCCGGATTCGGTGGGCGAACTGGAGTTGGTGTTCAGGAAAATGCAACCGTACTTCTGCGCCACCTGGGAAATGGCGTTGGCCACACCCGAATGCACGGCCCCGATCAGGAAGGCCGCGTCGTTGCGGTTGATCATGCGCTCGGCCACGCGCGAGCCGGTGGCCGGTGTCGTCTCGGTGTCCATGTGGATGGCTTCGATCGGGCGGCCCAGCACCCCACCCTTGTCGTTGAACTCGCGGATCGCCATCATGGCGCCGAGCCGCTCCATGCCGCCGCTGGCCGCGTACTGGCCAGAGGCATCCATGGTCAGGCCAATCACCAAAGGCTTGGCCTGCGCGCTCTGCGCCCACACGCGATTGTGGGCCCAGGGGCCAAAGAAGCCGCCAACGCCCGCTGCGCCGACGGCCGAGGCCGCCAGGAAACGACGGCGTGGGGTGTTGCAGGAAACTTGAGGGGTCTCGTCAGACTTGAGCTTGTCCATGGGTTTGTCTCCAGGGTTGGGGGAATGAACGCAGGCGGTCTACTTGCCGCCTTGTGCCTTAGGAACTCTTGCTTAGGAAATTTTGGTCTTGGCGGTCACGATGGCGACGCCGTTGAGCTTTTCCTGGGCCACGAGCAGGGACGCGATGAACTGCTCGCCCAAGCCCAGATTGCTCGCCTGCACGAAGCTCTGGTGCGCCGCCTCGGCCAGAAAACTGGTGGTGGGCAGCGTCTCCGTGAGGTGCGTGTAGTAGCGAAGATCTTTCTGACCGTTGGCGATGGCGAACTTCAGACCACCCAGGTCACCCTGCAAGGCCTTGCCCACCATCATTTGGAAGATCCCCGAGTTCACGCCACCGGCGGACACCACGTCGAACAGCTTCTGCAGGGACAGGCCTGACTTGGCCGCCGTGGCCATGGCCTCGGCGATGGCGGCCGCCGTGGTCATGGCCAGCATGTTGTTGATCAGCTTGAGCACATGCCCGTGACCGGGCGGCCCGACGTGGATCACGTTCTCGCAGAAGGCTGACAGGATGGAACGCACCTTCTCGAAATCCGAGGGATGCGCGCCGACCATGGTGTTGAGACGTCCCTCCTCCGCTTCCTTGGGCGTACGGGCCAGGGGGGCGTCGACGTAGACCGCGCCGCGCTGCGCGAAAGCCTCGCGGATGCGCGCGGTGGAGGCCGGCTCGGCGGTGGAGCAGTCGATCACCAGCAGCCCCGGCTCGGCCACGGCCAGCAGGCCACCGTCGCCGAACACGATCTGCTCAACCTGCGGCGATCCGGTCACGCACACGATGACCGCGGCGGCACCGCGCGCCAGTTCCGCGCGACTGCCGACCTCGACGGCGCCCATCGCCAGCAGATCGTCCAGGTTGTCACGCGAGCGATGCGCCATGAAGCGCAAGCCGTACCCCTTTTTGAGCAAGTTCATGGCCATGCCATGTCCCATCATGCCCAGCCCGATGAATCCGATCGTTGCGCTCATGGCGTCATCTCCTGTGTGTCGATCCGCAAAGTCCCCGCAGCCTCCGGTCCGACGGCCTGGCTGTCCTGCCAGAGCCGGATCAGTCGCCGGTAGCGCGTGGCCACCTGGGCCACGACGCCAGCGTCGTCCAGTTCGCCAGCAAACCAGGCAGAGGCGGCCTCGGCGAACAGCGTGCGCCCCACCGCAAAGCCCTTGCAAAGCGGCTGGCCGGCCGCCGCCCGGAAGCCATGCCAGAGTTGTTCTTCGCTGGCCTCAAGGCCCAGCAACAGCACACCCCGGCACAACGGGTCGTGACGCGTGATGGTTTCGGTGAGCAGGGCCCAGCCCGTCATGTCCGGCGGCGGCAATTTCCACCAGTCCGGCCGCACGTCAGCCGCGTAGATCTGCTGCACGCCGCGCGCCACCGTGTCGCTGCCAGCGGGCAGATCGCGCGGCGGTATCAGCTCGAGCAGCAGCTCGTGCCCGGTGCCTTGGCAGGCTCGCGCCAAGGCCTGCACGGAGGCGATCTGCCGCATGGCCAGGCCCATCTCGTCGTCCGGGTGATGCGCAAGCAGGCACTTCACCACCTGCTCCGCGGGCCAACTCCTGAGCGCAAGCGCCAGTTGGTCCCCGTCTTCAAAGGCCAGGGGCCTTGAGCCCGGCAACTCGACCGGCCGGCCGATCCACAGGCCCGTGCCCGTCAGCCGGTTGAGCACCGCGCCGCCGTAGCGGCCATCCACGATCACTCCGGGGCCGGGCAATGCCACGGTACCGGTTGCCCCGGCGAGCCTCTGTTCGGCTTGTTCGAGCGCGTACCCCTGCTCGGCGGCCTGCGCGACCAGTTGCTTGAAACGCGCGATGCGCTGCGCATTCGCGCCGGAACGCATCGCCAGATCTTCCAGTTGCGCGCGGTGGTCGAAGGCCAAGATCGCCAGAAAAGGAGGCACCGCCGCCCGCGTGCTGGCGCGGTGCAGATGCTCCAGCAGCGTGTCCTCGCGCAGGCGCATGCAGCGCGAGCCGTGCGCGAGAAAGTGGCTGAGTTCGATCCAGCTCGGCATGGCGGGCGCGCACCCGTGTCGCGACACCACGAGGGCCCCACAGGCGTTGGCATAACGCAGCGCGTCACCCAAGGGCTCGTCGCGAACCCATCCACGCAGCAAGCCGGCCATGAAGGCATCACCAGCGCCGAGCACGTTGAACACCTCGATCGGAAAACCGGGGCCTTGCACCGCGTCGTTCAGGTCGTCCGCGATCGCGCCGGGAAAAGCGGAACACCCCATGGGGCCGCGTTTCATGACGATCAAAGCCGACGTCACTGCGCGGATCCTGCGCAGCGCCGCCACCGTGTCTTCGCTGCCGCCCGCGATGTGCACCTCCTCCTCGGTCCCCACCACCAGATCGCACAAGGGCAACACGGACTGGATTTCGCCGCTGACGGACGGAGATGCCACGTAACGCTGTTCGCCCATGCCCAGCGAGGTCAAGCCCCACAGCACCGGCCGGTAGTCGATGTCAAGCACCACCCGAGTACCCGCTGCCCGTGCGGCGTGCATCGCGCGCAGACAGGCCCCGCGCGTATCCGGGTGCGACAGATGGGTGCCGCTGATCAGGAGCGCACGCGAGGCCGCGATGCACGCCGGGTTGACGTGCTCCGCCTTGAGTCCCATGTCGGCGCAATGCTGGCGGTAGAACAACAAAGGAAATGTGTCCTGGTCCTTGAGACCGAGGAACACCAGGGCCGTCAGTCGTTGAGGGTCGATGCCGACCTGAGAGACATCCACGCCCTCACGTTGCAAGGCCTCGCGCACGAAACGGCCGTTGTGCTCGTCGCCGACGCGGCTGATCATGCCCACCCGCAAGCCTAGCCGGGCCGCCCCCACGGCGGTGTTGGCGGGTGACCCACCGAGATAACGCGCGAAGGTCTGAACGTCTTCCAGGCGCGCGCCGATCTGCTCGCCATACAAGTCAACCGCTGCTCGCCCAAGGCAAAGCACATCGAAGGACCGCGCCTTTTCAGAATATTCCTGGATCAGACTCACGTGTTCTCCCCCTTCCTGGCCGTTGATCGTTGCGCAATCGCCGACCGCGCCCCGGCCTTACGCCCTGGCGAGGGCTTCTTGGCCAGTTCATGGCCGGTGCCGATCACCAGGGCCTGCGCCAGGCACAGGGGCGCGACCAGCGAGCGGAAAGCTGCGTCCGGCCCTTGCCCCAGCTCGAAGCAGACAGTGGCATGAGGCTTGAGCGGCGAGAGCGCGAAGTCGGTGATCGCGATGACGGTGATGCCGCGCGCGCGCGCCTGCTCGGCCGCCTGGACCACGTCCTGCGAATAGTTCTTGAAGCTGGCCACGAGCAACAGTTCGCCGGGCTCCATCTGGCGGAGCGCGTCCACCAGCATGCCGCCCACACCGTCCACCAGTTGCGCCTTGATGTCCAGTTGTGATAAGGCATAGGCCAGGTAACAGGCCACCGGAAACGCACGTCGCTGCGCCAGCACCTGCACACGCGTGGCCCGACTGATCAATCGGGTCGCTTCGGCAAGATCCTTGGAGCGCACGTTGTCTTCCAGCGCACCGAGATCAGCCATGCCGTTGACGACAAACTGATGCAGCACACCCGCCTCGGGCATGCCCGAACCGTTGGAACGGCGGATCACGTCGATGCGGTCGCGGTAGGTACCCACCCGGTCCAGCAATCGCGCGCGGAACAGCTGTTGCATCTCGGTGAAGCCCGCGAAACCGAGCGTGTTCGCAAACCGGATCAACGCCGAAGGCTGAACCCCGACCGCCTCGGCCACGGTCGCCACGGTGCCCAGGGCCAGATCGTCCGGGCTTTCCAGCACGAACTGGGCGATCTGCTGCTGCTGCTTGGTCAGGCGTGCGTAGGCCTCGGAAACGGCGTCGGCGAATTCCTCGAACGTGGCGGCTCTTGTCATGAAATAGAACAGAAAAACTTGATTAACAAAATAATAGAACGTATATTCTCATCTGTCCAGAATCTTTTTTCCATCGTTTTCCATGACCCCTCATCAAAAGCCTGCCGCGCTGATCACCGCCCCCATGGCCGTGACCGTGCTCTTGCTGGCCAGCACGCCGCTGTGGCTCAAGAGCGCCGGTCTGTACCAGTACCTGGCCCTGGAAATCACGATCTGGATGCTGTTTGCCCTGGCCCACAACCTGCTGCTCGGCTACGGCGGCATGCCCTCCTTCGGGCACGGTGCCTATTTCGGCGTGGGGGCCTACGCCTGCGGCCTGCTGCAACAGCAAGCCGGGGCCGGTCTGCTCACGGGCCTCGCGGGTTGCGCGCTGACCGCGGCCCTGGTCGGCGCGGTGGTGGCCACCTTCATCTCGCACCGCCGGGGCATCTATTACGCGCTGCTGACGATCGCCTTCGGCCAACTGATGTGGTTCATCGCGATCAAGTGGCACGGCCTGACCGGTGGCGAGGATGGCCTGCTCAACATCCAGCGACCGCCACTGCGACTTGCCGGCCTGGATCTGTCGCTGGCCAGCAATGAGGCTCTCTTCAATTTCGTGCTGTTCATCTTCGCGCTGGTGCTGGTTTTTCTGTGGCGGCTCATCCACTCGCCCTATGGGCGCGTGCTGCGCGCCATCAAGCAGAACGAGATGCGCGCGAGTTTCGTGGGCCACAACGTCTGGCTCTACAAATGGAGCGCCTTCGTCATCTCGGCGGCGCTGTCGGGCCTGGCCGGCGGCCTGTTCGCGCTGGCCCAGCAATCGGCCTACCCGAATGTGATGAGCCTGCACAACTCGGGCTTCGTGGTGATGATGGTGTTGATCGGCGGCGGCCTGGTAAGTTTCTGGGGCCCGGTGATCGGCGCGCTGGTGTTCATCCTCGCGCGTGATCTGCTGGGCGCCTACACCGAAACTTGGCTGCTCTGGTACGGCCTGCTGTTCATGGCCATCGTGCTCTACCAGCCCAACGGCATGGCCGGCGCCTGGCGCAACGGCATCGAACGCTGGCGCGCGTCGCGCCTGACGACGCAACGCCCCGCCACCGTGCAAACCCAGCCACGGGAGGCCTGAACATGGCATTGTTCGAAGCCACGCAGATCCACAAACGCTTCGGCGACCAGGTCGTCCTGGAGAGCGTGTCCCTTGCCTTCGAAGAGGGCCAGCTGTCCGGGATCATGGGGCCCAACGGCGCGGGCAAGACCACCTGTTTCAACGTGTTGACGGGACGCTTCGCTCCCGATCGTGGCAACGTGCAGTTCGCAGGGCGGGACATCACGCGCAAGTCACCGCGCGAGATCGCCCGTCTGGGGGTGGCGCGCTCCTTCCAGATCATGAACCTCTTCAATGAGGACAGCGCCATCGACAACATCGTCGTGGCGCTGAAGTCGGTGCAAGCGCATGCTTGGTCGGTCTGGCGCGACCTGGGACGTGACACCGCCGCCTACGACGAGGCGGCCGAGATCCTGCGCGAAATCGGCTTGACCGGCAAGGAGAACATGTCCTGCCGCCGTCTGTCCTACGGCGAACGGCGGGCACTGGAAATCGGCGTCGCGCTGGCCGCGCGCCCGCGCATCCTCTTCCTGGACGAGCCCACCGCCGGACTGGGCGCGGAGGGCACGGCCCGGCTACTCGATCTGGTGGCTCAGCTCAAGCGCAAGACCACCATCGTCATCATCGAGCACGACATGAACTTTCTCTTCCGCCTCGCCGACAGGATTTCCGTGATCCACTGGGGACAGGTCATTGCCCAGGGTTCGCCCGCCCAACTGCGCGACAACCCGTGGGTGCAGCGGTCCAGCCTGGGAAGGCAGCCCGCATGAACACCGTAACCACCTCGCGACTCACGCCACTGTTGCGCGTGGAGAACCTGGAGACTTTTTACGGCGAATCCCAGGTGCTGTTCGGCGCCTCGCTAGATGTAGCCGCCGGCGAAGTCCTGGCCCTGCTGGGCCCCAACGGCGCCGGCAAGACCACCACACTGCGATCCATCCTGGGCCTGACCCCTGCGGCCCGTGGCCGCATCGAGTTCGACGGTCAGGACATCACGCGACAGGCCACCCACCACATCGCTGCGCTGGGCGTGGGCTGGGTGCCTGACGATCGGCGGGTCTTTCCCACGCTCACGGTGGCACGCAACCTCGAGATCGCGCACAAGTCCACCCGCTTTCGCGCCTGGAAACTGGGCGAATGCTTCGAAATCTTCTCGGCCATGGAATACCTGATGGCGCGCGAATGCGAGAACCTCTCCGGCGGCGAGATGCAGATGGTGGCGATCTCGCGCGTGCTGATGGGCGCGCCGGGCCTGGTGCTGTTCGATGAACCAAGCCAAGGCCTGGCACCCAAGGTGGTGCAGGACGTGATGGCCACGATCCGCCGCCTCAAGAGCGAAGGGGTCGCCGTAGTGCTGGTGGAGCAGAACGTGGCCAGCGCGCTGGCCGTCGCCGACCGGGTATGTGTCATGCAGGCCGGGCGCATCGTCCACGCCTGCGACGCCGAACAACTGCGGCGCGATGCCGTCCTGCAACGCCGCTGGCTGGGAATCTGAGATGCACACACCGCTTCTGCAAGTCCAGGGACTCGTCAAGCGCTATCGGCGCGGCTGGCTGCGGCCCCGGACCACCTTCGAGTTGCAGGCCGATTTCAGCATCGACGGCCCCACCATTCTGGGCGTGATGGGCGCCAATGGGGCAGGCAAGACCACGCTCTTCGAACTCATCACAGGTGGCAACCAGCCCAGCGCTGGCCGAGTGCTCGTGAGCGGACAGGACATCCACCGCACCCGCTATGAGGAACGCGACCGCGTGGCCCTGCACTACCACCAGTCCTATCAGTTGCGTGCCTTCCGCCGCACACGGCCTTCGTTCATGCTGGAGCGCGCGCTGAGCAGCCGCGCCCTCGTGCACCTCTTCGACGAACCTCAGTTCAACACGCAGGACGGTTACATCGGCTTCATGCTGGACTTCTTCCGCAAGCTGCGCAGCGAAGGACGCCTGGTTGTCCTGTGCCTGCACCCGAACGAACCGGTGCACCTGGAAATACTGGCTGAGGTCTGCGAACGCTTCGTCTTCGTGCAGAAGGACAGTGAGCGCGTGAGCCGGCTCACGTTCGCCGACGACCTACGGACGCTGAGCCGGCAGGCACCGGTCGCCGCCTACCTAGGCGACCTGGCGCCGACCTAGGAACGGCGGACGTTCGTTCAGTCGATCTTCGCGCCCGAGTCCTTGATGACCTTCGCCCACTTGACCGTCTCGCTCTTCATGAAAGCGGTCAGTTCCTCCGGCGTGCTGGGCATGGGCTCCAAGCCGGCGGCCGAGAAACGCTCGCGCACGTCGGCGGAACGCAGCACAGCCACCAGTTCGGTGTTGAGTCGCTTCACGACTGCAGCCGGCGTTTTGGCGGGCGCGAGGATGGCGAACCAGCCACTGGACTCAAAACCTGGCAGGCCGGACTCGGCCAGCGTGGGCATGTCCGGCGCGAGCGCGGACCGCTTCTTGTCCATCACGCCGATCACCTTGAGGCGGCCCGACTGGATCTGCGGCTTGATGGTCGTGATGTCGGCGATGGCCAGCGAGGTTTCATTGCCCATCGCGGCCAGCACCGCCGGGCCGCTGCCCTTGTAGGGCACATGAGTGATGTCCACGCCCCCCATGGACTTGAGCAATTCACCCGACAGGTGCATGGCCGTGCCATTGCCGCCCGAGGCGTAGGTCAGCTTGCCCGGCTCTTTCTTCGCGAGTTCGATCACGTCCTTGACCGTCTTCGCGGGCAATTCGGTGCCGGCCACCAGCACGAAGGGGCTGGCGCCGAAGCCGGTGACGGGCACGAAGTCACGCTGCGGATCATAGGACAGGGTCTTGTAGAGCGAGGGGTTGGCCGTCAGGCCGCCCGCCGAAGCCAGCACGATGGTGTAGCCATCGGGCGCGGCCTTGGCCACGATCCCCAGGCCCACGCCACCGCCGGCCCCCGGTTTGTTGTCCACCACCACGGGCTGGCCCAGGCGCTCGGACAACTTCGGCGCCACGATGCGCGCGGCCGCGTCGCTGCTGCCGCCCGGCGGGAAGGTCACCACCAGCTTGATCGGGCTGGTGGGCCAGGCCTGAGCCATGGCAACGCCCGTGAATCCGAGCAGCGCGCCGAGCGCCAGATAACGACGTGTTTGGGAAAATTTATTCACGCTTGTCTCCTGTCCTGAGGTTGGATGTCGGATTTATAGCTTAAACAGGTTCACGGCATTGCTTTCGTAGAACATCTTCTTGTGTTCAGGTGTAAGCGGCAGCGCATCCATGGCGGCCACCTCGCCCAGTTCGTACTGGTAGGGATAGTCCATGGCGTACATCACGCGGTCCATGCCCATCTGCTGCTGCACGAAGCTGATGGCCGGTTCCCAGGCCATGCCGCTGGTCGTGTACCAGAAGTTCTCGCGCAGGTAGTCGCTGGGCTTCTTCTTCAGCGGCTTGACGCCCGGATGGCGGTTGGCGCGCACGATGCCCGCGTGCATGAAGTCGATGCGGTACAGCCAGAAAGGCAGGCCTTCGCCCAAGTGACCCAGCACGATCTTGAGCTTGGGGAAGCGGTCGAACACGCCCGAGATGATCAGGCGTAGCGCATGCAGACCGGTCTCGGCCTGGAAGCCGTAGATCGCGGCATCCATGCAGCGCGGCAGGAAGGGCTGGATCATCTCCTTCGGCGGCGTGTTGGGGTGGATGTAGAAGGGCACGTCCAGTGCCTCGGCCGCGGCGAACACATCCCAGTACTGCTCGTCATCCAGGTACGTTCCCATGGTGTGCGAGTTGACGACCGCGCCCTTGAGACCCAGCTTGGTCACGGCGCGTTCCAGTTCCTGCGCGGCCTTTTGTGGCGCGTGCGGTGCCACCGCGGCCAAACCCGCGTAGCGGTCCGGGTGCTTGCGGATGGTCTCGGCCAGTTGGTCGTTGGTGGACACGGCCAGGGCGGCGGCCTCGTCCGGGGCGAAGACCTGCACGCCAGGCGCGGTCAGCAGCAGCAGTTGCACATCCACGCCCGCGGCGTCCATGTCCGCCAGGCGACGCGCTTCCATGTCCTGGATGCGGTCACGCAGGTCCTTGGCGCGCGGCGCGTCGCTGGTGCCGAAGAAGCCCCAGAGGCTGAAAAAACCGGGGTCGTCCAGACTCTTGGTCTCGATGATCTTGCGGTAGCGCTGCACCAGTTCGGGCGTGGCCCAGGCTTCTTCCGTCGCGATGCGACGCCATGGTTTCTGACTCATCTTCATCTCCTTTGAGTCTGAATTAAACGCATCCATAATTCATCTGTAAATCGAAAAATTCAGAAGCATTCATGAATTTTCTTCAATGACAACGCCCTTCTCCCCTACCATCCGCCAACTGCGTGCCTTCAAGGCGGTCTACCAGCTGCGCAAGCTCGGCGCGGCGGCGGAACAGCTGTCGCTGACGCAATCCGCCGTGAGCGTGCTGATCCGCCAACTGGAGGATGGTCTGGGCGCGAGGCTGTTCGACCGCACCACCCGTTCACTGCAAACCACCCAGGCCGGCCAGGACGCCATCGAGGTGGTGGAACGCATCCTGCGTGACGTGGACACCCTGGGCTCCAGCTTCATGGACCTGCGCGCCCACCAGCGCGGTCGGGTCTGCATCGCCATCACGCCCACGCTGGCCAGCATGCTGCTGCCCGAAGTCATCCAGACCTTCAGCGCCCGTTACCCGCATATACAAACCCTGGTGGACGACGTGGCGCCCGATCAGTTCGTCAGCCGGGTGGTCGGCGAGCATGTGGACTTCGGCATCGGTACGCCGGAGCGCGCGGGCGGCGAGATCGAGCAGCAGCCCCTGATGCGCGACACGTTCTGCTTGGTCTGCGCGCACGGCCACCCGCTGGCGGGACTCAAGCAAGTGCGATGGGCCGACCTGGACGGTCAGCCGATGATCACCGGCCGTCCAGGCTACGGCGTGCGCCATCTGATCGAGACCAGCGCGGCCCGCGCGGGTGTGCGGCTGAACGTGGTGGGGGAAGTGTCTTTCCAGTCCACGGCCCTCTGGCTGGCGCGCAGTGGCCAGGCCGTGGCGCTGGTTCCGACGGCCTATGCGCAGTGCCTGGCCCATCCGGACCTGTTGATCAAGCCCTTGCGCCAACCCGTGGTCTCGCGCGACATCTACTTGGTCAGCAAGCGCGGCCGTTCGCTGTCGTTGGCCTGCCAAAGCTTCATCCAGGTGCTGCGCGAGGAACTGGCCGCGGGTCGCGCCATGCCGCAGGTTGGCAAAGTGGTGGTGCCCAAGGCCACGCGCAAGACCTGATCAGAGACGCGCGGCCAGCCGCGCGGCCTGGTCGATGGCGCGCTTGGCGTCCAATTCACCGGCCTCGAAGGCCCCACCGATCAGGTGCAGGTCCTGGCCCGGTATGCGACCCCGGGCCTGCAATTCGTCGAAAACCGAGCGCTGAGAAATCTGCCCGGCGCAGAGCACCACGGTGTCGCAGTCCAGCCATTGCGGGTCTGCGCGCCCCTCACCCCGCGTGATGGCCAGGCCCCAGCCCGCGCGCCTGCCCGCGCCCTCGGGATGCTCACCGATGCGCTCGTAGTTCACGCCGCCTTCCATGCGCACCCGCTTCATCTTGAGCGCGGCACGGTGGATCCACCCCGTGGTCTTGCCGAGCTTGTCGCCCAGCTTGCCGCGCTTGCGCTGCAGCAGCGTCACCTCCCGCGTAGATGCGGGCGGCTGCGGGCCTTGGGGCGCCAGCCCACCCGCCGCTTGCGCCGGGTCCGCTACGCCCCATTCGGCCAACCAGGCTGGCAGGTCCAGCGCCGTGGAATGGCCCTCGCTGGTCAGGAACTCGGCCACATCGAAGCCAATCCCCCCTGCGCCGACGATGGCCACCTTGCGGCCCACGGGTTTTGTGCCCTGGAGCACATCCACATAGCTCATCACCCGCGCGTCGTCCTGCCCCGCGATCTTCGGGTCACGCGGCACAACACCGGTGGCGACCACCACCACGTCGTAGGCCAACAAGTCCTCGGCGCACGCTCGCGTGTTCAGGTGCAGGCGTACGCCCGTGGTGTCGATGCGGCGGCGCAGGTAGCGCAACATCTCGTGGAACTCTTCCTTGCCTGGCACTTGCTTGGCGAGGTTGAGCTGGCCACCGATGTCACCGGCCGCCTCGAACAGATGGACCTCGTGCCCGCGTTCGGCGGCGATCGCGGCGGCTGTCGCGCCCGCCGGGCCCGCACCCACGATCGCAATGCGCTTCTTCGGCGCGCCGCTGTCCGTCAAAGGGTGATAAACCAGTTCGGTCTCGTGGCAGGCGCGTGGATTCACCAGGCAGCTCGTGAGCTTGTTCACGAAGATGTGGTCCAGGCAGGCTTGGTTGCAGGCAATGCAGGTGTTGATGTCCTCGGCCCGGCCCTCGGCCGCCTTGTTCACGAAGGCCGGATCGGCCAACAGCGGGCGCGCCATGGACACCATGTCCGCACTGCCATCGGCCAGCAGTTGCTCAGCCACCTCCGGCGTGTTGATGCGGTTGGACGTGACCAGGGGCGTGGTGATGCCCGCGGTGGCGAACTCGGCCTTCATCTTCTTCGTCACCCAGGCGAAGGCCGCGCGCGGCACGCTGGTGGCGATGGTAGGCACCCTGGCCTCGTGCCAGCCAATGCCGGTGTTGATGATGCTGGCGCCCCCCTGGGCCACGGCCTTGCCCAGGGTGACGACCTCGTCCCAACTGCTGCCGCCGGGCACCAGGTCAATCATCGAGAGTCGGTAGATCAGGATGAAATCCGATCCCACGGCCTCGCGCGTGCGCGCCACGATCTCCAGCGGCAGGCGCATGCGCTGGCTGTAGTCACCGCCCCAGGCATCGTCGCGGTGGTTGGTGTGCTTGGCGAGGAACTGGTTGATGAAGTACCCCTCGCTGCCCATGATCTCCACGCCGTCGTACCCGGCTTCGCGTGCCTTGACCGCGCAATTGACGAAAGCACGGATCTGCCGTTCCACACCGCGCGCGGACAACTCAAAGGGTTTGAAGGGCGAAATGGGCGATTTGATGGCCGAGGGTGCGACCGCCAGCGGGTGGTAGGCGTAACGCCCGGTGTGCAGGATCTGCAGGGCAATCTTGCCGCCGGCTTGGTGTACGGCCTTCGTGACGATTTGGTGCCGTCGCGCCGCACCCGAGGTGGACAAGGTGCCCGCGAAAGGTTTGGCCCAGCCCGCGATGTTGGGCGCGAAGCCGCCCGTCACCATCAAGCCGACGCCGCCTTCGGCGCGCTCGCGAAAGTAAGCCGCCAGCTTGCCGAGGTCGCGCCCGTCCTCCAGGCCGGTGTGCATGGAACCCATGAGCACGCGGTTCCTGAGTTGGGTGAAGCCCAGGTCCAGCGGGGCCAGCAGATGGGGATAAAGACCGTGGCGGGTGTCAGCGGGTGTCATGGTGGCCGCGATGGTAAGGCCAGGAGCCCCCGCACGGGTGGCTGTGTCAGACCCGGGCAAACCCGGCAGCAGCGCTGCTAAAATGCGCGTTTCTCGTTCGAGTCATACCAGAGTCACCCACCCCAAAAGGATTTGCCATGGGCAACAAGATCGTCACCGAAGCAGACCGCAAGGCCACTCCCCGCCCCGTTCCTCTCAACGGCTTTTCCCTGCCCACGGGCGGCCGCGGCCAGCGCGTCAGCCTGGAACGTGGCGTCGCCACGCGCAGCAAGAAGAACCCGGGCAAGCGTCCGAGCAAGGGTGGTTGATCCACAAGCGCTCCGCTCCCTGAAAAAAGGCCCTCGTCGAGGGCCTTTTGCATTTCGGAATCGATTCTGTGTTCACGCGGCCTTCGCCCCGACCGCGCTGCGCCACGGCACCCGAACGCCGCGCCGCACTCAGTACGCCTTGAAGTTCGCTGCCACCCGCTGCTTGAGGTAGTCCCCCGCCGTGATGGCAGGGTGCTTGCCTGCGGGACCCTCGATGACGGCGGATCGGTTGGCCTGCGCGAAGAAAGCGAGGCTGTAGCGCGGCCCCATGTACTCACCCGGCCGGGGATTGCGCACACGGTGAAAATTGCTGGGCAGGCGGTCGTCGCTCCAGCGCATCAGCATGTCGCCGATGTTGCAGGTGATGGCATCCCCATCGGGCGGGATCGGCGTCCAGGCCTGAGCCTCCATCTCCTTGCCGGGGCAGACCTCCAGGCCGCCCTGCCCTTGACGCTGGTAGAGCAGCGTGAGGCAATCGAAATCGGTGTGGGCGCCGGCGCGCCAGAGGTCCAGCTTGTCCTGCACCTCGGGCGGGATGGCGTAGTAATGCAGCAGGCGCAGCGTGCTCTGGTAATCGGATTGTTCGGGATCGTGCGCGCGCGTGAAGAAATCGTCGGCAAAACCCAGCTTGTGCGCGAAGCAGGACAGCACCTGCATGCCCACCGCCCAGCTCTTGCGCTCGAAGGCCAACAGGGTGGCCTGGAAGCCCGGCAGTTCAGTCTCGGTGGGCCAGAGCTCGGCCATGCGGGGCCGGGTAATCTGGTAGCTCTCCTTCTGGTCTGGCGTGCCAGTGGAGGGCCGCACCTGGGCGCGGCTTTCCCAGCCCACGTTGTGCGCCTTCTGGTGCGGATACTGCTGCTTCACCGACTCGGGCAAGGCGAAGAAACGCTCGGCCATGGCAAAGGCCGCCTGGATTTCCTCCGGGCGGATGCCGTGGTTAACGAGCTGGAAGAAACCGACATCCACCGCCGCATCCCAGAGTTGGTCGGCAATCTCGGCCTTGCGGGCCTCGAAGTCGGTAAGGTCGATGCGGCGGATCTCGCGCGCGGTGTCGAGCGTGCCTATCGCGCCCATGCGCGATTCTTTTTGCAGCTCGGTGAGGTCGTAGGCGGGTGCGGTCATGCAGATCTCCTGAAAGTTGAACTTCAAGAGCAATTTCCGGCCACGACCCGCGCATGCAGCACGAGCCGGGTGAACGCTTCTACTCCTGCCAGGAGACAAGCAAAGCCCGGGCCAGAACTGCCAACCCGACGGTATACAACATTGGCACATGCTTTGCTTGAAAGCAGCCAAGAGTAGAAGCGTTCAGCGCAGGTCAGCCCGGCGCCCGGAAATTGCTCTGGAAACCCAGCCCGCCAGGCCGGGCACTTAACGCCTTCCAGGAGCAACACCATGCTGCGTCGCCATTTCCTCGGCACTTCTGCTGTCCTTGCCGCATCCACCCTCGCCGCCCCGGCGGTCTGGGCCCAGTCGGCGCCCAAGCTCACCCCCCTGAAATTCACGCTGGACTTTCGCGTCACCGGCCAAACTGCCCCGTTCTTTCTTGCACAGACCCAGGGTTATTACCGCGACGAAGGGCTGGATGTGTCCATCGACGTGGGCGCCGGTTCGGTCACGTCCATCACCCGCGTTGCCAGCGGCGTCTACCAGCTGGGCCTGGGCGACATTAGCTCGCTGATCGAGTTCCAGTCCCAGAACCCCGGCACGCCCGTGGTGCAGGCGGTCTACCAGTATTACAACCGCGCACCATTCGTGATCATCGGCCGCAAGGACCGGGGCATCACACCCGATTTCCAGAGCCTCAAGGGCAAGCGCATTGCTGCGGCCGCCGTCGAATCCACCCGCCGCGCCTGGCCCATGGTGGCCAACAAACTCAAGCTGGGCGCAGAGCATTTTCAGTGGGTCACCACCGACTTCAGCGCGCGCGACAACGTGATGGTGCGTGGCGACGTGGACGGCGCCACCTACTTCCACGACTCCGCCGTGTCGCTGTTCGCACGCATGAAACCCGAAGAGCTGTCGGTGCTCAAGTACACCGAGGCCGGCGTCGACCTCTATGGCAATGCGGTGCTCGCCAGTCGCAAATTGATCACCGAACAGCCGGCCCTGGTCGCGGGTTTCCTGCGCGCGAGCAACCGCGCGCTGAAGGAGACCCTGGCCAACCCGGCCGCGGCGATCGCCGCCATCAAGCAGCGCGAGCCCATCCTCGACGCGCAGGTGGAGCTTGATCGCTGGCGCCTGACCGCCCAGTACGTGGCTGCAGCGGACGTGACAACGCACGGTCTGGGCGACGTGCGCAAAGCGCTGTTGGAAGAGCAGATCGCACAGGCGGCCCAGGTCTTCGGCCTGCAAAACCGCCCCGCCGCCGACAGCGTGTTCGAACGCGGCCTGTTGCCCACCAGCGCCGAGCGCGCCTACAAGGCCTGAGCATGAGCTTGCCCACAGAAGCCTCCCTGGACAAGCGCGACGGCGCCTACCTACGCCAGGCCATCACTTGGTCCGCCACCGGCCGCGCGCGCGGCAACCGGCCCTTTGGCGCCGTCGTCGTCTCGGACCAGGGCGAAATCCTGGCCGAAGCCTGGTGCAACACCAGCGAAACCGGTGACTGCACCGGCCATGCCGAGACCAACGCAGTGCGGATGGTCTCGCCGCGCGTGGATCGCGAGACGCTGGCTCGCGCCACGCTCTACTCCTCGGCCGAGCCCTGCGTGATGTGCGCGGGCGCCATTTTCTGGTCCAACATCGGGCGCGTGGTCTATGGCATCGACGCGATGCGGCTGCGGGCGTTCCGCGGCGAGCGCGCCGAGCAGCGTGACGCCGAGCTGTCCTGCCGCGACATCTTCACGGCTTCTCCGCACTTGATCGCATGCATCGGGCCGGCGCTGATCGACGAGGCCAGCGCCCCGCACCGGGGCTACTGGAAAAACTGAGCCAAGGCGCAGCCCCCGGCTCCGACCGGGAGAACTCAGCGCAAGGAGAGCAACGCCGCTTGTGCGCCGCTGGCGCGCGAACCGGTCTGCCCGCCAATCTTGAACACCGCCACGGTCTGCACCAGCTCCTGCGATTGCGAGCGCAGGCTGGACGCCGCGGCGGCCATCTCTTCCACCAGCGCCGCGTTCTGCTGCGTGGCCTGGTCCATGTTGGTCACGGCCTCGCCCACTTGCGCCACACCGGCGCTCTGCTCCACGCTGGCCGCGCTGATCTCGCCCATGATGTCCGTCACGCGCTTGATGCTGGCCACCACCTCACCCATCGTGGCGCCGGCTTGGTCCACCAGGGCCGTGCCCAGCCCCACACGTTCCACGCTGTCATTGATCAGGGTCTTGATCTCCTTGGCCGCATCGGCGCTGCGCCCGGCCAGGCTGCGAACTTCGGCTGCCACCACCGCAAAGCCTCGCCCCTGTTCACCCGCGCGCGCCGCTTCCACCGCCGCGTTCAAGGCCAGGATGTTGGTCTGGAAGGCAATGCCATCGATCACGCTGATGATGTCGGCAATCTTGCGACTCGAATCGTTGATGCCCTTCATCGTGTCGACCACCTGGGCCACCACCTCACCACCCTTGACCGCCACGGTGGACGCGCTCTGGGCCAGTTGGTTGGCCTGGCGTGCGTTGTCCGCGTTCTGCTTGACGGTGGAGCCCAACTCCTCCATCGAAGCCGCTGTTTCTTCCAGTGAACTGGCCTGACTTTCCGTGCGCGCGCTCAGGTCCTGGTTGCCCTGGGCGATCTCGGCACTGGCCGTGGCCACGCTCTCCGAGCCCTGGCGAACCTGAGACACCACGCGCGCCAGGCTGTCCTGCATTTCCTTGAGGCTGTTGAGCAATTGCCCCACTTCGTCGGTACGGCTGTTGTCAATCCGCACACTCAGATCCCCTTGTGCCACGGCACGCGCCACCTCGCCCGCCTGCGCCAGCGGCTTGGTGATGCTGCCCGACAGCAGCCACGCGAACAGCATGCTGAACACGACGCTCACGCCCGCCAAGGCCAC
Organism: Hylemonella gracilis; assembly: GCF_004328645.1. Classification (GTDB taxonomy): domain Bacteria; phylum Pseudomonadota; class Gammaproteobacteria; order Burkholderiales; family Burkholderiaceae_C; genus Hylemonella; species Hylemonella gracilis_B. The sequence continues at coordinate 2,815,171 of NZ_CP031395.1, forward strand.
TAGCAGCATGCGGCTGGTCTCGTAAGTGGCCTCGATCTCCTTGGCCATGGTGTCGATGTCCTCACGCTGATTGTTCATCAGCGCCTCCATCTTCCCGATGTAGAGCTTGGCGGCTGGTGTGAACTGCTCGTCCAGCATGCGATTGGCCTCGTCCAGCTTGCCGGTTTTCTTCAACTCAGCGATGGCGTCCCGGGTACCGAGATACACCTTGCGCTGCTCACCGATCTCCGCGAAGACTTTCTTGTCGCGCTCCTTGGTCAGCAAGGTCTCGATGGTCTTCTGATATTCACTGGAAGTCTTGGTGGACAGGGCGGCCTCTTCGGCAAAGTACGCCACCAGGGAAGAATCACTGCTCTTGGCGATGGCCGCAGTGCGGCGTACGCCCGCGGACAGATTGCGGTACCAATCACTGATGAGGCGCTCGGTCCTGACAGGCACATCCACCATCTCGCGGGTCGAGTCCGCCACGGCGCTCAGTCGAGCGATGCTCACGATGATGGTGATGAGGGACAAGAGCAGCACCAGGGCGAAACCGAGGCCCAGGCGCTTGGCCACCGAGAGGTTGGAAATGAAAGCCGGCATATGCGTAACCCCGACGACGATGGCAGGGGAGAAATCAAGGGGAAATCATCATAGACCCAAACCCTTAAGGGTATTTGAGAATCATTCCAACCAGGCCCACTTGTCCCGATTCAGGCGAAGAGAAATCCTGCCCCTGAAAAATCCTCGAGGGATTTTTCCAACTGCACCAGTTGTATCGGCACCGACGGCAACGCCAGTGGGACTATTTCCGCTTCGCCTTCCACACCCCTGGCAGCGCCGCCACCGTGGCCAGCACCTTGCCCAGGCGGCTGGTGCTGGCCACTTCCACGGTCAGCGTCATGCGCGCCACACCTTGCACGGTCTGGGTCTGAGCGCCGATGACGTTGATCTTCTCCTTGACGAAGACTTCGCTCACGTCGCGCAGCAAGCCCTGACGATCGGCGGCTTCGATGTGAACATCCACCGGGTAGACCGCCCCCCCCTTGCCTTCGCCACCAGCCTTGGGCACACCCCACTCAACGTCGATCACCCGCTCGCCATGCGTGTTGATCAGCGCCTGCAAGCTGGCACAGTCGGCCCGGTGCACGCTGACGCCTTTGCCGCGCGTGACGAAACCACGGATCGCATCGGGTGGCGCGGGCTTGCAGCACTTGGCAAGCTGAGTGAGCAGGGAATCCACCCCGACCACCAGCACACCGCCCTTCCCCGAACCTTCGCTGCGCGGGCGACGCAACATGGACTGCACGGCGTCATCGGCCTCGACCACCGGCGCGGGATCCGCCGGGCGCAGGACGGCCTCGATGCTGCGCAAGGACAACTCGTCCTTGCCCACCACCTCGAACAAGGCCTGCGCGTTCGTGAAACCCAATTGCGCCGCCAGATCGTCGAGCTTGATGGCCGTCTTGCCCTCGCGCTGCAGGGTCTTTTCCACCGCCTCGCGACCGCGCGCGATGGTCTCCTGCGCGGCCTGGGCGTTGAACCACGCCCGAACCTTGGCGCGCGCGCGGGGACTGACCATGTAGCCCAACTCGGGGTTGAGCCAATCGCGCGAAGGCCCTCCCTCCTTCACGGCGGTGATTTCCACCGTCTGGCCATTCTTCAACGGGGTGTTGAGCGGCACCATGGCGCCATCGACGCGCGCGCCGCGGCAATGATGGCCCAGGTCTGTGTGAAGGCTGTAGGCGAAATCCACCGGTGTCGCGCCCTGGGGCAAGTCCACGATGGTGGCTTGCGGGGTGAGCACATAGATGCGATCGTCCAGCACCCCGCCCACCTCGCCCCGGGTCGGGCGCTGCGCGCGGTCGTCCTGCCCGCCGGACAGGTCCTGCTCCCAGGCCAACAGTTGGCGCAGCACGGCGATCTTGGCATCGTAGGCACTGTCCGCGGTCACGCCACCGCCGTAGCCCTTCGCCCCTGCCTCCTTGTAAGCCCAATGCGCGGCCACGCCCAGCTCCGCATGCTCATGCATGGCTTGGGTGCGGATCTGGATCTCGATGGCTCGGCCTTCCGCATCACGCACTACCGTGTGCAGAGACTGGTAGCCATTGGGTTTGGGCCGGGCGATGTAATCGTCGAACTCTTCGACCACGGGCGTGAAGTGGCTATGCACCCAGCTCAGGGCCGCGTAACAGGCGGGCACGTCTGGCACGACCACGCGCAGGGCGCGCACGTCATAGATGCGGTCGAAGTCCAGGGACTTGCCGCGCATCTTGCGGATGATGCTGTAGATGTGCTTGGGGCGCCCCTGCACCTGCGCGCTGACGCCCTGCACGCGCAATTCACGCTCAAACTCCGCGCGCAAGTGTTCCACGTAAGCCTCGCGCTCGACGCGTTTTTCATCGAGCAGGCGGGCGATGTGCTTGTAGGTCTCGGGCTCCAGGAAGCGGAAGGCCAGGTCTTCCATCTCCCACTTGATCTCCCAGATGCCCAGGCGGTTGGCCAGGGGTGCGAAGACATGCAGGGATTCGGCCGCCAGACCGGGCGGCAAGGCACGCTTGCTGGCCGCGAACCAGCGCAGGGTCTGCAGGCGTGACGCCAGGCGCAGCAGCACCACGCGCAGATCGCGCGAAAAGGCCAACAGCATCTTGCGCACGTTCTCGATCTGGGCCATGCCCAGATCAATACCTGCTGCCTCGGCGCCGGTGCGCTGATGCAACTCGCGTTGCGCCTTGGCGCGCGCCTGCCGCTGAACCAGCACGAGTTGCGTGGTCTCCACGGCCAAAGCGGCATGGCTCTCCCCAAAGGCCTTGGCGATCGCTTCGCGCGGCTTGCTGAGGTAGGCACTGGCATAGACGAGGTAGCTGGCGGCCTGCATGGCTTCCGAACCGCCGATATTGCGCAGGATGACGGCCACCGCATCGGCATGCGCCAAGGTGTTCTCGCCCGTCTCCAGCGTTTCACCGGTCAGCAGCGGCTCCGCAAATGCCCGCGCGCGCGCAATGGCCGCCCCCTGCGAGGGCGCGGGAGCAGCCCCCGGGGAACCCGGAAATTGGTCGATGGCGGTGGTGATGAGCGCGGCAGCGGACTCAGCACGCTCCGCCGCCAGTTCAGCGGCCTGACTTTTCATATCGCATGCCTGCCCGCTTCTTCATGACCCGAGCAGAAAGCTGCGCACGGCTCGCACTTGGTCGTCGGCAATCAGCGTCGGCGCATGGCCCACGCCCTCGAACTCCACCAGCCGTGCCCGAGGGCCACGCTGGGCCATGGCCTGCGCGGTCTCGACAGACAGTAGATCGGAATCCTTGCCCCGCAGCAGCAGCGTGTCCGCTTGAATTGCCTCGTACATCTGCCAGAGCAAGGCCTCGCCCGCAGCGGCGGTCTCGGGCGTCATCAGTCGGTAGGGCGCGGCGATGGCCGGGTCGCAATGCAGCACGTATCCCGCACCTTTGCCAGCCTCTGCCGGCACGGGCTTGAGCATGGGACGGGACAGCTCCAGCCATTGCTCGCGCGTGTGCGGGCCGAAACCGACGGAAATCAGGCGCAGGGCCTCGGCGGCCTGCTCCACAGTGTCGAAGCGCATGGGTGCGCCAAGGTAGGTGCCGATGCGCTGGAGCGCCGCCCAGGCGATGACCGGGCCGACATCGTTGAGCACCAGCTTGCGGATCGGAATCGGCGCGGGCAGCGTGGTGGGTTGCAAGGCCGCCTGCCCGAGCAATGCCAAGCCGATCAGGCCGCCCATGCTGGTGCCCAGCCAGTCCAGGGTGACCGGCTTCAAGGCGCCGAGCAGAACGGCCATGTCCGCCGCGTACAAGGGAATCTGATAGCCCATGGGATCGGCCAGCCAGTCGCTGCGGCCCCGGCCAACGATGTCAGGACAGACAATGCGCAGATCACCCGACTCGCCACCTGCCGCCTGAAGCAAGGCACGCGCCAACACGTCGAAATCTCGTCCCTGGCGCGACAGGCCGTGCACGCAGACCAGCACATGGGGCGCGTCGCGGCGGCCCCATTGCCAGTAAGCCATGCGGTGGGTCCCCTCTGGGTTGCCGGCGCTGGCGCCGGGGCAAGAGACGTGATTCAGCTTGGGTTCGGTCATGATGCGCTCTGTGCAGACATGCGCGGATCAGGGGAGCGCGCGTGGCATCATCCTAATTCATCGATTTACTCCCTTTGCGGAATGGAGACAAAAATGCTGAAAGGCAAAACCGCCCTCGTCACAGGTTCCACCAGTGGTATCGGACTGGGCATTGCCAAGGCGCTGGCGCAGCAGGGCGCGAACATCGTGCTCAACGGTTTCGGCGACGCGGAAGGGCCGCAGCGCGAGATCGCGGCCTTGGGCGTGCAGGTGGCCTACCATGGCGCGGACATGAGCCAGCCTGCCGAGATCGAGGCCATGGTGGCTTTCGCGGCCCAGCGCTTCGGCCAGGTAGACATCCTGGTCAACAACGCCGGCATCCAGCACGTCGCGCGTGTCGAGAACTTTCCGCCTGAGCGCTGGGATGCCATCATCGCCATCAATCTGAGCTCGGCCTTCCACGCCACGCGCCTCGCCCTGCCCGCCATGCTGGCCGCCAACGGGGGCAAGGGCTGGGGCCGCATCATCAACGTGGCTTCGGTGCACGGACTCGTGGCCTCGGCCGAGAAATCTGCCTACGTCGCCGCCAAGCACGGCGTGGTGGGTCTGACCAAGGTCACGGCGCTGGAGAACGCGACCACAGGCGTGACCTGCAACGCCATCTGTCCAGGCTGGGTGCTCACGCCCCTGGTGCAAAAACAGGTGGATGCCAAGGCCCAGGCCTTGAAACTCAGCAATGCCGAGGCCACCAAGCTCCTGCTCGGAGAAAAAGAGCCTTCCCTCCAATTCACCACGCCGGAGGAACTGGGCGCGCTGGCGCTGTTCCTCTGCTCGCCCGCGGCCGACAATGTGCGCGGCGTCGCCTGGAACATGGACGGCGGCTGGGCAGCGCAATAAGCGACGAACCTACGGCGGCATCCCCCGGCCGCCACGGCGCGCCATACCGGGGTCCCCATCGGTTTGTAACATTCTGAAAACAGATCGTCGCGCGCTGGCTGTAGGCAAGTGGTCGGCGGCACAATCCCGCCCACTACCGTGCGGTATTTCCTGTTTCGGTCATTTCAACGAATTACAACTTTTCTGTCCGTGCCATGACGACCCCATCCAACAGCCGTACCGACAAGATCCTGGTCGTTGACGACGACGCCCGCATCCGTGACCTGCTGCGCCGCTACCTGACCCAGGAGGGGTTCGAGGTCTTCCTGGCCGAAGATGGCAAGGCGCTCACGCGCATTCTCTTGCGCGAATCCGTGGACTTGATCGTGCTCGACCTGATGATGCCCGGGGAGGATGGTCTCTCGATCTGCCGCCGCCTGCGCGCGGCAAACGACCGCACCCCCATCATCATGCTGACCGCCAAGGTGGAGGATGTGGACCGCATCGTGGGCCTGGAAGTCGGTGCGGACGACTACCTGGGCAAGCCCTTCAACCCGCGCGAGCTGCTGGCGCGCATCAACGCCGTGCTGCGCCGTCGCCCCGCACCCGAGGCGCCGGGTGCACCCTCGAGCGAGCAGGAGGTCGTGGCCTTTGGCCCTTATGTGTTTGATCTCAGCGCGCGCACCCTGCGCAAGGATGGCGAAGAGCTGCCCCTGACGACCGGCGAGTTCGCCATGCTCAAGGCCCTGGTGCGGCATCCGCGCCAGCCCATGTCACGCGAGAAGCTCGCGCAGCAGGCGCGAGGCCGGGAGTTTGAACCTTTCGACCGCAGCCTGGACGTGCAGGTCTCGCGCCTGCGCAAGTTGATCGAGCTTGACCCGGCGTCCCCGCGCTACATCCAGACCGTCTGGGGCGTGGGTTACGTCTTCGTGCCGGACGGCGCGCATTGAAGCGCCTGCGCCGTCATTCCCTCGCGCCGCGCACATGGCATTGACCCCTGATACAGGCGAAGGCCCGGATTCCGACGAAGCGCTGCGCAGGGCCATCGACATCGGTGGTCCGATCGTCTCGGCCGACCCGACCACGGCCCGCTGGCTGGCTTGGCTCAAGGAAGACAGCGGGGGCAAGAGCGCCGACAAGACCGAACCCGCACCCGACCCCACGCAGGCGAAAGCCGCCGCGATATTCGACGAGAAGTCAGCACATGCGCAACCGCCCTCGCACGGGCCTGGTGGTGCCGACCTGGACGACGCCGCGGTCGTCGACGCCCCCTTCTTTCCGGTCAGCGGCTTCAGTCTCTTCTGGCGCACCTTTGGACTGATCAGCTTGCTGCTGGGTGCCAGCACACTGACTTGGTTGCAAACCCTCCGTCTGCTGGAAGGCGAGCCCCGCCAGAGCGTCTGGCTGCTGTGGCTGGTGGTGGGCGTGCTGCTGTCGCTGGCCGGTGCGGCCTTTGTCGCCCACCTGATCAACCAACCCTTCAAGCAACTGTCCTTCGCCACCAGCCGCATCCGCGAAGGCGACTTCGAGGCCAGCCGCCTGAACGAGCGGGTGCCAACGGCCGAGATCCGCCAGGTCAACATCGGCTTCAACCGCATGGCCCAACGCCTGGCCAAGCTGGACCAGGACCGCGCCGTGATGCTTGCCGGCATCAGCCATGACCTGCGCACACCGCTGTCACGGCTGCGGCTTGAAACCGAAATGAGCGTGGCCGACGCCGATGCGCGCGCGCACATGGTGGCTGACCTGGAACAGCTCGATGCCATCATCGACAAGTTCATGGACTACGCGCGACCGGACCACGTGCGGCTGGAGCGCGTTAACCTGAACGAGGTGATCCGCAGTTGCCTCTACGCCTTTGAACACCGCGAGGACATGCGCTTCAACATCGACCTGCCCTCGGACATCTGGGTCATGGCGGACGCGGTCGAGCTGGGCCGCGTGATCTCCAACCTCGTGGAAAACGCCCGCCGCTATGGCAAGACGCCGGAGACCGGCATCACCACGCTGGACATCGGCGTGAGGGCACGCGAGCCTTGGGTGCAGTTGCGCCTGCGCGACCACGGCGCTGGCGTGGCGCCAGAGCACCTGCCGAACCTGACCAAGCCCTTCTACCGCGGCGACACCGCGCGCACCGCCGCCACCGGGGCCGGCCTGGGCCTGGCGATCGTGGAAAAGACTTTGCGCCGCATGGGTGGGCGCTTTGGCGTGGGCAACAGCAGCCTGGGTGGCTTCAGCACCCGCATCGAACTGCGGCAGGCGAAATAGGCACACGCGGGGCCAACGCGCCGCGCGCCAGGACGCAATCAGCGCAGCAGCAAGACCACCGCCCGGGCCTCGATGCTGAGCCCCTCGCCCACGGGGCCGAGTTTCTCCGCGGTCTTGGCCTTCACATTGACCTGTGACTCGTCAAGACCCAGCAGCCTGGCGATGCGCGCGCGCATGGCGGCGATGTGCGGCGCCATCTTGGGCGCCTGGGCAACGATGGTGCTGTCCACGTTGGCGACGCGCCAGCCCTGCGCGCGCACGCGCGCGGCGGCCTCGGCCAGCAGCACGCCCGAATCGGCGCCCTTGAACTGCACATCCGTGTCGGGAAAGTGACGACCGATGTCCCCCAGGCCGGCCGCGCCGAACAGCGCGTCGGTGATGGCGTGCAGCAACGCATCCGCGTCCGAATGGCCGAGCAGGCCCTTGGGGTGCGGGACCTGGATGCCGCCCAGGATGAGGGGGCGCCCCTCGACCAGCTGGTGCACGTCCCAGCCCTCACCGATTCTCATGTCTGAAATACTCATGCGCTTTTCTTTCTCGCTTGCAGCACGGCCTCGGCCAATGCGAAGTCCTCGGGATAGGTCACTTTGAAATTTTGCGCGCTGCCCGGCACCAGGCGCGGCGCCAGGCCCAGAGCTTCGAAGGCACTGGCCTCGTCGGTCACGGCGACGCCAGAGCGCTGGGCCTGCGCCAGGGCCTCGGCCAGCGGCCCGAGACGGAACATCTGCGGCGTCTGCGCCAGCCATTTGTCGGCGCGGTCGAGCGTCGCCTGGACCCGGGCAGGCTCACGGTTCGCCTCCGCCTGCTTGAGGGTGTCGGGCAAGGGCAAGGCCAGCAGGCCACCCACCGGGTCGTTGGCGCAAGCGGACATCAGCGCCTCGATCTGTGCCGGGGTGATCAGGCAGCGCGCGGCGTCGTGCACCAGCACCCAATCGGCATCATGCGCGCCCCTCACACGCAACTCCGCCAGGCCCCGCGCCACGGTGTCGGCGCGCGTCGCGCCGCCCTGGGGCACCACCGACCAGGCCGGTGTCGAGCGCAGGAAGGTATCCCCGGGCGCCACCACCACCAGCACCCAGCGCAGCGCGGGATGCACGGTCGCGACCTCGGCAAACGCCGCCAGCGTATGCAGCACCAGGGCTTGACCGGCGACCGGCTGGTATTGCTTGGGAAGCGAACCACCCGCACGCGAACCGATGCCGGCGCAGGGAATCAGGACATGGAATTGGGGTGCAATGTGCGTCATGGGGTGGGGCGCGATTCTCCCATGCCCCTCACGCCCCGCCCGCAGGCCCGGTCGAAATGGAGAGCCCGGAGGCCCCACCACCAAGGAACATAAAATAGCGTCACACCCCTGCAAAACGCGCAGGGGGTTTTCGCGTTTTTTGCATCCGATGGAACTCCCCAAGCTTCAAACCGGCAAGCGCCACACCCTGCCCCGCCCCCCCGGCTCCGCCGACGCGCTATTGCTCGCCCGTCTGGCCCAGCGCGAGAAAGAAGCGGGGCGTCTGCTGGCCATCGTCTGCGCCGACGCGACCGACACGCAACGCCTGATCGACGAAATCACTTTCTTCGCACCCACGCTGCGCTGCGCGGTGTTTCCCGATTGGGAGACCCTGCCCTACGACAGCTTTTCGCCGCACCAGGACCTGATCAGCGAGCGCCTGGCCACGCTCTGGCGGCTCTACAACACCGGCCAGAGCAGCACCGGCTCGGTCAGACCGGCAGACGCCATCGACCTGGTGCTGATGCCGGCCACGACCGCGCTCTACCGTCTGGCACCTCCCAGCTTTCTGGCGGCCACCACCTTCGAGTTCAAGGTCAAGCAGAAGCTGGACGAAGCCGCCCTGCGCAGCCAGCTCACCCTGGCCGGCTACAACCACGTCACCCAGGTGGTCAGCCCTGGCGAATACGCGGTACGCGGCGGCCTGATCGATCTCTTCCCCATGGGCTCGGCCGTGCCCTACCGCGTGGACCTGTTCGACAACGAGGTGGACAGCATCCGCACCTTCGACCCGGACAGTCAGCGCAGCCTCTACCCCGTGCCGGAGGTACGCCTGCTACCGGGGCGCGAGTTCCCGATGGACGAGGGCTCACGCGCGCTGTTCCGTCGCCGCTGGCGTGAACTGCTGGAAGGCGACCCGACCAAGAGCCGGCTCTACAAAGACATGGGCAACGGCGTGGCGACGGCGGGCATCGAGTACTACCTGCCTTTGTTCTTCGAGCAGACCGCCACGGTCTTCGACTACCTGAGCGGGGGCCGCCAGCAGAGCGCGACGCTGGTGCTGCACGGCGACATCGAGCCCGCGCTGCGGCGCTTCTGGAGCGACACCCAGGACCGTTACCGCCTCGCCCAAGGCGAACCCGAGCGCCCGCCCATGCCGCCCGAGCACCTGTTCCTGAACGCGGAACAGTTCTTCACCCTGGCCAACGCGCATGCGCAACTGGCCCTGAAAGCAGCGGGTAGCGGCCAGGAAGCGCCAGACTTCGCCGAGTTCGACCGCCTGCCCGAAGTCACCGCGGCGCGCGGCACCGACGACCCCTTGCTCAAGCTGAAGGACCACCTGCGCAACACCCAGCACCGCGTGCTGTTGCTGGCCGAAAGCGACGGCCGGCGCGAAAGCCTGCTCGATTTCCTGCGCGCCAGCAGCGTGATCCCACCTGCTTTCGACACCCTGGAAGAGTTCCGCGCCAGCGAGGAACGCCTGGGCATCGCGACCGCCGCGCTGCAGCAGGGCTTTGCCTGGACGCAGGAAGCGCTGGACTTCGTCACCGAGACCGAGCTGTTCGCGACCAGCTCGGGCGCGCGCCGCCGCAAGAAACAGGAACAGGTCAGCGACGTCGAATCCCTGATCAAAGACCTGTCCGAGCTCAACGTGGGCGACCCGGTGGTGCATGCCAGCCACGGCATCGGCCGTTACCGGGGTCTCGTCAACATGGACGTGGGGCGAAGAACCCCGACGGCACGCCCGCGCTGCAGGAATTCCTGCACCTGGAGTACGCCGATCAGGCCGTGCTCTATGTGCCTGTCAGCCAGCTGCAACTGATCAGCCGCTACACCGGCGTCAGCGCCGACGAAGCGCCGCTGCACAAGCTGGGCAGTGGTCAGTGGGAAAAGGCCAAGCGCAAAGCCGCGCAGCAGATCCGCGATGCGGCCGCCGAGCTGCTGAACATCTACGCGCGGCGCGCCGCGCGCGAAGGCCATGCTTTCCGCTTCTCGCCACGCGACTACGAACAGTTCGCCAACGACTTCGGCTTCGAAGAGACCGCTGACCAGAAGGCCGCGATCCACGCGGTGATCCAGGACATGGTGTCACCCCGTCCCATGGACCGCCTGGTCTGCGGCGACGTGGGCTTCGGCAAGACCGAGGTCGCCTTGCGCGCCGCCTTCGTGGCCGTCACGGGCGGACGGCAGGTGGCCTTCCTCGCCCCCACCACGCTGCTGGCCGAGCAGCACTACCAGACCCTGGTGGATCGTTTCTCCAAGTGGCCGGTCAAGGTGGCCGAGATGAGCCGCTTTCGTTCGACCAAGGAGATCAACGCCGCGCTCAAGGGCGTGTCCGACGGCAGCGTGGACATCGTCGTCGGCACGCACAAGCTGCTGAGCGCCGACACGAAATTCAAGGACCTGGGCCTGCTCATCATCGACGAGGAGCACCGCTTCGGCGTGCGCCACAAGGAAGCGGTCAAGGCCCTGCGCGCCGAGGTGGACGTGCTCACGCTGACCGCCACGCCCATCCCGCGCACCCTGGGCATGGCGCTGGAGGGCTTGCGCGATCTCAGTGTGATCGCCACCGCGCCGCAGCGGCGCCTGGCCATCAAGACCTTTGTGCGCAACGAGGACAAAGGCGTGATCCGCGAAGCCGTGCTGCGCGAATTGAAGCGCGGCGGTCAAGTCTATTTCCTGCACAACGAGGTTGAGACCATCGAAAACCGCCGTAGCAGGCTGGAAGAGTTGCTGCCTGAGGCCCGGATCGCCGTGGCCCATGGCCAGATGCCCGAACGCCAATTGGAAGCCGTCATGCGCGATTTCGTGGCCCAGCGCAGCAACCTGCTGCTGTGCTCGACCATCATCGAAACCGGCATCGATGTGCCCAGCGCCAACACCATCGTGATCAGCCGCGCCGACAAATTTGGCCTGGCCCAACTGCACCAACTGCGCGGCCGCGTGGGCCGCAGCCACCACCAGGCGTATGCCTACCTGATGGTGCCCGACAAGGAGAGCCTGACCAAACAGGCCGCGCAGCGGCTGGACGCCATTCAGGCCATGGAAGAACTGGGCAGCGGTTTCTACCTCGCCATGCACGACCTTGAAATCCGCGGCGCGGGCGAGGTGCTGGGCGAGAACCAGAGCGGCAACATGCTGGAGGTGGGCTTCCAGCTCTACAACGAAATGCTGGGCGAGGCCGTGCGCAGCCTCAAGGAAGGCAAGGAGCCGGACCTGCTGGCCCCCATGAGCGCCGCCACCGACATCAATCTGCACGCGCCCGCCCTGCTGCCCGACGACTACTGCGGCGACGTGCACATGCGCCTGTCCTTCTACAAAAAACTCGCCACGGCCAAGAAGACCGAGCAGATCGATGCACTGCTGGAAGAGCTGGTGGACCGATTCGGCAAGCTGCCGGCCCAAGCGCAGACACTGATCGACGTGCACCGCCTGCGCGTCATCAGCCAGCCCTACGGCGTGGTGAAGGTGGACGCGACGCCCCAGCTCATCAACATCACCTTCCGTCCGGACGCGCCCGTGGACGCCATGAAGGTGATCGAACTGGTACGCAAGAACAAGCACATCAAGCTGGTGGGCAACGAGAAGCTGCGCATCGAGCGCGAACTGCCGGACGCGAAGACACGCGCGCACCTGGTGCGTGACATCCTGCGCTCGCTGGGCCAGCCGCTCGGCGCTGCGGCCACCACCTCCACGCCATGAGCGCGCCGTACGAATTCGTGCTGGCCCTGGCCGTGGTGCTGCCCGCGCTGTGGCTGCGGCCCTGGCGCATGCTGGCGCCGAGCGGGCTGCAGACCCCCTTGTTCGCGACCCTGGCCCTGCTGCCCTTGCTCTGGGCTCTGCCGCATTGGCATGCCATGCCCCTGCAGCTGCCGTGGTCCGGCGCCTGTCTGGTCCTGCTCTGCCTGGGCTGGCCGCTGGCCGTGCCGGTGCTCACGCTGGTGGCCGGCATCACCTGGGCCTTGACCACCATCACCGGCGCGCAAGCCTTGAGCCTGCTGCTCTGGCAGGGCCTCGCGCCCGCCACCCTGGCGCTGGGCTTGGGCGCGCTGCTGCGTCGAACCCTGCCACCTCATCCCTTCATCTACATCCTGGGCCGCGGCTTTCTCGGCACGGCCCTGTGTGTCTTCGCTGCCCGCCTGCTCGCCCAGGCCGCCGGCCACACCCTGCCCCATATCGGCGGGGAACTGTCCTGGGTCGCGCTTTGGCTCATGGCCTGGGCGGACGCCGTCGTCACGGGCCTGCTCACCGCGATCTTCGTGGCGTACCGCCCGCAGTGGCTGGCCACCTGGTCCGATACCCTGTACCTTCCCAAAAGCTGATCCATGACCGCCGCCATCGAACACGCCCCCGGCCTGCTGCTGCAAGGTTTCACCCCGTCCCTGGCTCTGAACGACTTCAAGCTCATTGCCTTCGACATGGACTCCACGCTGATCAACATCGAATGCGTGGACGAGATCGCCGACGCCGTAGGCCGCAAAGCCGAAGTCGCCGCCATCACCGAAGCCGCCATGCGTGGCGAGATCACCGACTTCAAGGACAGCCTGCGCCGTCGCGTGGCCTTGCTCCAGGGCGTGACCGTGGCGGACCTCGAAGCCGTCAAGCGAGACCGCCTGCGCCTCAATCCGGGCGCGGCGGAATTGGTCCACGCCTGCAGACGGGCTGGCCTGAAGGTGCTGCTGGTCTCAGGCGGTTTCACCTATTTCGCCGATCACGTGCAGGCGCTGCTCGGAATCGACTACGTGCGCGCCAATGTGTTGGACATCCAGGACGGCGTACTCACAGGCTACCTGGTGGAGCAACCTTGGGGTGATATCTGCGATGGCGCCGAGAAGCGACGCACGCTGCTGCAGACCTGCACGCAGCTCGGCATTTCGCCGCGACAGGCCATCGCCATGGGCGATGGCGCCAATGACCTGCCGATGATGGCGGCCTGCGCCGAGGCGGGAGGGCTGTCCGTGGCCTACCATGCCAAGCCCAAGGTGCGCGAGCAAGCCATGGTGGCCATCCATGCGGGGGGACTGGACCGCTTGCTGGAAGTGGTGCGCCCGCCGGAATGAGGCGCCCCAGGTCAGAGGTCCACCGGCCCTAACCGCCGAATTTCATGTTGATCCCCGTGAAGACCAAGGTGTCGAAACGCTGCACGGGGGCCTGCGCCAGACCGTCGTAACGACGCTGCAATTTCACGCTCAGGCTCAGAGAGCCGTTGAGCGCGACCTGCACACCCATGTCGAACTGTCCGCGCGTACCCTGCACCTCACCCAGACTGCGATTGAGGGTGAGTTTTTGCTGAAACTGCACGGATTTCGTGAGCTTGTGGCTGGACTCCTCCCCCAGCATCAACTCGTGCACGTAAAGTTCGTCGTGCAGCTTGCCATTGATTTCCACCCCCGGGCTCATGTACCGGTCTTCCCGGTAGGACACACCGCTGAGCACGTCCCAGCTGTGTTTGTCGCCGCGCAGAAATTGGTAACCGAAACCCGTGCTGTAGACCTGCCGCAGATCGAGCAGGGCAATCCGGTCGCGGCTCAGCTCCAATCCACCAAAAGCGAACACGTGCTCGGACAGGTTGTGGTCATAACGCACCCCGGCCAGCTCTCGAAACGCGGTGGTGGTCTCGCTCCGGCGGCCGGTCTCCTCGTCCTCCACTTCGGAACTGCTTTTGACGAACTCGGCGTTGATGGACAGCCTGTTGGCCTCGGTGCGACGTTGGGCATCAAGCACGAAGTTCACATTCCGCGTGCGAGCATTGCCCGAGGTCGAAGAGGACGCCGCGCCGACATTGACGGCCCACAAGGAGTCGCCCGGCAAGGCAGTCGCATGGGCAAACTCGTCATCGGCTTGCGCCTCGGGGCTCACCTCTGCGGCAGCGAGTTGCATGGCACAGAGCAGAACCCCCGCCATGCCGACGACGCATGGTTGCTTCATTGCAGTTATTTTGACGGGCTTCATGGCGACGAGCAACCACGAAACCTTCTTATCCGCATTCAATCGTCGGGTTGCCACGCGCAGGGAACATTCCTGACGGGCCGCGAACTGAGCCGCCACCCACCGGCACAACGGTTTTGCCGAGGGCCCAGCACCGGACCGTCAATTCCCCTCGGGTTGACAAGCCCCTCGATGTGACTAAGATTTGGGCACTACTCAGTCAGGAGTCCATCATGGCCGTCAGCAGCGTCAACGCCAATTCCATCAACACGGCGGCTTACGTCGCCCCCCAGCAGGACAACGCCGCACGTCAAACCGAGGAAGTCGAGAGCGCGCAAACCCAGGCGGCGGAAACGAACCGGCAACCGCCACAGCAAAGCGCGCCGGAGCCGCAAGAGAGCCGTCCCGCGGTCAATACCCAGGGGCAAACCACCGGTCGACTGGTCAACGAAACGGCCTGACGCGGCGGCCTCCGCCCGGTGCCCGCCATCTCATTCCTCATGATCGCGCCCTGAGCAAACGCGGCGCATCGTCCGACAGCATCCCATGGTCATGGCCTTGCAATCCCTCAACAGTGGCACCGCCAGCTTGAGCGGGCAGTTGAGTCTCTACAAGGCCCGATTGCAGCAGGCCCAGCGTGAAGCGAGCCAAGCCGAAAACCGGGTTGCTCAGCTGGAACAGCAGACCCAGACCGCGCGAGATCAGGCGGCTCGCGCCAACGATCGAGTGCGGGATGCGGCAGACAACCCCCCTCGTGCCGCATCCTCCGCGGACAATAGCTCGTCCAGCGAGGCGCCCCCCTCCCCCACGATCAATACGCTGGGACAAGTGAACGGACGCATGCTCGACGCCACAGCCTGAGGCGTGGGTCAGGCGTCGTTTCAGCTTCAGCCGCCGCGCTGACGCAGGGCCTCGTACAGGCACACCCCGCTGGCCACGGACACATTCAGGCTCTCCACCCCACCTTTCATCGGAATGCTGACCAGCGCATCGCAAGTCTTGCGCGTGAGCTGACGCATGCCTTCGCCTTCGGCGCCCAGTACCAGCGCCGTCGGCCCCTTGAGATCGGACTGATACAAGGTCTGCGGCGCATCGTCGCTGGTACCGATGCACCAGATATCGCGCTCCTTCAGCTCGCCGAGGGTGCGTGCGAGGTTGGTCACCATGAAATAAGGCATGGTCTCGGCCGCCCCGCTGGCGACCTTGGCCACCGTGGCGTTCAAACCCACAGCGTGGTCTTTCGGTGCGATCACGGCATGCGCACCCGCGCCATCGGCCACGCGCAAGCAGGCGCCGAGATTGTGCGGGTCGGTCACGCCATCGAGCACCAACAGCAAAGGCGGCCCCACCAGGCTGTCCAACAGGTCATCCAGGCTACGCGCCAGCTCGATGGGCTGGACCCGTGCCGCCACGCCCTGATGCCCATGGCTGTTGGCCAGCTTGGACAGGCGCAGGCCGTCCGCTTCGATCAAACGCACGCCGGCCTCCTGGGCCCGCACGATGAACTGCCGCATGCGCGCGTCTCGGCGCGAGGCATCGTAATAAATTTCAAGAATGGACGCGGGTGCGGTCTTGAGGCGCACGCCCACGGCGTGGAAGCCATACAGGATTTTGGGAGACGACATGGCGCGATTATCGACTCAGGCCTGAGCTTCCCCCGAAGAAGCTCATGCGCCAGTTCGCCCAGCAGGCGCAAGGCCGCGTCCACGCGTGGATCATCCGGATGCCCCACGTTGAGCCGCAGGTGGTGCGTGAAGCGCCGGTCGGCCGAAAACAGCAGGCCGGGGGCGGTGCTGATGTGGTGCACCTTGGCGCGGCGGTGCAGTTCGAGTGTGTCCACGAGGGACGGCAGCTCCAGCCAGAGAAAGTAGCCGCCCTGAGGGCGTGTGACGCGCGTTCCGCTCGGAAAGTGGCGTTCGATCAGGCTCAGCGCGTGTTGCCGCTGGCTGGCCAGTGCCTCGCGCAAGCGGCGCAAGTGCCGGTCGTAGCTGCCCTGAGCGAGGTAGTCGGCCAGCGCCAGTTGGGGCGGCAGGGCCGTGGCCAGCGTGGTGGACATCTTGAGCCGCTCGACCACCGGCGCGTAGCGACCCGCCGCGGCCCAACCCACGCGGTAACCTGGCGCCAGGCATTTGGAGAAGGAAGAACAGTGCAGCACGCCGCCCTCGCGGTCGTAGGCCTTGGCCGGTGGCGGACGGCGCGCGCCGGCATGCAGCTCGCCATACACATCGTCCTCGATCAGGGGGACGCGGTGGTGAGCCAGCAATTCCACCAAGGCCTGCTTGCGCGCGGGCGGCATCAGCGCGCCCAACGGGTTCTGGAAATTGGGCATGAACCAACAAGCCGCGACTTGCCGGCTGCGGGGCTGGCGTGCCAGCAAGGCCGCCAGCGCGTCCAGGTCCACGCCCTCGCGTGGATCGGTCGCCACCTCGACCGCCTTCAGGTTCAGGCGTTCCAGCGCCTGCAAGGCGGCATAGAAGGCGGGCGACTCGATCACCACCACATCGCCGGGCCGGGTCACGGCCTGCAGACAGAGGTTGAGCGCCTCCATCGCACCGTTGGTGACGATGAGTTCCTCCTCGGCCAGCGACGTGCCTTGCAGCGCGTAGCGGCGCCGCAGCAGCTGCCGCAGGCCCTCGTCGCCTGCGGTGAGCGCGCCCGTGATGCGCGCGGCGGGCAGGCGGCGCATGGCCCGCGCGCCGCTGCGCGCAAGGGCCTCGAAAGGAAACAGATGGGCGGCGGGAAAGGCCGACCCCAACGGTGTCACATCGGCGTCGCGCGTGGAACCCAGCAATTCGTACACCAGTTCGCTGATCGCCACCGGCGTGGCTTCGTCGCGGGGCTGCGCCGCCTGGGGGGAGGAACGCGGCGCCCGGCGCGCGATCCGCACGAAAAATCCAGAGCGGGGCCGCGCCTCGACCAGTCCCTGCGACTCCAGCTGGGCATAGGCCTGGAACACGGTGGCCGGGCTCAGGCCACGCTGCGCGCAGGTTCGGCGCACCGAAGGCAGGCGTTCGCCGGGACGCAGCAGGCCGGCATGGATACCCTCGGCGATGTCGTCAGCCAACTGCTGGTACAGGTGCTGATCACGGTGGGAATCAGGAGGCGTGGAATCGCTGCGGGCCATGGTTTTTCCTGGAGCAGGCATCTTATCTGCTCCGGTCTTTTTTGAATAAATCTGAAACTTGTGCATCAGATCAAGAAAGGGGAGCATCACGCCATGCCAGAACAAAGAAGTCCACGCACCCGTCCCTGGCCCAGGCTTGCGCTATGGGTCGCGCTCCTGCTAAGCACAGCTTGCAGCGTGGCAGCGCAACAGCGCCACGACTTCCAGGACAACATGGCCCAGCGCATGCAGGCCTGTACCGCCTGCCATGGCGAACAGGGCCGAGCCGCACCCGACGGTTATTACCCGCGACTGGCGGGCAAACCGGTGGGCTACCTCTACAACCAGTTGCGCAATTTCCGTGAAGGTCGGCGCAACTACCAGTTGATGACCCAACTGCTGGCGCCACTGAACGACGGCTACCTGCTGGAAATCGCCGAGCATTTCGCCGCGCTCGAACTGCCCTACCCCGCGCCCGCACGCGTCATCGCCTCGGCGCAAACGCTGCAACGGGGTGAACAACTCGCCCTGCGAGGCGACGCCACGCGCCAGCTGCCGGCCTGCGCCACCTGCCATGGCGCGGCGCTCACGGGTGTGCTGCCCGCCACGCCCGGCCTGCTCGGCCTGCCGCGCGACTACCTCAACGCCCAGCTGGGGGCCTGGCGCAACGGTCAGCGCAAGGCGCAAGCGCCCGATTGCATGGCCGACATCGCCCTGGCGCTCGCGCCCGATGACGTGGCCGCCGTCAGTGCCTGGCTCGCCACGCGACCCGTGCCGGTGCCTGCGCGGGCCGCCACGGCGTCCCCTGCACGCTCGCCACTGGCCTGTGGCAGCGTGCATTGACATGCCAACAGGGCAACGCAAGACATGAATCGTCATCGATGGAAAATCACATGGCATTGAAATTTGTGCGGCGGATTGCACTACTGTTGCTTGCGACCGCCTTGGCGCTGATCACTTGGCTGGCCTGGCCCGCCCGACTCATCACCGTGGAAGCATCAGCCAAGCCGCTCGACATGGACGACAAGGCCACCATCGAACGCGGCCGTTACCTGGCTGTGCTGGGCAATTGCCAGGCCTGCCACACCACGCGCGGCAGCCCGGCTTTCGCGGGTGGCCCGGGCATCGTCACCCCCTTCGGCACGATCCATGGAGGCAACCTCACACCCGGCGCGAACGGACTGGGTGCTTGGAGCGCCGATGATTTCTGGCGCGCACTGCACCACGGCCAGTCGCGCGACGGCCGCTGGCTCAGCCCAGCTTTCCCTTACAACAACACGACCTGGATCACACGGCCCGACAGCGACACGCTGTACGCCTACCTGCGCAGCCTGCCGCCGGCAGAAACACAGGCGCCACCGCCCGCCATGCGCTGGCCCTACAACACACAGTTCGCGCTCAAGGCATGGCGTGCCTTGTACTTCACGCCAGCGCCGCAAGACACAGCCCAGGCGCGGGGCGCGCCAAACAGGTCGGCCGAGGTACTGCGCGGTGCTTATCTGGTTCAAGGCTTCGGCCATTGCGCCGCCTGCCATGCCCCGCGCAACACGCTGGGCGGGGGTGATCTGCTGAGCCTGGCCGGTGGTTTGATCCCCATGCAGAACTGGTACGCGCCCTCGCTGCTGGACCCATCCGAAGGCGGACTGCAGGAGTGGGACGTGGAAAAAATCGTGGCGCTGTTTCGCGACGGCCATGTGCGCGGCGCCAGCATGAGTGGCCCCATGGGCGAGGTCGTTCAGCAAAGCACGCAGCACTGGCAGGCGGATGATCTGAGGTCACTGGCAGCGTACCTGCGCCAATTACCCGTGCAGCCCGCACGATCCACGGCAACCCAGGTCGTACAGCCTCGCGCCGCCGCGCCCGCCAGCGACCCGCGCCTGGCCAGCCAGCGGCGTTATCAAGCACTCTGCGCGCAATGCCATGGCCAGCAGGGTGAGGGCAAGTACACGGCCGATGGCGCGATGGCCTATCCCCCACTGGCCGGTAACCGCGCCGTGCTGCTGGACTCGCCAGCCAATCTGGTGCAGATGGTGCGCCTGGGCGGCTTCGGCCCCGCCACCGCAGCCCATCCGCGCCCTTTCGGCATGCCACCCTTCCTGCTGGAGCTCAATGACGGCGAAGTGGCCGATCTGTTGAGCTACATCCGCAGTCAGTGGGGCAACCGGGCAAAACCGGTTCACGTGCTGGAAGTGCAGCGCCTCGGCACGAGGCCCGCCTCCCCCTGAATACAAAACGGCGCGGGCCCCAGACCCGCGCCGTCCCTTACCTCGGCTCAGCGATTCAAGCCGGCTCAGAGAGATTCACTGGCACGCCCGGCGTCGATGGTGATGCGTCGCTCGCAGCGTGCCGCGATGCCCTTGTCGTGCGTGACCAGCACCAGGGTCGTGCCTTGCTCGCGGTTGAGTTCGAACATCAGCTCCATCACCTTCTCGCCGGTGGCGTAGTCCAGGCTACCGGTGGGCTCGTCGGCCAACAGCACGGCCGGCTGCACGACGAAAGCGCGCGCCAACGCGACGCGCTGCTGCTCGCCGCCCGACAGGAGCTTGGGGTAGTGGTTCAGGCGCGCGCCCAGACCCACGCGCGCCAGCATCTCGGCGGCCGTCTTGCGCGCATCCTTGCGGCCCGCGAGCTCCAGCGGAAGCATCACGTTTTCCAGCGCGCTCAGGTGCGCCAGCAACTGGAAGCTCTGGAACACGAAACCCAGCTTGCGCGCGCGCAGCGCGGCCCGCTCGTCCTCGTTCAAGGCAAAAAGATCTTCCCCCGCCAGACGCACCGTGCCACTGCTGGGTGTGTCCAGGCCCGCGATGATGGACAACAGTGTGCTCTTGCCCGACCCGGAAGCACCCACAAGTGCGAGGGTCTGGCGCGGCGCCACGCTGAAGTGGATATCACGCAGAATATCGAGCTGGCCGGTCGAATCGCTGACGGACTTGACGATGTGGTCCACGGCGATGACGGGATTGGAATCAACAGGATGTGCGGATTCAGACATGTGGGATTTTTCTGCTTGGCATTTTTGGAAGACCGGTCAGCTGACGGCGCGCCGCTACTGTATCGCGGCCCTGCTGCTGGGCGGTTTCATGGGGGCATTTCACCCGCAACTGCATGCGCAAGCCAAAACACAGGAACCATCGGCCGCGCAAGGTACGACGGTGCTGGTCGTCGGTGACTCGCTGAGCGCGGAATACGGCCTGGCACGGGGCAGCGGCTGGGTGGCCCTGCTCGAGAAGAAACTCGCCACCGAGAAGCCAAGCCTGCGCGTGGTCAACGCCAGCATCAGTGGCGACACAACCTTCGGCGGACGCTCACGCCTGCCCGCGCTGCTCAAGCAGCACCAACCCCGCGTGGTGGTGATCGAGCTGGGTGGCAATGACGCATTGCGAGGGCTTGCGCTGGATGCCACTCGCGCCAATCTTGCATGGATGGCACAGCAGGCCCGACAGGCCGGCGCGCACGTGCTGCTGGTCGGCATGCAGATGCCGCCCAACTACGGCGCTGACTACGCCCGCCGGTTCGCCGCGCTTTATACCGAGGTGTCACGAGCCGAGAAGACCGGCCTCGTGCCCTTCTTCCTGCGGGGCGTGGCCGACGCCCCGGACCCGACCCGGCTGTTCCAGGCCGACCGCATCCACCCAACCGCCGAGGCCCACCCCATCATGCTGGGCAATGTCTGGCCCGAGCTGAAAAAGCTGCTCTGAATCCGCGCGCACCATGCAACAGACCTTGTCCGCGGAAGACGCACTGCGGCGCCTCGACGGGTTCGACGCCTTGCTGGACGCCCGCAGCGAAGCCGAATACGGCGAAGACCATCTGCCCGGCGCGCTGAGCTGGCCCACGCTGAACGACGCCGAGCGGCATGAGGTGGGCCTGCTGCACCGGAGCAATCCCTTCGAGGCCCGCAAGCGTGGCGCCATGATCGCGGCGCGCAACATTGCCGCTCACATCGAACGCGAGGTGCTGGACAAGCCCAAGGACTGGAAGCCGCTGGTCTATTGCTGGCGTGGCGGCAAGCGCAGCGGCTCGCTGGCGCTGATCCTGAGCGAGATCGGCTTTTACGTCACCCGCATCGACGGGGGCTACAAGGCCTTTCGCAACGCCTTGCTGGCCGACCTCCCACGGCTGGCAAACAGCCTGGACTGGCGCGTGATCTGCGGCGCGACGGGTTCGGGCAAGACGCGGCTGCTGCACGCCCTGCACGAGGCCGGCGCCCAGACACTGGATCTGGAAGCGCTGGCGCGCCACCGCAGTTCGGTGCTCGGCGCCCTGCCCGGTCAGTCCCAACCCACCCAGAAGGCCTTCGACACGCAGATCTGGAACGCGCTGCGCCGTTTCGACCCGTCGCGGCCCGTTTATGTCGAGAGCGAAAGCAAGAAGGTCGGCAACGTGGCCGTGCCGGACGCGCTCATGGTCGCCATGCGCGCCGCGCACTGCCTGCACCTGCAGCTGCCCGAGGACGAGCGCGTGGCCCTGCTGCTGGAAGATTACCCGCATTACGCCCAGGACGCTGCGGACTTCTGCGCCCGGCTGGACGCGCTGACCGAGCTGCGGGGCAAAAAAACCGTGGCGCACTGGCACCACCTGGTTCAGACCGGCCAGCTGCAGGAGGTGGTGCGCGACCTGCTGCGCACGCACTACGACCCCGGCTACGAGCAGTCCAGCCTGCGCCACTTCGCGCGTTTCGCGGACGCGCCGGAACTGCATCCGCGTGACAGATCCCTGGCCGCCATGCAGGCGCTGGCGCGGCAGATGCTCGCGACGGGCTGAATTCCGCGCCGCGCAGACAAGCACAGCCCTCGCGCTGCGTCGCCCCTGTTCAGTTCCCGATCAGCTTCTGAACCGCCTGCGCGTCAAGGCCAAGGCGATCCGCCAGGCCACCCAACCATAGATGGCCAGCACCGCCAAGTGCAGCCAGGGCTGCGCCGGCCAATGGCCCAGGAACAGCGGGCGCACCAGTTCCACCACATGCGTCAGGGGCAGGCACTCGGACACCGCATGCAACCAGCCAGGCAGGTTCTCGCGCGGGAAGAACACGCCCGAGAGAAAGGTCATGGGCGTGAGCACCAGAGTGAAGTAGTAGGTGAAGAAGTCGTAGCCCTTGGCCAAGGCATTCACGATCAGGGCGATGCTGCTGAAGACCACGCCCGCCACCAGCAGCACGGGCCAGGCCAGCAGCAGCATGGGGCTGCGGCTGATGTCCAGCGCCGCCATCACGACCAGGATGACCGTGGCGGAGAACAGGGCCTTGAAGGCGGCCCACAGCATTTCAGCCCGCAACACGTCGCGCAGGTCGATCGGCGCGTTCATGATGCTCTCCCAGGTCTTCTGCACATGCATGCGCGAGAAGGCCGAGAACATGGCCTCGAAGGTGGCCGCATTGATGGCGCTCATGCAAATCGAACCGCTGGCCAGGAACACCAGGTAAGGCACAGCCTGTCCCGAACCGCCCCAGGGCACGGTACCGATCAGGGCACCCAGGCCGTAGCCGAAGGCCACGAGGGTAATCAGAGGTTCGGCCACATTGCCCACCAGACTGGGCAGGGCCAGCTTGCGCCAGACCAGCAGGTTGCGCAGGAAGACGGGCCACCAGCGCAGCGCCGGGGGGAGGAAAGCGGCTCGCTGCTCGGCAGGGTGCAGGTTGGTCTTCATCATCCCTCCTCCCGGATCTGGCGGCCGGTGAGCTTGAGGAACAGGTCCTCCAGATTGGCTGGCCGGTGCAGGCTGCGCAGGCCAGGTGCATGGGCCAGCGCCTGCAGCAGCGGCGCGGCGTCCTGCGTGTAGAAAAAGACCGTCTCTCCGCTGACCTCGACCCGGCTGGCCAAGGCGCGCAGGGGCACATGGGCCTCCCCGTGCGCCAAGGCCTGTGCCTGGCCGTCGCCATTCACGCCATAGACCTCGACAACCTCGGGCTCCAGGTGCGCGGCGATCAGCTCACGGGGTTTGCCTTCGGCGATCTTGCGGCCATGGTCGATGACCAGCAGCCGGTCACAGAGCCGCTCGGCCTCGTCCATGAAGTGCGTGGTCAGCAAGATGGACTTGCCCTGCTGCAGGAGCTGCTGCAAACGCTCCCACATCAAATGGCGCGCCTGCGGGTCCAGGCCCGTGGTGGGTTCGTCCAGCATCAGCAGGCGCGGGTCATTGACCAGCGCCCGAGCCAGGCTGAGACGCCGCCGCATACCGCCCGAGAGCTGCCCCGGCTTGGCGGTGGCCTTGTGCCTCAGCGCCGCGAAGTCGAGCAAGGCCGGGATGCGCGCCCGCATCACCGCGGTCGTGATGCCGAAGTAACGCCCGAAGACCAGCAGATTCTCGGCGCAGGAGAAATCCGGGTCGAGCGAGTCGTACTGCGTCACCACGCCCAGCTGCGCCTTGATGGCGTGGGCGTCGTCCGGCATGCGCAGGCCAAAGGCCTGCACATGGCCACTGTCCGGCGCGCTTAGGCCCAGGCACATGCGCAGGGTCGTGGTCTTGCCCGCCCCATTGGGACCGATCACCCCCAGGCATTCGCCGGGGCGGATCTCGAAGCTCAGGTCCTGGACGACGGTGCTCTCGCCATAGCGTTTGACAAGGTGGTGACAGCTCAGAAAGGCATCAGGCATGGCGGCGATTCTGGCATGGCAACCCGCCCGAGGCACGCCGGAAACCGGCGCACACGCGACAACCCCAAGCAGTGGGACCGAGCCCCGCCCCTGCCTTGCCGGGTCCGCGGGTGCGCCCCCTGGAGCGGGAAGCGTGCGGCACGCCGGGTATTTTCAATCCAGCCAACGCACGGAACCCCGGTAGGCATGCCAGCTGGCATGCCCCAGCCAGGGCCCGATGACCAACAGACCCAGGCCCCAGGGAATGAAGGCCAACACCACCAGGACGGTGATCAGTGCGCCCCAGAACAGCATGACAGGCAGGTTGCCGAAGAAGACCTGCAGGCTGGTGATTGAGGCCGAGATGGCATCGGTATCGCGGTCCAGGATCATGGGAATGGAGACCACCGAGGTGGCGAAGACCAAACCGGCGAAAACACCGCCCACGGCCGCATAGACCGCCACAAAGGCCCAGTTCTCGGGGTTGAACACGGCCTGCAGCACCCCGGCCGTGGAGGGCATGCCAGTGGTGAAGAACACAGCGAAGACCACCAGCGAGGCGCGCCCCCAGAGCAGTTCCAGCAAGAGCAGCACGAGCACCAGCAACCCCATGCTGCCGATGTGCCGGTCCCAGCAGGTCAGGGAATTCGCGAGATCGGTCGTGCGGCCCTGCTCGCGCTGGCGGCTGACGTCGTACAGGCCCATGGCCAGGAAGGGCCCGACCAGCAGGCAGCCCGAGACCAGGGACATGGTGTAGACCGGCAGATGCAGGAACACCGTGCTCAAGCTCAGCGCCATGCCCCAGAAACAAAACCCGTAAAAGAGCGCGATGCCCATGGCCGACCCCATGTCGCGCCAACCGCGCGCGAGCCAGCGCAAGGGATCCGCGAACGACAACGGCACGATTTCCCGCCGAGGGCCCGGACCAGAGCCCGGGGACGGCGGAGGAACCTGGGCATCGGGACTCGCGGGGGGATTGCGGTGGGTTTCAAGCGGCTCTTGGTCTGGCATGGGGACAAGCCTAGTGGGACCACCCCTGCCCTGTCGACTGAGGAAAACCCAGTCCGTCGCGCCTTGTTCGTTCGAAGCCCTGAAGGCAAGAGCGGCTCAGGCCAGACAGTTCAGCGCCTGCGCCAGATCCGCCTGCAGGTCTTCCACCGCCTCCAGGCCGACCGAGAAACGCACCAAGGTGCCCCGTTCCAGGTACGCGGGCCAGCGCTCGCGCATGCCGTCCAGTTCGTAGGGCACCACCAAGCTGACCGGCCCGCCCCAGGAATAGCCGAGCTTGAAGAGGCGCAGGGCGTCGCAAAAGGCGTCCACTTGGGCACTGCCATAAGGGGTATCGAACATCACACTGAACAGGCCTGCCGCCTTGCCCGGCAACTGCCCCGCATCCGCCACGCTGGTTTTGCCGCCGCAGAGCGCCTTCCAGTGCGCGTGTCCGGGCGCCCCCTCCAGAGCGGGATGCAGCACCTGCGAGAACTCCGGTCGATCCAGGCACCAGCGAGCCAGCTCTCGCGCCGCCCGGTCGTGGGCAGCGTAGCGCAGGGCCAGGCTGGGCAGGCCACGCAGCACGGCCTCCACGTCGTTCATGCCCACGCCCAGGCCCAGGCGCATGTGCGTGTCCTTCAGGCGCAGGTGCAGGGCCTCGTCGCGGGTGATGACCGAGCCCATCAGCACGTCACCACCACCACTGGGGTATTTGGTCAGCGCGTGGACGGAGAGGTCCACGCCCCGCCCCGGGGCCATGTCGAAGGCGTTGAAGGCCAGGCCTGCGCCCCAGGTGTTGTCCAGGGCCACGACCAGGTTCGGCACGGCGCGGCACACACGCAGCAGTTCGGGCAGGTCGGGAAACTCCAGCGTCACCGAGCCCGCGGCCTCCAGCCAGACCAGCCGGGTCCGGTCCGTGAGACGCCGCGCGAGATCACCCGGGTCCATGGGGTCGTAGAACTGGTGGGTGATGCCCCAGGCCTTCAACTCACCTGCTGCCAGAGCCTTGCTGGGGCCGTAAACGTTGTCCGGCAGCAGCACCTCGTCACCCTGCCCGAGCAGGGACAGGCTCACCAGGGCGATCGCCGCCAGGCCGCTCGGCGCCAGCAGGGTCTGCAGGCCGCCTTCCAGCGTGGCCAGGCGCTCCTCCAGCAGGTAGCTGGTCGGCGTGCCATGCAAGCCATAGGTGTAGCCCGTCTTATGCTTCCACTCCCGGTTGCGCATGGCGGCCGCGTTGGGAAAGAACACCGTGGAGGCCTTGAACACACCGGCCTGCGGCGCGGCGAAGTCCTCGGGCGGCCGGTAGGGATGGTGGATGAGCTGGGTGGAAAGGTCTGGGGACGGATCTTGGGGGTGCATGTGCCGATGGTAGCGGCTAGCTCGCCGCGGCGATCTCCAGGAAACGCACCGTGCCCCGCGTGAGGGCGCGGTCCCGGTGGCGGATGCAATGCAGCATGCGTTTGAGCGGCGGCAAACCCGGCACGCGACCGGTCAAGGCCACCACGGCGCCCTGTGCCAACAAATCCGCGATCACGCTGCTGGACAGGCAGCTCACGCCCAGGCCGGCGGCGACGGCTCGCTTGATGGCTTCGGAATCCCCGAGTTCCATGTCCACGTTCATGCGCCCAAGCAAGGGCAGCAGGCTGCGTTCGACTTCCTCGCGTGTGCCACTGCCTGCCTCGCGCAGCAGCCAGGGCGCATCGGCCAACCCCTGCAGCGAACAGGGCCCGAGGGCCAGCGGGTGCGTGGCGGCTGCGAAGACGATGAGGTCGTCCTCGCGCCAGGGTTCGATGTGCAACTCCGGATGGTGGCTGGGACCTTCGATGAGGCCGAAATCGACCTCCAGCGCCGCCACGGCGGCCACCACTTCGCCAGTGTTGCCCACGGTCAAGGCCACCCGCGCCTGCGGATGCACGCGACGCAGGGCCGCAAGCTGAGCGGGCACCAAGTAGTTGGCGATGGTGGTGCTGGCGGCGATGTGGAGCGAAAAAGGCGCGCCTTCCCCCTCGGTCCCGGCAACCAGCAGGCCCTGCAGGTCCTCGGCCTGGTCCAACAGCGCCTGGGCGCGCGGCAGCAGCAAGCGGCCGTTTTCATTCAGCACAAGCCGTCGGCCATGGCGGTCGAACAAAGCCTGGCCCAGGGCCTGCTCCAAACGGGCCAGAGCCTGGCTGGCCGCGGACTGGGTCAGAGCCAGGGCCTCGGCCGCCCGGTGCACGTTTTCCTGCCGGGCTATGGCGCAAAACACGTCCAGTTCGCGCAAGGTGAATCGCACCGCCATGGAGAAAGTCCTGACTGGGTAGCAACCCGGTAGATAAATAAGTAATACCGATCAAACAGAGAATTATTATGCGTTTCCCTTTTCAGGAGACCGCCTTTATCGTCGGCGGCATGGTTCACCCGGTTCCCACATCCCGACTCCCGGCCACATCGCTGGTGCTGCGGTGCCTGGCCCCCTTTTCACCGATCCTCCCCGGCCTGGCCTTCGCCCTGCTGATCGCGGCGCTGGCGATGTGCCTGGCCGGACAGCCTTGGGCGCAGAAGCTGGGCCTCTCAGCATTGACGCTGGCCATCGCCCTCGGTCTCGTGCTGGGTCACACCGTCTACCCCGTGCTGCATCGCCACGTCGGGCACGGCGTGGACTGGAGCAAGCAAAAGCTCTTGCGCCTGGGCATCATCCTCTTTGGCCTGCGGCTGTCCTTCCAGGACATCGCCGCCGTGGGCTGGGTGGGCGCGCTGGCCGACGCGGGGGTACTGCTCTCCACCTTCGCACTGGCCATGTGGCTGGGGCGGCGCTGGCTGGGGCTGGACAGCCAGACCGCCATGCTGATCGGCGCGGGAAGTTCCATTTGTGGGGCGGCCGCGGTACTGGCCACGGAACCGGTCCTCAAAGCCCCCCCTGACAAGGTCGCCGTCGCCGTGGCGACCGTCGTGGTGTTCGGCACACTGGCCATGTTGCTCTATCCGGCGCTGTATGCGCTGCTGCGCCAGCTGGACGTGCCCGGCGTCGGGGCCTGGACCTTCGGTATCTACACCGGCTCCACGGTACACGAAGTGGCGCAAGTGGCGGCCGTGGGCAATGCGATCGGACCGGAAGCCGCCAAGAGCGCCGTGATCGCCAAGATGATGCGCGTGCTCATGCTCGCGCCTTTCCTGCTCGGGCTGTCGTGGATGATGGCTCGGCGCGAAACAGCCGAGCGGGGCAACAGACCGGCCGCCGTTGCAATGCTGCCCTGGTTTGCCCTCGGGTTCGTCCTCCTGGCCGGCCTGCGCTCGCTGGACTTGGCCTGGCCATGGCTGCCACCCGCCCTGCTGCAAGCGCTGCTCTGGCTCGGTAATCTGCTGCTGGCCACCGCCATGGCCGCGCTGGGACTGAGCACCCACGCCAGCGCCGTCCGTCGCGCGGGCGGCAAGCCACTGCTGCTGGCAGCCCTGCTGTTCGGCTGGCTGCTCTTGGGTGGTGCACTGGTCAACACCGCAGCCCATGTGCTGCTCGGATGAGCGCAGCAACTCTCAGCGACTGACGCGCGGTTGCCTCACGCGTATACGTCCTGAAACATTGCCAGTCTTTTTGTTTCGGCCTCGCCGCATGACTCGTGACATCATCGGCTCATGTTTCCCAAAGAGACCAAAATACTGCTCATCGGCGACGTGACCACGATGCGCCAAGTCATCAGGGGCAGTCTGCACACGCTGGGTTATGAACAGGTGACGGTGGCCAACAGCAACACGCAGGCTTGGCAACTCATCGAAAAGGAGCAGGCCGACAAGCAGCCCTTTCAGATCATCATCGCGGACTGGAACAATGCCACCCCAGACAGCCTGGGTCTGCTCAAGAAGGTGCGCGGCACGCCGAGCCTGTCCAACCTGCCCTTTTTCTTTGTCACGTCCGAAACCGACAAGAAGCTGGTGATGCAAGCGATTCAGCTTGGCGTGAGCGGCTTGCTCTTGAAGCCTTTCACACCCCAGATGCTGCAACAAAAGCTGGATGGAGCGCATGCGAACATGCTTGCGCGCATGCGCTCATCTCAGGATTTAGCCGAACATCCACGGTAATGCTGGAGCCGCGTCACTGAACGCCACCTGCTCAGGCTCAGACTTTCCACTTCGCCAGCAGCTCGCTCGGGCGCATCTTGTCGTAGCCCTCGAAGGGCTGGTGGATCCACGGGTCGGTGGGCAAGAACTCGACCGAGTAGTCGGCCTGGAAGGTGGAGCGTGCCTTGGTCCAGATGACTGCGCTGCGCAGTTCGGTGATGGGGCTATAGCGGTCCCGCAGCATGCGCACCACTGCTTCCAGCGTGTGACCGGAATCAGCCAGATCGTCCACCAAGAGCACCCGCCCCGCGATCTCGCCCTGCGGCGTGGTGATGTACTTCGCGATGTCCAGGTGCCCTTGCGTCATGCCGGCGTTGGCGCGGTAAGAGCTGGTGGACATGATGGCCAGGGGTTTTTCGAAGATGCGCGACAGAATGTCACCGGGCCGCATGCCACCCCGCGCCAGGCACAGGATGGTATCGAACTGCCAGCCCGACTGATGGACCTGGATCGCCAATTTCTCGATCAGGTCGTGGTATTCCACATAGCTCACGTACAGGTGCTTGCCGTCTTCGGTCAACATGGTCGCGGGTTCCTCGATTCAATGGAGCTGCAGGCAAGCATCACGCCAGATACGGATGACGCATCAGGATTGTGTGATCGCGGTCCGGACTGGTGGAAATCAGGTGGATGGGCACGCCCGTCACGTGCTCGATGCGCTGCAGGTACAGCCGCGCGTTGATGGGCAGCTCATCGTAGCGGGTAACGCCCACGGTACTGTCGCTCCAGCCGGCCATCGTTTCGTAGATCGGCTTGCAACGCGCGATCTCCTCCGCGCCCATGGGCAGGATGTCGATGGTCTCGCCGTCCAGTTCGTAGCCGGTGCAAAGCTTCAGCTCTTTCAGGCCGTCCAGCACATCCAGCTTGGTCAGACACAGGCCCGACAAGCCATTGACCTGCGCGCTGCGCTTGAGCAGCGCCGCGTCGAACCACCCGCAGCGGCGCGAACGACCCGTGGTCACGCCCTTCTCGGCGCCCACGGTGCTCATGTGGTACCCCGGCGTGCCGGGCACCTCCCACTCAAGTTCGGTCGGGAAAGGTCCGCCACCGACGCGCGTGCAGTAAGCCTTGGTGATGCCCAGGATGTAGTGCAGCAGACCCGGCCCCACGCCCGCGCCCGCCGCCGCGTTGCCAGCCACGCAGTTGCTGGAAGTGACGTAGGGATACGTGCCGTGGTCGACATCCAGCAAGGTGCCTTGCGCGCCTTCGAACAGCAGGTTCTGGCCCT
The DNA here is from genome assembly GCF_004328645.1 of Hylemonella gracilis. Taxonomy (GTDB): domain Bacteria; phylum Pseudomonadota; class Gammaproteobacteria; order Burkholderiales; family Burkholderiaceae_C; genus Hylemonella; species Hylemonella gracilis_B. Next base: position 2,845,510 of record NZ_CP031395.1, read on the forward strand.
TGTCGTGCGCTTCGTTCAGTTCACGCGACACATCGGCCATCATGGGACGCAGCAGTTCGGCATGGCGCATGGCTTCGGCATACACCGGCTCGAACTGCACCTGACCGTCCTGGATATAGGGCAACAGCGTGGCCGGGAAGGCAAACTGCCGCGCGCCCAGGTAGGTGCACAGCACATGGTTGTGCAAGGCCAGCAGTTCCTTGAGTTTCACGGCAAAGCGCTCGGGGTACTTCAGGTCCTGCACGCGCAGCGCGCGACGCGCGATCTTGTCCTCGTACGCTGGGCCGATACCCCGGCCGGTCGTGCCGATCTTCTCAGCCCCGCCCTGCTCGCGCGCAGCCTCACGCGCCACATCCAGGGCCGCGTGAAAAGGCAGGATGAGCGGGCAGGCCTCGGAGATGCGCAGGCGCGAACGTACTTCCACGCCCGCCTTTTCGAGGCCTTCGATTTCCTCGAACAGCTTGGCCGCCGACAGCACCACGCCGTTGCCGATATAGCAGGTCACGCCCGCGCGCATGATGCCGCTGGGGATCAGGTGCAGCGCGGTCTTCACCCCGTTGATGACCAGGGTGTGCCCCGCGTTATGACCGCCCTGAAAGCGCACCACGCCCTGTGCGCTCTCGGTCAGCCAGTCCACCAGCTTGCCTTTGCCCTCATCACCCCATTGGGTGCCCACGACGACGACGTTGCGTCCTTTGCTTGTGTTCATGCTTTGCTTCTCTGCTTGTCGCTTCAGACAGTGTGGAGTTGGGATGCGATGGGGCGAACCCCCCAGGCTCCCGCGTTCTCGACCAGTTCGCGGTCGCAGTGGAATTCGTCCACCTCGCTCTCGTGGCCTGGCAGCACGCAGACCACGGTCTCGCCCTGAGTCCGCAAGCGCGCGATGGCAGCGCGCAAACTGCTGGCCGTCGGTTCGTCGCCCGGCCAAGGCGCACGAATTGCAGCGCGCAAGGCACGCGCCGGCACGGCCCCTACCAGCGTCTTCAGATCAAGACTGAAGCCCACTGCGGGACGTTTGCGACCAAACACTGCGCCCACCTCGTCGTAACGCCCGCCGCGCAACAGCGCGTCACTCACCCCTTCGGCGTAGATCGCGAAACGCATGCCACTGTAATAACCGTATCCGCGCAGATCGGCCAGATCAAAACCGACGGACACGCCCGCACGAGCCTCGCCCAAATTGCGAGCCAGCCAACGCAGTCCCGTCAAGGCCTGCCCCACGGCAGGTAAGGAGGGCAACACGCGGGCGGCTTCATCCAGCACCTTGGCGTCGCCATACATGCCAGGCAGGGCCAGCAAGCCCTGGCGCGCCGCCACCGACAGACCCGGCAGGCCACGCACCAAGCCCGAAAGGGTTGGAACGTCCTTGGTCGCCAGCGCGGCATGGATTTCTTCCTTGATCTCAGCGCCCAACGGGACCGCACCTTCGCTTTCCAGCAAGGCGCTGACGATGCGGGCATCCGCCAGATCCAGCGTGTGCGCGGGCAAGCGAGCGGACTGCAGGCAGTCCAATGCCAGTTCAAGGATTTCGAGATCGGCCTCGGCGCCGGCATGGCCGTAGATTTCCGCGCCGAACTGCATGGGTTCGCGCGTGGCATGCGCGCTGGCAGGGCGGGTGTGCACCACCGGACCGCAGTAGCACAACCGCGCCACGCCCCGGCGATTGAGCAGGTGCGCGTCGATGCGCGCCACCTGTGGCGTGGTGTCGGCCCGCAGGCCCATGGATCGACCCGAGAGCTGATCGACGAGCTTGAAAGTCTGAAGGTTCAGCGCCTGACTCGCGCCACTCAGCAGGGAGGTCAGGTACTCCAGCAGGGGCGGCATGACCAGTTCATAGCCATAGGCCCGCGCGGTGTCCAACAAGTCGCGTCGAAGCTCCTCGATGTGGCGCGCCTCGGAAGGCAGAACGTCAGCGATGTGATCCGGCAGCAGCCAGGCGGACATGGGAACAGGGATGCTGTTAAAAATGGGATTCTACCCGCCTCATATGGCAAGGCATCCCCCACCCGGCAGGGCCACCAACGGGGCAGCGTGCCGGGGCACACTGCCCGCCGCCTCAGGCCAGCGCCCAGATGCCGATCAGGCCCAACACGATGCTGAAGAGACCGAAAAAACGGATCTGCCCATCGCTCAGCTGCAGCATCTGGCTGAACATACGCCGCCAACCACTGGGCGAGAGGAAAGGGAGCAGTCCCTCCACCACGAGCACCAGGGCCAAGGCGGTCCAGAATGTATGGGCGTCCATGAATATGAAGCCGTCGTGCGCAGGTGACCAGAAATCAGGCCGATGACAAGCTGAGCGCAGAGCACGGCGCCACGCGCCATGCCCTGTCTGACCTGATTACTTGACCGGTGCGGTCGTCGGCGCGCCCTGCCCGCGGAAAACGCGGAAAAACTCGGAGCCGTTGGGGTCCAGCACCATCACGTCGCTCTTGCTGGCAAAGCTGGACTTGTAGGCTTCGAGGCTGCGATAGAAGCGCGCGAACTGCGGGTCCCGGCCAAAGGCATCGGCATAGGCACGGGAAGCCTCCGCATCGCCTTCCCCTTTGATCTTCTGTGCGTCACGGTAGGCGTTGGCCACCGTCACCTCGCGTTGACGATCGGCGTCGGCGCGGATCTTCTCGCCCTCTGCCGCGCCGGTGGAACGAAGCTCATTGGCCACGCGCTTGCGTTCGGCCTCCATGCGGCGGTAGACGGATTCGGTGATGGACTCCACGTAGTCGACGCGCGTGATGCGTACGTCCACGACATCGATGCCCCAGGGCTTCTCGCCACGCACGGCGCCCAGAACCTCGGCTTTCACGTCGGTCATCAGCGCTTCGCGTTTCGTGGACAGAAGCTCCCTCACGGTACGCCGATTGATCTCCTCCTGGAAGGCGTTGCGAATCACGCGATTCAACTGGCTGGCGCCCGCCTGTTCGTTCACCCCCACGTTGCGGATGTACTCACCCGGGTCGGTGATGCGCCAACGCACATACCAGTCGATCACGACCCGTTGCTTTTCCGCAGTCAGCATCGGCTCGGCATCGGTGCTGTCCAGCGTGAGCAGGCGCTTGTCGATGTAGCTGACGTTCTGGAAAGGCGGCGGCAGCTTGAAGTTCAAGCCCGGTTCGGTGATGACTTCCTTGATCTGCCCCAGCGCGTAGAGCACGCCGAACTGACGCTGGTCGACGACAAAAAGCATGGAGCTGGCCAGCGCCAGGAGCACCAGCAGCGACGAAATGATGAATCCAAGCCGGTTCATGTCTGTTCTTCCTTGTTCTTTCCGGACTCAGCGCGTTTCGCGCTCACGCGAACGCTGATTCGCCCGCGAACGCGCGTCATTCAGTGCGCCAGTCGAAGCGCTGTCCGCATTACCCGTGGGTGCGGTGCCTTGCATCAAGGGCTGCGACGAGAAGGAGGCTGCCGGATCGGCGCCCTGCTGCAGCAGCTTGTCCAGCGGCAGATACAGCAGATTGCCACCCTGCTTGCTGTCGACCAGCACCTTGGTCACATTGCCATAGATTTCCTGCATGGTCTCCAGGTAGAGGCGGTCACGCGTGACCTGGGGTGCCTTCTGGTACTCGGCCAACACGGAGCGGAAGCGTTGCGCATCACCCTGGGCTTGCGCGACGATGCGGGCCTTGTAGGCTTCGGACTCCTCCTTCAGGCGCGAGGCCGTGCCCACGGCACGCGGCACCACATCATTGGCATAGGCTTGGGCCTCGTTCTTCAGGCGCTCGCGCTCCTGCCCGGCCTTGAGGACGTCGTCAAAAGCCGCCTGCACCTGCTCCGGCGGCCGCACGCCGCCCTGCTGCAGATTGATGCCGACAACCTCGACGCCGACCTTGTAGCGGTCCAGAATCTGCTGCATCAGCGCGCGCAGACGCGGCGCGATCTGATCCCGCTCCTCCGACAGGGCGAGATCCATCTTCATCTTGCCCACCACCTCGCGCACGGCCGTCTCGGCCGCCTGCACCACCGCGACAGCCGGATCGCGACTTTCAAACAGATAGGCGCGCGCGTCGTTCAAACGGTACTGGACGGCAAACTTGATCTCGACGATGTTCTCGTCCTCGGTCAGCATGGCCGACTCACGCAAGCCGGTGGAACGGATCACCACATCGCGTCCGACATCGACGGAACGGATCTGCGTGACGAACACCAGTTCATGACGCTGGATCGGATAAGGCAGGCGCCAGTTGAAACCGGCCCCCACCGTGCTGTGGTATCGCCCGAACTGGGTCACCACGGCCTGCTGACCTTCCTGCACGATGAAGAAGCCCGTGCCCAGCCAGATGAGCAAGGCAATGGCGGCGATCAAGCCGACGCCAACGCCGGCGCTCTTGGCATTGCCGCCACCGGAACCACCACCCCGGTTGTTGCGCCCGCCCCCCTGGCCACCGCCAAACAAACCGGACAGCTTGCGGGTGAAATCACGCCACAGTTCGTCCAGATCCGGCGGCCCCTGGTTCGGGCCCTGCGGACGACCACGACCCGCCGAACCCTGCGAACCGGAGGCCGGCTGCTGGGGCGGATCAGATTCAGGACGCTCATTGCCCGAACCTGAGGAGCCCGTGCCGGAGGCATCCTGGGACGGCTGCTGCGAGGACGAGGAAGACGTGTCGTCGCTGCGACCCCAGCGCGGGTCGTTCAGATTGAACATGCCGCGCAGTCGGGACCACCAAGGGCCGCGGCGCGAAGCGCGTGCTTGTTGCGCATTCACTTCCGCTTGCGGGTCGTTCATCACCTCGGCAGCGGGACGTGCAGGAAAATTCATTCTTTGTGCTCTCTCTTCTGGCTTTGCGCGGAACGTCGGCTTACATGACTGAGCAGGGCACGACGAATCAACGCTCGCAAAGCATGCATTGTGCCGAATCCCCGCGCGCTTGCACCAATATCTGGACAGGTCCTCAGGCTATTGAGGCGACAAATGTGCGCAGGCAGCCGGCATGCCGCGTTTGCGCAACACCGTCAGGCACCTTCTTGGACCGCGTGATCCCGGGCCAAGGCATCTAGGCGCTCGGCTTCAGCCTGCCGGGCCAGCGACAGCACACGCGAGGACAGCAACTGGCGCAAGGCGACCAGGCCTTCGCCACTGCGCGCGCTCGCGAACACGCGTGGCGTCTCGAAGCCATCGAGCTCATAACGATCCTGCAAGACCGCCGGGCGGCGACTCTCGTCCAAGGCGTCGAGCTTGTTGAACACCAGGATCTGTGGAATGCCGTCCGCGCCGATTTCAGCCAACACCCGTTGCACTTCGGCGATCTGCTCGGGGTAATTTGGGTTGGCCGCGTCCACCACGTGCAGCAGCAGATCGGCGTCCACCGCCTCCTGCAGCGTGGCCTGGAACGCATCGATCAGACCGTGCGGCAGATCGCGGATGAACCCGACGGTGTCGGAAAGGGAAACACTGCGACCGGCCGCAGCGACGGCCGGACTCAGCTCGGTCTGCTCCGCCGAAGCGCCGTCGTCCGCGGCCAGATAGAGCTGGCGGGTGGTCGTGTCCAAGGTAGCGAACAGTTGGTCGGCGGCGTAGGCGCGCGCCTTGACCAGGGCGTTGAACAGCGTGGATTTACCCGCGTTGGTATAGCCCACCAGCGAGATGTTGTACGCGTCGCGCCTTTCGCGCTGGCGGCGCTGGGTCTGGCGCTGACGCTTGACCTTGACCAGCCGCTCCTTGGTGCGCTTGATCGCGTCGGCGATCATGCGACGGTCGAGCTCGATCTGCTTTTCACCCGGACCACCGCGCAAGCCCTGGCCACCGGTCTGCCGTTCCAGGTGAGACCAGCGTCGCACCAGGCGCGTGCTCAGGTACTGCAGGCGGGCCAGCTCAACCTGCAACTTGCCTTCATGTGAGCGGGCGCGCTGCGCGAAGATCTCCAGGATCAGCAGGGTACGGTCATTGACCGGTCGTTCGAGCACGCGCTCCAGATTGCGCTGCTGAGCCGGGCTCAGGGCTTGGTCAAACAGGATTTCGCTGGCGCCGAGCTGCTGGGCCAGCAACTTGATTTCCTCGGCTTTGCCACTGCCGACGAACAGCGCCGCGTCGGGGGCCTTGCGCTTGCAGGTGATGCGCCCCATGGGCGACAAGCCCGCAGTTTCGGCGAGCAGGCCCAACTCCTCCAACTCACCATCGAAATGCGGCGCGCCGAAGTCGACGCCCACCAAGATAGCCCCCGCTTCGGGCGAGCCGGATGCACGCGCACCCGCATCGGACGGGCCAGATGCGGGTGCGTAGGTGGAAGGTTCAGCCAAGCGCAACAGGTGTCAGGCGGCGCTGTCACCGTTCTCGGGACCAACCGAGAAATTCACCGCGCGTCCCGGCACGATGGTGGAGATGGCATGCTTGTAAACCATCTGGGTAACGGTATTGCGCAGCAGGACGACGTACTGGTCGAAGGATTCGATCTGCCCTTGCAACTTGATGCCGTTGACCAAGTAGATGGACACCGGCACATGCTCACGACGCAAGGTGTTCAGGAAGGGGTCTTGCAAAAGCTGGCCTTTGTTATTGCTCACGATATTCTCCGTGTTCAAGTAGTGGAGGAAGAAACGCCACAATACCACAGCAGCCCCGCGCTGCCTATGCAGGCACTTTATTCCACAGATTGTTCTGATCCTTCTCGATCAATCCTTGTCGGCGTAGGGATTGGTGGAGGTTTTCATTTCGATCCGCAAGGGCGTGCCCGTCAGATCGAATTCCTTGCGGAACCAGCCTTCCAGGTAACGCTTGTACGCGTCCGGCACGTGCTCCAGGGAGTTGCCGTGGATCACGATGACCGGCGGATTCATGCCGCCCTGGTGCGCATACCGCAACTTGGGCCGGAACATGCCGCTTCTCTTGGGCGTCTGGAACTGGACGGCCTGCTGCAGCAGGCGCGTGAGCACCGGCGTGGACATCTTGCGATTGGCCGCCTGATGCGCCTTGAGCATGGACTTCCACAAAGGCTCCAGGCCCTGGCGCTTCTGTGCCGAGATGAAATGCAGGTTGGCGAATTTCAGGAAAACCAGCCGTGTCTCCAGCTGGCGCTGCACCTGCTGGCGCTGGTAATCGTCCACCGCATCCCATTTATTGACGGCCAGCACCACGGCGCGCCCGCTCTCCAGGATGTAGCCCGCGATGTGCGCGTCTTGGTCGGTGACACCCTGGGTGGCATCCAGCAGCAAGAGAACCACGTTCGCGCTCTCGATGGCCTGCAGGGTCTTGACGACCGAGAACTTCTCGATGGCTTCGAACACCTTGCCCTTGCGACGCAGCCCGGCCGTGTCGATGAGCTCGAATTTCTGCCCCTGGCGCTCGAAGGGCACGCGGATGGCGTCCCGAGTGGTGCCCGGCATGTCGAAGGCGATCAACCGCTCTTCACCCAGCCACGTATTGATGAGTGTCGACTTGCCAACATTCGGACGGCCCGCCACGGCAAACTTGATGACCCCTGGCGTTTCGTCTTCCGCTTCACCTTCTTGTGGCAGATTCAGCGGCTCCAACGCCATCTCAACCAGGGTACGCATGCCCTGCCCGTGCGCGGCCGACACCGGCAGCACCTCACCCAGGCCCAGCTCGTAGAACTCAGCCAGTTGCACACCTTCCTGCATGCCCTCGGCCTTGTTGGCCGTGAGCACGCAGGGTTTGCCCAGCTTGCGCAGGTAGTTGGCAATGTCATGGTCCTGCGAGGACAGACCTGCGCGAGCATCCACCACGAAGATGACCGCGTCGGCTTCGGCCACAGCCTGCCGTGTCTGGTTGGCCATCTCCTTGTAGATGCCCGTCTCGGCGGTCGGCTCGAAACCGCCCGTGTCGATGACGATGAATTCGTGCCGCCCTTGGCGGCCATTGCCGTAGTGACGGTCGCGCGTCAGCCCCGCATAGTCGGCCACGATGGCGTCGCGCGATTGCGTGAGTCGGTTAAAGAGCGTCGATTTACCGACATTAGGGCGACCCACAAGGGCCAATACGGGTTTCATCTGGGGATTGTGCTTGAACTCAGGGCCGAGGCGGGTGCGGACGGTCCAAGTCGCAAGCCGTGCAGCACGCCGTCCCGGGTTATTGCCACCAGGGTATTGCCCGCGAGCACCGGTGTCGCAGCAACGCCGCGACCCGGGCCGAGTTTGCTTTCAATACAGGCGTAGCGCGCCGCCACGCCACGACCATCGATGCGACACGGGCCCTGCGGGCGTCCGGCTTGCGCGGTGTCATACCGCGCCTGCACGGCGCCATCAGCCCTGGAGAGGAAATGCAGAAGCCCGGCGTCGTCGCCCACAACCAACCCCTCTCCAAGCACCAAGGGCGCGGTCAAGGCGCGAAAACGCAAGGCGGCGTTGGACCAGGCCGGCTGTCCATCGCTGCGCCGCCAAGCCAGCACCGTGCCATCAAATTCCACGCCAAACACCAGGCTGTTGTCACCGTCACCCGCGTCGCCGCTCAGGCCCGTGGCGCCCGCCGCTTTCTGCGACCAGCGCAGCGCGCCTGCGCCCTGCCCGGCCCGGGCATCGACGCAGGCCACCGAGACCTGGAAGGCACGCACGCAGATATCGGTGCCCCGGCGGGCCACGCCGGCCACCAGATCAGCCAGACGTTCCACATCGTTGGTGCCGCGCGGGCTGGCCATGACAGTCTCCCAGCGCGACGCGCCGTTCATCGGATTGAGTCCCGCCAAGCGCCCACCAAAGCCGACGACCAGGGTATCGCCGACCGCCATCAACAGGCCGGACTGGCGCAGGATCAGCGGGTCGCCGCTGCGCGTCTGTTGCCAGAGCCGAAACCCGGTCTGCCCGTCATAGGCACTGACACTGCGATCGGCGCCCAGCACGAACACACGGGCACCAGCCACCAGAGGCGCGGTATAGGACGGCGCGGAAAGTCGTTGACGCCAAAGCTCTCTGCCGGCTTGCAGCGCCACGAGTTCATTCTCGCGGGTGACGACGGCCACGGTGCGCCCATCGTGTCCCACCCCCGCCGACAGCGGGGCGTTCAATGTCACGCGCCACAAGGGCTCACCCGTGCGAGCATCCAGCAGACTCACGACGCCCTGGTCGGTGGCCAGGCCGACCACCGTGCCACTGCCGCTGGCACCATCGGCACCCGCCAAGGCGGACTGCGCGGACTGGACGACCAGCGGAAAGCGGACTTCACCACCGAGGTCCACCCGCCACACCTCACGCACGGACAATCGCTGGGGATCCGGGGGGAGTGGCGCTGGTTCGGGCCGGCTGGGTGCGCTGGAGCAGGCGGCCAGCAAGGCCGTCAGCAAGATCGCCGGTAGAACGGTCGGAGTCCATTCCCTCCAGGATGCACGCCCCCCCGACCAGCCGCTGCTGCGGCGCAGACGCGTTGCCTGCATCACCGAACCTCGGAAGGGGCGGCGGAAGTCGGCTGGACACCGAGGGCCGCCAGCTTGGCATCGACCACCTGCCGGTAATTGCTGCCCGGGCCGGCTTGCACGTCCAGGCCTTGCCAGGCCTTGAGGTACTCGGCTGCGGCTTCGGTCTTCTTGCCTTGCGCCAGGAAGATGTCGCCCCGACGGTCAGCCGCCAGCGCGGCGAACTCGGAAGGAAAATCAGCGCTCAGCTGGGCCAGCGCCGCATCGTAAGACTTGCTGTCCAGCAGCAAACCGGCCAATCGCAGGCGCGCCAGCGCGCGATAGCCTTCGTCGCGCCCCTGCTCAGCCAGCCACTGCAACGCCGCACGCGCGGCGTCCAGCCGTGCGGGCTGCGCGAGGCCAGCCTGGGCATGCAGGGCAGCGACCTGCAAGGCCGCCTGCTGAGCCTGCGCGGTGCGCGGGAACCGGTCTTTCATGTCGGCCAGCGCGCGCGTGAGGCGCGCACCGTCCGGGTCGGCAGCAGGGTTGGCCGCGATGCGCTCCATTTCCTCATACAGCGCCGTGGCTTGCATGGTTTGACGGTTCTGCCAGGCCTTCCAGCCCCACCAGCCGGACAAGGCAAGCAGCACCACGACCAGAACGGCCGTCAGAAGGTTGCCGTATTGCTTCCAGAAATGCTTGATCTGCGCAAGCTTCTCTTGTTCTTCGAGGTCGAAATGTGCCATGCGATAAATTCCATCAAGCCTGTGATTCTAGAAGGGCGGCCCAGCGCGCGACCTCGGCCAGCGCCTGGCGAGTCTGCGCACCGGCGTCGCCACTGCCCTGCATGCCCTCGCGCAGGGCCTTGAGCGTGACCTCGCCCACGGCCAGTTCTTCAGCGCCGAAGACCAGCGCCCAGGCCGCGCCACTGGCATCGGCCTTCTTGAACTGGGATTTCATGCTGCCCGGACCATCCAACCCGCCCGCGTGCTGCACCACACGCAGGCCGCGCGCGCGCAAGGTCTCCAGCGTGGTCATCACCGGCGCGAGAGGCGTGCCCGGTGGGACGATCGCGTAGACGTCGGGCGCCGTGCCGGGCATGGGCAGGTTCAGGTCCTGCGCCAGCAGCAAGAGGCGTTCGATGCCCAGACCGAAGCCCACGGCAGGCGCGGGCTTGCCGCCCAATTGGCTGATCAGCCCGTCGTAACGGCCGCCGCCACAGACCGTGCCCTGGGACCCCAGCTGATCGGTGACCCACTCAAAGACGGTGAGGTTGTAGTAATCCATGCCGCGCACCAGCCGCGGGTTGACGCGGTAGGCCAGGCCCGCCGCGTCCAGCGTGGACTTGACCGCGTCGAAGTGCGCCAGCGATTCAGCCCCGAGGAAGTCGAAAAGCCGGGGCGCGGCTTCGATCAGCGCCTGCATTGCCGGGTTCTTGCTATCGAGGATGCGCAGCGGGTTGCTGTGCAGGCGGCGTTGGGCGTCTTCGTCGAGCTGCGCGGCATGCTGTTCAAAATGCCGGATCAGGGCCTCCCGGTGCTGCCGGCGCTCCTCGGGTTGGCCCAGGCTGTTGATCTCCAGGCGCACATGCTGGCCTTCGATGAGGCCGAGCTCGCGCCACAGGGCGCGGGCGACAAGGATCATCTCGGCGTCCACGTCCGGCCCCGCGAACCCGAGCGCCTCCACGTCAAGCTGGTGGAATTGACGGTAGCGTCCCTTCTGAGGCCTTTCGTGCCGGAACATGGGACCCTGTGTCCACAGACGCAAGGGCCCGTTGTAGAGCGCGTTGTGCTCGATCATCGCGCGCACGATGCCGGCCGTGCCCTCGGGACGCAGCGTGAGCCGGTCGCCGTTCATGCTGTCGGTGAAGGAGTACATCTCCTTCTCGACGATGTCCGTCACCTCGCCCAGGCCGCGCACGAACAAGGCAGTCGGCTCGACGATGGGCGTTAGGATGTACTGGTAGCCATAACACGCCAGCACCTTGCGCACCGCCGCTTCGAACCATTGCCAACGGGCGGAATCCGGGAGCTTTTCCGTGCGCGGCACGCTGGCCGGCAGGATGTCGTTCATCCCTTTTACCGCGACAAGTTTTTCAGTCATGGGAGAGGAAGTTCATGCGGTCTCGGCCGCGCGGCCGAAACGCCTTTCGATGTAGTTTTCGACGATCTGGTGGAACTCGGCGGCGATGTTGTCACCTCGCAGGGTCAAGGCCTTCTCGCCGTCAATGAACACCGGCGCGGCGGGCGACTCACCCGTGCCGGGCAGGCTGATGCCGATGTCCGCGTGCTTGCTCTCGCCCGGACCATTGACGATGCAGCCCATCACGGCCACCTTCAAGGTCTCCACGCCCGGGTACTGCTTGCGCCAGACTGGCATCTGCATGCGCAGGAAGTCGTCGATCTGCTTGGCCAGTTCCTGGAAGGTCGTGCTCGTGGTGCGTCCGCAGCCCGGGCAGGCCGTGACGCTGGGCACGAACACGCGCAGGCCCAGGGCCTGCAGGATTTCGGAGGCAATCACCACCTCCTGCGTGCGCGACTCGCCCGGCTGCGGCGTCAGCGACACACGGATGGTGTCGCCTATGCCTTCCTGCAGCAACACGGACATGGCCGCCGCGGATGCCACCGTGCCCTTGGTGCCCATGCCGGCCTCGGTCAGGCCCAGGTGCAGCGGGTAGTCGCAACGGCGAGCGAGCTCGCGGTAGACGGAGATCAGGTCTTGCACACCGCTGACCTTGCAGGACAGCAGGACTTGCTCAGGCGCCATACCGAGTTCCACCGCGAGTCGCGCGGATTCGATCGCAGACGTCACCAAAGCTTCGTACATCACGGCCTTGGCATCCCAGGGCTGGGCACGCCGGCTGTTGGCGTCCATCAGGCTGGCCAGCAGCTCCTGGTCCAGGCTGCCCCAGTTGACGCCGATGCGCACGGGCTTGTTCCATTTCAGGGCCGCCTCGACCATCTGGCCGAACTGCCTGTCTTTCTTGTCACCCTTGCCCACGTTGCCAGGGTTGATGCGGTACTTGCTCAGTGTCTCCGCGCAGGCCGGGTACTGGGTAAGCAAGGTGTGCCCGTTGTAATGGAAGTCACCGATCAAGGGCACGGCGATGCCCATGCGGTCGAGTTGTTCACGGATGTGCGGCACGGCCTGGGCGGCCTCGGGCGTGTTGACCGTGATGCGCACCAGCTCGCTGCCCGCCTGAGCCAATTCCTTGACCTGGATGGCGGTGCCGATCACGTCGACCGTGTCGGTGTTGGTCATGGACTGCACGCGCACCGGTGCGTCACCGCCCACGGTGACGATGTTCGCGCCCCAGGCCACGCGGGCCTGGCGGCTGCGGCGCGGGGCCGGCGCGGCCCGCGCGATGGGCGTCGGCGACAGCGCCCAAGGTGCAGCCTGCGGATCGGGCTGGCGATCCAGCGACATCACTGCACCTCGAATTTCGCCTGGCCGTTCACGATGGTCGGCGTCAGATCGAAAGGCCGGCCACGCACCTGCACGGCCGTGACCTCGGGGCGCCCCACGATCACGGTCAGCGGGAAGGGGCCATTGACCACGCCCACTGGTGTGTTGGCTTCCAGCACGCGGTTGATGCGGATGGTGCCACTGGCGTCGGTCACCTGCACCCAGCCTGGCTCGCGCAGACGGAACACCACGGCGCCGGAACGGGAGAACTTGGGTTCTTCCTCATCGTCGGCATTCGCCACCGCCTGAGGCGCGGGCACGGCGGCGGCAGGCTGGGCAGCGGGCGCCACGGCGGCCGCGCGCGCGGGCACGGTGGCCAGGTTGGGCGCCGCGCCATTGGGCGAGGTCCCACGCGCAAGAATGGACGGCGTCGCGGACGGTGTCAAGGCCGCAGGGACGGCGGCCGTGGGCGGCGTCGCAGGCACGGGGCGGCTTGCACCGGCAGCCGGGGAGAAAGCCGAAGCCGCGCCGCCCTGCGCCGTGCCAGGCGTGGTCATGGGGGAGGTCACCAACGGTGCCGCCGGAATACTGGCCTGGGGCACGGCGGCGCTGGTGGACGAAATGCCCGGGCCAGCGTCGACCGCAACGTCCTTCGGCATGTCGTCGGCGGATTCAGCCACCGCGTCGCCGCTCTGCCCCTCGCTGGCGGACGGTGCCGCCGCCGGGCCAGCGGTGGTGGTGGTCTTGCTGGACGGGAACAGAATCAGGATCAGAGCGGCCAGCAGTACTGCCAGCGTGGCCAGCACCACCGGACGGGACAGATGCTCCCAGAACGGCGTCTTGGCGACATCGGCAGGGGTACGGAACGGCGCATTCAGCCCAGTTTCGTCGTTGGCGACCAGCTTAGGCGCGTTGGACTTGGGCAGGCGCGCCAGGATGGGCGCCGCGTCAATCTTGAGCGTGCGGCAGACGCTGGACGCCAGCGCACGGATGAACACGGAATCCGTGAGTTCCTCATGGCGATTGGCCTCGAGCGCTTCCAGCTTCTTGACCGAAATCTTCAGCGCCAGGGCCAACGAGGAAAGATCCACGCCAGCCGTCTCGCGTGCGTGGCGCAGCATGGCGCCGGCGCTGATGCCCACGTCGCCTTGGGTGGAAGGCTGGAAGGACGGTTGGAAAGCCGAGTCCGGGCCGGGCGAGGACTCGTCCGCCGCCGTCACGTTTTGCGCCGCGCCGTCCACGGCTTCAGCCTGCGTTTTCTCGTGCTTGTTCTCTTCATTCATCGAACGCTCTCCGATCATAGAAATCCAGTTCTTTCGAGCCCGGGTAATGCGCGCGCAACTGGCTGCCCAGGCGATCGCGCGCCTGCGGATGCCCCAGACGATGCTCGATCTTCGCACCCAACCACAAAGTTTCGGCGTTGGCCAAGGCGCCATTGTTATTGATGCGCTGAATGTAAAACCGGGCGTCTTGCGGCGCACCCCGCGCGTACAGAAGTTGTGCCAGGTTGTAGCCGGTCACGGGATTGCCCGCGTCCAATTCATGGGCCTTGAGCAGACTCTGCTCGGCCGGTCCGGCTTGGCCCGCGCGGATCTGGCACAAGCCCAGGCTCAACCAGGTCTTGGCACGCTCGGCATACGCCGGTTGCGCCAGGGCGCGCTCAAAGGAACGCGTCGCCTGCGCGAATTCACCTTGCTGGCACTGCAGCCAACCCTGGTTGTGCAATACGTCCGGATTGTCGCCGCCCAGGGACAGCGCCCGGCGGAAACTCTCCTGCGCCAACCGGGGCTCATCAAGCTTCATGTAGATGAGGCCGCGCAGGTTGTAGGCCTCCACGAAGCCGGAATCGATGGCCAGGGCCTGCTTGGTCTCGTCCAGTGCCACCGTGGGCTGGCCCCGCTCGTAATAACCCAGGGCCAGTTGCAGGCGCAAGCGGGCGCGACGGCGGGGCTCGGGTTCGTCCGACGCAGTCACGATGTCTTCGCCGCTCGCGCCCTGCGCACACGACTGCAGACCCGGCAGGGCAAACGCCAACATCAGCAAGGTCGTCCAGGCCCAGAACACCCGACGCTCCTCGTGCGCGCGCACACGTGGACGGGATTCGAAGCCGATCATGCCCGCACTCCCCCCGGGGGATGCCCGGCGCCCAGGGGCTGCAGCGGCTGCAGTAGTTGCCGCTGACGCGCCATGCGCGCGTCAACGCTGGTGCGATCCTGCACGTCGCCCGCCAGTTGGCCGCAGGCGGCGTCAATGTCGTCACCCCGGGTCTTGCGCACCGTGGTGACGATGCCCGCGTCAAGCAGAACCTTGGCGAAGACCTGCACGCGTTCGCCGGGCGAACGCTTCAGGCCCGACTCAGGGAAAGGGTTGAATGGAATCAGATTGAGCTTGCAGCCGACGCCATGCCCCTGGACGGCCGCGCGCTGGCGAAAGTCCTGCATCAGGGCCAGCAGCTCGCGCGCGTGCCCGGGCTGGTCATTCACCCCATCGAGCATGCAGTACTCGAAGGTGATGAAGTCGCGCGGCGCATGCGCCAAGTAGCGCAGGCAGGCATCCAGCAGTTCCTGGATCGGGTATTTGCGGTTGAGCGGCACAAGGCCGTCGCGCAAGGCGTCGTTCGGCGCATGCAGGGACACGGCCAGCGCCACGGGAATATCCTGACTCAGCCGGTCCACCATGGGCACCACGCCCGAAGTGGACACGGTCAGCCGGCGACGCGACAGGCCATAACCATGGTCATCCAGCATCACGCGCAAGGCAGGAACCAGGGCCGCGTAGTTCTGCAGCGGCTCCCCCATGCCCATCATCACCACATTGGTGATCACGCGGTGGTCTTCGCCTGGCTGCGGGCGCTGCCGGCGGGCACGCAGGAAATGCTCGGCGAACCAGAGCTGGGCAACGATCTCGCCCGTGCTGAGGTTGCGGCTGAATCCCTGGTGGCCGGTGGAGCAGAAGCGGCAACCGACGGCGCAACCAGCCTGCGAGGACACGCACAAGGTGCCCCGGTCGTCCTCGGGAATGTAGACCGCCTCAACGGCGTTGCCGCCGCCCACGTCGAACAGCCACTTGATGGTGCCGTCCGCCGACTCCTGCTGGGCGATCACGGACAGGCCTTCGATGCGGGCCGACGTCTTGAGTTTGGCGCGCAAAGACTTGGCCAGATCGCTCATCTGGTCAAAGTCGCTCGCGCCCCGCTGATGGATCCAGCGGAACAGCTGGGTGGCGCGGAAACGCTTCTCGCCCAAGCGCTCGCAAAAAACGGCCAGCCCGTCAAGATCGAAGTCGAGCAGATTGGCCGTTGTCATGAGATGGAAGCACGCCACGCGGGCGCGCAAGTTTCAGCGGCTGTAGACGTTCATGCCGGGGAAGAAGAACGCCACTTCGGCGGCGGCCGTCTCAGGCGCGTCGGAACCGTGCACGGCGTTGGCGTCGATGCTGTCGGCAAAGTCGGCACGGATGGTGCCCTTGTCGGCCTTCTTGGGATCCGTCGCACCCATCAGGTCACGGTTCTTCAGGATGGCGTTGTCGCCCTCGAGCGCCTGGATCATCACCGGGCCGGAGATCATGAACTTCACCAGGTCGTTGAAGAAGGGACGCGCCTTGTGCACCGCGTAGAAGGCCTCCGCGTCGGCTTGCGACAAATGAACCATCTTGGCCGCGATGATCTTCAGGCCGGCTGCTTCGAAACGGGCGTAGATCTGACCGATGACATTCTTGGCAACGGCGTCGGGCTTGATGATGGAAAGGGTGCGCTGGATAGCCATGTGCGTTGTTCCTGTGATGGGCTTGAGGTTGTAGTCGTGCAGTGATCGGCCGCTCGCAGCAAGCGAGCCAGCCAAATCAGGCAAAGTCGAGCATTTTAACCGCTCGCCAGCGGGTTTACACCCGGAGGATGGCAAAAATCCTTGCCAAATCAACGGCCTCGGCCGCCACCTCCACGACCGCCGGTCGACTTGCGGCCACCACGGCCCGCCGCGCCGCTTCCACCTCCGAAGCCACCACGCCCACTGGGACGGCCCGGCCCCTTGTCCTGGCGCTGCCGGATGAAGCTATCGTGCCCGATGTAGCCCTGCGACGTCTTCATGGGGTCGGGCTGCGCACCCTGGCCGCCGCCCTGTCCACCCTGACCGCCGCGGGGGGTTTGCCACCCGCAGCCTTGCCGGACTTGCCCGCGCCACCCTGGCGCGGTCCACCAGCCGCTCCACCATTTCTGGCCCCGCCCGCCTTGCCCGCGCCCGGCCGGCCGCGCGCGGGTGCACCACCCGAATCCGCTTCCGAGGGATTGCCGGCCGCGCGCATCAGCGCATTGATGTCGCGCTCGTCCAACTCCATCCAGGCCCCGCGCTTCAAGCCACGCGGCAACACCATCGCGCCGTAGCGGATGCGGATCAGGCGGCTGACCGCGTGCCCCACGGCCTCGAACATGCGTCGCACCTCGCGGTTGCGACCCTCGGAAATCGTGACGCGGTACCAGACGTTGGAACCTTCACCGCCGCCCTCCTCGATGCTGCCGAACTGCGCGGTCGTGTCGTCCAGTGGCACGCCGCTGAGCAGGCGTTGCTTCTCCTCGTTGCTCAAGGCTCCCAGCACGCGCGCGGCGTACTCACGCTCCAGACCGAAACGCGGGTGCATGAGTCGATTCGCGAGGTCGCCGGAGCTGGTGAACAGCAACAGACCTTCGGTGTTCAGATCCAGCCGCCCCACCGACTGCCACTTGCCCTGCGGCAACTTGGGCAGGCGACGAAACACGGTCGGCCGATTCTGCGGATCATCGTGCGTGACCACCTCGCCCACGGGCTTGTGATAGGCGATGACCCGGGCCGGCGGCGGTGCGATGCGAAAGCGGATGGGCTTGCCGTTGACCTTGATCTGGTCCCCGAACTGGATGCGCTGACCGATGTGCGCGGGCTCGTTGTTGACCGAGATGCGCCCTTCCATGATGAGCTGTTCCATCTCCAGGCGCGAGCCCATGCCGGCCTGGGCCAGCACCTTGTGCAGCTTGGGTGTCTCGGCCTGCGGCTGCAGCACGCGCTTGGCCGGTGGAGGCAACTCGGCCGCGGCCTCGTCCGCGTCGAATGCGCCAGAGACCACCGCCGCAAATCGGTCGTCCGGCGTGGCCGCCGGCGCGACAGGCACGCCCTGCGGCGGGGGTCGCGATCCGCCCGCTTGCGCCTCCTGGGTCAAACCCTCTTCGCTCATGCCGTCCGTGTTCATCCCTGTTGTTCCTCTGTCGTTCCAGTAGACGTCGAACCGGCCGCGTCCGTGGCCTCCATCGCGCCGCCTTCCACCAGCGGCGCCTGCGCCTGCGGGCCCATCCGATCGCTCGGCGCATCACCCGTCACGTCGGCGGTCTCCTCGGTCGCTGCGTCTTTGTGCAACTCAGCCGGCAGTTCCGACAGCATGTCCAGCACTGTGTCTTGGGACTGTGGTGTTTCCATCAAGGGCAACTGGTCGATCGAGGCCAAGCCCAGATCGTCGAGAAACTGCCGCGTCGTCGCGTACAGACCCGGGCGCCCCGGTGCTTCGCGATGGCCGACCACCTCAATCCAGCCGCGATCCTCCAGTTGCTTGATGATCAGCGAATTGACCGTCACGCCCCGGATGTCTTCCATGTCGCCGCGCGTCACCGGTTGGCGGTAAGCGATGATGGCCAACGTCTCCAACGTGGCGCGGGTGTAGCGCGGCGGTTTTTCCGGATGCAGGCGGTCCAGGTACTGGCGCATCTCGGGGCGACTCTGGAAGCGCCAGCCCGAGGCCACGCAGACCAGCTCCACGCCACGCTGCGTCCACTCCTGCTGCAATTCATCCAGAAGGCCCTTGAGCGTGTCGGCCCCCAGCGCGCCATCGAACAGCACGACCATGTCGCGCAGCGGCATGGGCTGCTGCGCGCAAATCAAGGCGGTTTCCAGAACGCGCTTGGCCAGACTCGTATTCATGTCAAAGGGCAATCCGCATCGTCACGATGCGCGAAAGAAGGGTCAAGAAGAGATGGGAGGAGCGCGCCGGTCCGGACCGGCAGGCCGATGCATCGTCATGGCACGGCTGTCACGCTTCCTTCGGCCCTCGGGGCAAGGGCGAATTCGGTGTTTCCTGCGCGGCATTGTAGTCCAGCCCCAAGGCGGCGCAGGCGTCTCGCAGGTCGCCCGGCGGCGGCGCATGGAAGACCATGGCCTCGCCGCTGATCGGGTGCCGCAAGGCGAGTCGCCAGGCATGCAGGGCCTGCCGTTGCAGGCCTGCCGCAGGTGCACCGCCGTACAGGCTGTCAGCGATCAGCGGGTGGCCGATCGAGGCAGCGTGGACGCGGATCTGGTGCGTCCGCCCCGTATGCAAGGTGCAGCGCAGCAGGCAGGCGCCATGCTCCAGACCCAGGTCCGGCCTGGGCGCGGCGTTACACAGAAGCTCGAAGGTGGTCCGCGCCGACTTGCCTGGATGCCGCGCCAGATCGACCACGGCCATGCGCAGGCGATTGGCGGGATCGCGGCCGATGCCATCCTGCGGCGCCCCTCCCACGTCGCGCAACGCAGGCCCGGTCCACGTCCGCCGCGCCAACGCCAGGTATTGCCGACTCACCTCGCGGGCGGCGATCATGCGCACCAGCGCCTCCATCGCGACGCGCGTGCGCGCCACCAACATCAGACCGCTGGTGTCCTTGTCCAGGCGATGCACGATGCCGGCACGCGGCAACTGGGCGGCCGCCTCGCCGCGTCCCTGGTCCCGTCCGAGCAGGCCGTTGAGCAGGGTGCCGCTCCAGTGACCGGGCGCCGGGTGCACCACCAGACCCGCCGGCTTGTGGATGACGAGCAGATGCGCGTCCTCGTGCACGATGTCCAGCGCCATCGTCTCCGGCTTGAAGGCCTGGCTCTGGGGTGTCGGACGCAACTCGATCAGGCCGGAATCCCCAGCGCGAACCTTGTGGGCCGGCTTGCGCAGAACCAGGTTGGCAGGCGGCTGACCCGAGGAAACCGCGCCGGCCTCGATCAGCTGCTGCAGGTAGCTGCGCGAGAACTCGGGGACCAGTTCGCTCAAGGCGCGATCCAGCCGCTGGCCATGCAAGGCGGTCGAGATCCGCCAGGGCCGCCGCTCCAGCTCGACCTCGCCCGCTTCACCTGCCTCACCCCCTTCACCCTCCACGCCTTCCCCATCCTCCACCGACATGGGCACGGACATGTCCACCGCGCCCAGCGGAAAAGCGCGCCCCGAGGGGTCGACTTCTATAATCCCTGCCTTTGATTTCAACGGTTTTCCTTGATGCTGCGCGCTAAATTATCGGCTGTCCTTTCCATCGTGCTGCCGGTCACGCTGGCCGTCCTGCTCTCCGCCTGCTCGAGCACGCCGGACGACCCCACGGCGAAGATGAAACCCGAGGAGATCCTGGAGCAGGCGCGCGAGGAAGTCCGCAACTTCCAGTACGCCCAGGCCGTCACCCTGTTCGAGAAATTGGAAGGGCGCGCCGCGGGCACCTCGCTGGCCCAGCAGGCCCAGCTCGAAAAAGCCTATGCCCAGTACAAGGATGACCAGCCCGCGCAGGCCGTGTCCACCCTGGACCGCTTCATGCGCCTGCACCCGGCCAGCCCGGCCATCGACTACGCCCTGTACCTCAAGGGGTTGGTCAACTTCAACGAAGACCTGGGCCTGTTCTCATTCATCACGCGCCAGGATCTGTCGGAACGCGACCAACTGGCCGCCAAGGAATCCTGGTCGGCCTTCAATGAGCTGGTGACGCGCTTCCCGGATTCGCGCTACAGCACCGATGCGCGCGCGCGCATGGTCTACATCATCGACACCCTGGCTCGCTACGAAGTCCATGTGGCGCGTTATTACTTCAGCCGCGGAGCCTACGTGGCCGCCGTCAACCGCGCCCAGCAGGCGATCTCGGACTACCGCACGGCACCTGCGCTCGAAGAAGCGCTGCAGATCCTCATCGCGTCCTACGAAGCCTTGAACATGCCGCAGTTGCGCGACGATGCGCGGCGCGTGCTGGTGACCAACTACCCGAACAGCGCCTACCTCAAGGGCGGCGCCCACTGAACGCCGGGGCGCGCGCGGAAGACACCCCCCTGACAGACACCCTGTCATGCGCCCGGCCCCGGCCCCGGCCCCGGGCGCGTCGGCGCCGAGCGGCTGGCGCCGCGCCGCGCCGCCCGTGCCTGCTGGACAGCTGGGCAGCCTCAGCCCGCGCGCAGCGCGGCCAGCCAGGCCAGGGCTTCGGCCTCCGTGCCCAGGCGCTGCATCGGCGGCAGGCCCGCGAGGAGGCGACGCCCATAACCCATCTGGGCGAGGCGGGGGTCCCCAATCACTAGCAGGCCCCGGTCTGATTCGCTGCGGATCAGGCGTCCCGCGCCCTGCTTGAGCGCCACGGCGGCTTCGGGCAAGTGGTAGTCGTTGAAGGCGCTGCGTTGCGCGGCCTCCAGTCTGCGACTGCGCGCCTGCACCAGTGGGTCGCCTGGCGGAGGAAAGGGCAGCTTGTCGATCACCACCAGTTGCAAGGCGTCGCCCGGAATGTCCACCCCTTCCCAGAAGGACGCGGACGCCACCAGCACGCAGCCCAGCGCGGGTGACTCGGCGCCCCGCCGCAAGCGCTCCAGCAACTCGCGCTTGGGCCGCTGCCCCTGGCACAGCACCTCCAGGCGGCTTGCACTTGGAGGTACCGTTCCCTCTGGGGCTTGCACCGCCTCCGCCAGCAGCTCTGGCAGGCGCTCACCGATGTCACGCAAGGCGCGCAAGGTCGTCGTCAGTACCAGGGTGCGCCCACCGAGCGTCGGTGCGAAGCGGGCCACCAAGGCGGCCACGGCTTCAGCGTGCCGAGCCTCACCGGGCTTGGGAAACACCGGCGGCACGTAGAGCGCGGCCTGCCGCGCATAGTCAAAGGGGCTGCGCACGCGCAGCACACGCGCATCCTGCAGGCCGCAGGGCTCGGTGAACCAGCGCAAAGTCTCCTCATCGCCCAGAGTCGCGGAGGTGAAGATCCAGGCTCGGGACGCCGCACGGGGCGCTCCGTCCGTGCCGTGCCCCGGCTCATCCTGCGCCGCATCGGGCACAGGGGGAATCAGGCGCGCGCGCACCGTGTCGGCGATGTCCAGAGGCGATTCGATCAGCCGCAATTGCTGCGCCACTTCCAGCCAGCGCACGGCTTCGGGAGAGGCCGGCGCCAGAAAAAACGTGGCCAGCGCGGTCAGGTCACGCGCCCGATCCGCCAAACGCAGGAAATCCGGACCCAGTTCATCAACGTGCGTCAGGGCCGCGCGCGCGTCCTCGCAAGCCTGTTGCAGGCCCTGCAGGGCTGCTGCCCAGGCATCCGCGTTCAGGCGCTCGGGCGTGGCGTCGCTCCAGCTCAGACGCAGGCCACCCGTTGGGGCACGCCCCGCGCACAAGCGCAAGTCCTGGATGGCATGTTCGATGGCACCCGTGAGCTGGCGCCAGTCGGCCAGGCCCCGCGCCTGCTGCAGGCCCGTGGCCAGCAGGTCGCGCGCAAAGTCCAGCACTTGGCTGCTGGACAACTGGCGGCCGAGGAACTGCACGCCGGTTTCATTGAGCTGGTGAGCCTCGTCGAAGATCACGGCGTCCACCGTCGGCAGCAGTTCTGCCATGCCGGACTCACGCACGGCCAGATCGGCGAAGAAGAGGTGGTGGTTGACCACCAGCAGGTCCGCGGCCAGGGCCTCGCGTCGTGCGAGGTTGACATGGCAGTCGCGATAACGTGGACAGTCCTGCCCCAGGCAGTTGTCGCGCGTGGACGTGATGAGCGGAATCAGGGGCGAGCGTTCGTCCAGACCCGGCAGCTCGGCCAGGTCCCCCGTGCGCGTCTGCCGGGCCCATTGCTCGATGCGTGACAGCGCATGCGCGGACGGGCCCGAGGCGGCATGGCCGGACGTCGCGCCCTGGCGCGCCTGTTCCAGACGGTGCAGGCAAAGGTAACTGGCGCGTCCCTTGAGCAAGGCCGTGCGCAAAGGCAGGCCCAGCAATTGAAGCAGGCGCGGCAGATCACGGCCATGCAACTGGTCCTGCAGGGTTTTGGTCGCGGTGGACAGCATCACGCGCTGGCCACTCAGCAGCGCGGGCACGAGGTAGGCATAGGTCTTGCCGACGCCGGTCCCGGCCTCCACCACCAACACTTCGCGACGCGACAAGGTGTCGGCCACGGCCAGCGCCATCTCGGTCTGCCCGTCTCGCGCCCGGAACGACGGGAAACCGCGCGCGAGCAGCCCGCCCTCGGCAAAAGCTGCCGAGACTTCCGCACGCAGGCTGTCCGCGACAACTTGCCGCGGCAAGGCCGGGGCCACCTGTCCCTCGGCGGTCTCAGGCAGGCTCATCGGGCATGAGCTCCCGTTCAAGGCGAGCAATCTCGTCACGCAGCGCCAGGCGGCGTTTCTTCAGGCGACGCAGGGACAACTCGTCATTCGTCTGTGCCACCCCCGCCTGCTCGCCCATGCGGTCGATCATGGCATCCAGGTCGGCATGTTCGATGCGCAGCTCGATCAGGCGGCGCTGCGGGGAATGGAGGTTGGCGTCCACCGGGCCCCTGCTCATCGGCCCGCCGGCGCGGGCGCATTGCCGCGGGGCGGGGTACGACCACCTGCGCGTGCAGCCTCCTGTTGCTCACGCGCGGCCTCCTGTCGCGCGCGCTCGGCCTGGCGTGCCTCGACCCGTTGCTTCTGCGACTCCACCTCGGCCGTGCGCTTGGCGTCGTCGAGCACAATCTCCTCGCCGCGCAACCGATCGGCCACGACACGGCGAGCGCGACGCGCGTCTTTCAGGCAGGCGTTCACCGCGAAACGCTGGTAACAGTCGACTTGCGCTTCCTTGTACACAGCCGCGGCCTGTTCCCGCTCATGCTTGATGCGCGTGCGCTCTTGCCTGTCGTGTTCAGCGTCATAGGGCATCGGCACCGGTACCGGCGCCGAGGTCTGTGCCTGCGCAGCGCCAATGCACAGCAGAAGCGCGGCCAGCCCCGTCGCAATCACACCCACATCCTGCCCGGTGACACGGAGGGGGAAGAAAACAAAAAACGGCCTCATGGACCGGCACTGTACGCCGCTCATGTCAAGCGCGTGTCCACCACGCGACGTTCCTGCTCCAGGAACTCGCGCGACTGCATTTCGTTCAGGCGCGACACGGTACGGGGAAACTCGTGCACCAGCGGCCCCTCCGTGTACAGCTCCTCGGGGGGACGGCCGCGGAGAGAATGAGCTTGACCCGTCGGTCGTAGAGCACGTCGACCAGCCAGGTGAAGCGCCGCGCCTCCGACGCCATGCGCACCGGCATGTGTGGCACGTCGCTCAGAAACACGGTGTGGAACTGCGAGGCGATTTCCAGGTAATCGTTCTGCGAGCGGGGGCCGCCACAAAGGGTCTTGAAATCGAACCAGACCACGCCGCCCGCCTTGCGTCGGGCGCGGATTTGGCGCGACTCGATGTGCAGCACCGGGTCTTCGTCACGCGCCTCG
This sequence comes from Hylemonella gracilis, assembly GCF_004328645.1. Lineage (GTDB taxonomy): Bacteria > Pseudomonadota > Gammaproteobacteria > Burkholderiales > Burkholderiaceae_C > Hylemonella > Hylemonella gracilis_B. The sequence goes on from NZ_CP031395.1 coordinate 2,869,636, forward strand.
GCCAGTTCGTTGAAGGCCTGTTCCATGGCGGCATCGGCCTCGGGACCGAGCGGCTGGTGGTAAAGCTTCACGCGCTCCAGCGTGCGCTGCCGATAGTCCGTGCCGTTGTCCACATTGATCACGTCCATCTCCCGGTTCAGCAAGGCGATGGCGGGCAGGATGCGGTCACGGTGCAGACCGTTCGGATACAGGTCGTCCGGCTTGAAATTGGACGTCATCACCATGCCCACGCCGTTCTGGAACAGCGCCGACAGCAGGCGGTGCAGGATCATCGCGTCGGTGATGTCGGCGACGTGGAATTCGTCGAAGCAGATCAGCTTGTAGCGTTCCGCGATGCGCTCGGCCAGCGCATCGAGTGGATTGACCGTGCCTTGCAAGTCGGCGAGCTCACGATGCACCTCGCGCATGAATTCGTGGAAGTGCAGGCGCGTCTTGCGCCGCAGCGGCACGGCCTGGTAGAAGCAATCCATCAGGAAGCTCTTGCCACGCCCGACCCCACCGTACATGTACACCCCCATGGGAATGTCCGGGTGGTTGATGAGCTTCTTGAAGGCGTTGGAGCGCTTGTTCTTGTAGAGGAACCATTCGCCCGCGCAGCGCTCCAGCGCCTGCACGGCGCGCAACTGCGCGGGGTCGCTGCGGTAACCCCGCGTCTTCAGTTCCGACTCGTATGCCTCGAGTACCGATGCCACGTAAGAAAACCTTTACCAAGCACCGCCGGGCCACCCACAGGCGGTTGCGGCGTCAAAACCAGTCAGCGTGCGGCGCGAAGCTGCTCTGGGCGGGAGCGACCCCCACGCGGTGGGCGGGCGTGGGGGCCTCGTCATGCCTCAGAAGTTCAGCGTGCGCTTGTCCACGGCCAGGGCCGCTTCCTTGGTGGCTTCACTCAAGGAGGGATGCGCGTGACAAATGCGCGCGATGTCCTCGCTGCTGGCCTTGAACTCCATGGCAACCACGGCCTCGGAGATCAGCTCCGACACCATGGGGCCGACCATGTGCACGCCCAGGATTTCATCGGTCTTGGCGTCGGCCAGGAACTTCACCATGCCCGTGGTGTCGCCCAGGGCACGCGCACGGCCGTTGGCCAGGAAAGGGAAGGTACCCGCCTTGTAGGCCACGCCCTCGGCCTTGAGCTGCTGCTCAGTCTTGCCGACCCAGGCGATCTCGGGACTGGTGTAGATGACCCAGGGGATGGTATTGAAGTTCACGTGACCATGCTGGCCGGCGATGCGCTCGGCCACGGCCACGCCTTCTTCTTCCGCCTTGTGCGCCAGCATGGGACCGCGCACCACGTCGCCCACGGCCCAGACGCCGGGCAGATTGGTCTTGCACAGCTCGTCCACCACGATGGCACCACGCTCGTCCAGCTTCAGGCCCACCGCCTCGGCGCCGAGGCCGATGGTGTTCGCCGTGCGACCGATGGAGATGATGAGCTTGTCCGCTTCCAGCGTCTGGGCTTCGCCCTTGGCGTTGGTGTAGGCGATGCTGACACCTTTCTTGGACGACTTGACCTCACCGATCTTGACGCCCAGTTCGATCTTCAGGCCCTGCTTGTCGAAGGCCTTCTTGGCTTCCTTGGCGATCTGTTCGTCCACCGCGCCCAGGAAGGTCGGCAGGCCTTCGAGCACGGTCACGTCCGCGCCCAGGCGGCGCCATACCGAGCCCATTTCGAGGCCGATCACGCCGGAACCGATCACGGCCAGCTTCTTGGGCACGCCGCCGATGCGCAGCGCGCCGTCGTTGGAGAGGATGTTCTCCTCGTCGAAGGGCGCGCCCGGCAAGGCACGCGCGTTGGAGCCGGTGGCCACGATAACTTGCTTGGCCACCAGGGTCTCGTCGGCGGCGCCCTTGACGGCGATTTCATAACCACCGTCAACGGCTTTGACAAACGAGCCGCGACCATGGAAGAACGACACCTTGTTCTTCTTGAACAGGAAGAGGATGCCGTCGTTGTTCTGCTTCACGACCGCGTCCTTGCGGGCGATCATCTTGGCCACGTCCATCTTGACGCCCGTGGCCGTGATGCCGTGCTCCGCGAAGTGCTTGTTCGCGTGCTCGAAATGCTCGGACGATTGCAGCAAGGCCTTGGAGGGAATGCAGCCCACGTTGGTGCAGGTGCCCCCCGGCGCCGGGCCGCCCTTCTCGTTCTTCCACTCGTCGATGCAAGCGGTGTTGAAGCCCAGTTGGGCGGCGCGGATGGCGGCGATATAACCACCAGGGCCGCCGCCGATAACAATAACGTCAAATTGTTTGGACATGATGTTCAGTGAGTTGAGTACGCGATCATTCGCGCGGCACAAGGATCCAGAGTAGGAGGTAGGCGAGAAGACCGAAACCGCCGAAGCAGACAAACAAGATGAAAATCAGGCGCCAGACCCAGCTGGTCACCCCTGAAGTCAGCGCCAGTCCACCGCAGACCCCGCCTATCCAGCGATCCGACGAACTGAGGCGCAGGCCATTGACGGCCTCTAGACCGGTGGCATGCACCCCAAGCAGCTTGGCCTTCGCCTGACCAAATTCCGCTTCACTCAAGGTACCGCGCTGGCGCAGTTCCTCAAGTTTTTTCAGTTCGTCGGCGAGCGACATCTCTGTCACCAATGGGTGTCAATCAGATGTCGAACAGCAGACGCGAAGGATCTTCCAGCGCATCCTTCATCGCGACCAGTCCCAGCACGGCTTCGCGGCCGTCGATGATGCGGTGGTCGTAGCTCATGGCCAGGTAGTTCATCGGGCGCACCACGATCTGGCCGTTTTCGACCACGGCACGGTCCTTGGTGGCGTGCACGCCCAGGATGGCCGATTGGGGCGGGTTGATGATGGGGGTGGACATCATCGAGCCGAAGGTGCCACCGTTGGAGATGGAGAAGGTGCCGCCCGTCATCTCTTCGATGCCCAGCTTGCCTTCCTGCGCCTTTTTGCCGAACTCGGCGATCTTCTTCTCGATGTCGGCGAAGCTCATCTGGTCGGCGTTGCGCAGGATGGGCACCACCAGGCCGCGCGGTGAACCGACGGCGATGCCGATGTCGAAGTAACCGTGGTAGACGATGTCATTGCCGTCCACGCTGGCGTTGAGCACGGGGTACTTCTTCAGGGCATGCACGGCCGCCTTGACAAAGAAGGACATGAAGCCCAGCTTGGTACCGTGTTCCTTGGTGAAGGAATCCTGGAACTTCTTGCGCAGCTCCATGACCGGGGCCATGTTCACTTCGTTGAAGGTGGTCAGAATGGCATTGGTCGACTGCGATTGCAGCAGACGCTCGGCCACGCGCGCACGCAGACGCGTCATGGGCACACGTTGCTCGGGGCGCTCGCCCAGGTGCAGCGAAGTGCTCGGCGCGGACACCTGCGGCAAGGCCTTGGCCGGTGCGCCGGTCGGAATGGCAGCGGGTGCCGGCTTGGCACCACCGGCCACGGCCGACAGCACGTCACCCTTGGTCACACGGCCGTCCTTGCCGGTGCCAGACACGGAGCCGCCAGCCAGATTGTTGTCGGCCATCAGCTTGGCGGCGGCGGGCATGGCCACGCCGGCCTTGGAAGCCGACACAGCCGCCGCGGCGGCGGGGGCAGCGGCCGGGGCAGCCGCGGGCGCCGCTGCTGCGGGCGCAGCCGCGCCGGCCTTGCCTTCGGTGTCGATCCTGGCGATGACCTGCTCGGCCGTCACCGTGCCGCCGTCGCCGACCACCAGCTCGGCCAGCACGCCTGCTGCGGGGGCCGGCACTTCGAGCACGACCTTGTCGGTTTCGATCTCGATCAGGATCTCATCGACGGCCACCAGCTCGCCGGCCTTTTTCTTCCACTGCAGCATGGTGGCTTCCGACACCGATTCGGACAGCTGCGGAACCTTTACTTCTACGATAGCCATTTGATTCTTCCGTTATGGGTTTGCGTTGGGAGGGGTGCGACAAAGGCCAGCATGAATTCAGTTTGAATCCTGCTGGCCCTCGCCGTCTGACGATGTCTTTACTTGGTGAGCACGAAGCCCTTGAGCTTGGAGAAGGCGGCCTCCACGAGGGCCTTTTGCTGCTCCTGGTGCAGATGGGCGTAACCCACGGCCGGCGAGGCCGAGGCGGCGCGACCGGCGTAACCCAGCTTCTGGCCATCCAGCATGTTTTCGTGGATGTTGTGCTGGATGAAGAACCAGGCCCCCTGGTTCTGCGGTTCATCCTGGCACCACACGATCTCGGTGGCGTTCGGGTACTTCTTGAGTTCCGCGCCGAAGACCTTGTGCGGGAAGGGATAGAGCTGCTCGACGCGCAGGATGGCGACGTCGTCCAGGCTCTTTTCCTCGCGCTTCTTGACCAGGTCGTAATAGACCTTGCCCGAACAGCAGATCACGCGCTTGACCTTGGCGTCCGCGGCGATTTCCTTCTGCTCGCCAATGACGGTCTGGAAACCGCCCTTGGTGAACTCGGACAGCGGCGAGGTGGCGTCCTTGTTGCGCAGCAGGGACTTGGGCGTCATGATGACCAGGGGCTTGCGCAGCGGGCGCACCATCTGACGGCGCAGCACGTGGAAGATCTGGCTGGCCGTGGTCGGCTGCACGATCTGCATATTGGTGTCTGCGGCCATCTGCATGAAGCGCTCCAGGCGCGCCGAGCTGTGCTCCGGACCCTGGCCTTCGTAGCCATGCGGCAGCATCAGCGTGATGCCGTTGACACGACCCCACTTCACCTCGCCGGAGGCGATGAACTGGTCGATCACGACTTGGGCGCCGTTGGCGAAGTCGCCGAACTGGGCTTCCCAGATCGTCAGTGTGTGCGGATCGTTCGAAGCGTAGCCGTATTCAAAGGCCAGCACCGCTTCTTCCGACAGGATGGAGTCGATGACGGTGAACGGTGCCTGCCCTTCGCCCACGTTCTGCAGGGGAATGTAGGTGCCTTCGTCGTACTTCTCGCGCTTCTGGTCGTGGATCACGGCATGGCGGTGCGTGAAGGTGCCACGGCCACAGTCCTCGCCCGACAGACGCACCGGGTAACCTGCGGCCACCAGGGACGCAAAGGCCATGTGCTCGCCCATGCCCCAATCCACGGGCACATCGCCCCGGCCCATGGCCGCGCGGTCGTCGTACACCTTCTTGACCAGTTGGTGCGGCGTCACGCTGTCGGGAATGGTCGTCAGCTTCTCGGCCAGGCGTTTCCATTCGGCCAGCGGCAGGGCCGTGTCGGCGGCGTCCGTCCACTTCTTGTCCAGGAAGGGCGACCAGTCGACGGCGAACTTGCTCTTGAAGTTGGTCAGCACCGGGTCCACCGTGTGCTTGCCGGCGTCCATGGCGGTACGGTAGGCCTTGACGAATTCGTCCGGACCATCGGCCGGGAGAATGCCCTGCGTGACCAGCTTGTCGCCGTACAGCTTGCGGGTGCCCGGATGGCTGCCGATCTTCTTGTACATCAGCGGCTGGGTCAGGCTGGGGGTGTCCTGCTCGTTGTGGCCCAGCTTGCGGAAGCACACGATGTCCACCACCACGTCGCGGTGAAACTCCATGCGGTATTCCAGCGCCAGCCGGGTGGCCAGCACCACGGCCTCGGGATCGTCGCCGTTGACGTGCAGCACGGGCGCTTCGATCATCTTGACGATGTCCGTGCAGTACAGCGTGGAGCGGCTGTCACGCGGGTCGCTGGTCGTGAAGCCGATCTGGTTGTTGATGACAATGTGGACCGTTCCGCCGGTGGTGTAGCCCCGGGTCTCGGACAGCGCCAGCGTTTCCTGGTTCACGCCCTGGCCAGCGATGGCCGCGTCGCCATGCACCAGCACCGGCAAGACCTGCTTGCCGTCGGCATCGCCACGGCGGTCCATGCGAGCGCGCACCGAACCTTCCACCACGGGGTTGACGATTTCGAGGTGCGAAGGGTTGAAGGCCAGGCTCAGGTGGACCGGGCCGCCGGCGGTGGACACGTCCGACGAGAAGCCCTGGTGGTACTTCACGTCACCGGAAGGCAGCGCTTCGGGCGCGGTGTGGTCGAACTCGGCGAACAGGTCCTTGGGCATCTTGCCCAGGGTGTTGACCAGCACGTTCAGGCGGCCGCGGTGAGCCATGCCGATCACGACTTCCTGCACGCCCTTGGCGCCGGCCTGCTGGATCAGCGCGTCCATGGAGGCAATGAAACTCTCACCACCTTCCAGCGAGAAGCGCTTCTGCCCCACGTACTTGGTGTGCAGGTAACGCTCCAGGCCTTCCGCGGCCGTCAGGCGATCCAGAATGTGTTTTTTCTGTTCGGCCGTGAAATTGGGGTTGGTGCGGGTGCTTTCCAGCTTCTGCTGCCACCAGCGCTTTTGCGTCTGGTCGGTGATGTACATGTACTCGACACCGATGGTGCCGCAATAGGTCTCGCGCAGCGCATTGAGCAGCTCGCGCAGCGACATCGTCTCGCCGGGGAAGAAGGTGTTGCTGGTGTTGTAGACCGTTTCCTGGTCGGCGTCGGAAAAGCCGTAGAAAGCGGGATCGAGCTCGGGAATCGGGGGACGCTCGGTGCGCTTGAGCGGATCCAGATCGGCCCAGCGCGCGCCGACGTTGCGGTAAGCGGCGATCAGCTGCTGCACCGCCGTGCGCTTGCGCCCCATCTCGGAGTCGGCGCCGGTGGCCATGACCACCTGGGTGACGCCCTGCTTGGCGCGTTCCGCGAAGGCGTTGATGACGGGCAGGTGCGGCACGTCGCGGCTGTTGCTGCCGTCCACGGCGGGCACGTGCTGCAGCGCGTCGAAATAATCGCGCCAGTTGTCGGGGACGCTGCCGGGATTGGCAAGGTAGTTCTCGTACATCTCTTCGACGTACGGGGCATTGCCACCGAACAGATAGGTGTTGTCGCTGTATGTCTGATAGACAGACGACGTGGAGCCTGTGGATTCGCTCATCTTGCGCTGACCTCCGTTTCCCTGCAGGAAACTTTGACTGGTTTAAGAAACCTTCCGCGGCACGGCTGAACCGGTTGGCGGATGCGACTGTGGCTGGAAGGGCCCAAGGGCGGCTCCATGTGGATACCCCGCCCCTCAGTACGGACGGGATTGTGCCACCGAAACAGGCCCGTCGCGCAAGCGGACGGGAACGAATTCACGAGCAAGGGGAATAAGGACATCCGCGATCAAGGGCGCGCCATGCCCACCACGTGGCCCGCAGGCAGCAGACACGAAGGGGCCTCGCTTCCGCCAGACTACCTCCCGCCTGCCGGCGGGTTTAACAGGGTTACATCGCTCTTCAGGCAGGCAACGGCGCCGATTTCGCCTGCCGCCCCAGGTAGGCCTGGGCCAGCGCGCCGTCCGCCGCGATCTCGGAGGCCGTGCCCTGGGCCACGATGCGACCACCCTCGATGACGTAGGCGCGGTCCGCCAGGGCCAGCGCGAGGCCAGCCATCTGGTCTACCAGCAGCAGCGTCATGCCCTCGCGGCGCAACTGGTCCAGCGCGGCAAACAGCTCGGCGATGACTTTGGGCGCCAGGCCCAACGAAGGCTCGTCCAACAGCAGGATGCGCGGGCGCGACATCAGCGCACGCGCGATGGCCAGCATCTGCTGTTCGCCGCCCGAAAGCAGCCCAGCGCGCTGGTGCAAGCGTTCGCGCAGGCGCGGAAAGCGCCTCAGCTGTTCCTCCACCCTCGCCTCGCGGTCTTGGGGTCGCAAGAAGGCGCCGAGCCGTATGTTGTCCAGCACGCTGAGCTCAGGAAAGACCTGGCGCCCCTCGGGCACCAGCACCACACCCCGCGCCACCACCTGCTCGGCGCCGAAGTTCTTAAGCTCCTGACCCTCGAGGTGGATGCCCCCTTGCACCGGTCGGTGCAAGCCCGCGAGTGCCTTCATCAAGGTCGACTTGCCCGCGCCGTTGGCACCCAGCAGGGCCACCACCTCGCCCTGGCGCACCTGCAGATCGATGCCGTGCAGCACCGGCTCGGCGCCATAACCCGCGACCAGAGAGCCGACGCCCAACATCTCGGGACGTTGCCCGACGCCGCTCGGGACCACCACCGCGCGGGGCTCACCGCGCCTCACCGCCGGGCCGCCCGAAGGTGCGGCTGCCCCCTCAGGGGGCAGCGACCCGTGCAACGGCGGAGCGTAGGAGTCAACAATGTCCACCGACTCCCCCAAATACGCCTGCTGCACCGCCGGGTCGGCCTGCACCTGGGCGGGCGGGCCCACGGCCAGGCGCACACCCGCATCGAGCACCACCACCTGGTCGCTGATGCCCATGACCAAGGCCATGTCGTGCTCCACCAGCAGCACCGTGACGCCCACGTCGGCGATGCGCCGCAGCAGCGCGCCCAGGCGCGCCTTGTCCTCGCGCGAGAGGCCGGCCGCGGGCTCGTCCAACAGCAGCGCCTCGGGGTCGACGGCCAGCGCACGGGCGATCTCCACCAGGCGCCGGTCCACATGCGGCAGATCAGCCGCCAGCGTGTCGGGGTGCCCGGCGTAGCCACACCAGCGGATCAGTTCAACTGCCCTCGCGGTCAACGCGGGATCGATGCGCCCGGCCGCGCCCAGCAGCGGCCCAAGCCGCCCGCGGCGCATGGCCAGCATCACGTTGTCCAGCACGCTCAAGGACCCGAAGAGCTGCGAGGTCTGGTAGCTGCGCGCCACGCCCCGGCGCGCGATGCGCATCGCATCCAGGCCCGTCAGGCCCTCGCTCCCAAGCGCGAAGCCCCCCTCGGTGGGTCGGTAGAAACCGCTCAGCATATTCAAGGCTGTGGACTTGCCCGCGCCATTGGGACCGATCAGGCTGGTCACGGCCGCGGCGGGCGCCTCGAAATGCAGGTCGGACACGGCACGCACGCCGCCGAACTGCATGCTCAGGCCTCGCGCGGTCAGAGGCCGACGTGCGCGTCGAGGCAAGACCGCGGCAGGGTCTGCAGCGGCAGCGGGCGACTCGGCCCGCGCTGCGTCCGCCGCCTTGGGCTCGGCCAAGGTCGGCGGCCGCAGCCGCACTCTCAGGCGACGCAACATCCCGGCCAAACCATCGGGCGCAACCCAAAGCACCACCAGCAGCAACACGCCGAAGAAGAGCAGGCGGTATTCCTCCAGGCCCGACAGCAATTCAGGCAGCAGCCCCACGATGACCGCGCCAATCAGCGGCCCCGCCACCGAACCCGCGCCGCCCAGCATGACCACCAGCACAAACAGAATGGACTGGACAAAACCAAAGGTGTGCGGTGTCACGAAACCGGAGAGCGGCGCGAACAGCGCGCCCGCCGCCGCCGCGCAGAGCGCCGACAGCGCGAAGGCCACGGTCTTGATCACCAGCGGGTTCAGGCCGATGGATTCGGCGGCCGTCTCGGCGTCACGCACCGCGCGCATGGCCGCGCCCCAGGTGCCACGCGCCAGCCAAGCGTACAGCGCCAAGGCCAGGCCCGCCGCTGCGATGGCCAGCAATGCCATGGCGCGTTCGCCCTGGGCCAGGCCGCCCAGGGCCGGGCCGGCGATGCCCATGATGCCGTTCTGCCCGCCGGTGAGCGCGCCCGCCTCGACGATGCCGTGCTCCACGATGAAACCGAAGGCGATGGTGATCATGGCCAGGTAAGGCCCCTTCACGCGCAGCGCGGGCAAGGCCAGCAGCGCGCCACAGGCTGCACCAAGCAGTGCCGCCAACGGCCAGGCCAGCCAGAAGCTCAGGCCCGCCTTGCTGGTCAGGATGGCCACCGTGTAAGCGCCGATGGCGTAGAAGCCCACATGGCCGAAGGACATCTGGCCCGTCAGGCCGATCAGCACGTTCAGTCCCACACCCACGATGGCCAGCAGGGCCACCTGGGCCAACACAAACACCCAATACCCATTGAGTGACAGCGACAGACCCGCGCCGAGGGCGAGCACAGCCAGGCAGGCCGCGATCTGCAGCGGCGTGCCCAGACCGAGCAGAACGCCGCCCTGCTGTTCCTTGTTCTTCAAAATCACAGGCTGATCTCCATGCTGCGCATAGCGGTGCGAGTGCCTTCGGGCATCTGGGTGGCGTTCATACCTTCTTCACTTCCGCGCGGCCGAACAGGCCGTTGGGGCGCCAGGCCAGCGCCGCGATCACCAACGCGAAGGTCAGGATCTGGGTGTAGCCCGAACCCAGCGTGGTGGTGATGGTGGCCTCCACCAGGCCAAAGATCAGCCCGGCGATCATCACGCCCCAGGCGCTGGTGATGCCGCCCAGGATGGCGACCGCGAAAGCCTTGAGGCCGAACAGCGTGCCCATGTCCGAATGCACGTTCATCAGCGGCGCGATCAACACGCCCGCAATGCCCGCGAACAGAGCGGAGAGCGCGAAGACCAGCGCCACCGCGCGGCGAATCGGAATGCCCATGAGGCGGGCCGCCGCGCGGTTCTGCACCACGGCCAGCATGGCCGTGCCCCAACGCGTGCGGCGCGACAGGTAGTGCAACACCGCTGCCAGCGTCAGCCCCACGACCGGAATCAACAACTGCAGCGGATAGACACCGAGCCCCAGCCCGCCCACTTCGAGCGGCGACTGCGCCAGGGGCGACGGCAGGCTGCGCGGCTCCTTGCCGTAGGTGGCCATGACCACGTTATCGAGCACGATGCCCAGGGCCACGGTGGCCATCAGCCAGGCGTCCGAACCGCGGTTGACGAAAGGCCGCACGGCCAGCAGTTCCACCAGCAAGCCATAGGCCGCGCACAAGGCCAGGGCCAGCAGCACGGCCGGGTAGCCGGGCCAGCCCAGGGTCTGCGCGAAGGTGTAGGTGAGCACCGCGCCCAGCATCATGGAGCTGCCTTGGGCGAAGTTGACCGTGCCGCTGACGGCGTAGGTCACATAAAAGCCCAGGGCCATCAGCCCGTACATGCTGCCCAGGCCCAGGCCGCTGACCAGCGCGGATAACACCAACATCAGTTCAAACCCACCGGCACGATCTTGTTGTCGATGAACTGCGCCCAGACGTAGTCATCGGCCAACACGGCGTCGTGCACCTCAGGGCTGAAGGGCTTGTTGTAGGTCTTGATCAGGCCTTCGTACTTGCCGATCTTGTAGAAACCCTGGCGCACGGCGTCGCCCTCGGTCGAACCCGCGGCCTGGATGGCCAGCGCCGCCAGGTGCACGCCGTCGTAGGCATTGGCCACGCCCACGGCCGGGGTGATGTCGCCGGGGCCCTTGACGTTGGGGTACTTGGCCATCATGGCCTTGATCACGCGCTCACCCACGGGCGACTGCTTGCCGAAGAAGCTGTAGGTCTGCACGAAGTGCACGTCCTTGGCGTTCGGACCGGCCAATTCGGTGAAGCGGCCGCCGGCCGGACCCCAGTGCGAGACCACCGGCACCTTCCAGCCCATGCGCTCCAGCGACTTCACAACTTGGGCCGAGGGGCCGACGTTGCCCACCAGGAACAGGGTGTCCGCACCCGCCGCCTTCAGGCGCGTGAGTTGCGGCACCATGTCCACGTCATTGGCCTCGTACTTTTCCACGCCAGCCGGCGTCACGCCCTTGGCGGCCATGGCGGCCTTCAGACCCTTCTCGTTGCTCTCGCCCCAGGGGTTGTTCACGAGGATCAAGCCCGGCTTGGCCGTCTTGAAGGTCTTCTGCGCGTAGGCCAGCATGCCCACATCCACGATCTCGTCCACGGCCGAAACGCGGAAGGCGAAGTTGGGCTTAGCGCCATTCTGGGTGATGCCCGTGCCCGCCGCCCAGGGGCCCATGAAGGGCACTTTCTCCTGGTTGATCAGCGGCACGATGGCCATGGAGACCGGCGTGTCCAGGCCGCCAAAGATGATCGCCACCTTTTCGCGGTAGATCAGCTCGCGCGCGGCCACCACGCCCTTGGCGGGGTTGGCCTCGTCGTCGCGGCGCACCAGCTCCAGCTTGCGACCGCCCAGCAGGCCGCCCTTGGCGTTGATCTCGTCGATCGCGAGTTGCATGCCGCGCGTGATGGCCTCCCCGGCCAGCGCCGACTGGCCGGACAGCGCGGTGACCAGGCCGATCTTGATGGGTTCGGCCGCCAGGGCCGGCGCTGACACGGCGGCAGCAGCCAGGCACAGGCCGGCGGCCAGCAGGCTGCGGCGACCGACGGAAAAGGAAAAGCGCTTCATGGCATGACTCCAGGTGAGGGATGGAAATGGACGGCCCCGCGGGCTCGGCCTCACCATGCAAACGACGTGCCAATGTTGCCAATTTGGGTTTTTTCCTGTTATCACTTGAATAACAATATTGTCAACAATATGGCATGTCTTTTGCGAGCACGTTTTGAAACGCCCAGCCCCACACCTCCTGGTGCACCCGGCACCAAAACAGGGACGAACGAGAGGAATCCACCCATGAACCCATCCACCCCCGCAGCCATCGTCGACGAGTACCTGCGCCTGCTGATGATTCCGGACCCGGCCGCCGCCAGCCAATTCATCGCGCCCGGCCTGCGCATCCGCTTCACCGGCGGCCGCGCCATGCAGGCCCCCACCGAATGCGCGGCCTTCAACGCCACGCGCTACCAGTGGGTCAAGAAAAAAGTGGAAGCCACCGAGACCGTGGCCGGCGGCACGCCGGAGCACACCGTGGTCTACAGCCTGGGCACGCTGTACGGCGTGTGGCCCGACGGCACGCCTTTCGAAGGCAACCGCTACGTGGACCGCTACGTCGTGCAGCAGGGCCTGATCACGCAGATGGACGTGTGGAACGACAGCGCCGAATGGCTGCTGGTGCGCGCCGGATTGGCCACTTTGTGAGGTACAGCCCCATGCCCGCCCTCTACCCCGGCCAACTTCCCGACCACGGACGTTTTCCCTATCAAGCCATCACGCGGCGCGCCGATTACCGCTGGCCGGGCGGCGCGCGGCTAGCGGTCTACCTGGCGCTGAACATCGAGCACTTCGCTTTCGGCGAAGGCCTGGGTGCCATGATCGGACCCGCCTCGCCCCAGCCCGACGTGCTGAACTACAGCTGGCGCGAGTACGGCAACCGCGTCGGCGTGTGGCGCTGCCTGGAACTCTTTGACGAACTGCAACTGCCCGCCGCCGCGCTCATCAACACCGCGCTCTACGATCACTGCCCCGAGGTGGTGGTGGCCTGCGCCGCGCGCGGCGACGAACTGGTGGGGCACGGCCACAGCAACGCCGAGCGCCAGGGCGTGCTGGACGAACAGGCCGAGCACGAACTGCTGGCGCTCTGCCGCGACCGCATGCGCGCGCGCAGCGGCGCGGCGCCTACGGGCTGGCTCTCGCCCTGGATTTCCGAAAGCAAGCTCACGCCCGATCTGCTGGCCGAGGCTGGCTACCGCTACACACTCAACTGGTGCCACGACGACCAGCCCGTGCGCATGACGACGCGCGGCGGCCAGGGCCTGTGGTCCATCCCCTACCCGCAGGAACTCAACGACATCCCCATGATCGTGGGGCGCCAGATGGACGGCAAGGACTTCGCACAGATGATCGTGGACAACTTCGACGAGATGCTCGAACAGTCCCGCCAGCAACCGCTGGTGATGGGCATCGCCCTGCACCCCTATCTGGTCGGCCAGCCCTACCGCCTGCGCCACCTGCGCCGCGCCCTGCAGCACCTGGCCACCGCGCGAGAACGTGGCGAAGTCTGGTTCACCACACCCGGCGCCATCTGCACGCACATGGACCGCCTCGCCCACACCCACACCGAAACCACCGCATGAACGCTCCCCTGCCCTTTCCCCTCAAAGACACCGTTGGCGCCTGGGTGCCGCATGGCCAATTCAGCATCGCTGGCCAGGCCGGCGGGCCGCTGAGCAGCCTCACCTTCGCCGCCAAGGATTTGTTTGATGTGGCCGGCCACCCCACGGGTGCCGGCAACCCCACATGGCTCACCACCCATCCCGTGCCCACGCAACACAGCGCCGTCGTCGCCCAATTGCTGCAAGCCGGCGCCACGCTCATGGGCAAGGTACTGACCGACGAGTTGGCCTACAGCCTGCACGGCGACAACCTGCACTACGGCACACCACTCAACAGCCTCTACCCCGCGCGTGTCACCGGCGGTTCGTCCAGCGGTTCGGCGGCGGCCGTCGCGGCAGGCCTCGTGGACTTCGCCCTGGGCACCGACACCGGCGGCTCCACCCGCGTGCCGGCCAGCTACTGCGGCCTCTGGGGCCTGCGCAGCACGCACGGCCTGGTCTCGACCGCGGGCCTGGTTCCCCTGCACCCCAGCTTCGACACCGCCACCTGGCTCGCCGCCAACGGCGACGTGTTCGAACGCGTGGGTCGTGTCCTGCTGCCCGAAAGCGGCTACCGCCCACGCCGCTTGCTGCTGCCGCTGGACGCCTGGGAACTGGCCGATGAGCTCTTCACCAAACCCTTGCACCGCGCGCGCGAAGCCCTGGCGCAGCTGCTGGCCTGCGTGCCCGAGAACCTGCGCATCGCGGGCGAGACCGGCCTGCCGGCTTGGCGCCAGACCTATGTGACGACGGGCGCCTTTGAAGGCTGGCAGGTGCATGGCGCATGGATCACGCAAACGAAGCCCAGCTTCGCCCCCGCCATCGCAGGGCGCTGGCGAGCTGCGAGCCAGGTCAACGCCGAGGCGGCCGAAGCGGCGCGCGCGCTGCAGGCGCAGGTGCGCGCCCAGGTGCGGGCGCTGCTGGGTGACGACGGCCTGATGCTACTGCCCTCGGCCGCCAGCCTGCCGCCGCTGCGCGACGCCGACCCGGGGGCCGTGGACGCGGTGCGCCTGCGCACCATGGCCATCACCTGCATCGCGGGTCTGTGCGGCCTGCCGCAGATCAGCCTGCCGGTGCGCACGGCCTCCGGTGATATGCTGGGCTTGTCCCTGCTCGGCCCCGCTGGCAGCGACCTCGCCTTGATCCGAATCGCACGCAGCCTGCATGCCCAAATCCACTGAGTCTCGCGCCCCTGCCAGCAAGGCGGGCACCCGCCGCGCCACGCGGACCGCTGGCGCCCCCACTGTCACCCTCACTGGTAAGGGCCGAGGCCCCGCCGTCGCCCCCGCGCTGGACCCGGACGCCCACGCGGACCAACTCGGCGAGGACAGCGCCGACATCGAGGCCCGCATCTACCAGGCCGTCTTCGACAGCGTGATGAGCCAGCGCCTCAAGCCCGGCACCAAGCTGCCCGAGGCCCCGCTGTGTGAACTTTTCAATGTGAGCCGCTCGGTGGTGCGCAAGGTGCTGCAAAAGCTGGCGCATGACCACATCGTGCAACTGCGCCCCAACCGAGGCGCCATCGTGGCCGTGCCCACGCGCGAGGAAACGCGGGAAATCTTCGAAGCCCGCCGCGCGCTCGAAGCCGCCGTGGTACGCCTGGTGGCTGAACGCGCCAGCGCGCGCGACCTCAAGGGCCTGCGCGAACAGCTGCGCGCCGAACACGAGGCCATGCACCGCTTCGACCAACCCGCCTGGGCCCGATTGGCCAGCGCCTACCACCTGCGCCTTGCGGAATTGTCGGGCAACGAAATCCTGCAACGCTACCTGGCCGAAATCGTCTCGCGCTGCTCCCTCATCGTCGCCGTGCACCAACCGCCAGGCAACGCGGCGTGCGAACACGACGAACACGAACGCATCGTGGACTGCATCGCCCAGGGCGACGCCGAGGGCGCGGTGAAACTGATGGACCAGCACCTGCGCGACCTGGAACAGCATCTGATGCTGGTGTCGCCGGGGGATGAGAAGAGTCTGGCGAAGTTGTTGGGCTTGGGGTGAGGCTGGCGCTCAAGAAGACGCCAACTCTGCTTTGACGCGCCAGGCATTCGGCGTTTCGTTGGTCGTGTCCTTCGCCAAGGCCTTGGCCTGTTCAAGAGGTCGAACCTCCAAGGAAAGGCCGAAGGCCAGGCAGGGGTTCTCGGCGGCCAGCGCGGCGGCTTCATCCAGGCTGTCGGCAACGATGAACCAGTAGCCGCCCACGAGTTCCTTGGCCTCCGCGAACGGACCATCGGTAACGCCTCGCGCTGTCACCAGCTTGCCGTCCATGTGCAACCTGCTGCCCTCCAGCATGCGGCCGGATACCAGATGGCCTTCGTACCACGCGTAGAACCGATCGATGGCTTGCTGGACGTCTTTTGGAGTCGCGGTTTCGTCCCACTTACCGCGTGAGATGACCAGGTACTGATGCTTCATGATGATGGAAAGATCAGGCGTTGGCGTTGCCGTTGCTGACCCGTGAGTAGCGGTGAATATCAGTGCGACGCATCCAGCCCTGGCTTTCCCAGTAGGCTTGCGCGACTTCGTTCGTCCTGAAGACGTCGATGTGCGACTTGAAGATGCCCAAGTCCTCCAGGCTCGCCAAGCAACGGCTGACGAGTGCGTTCGCAATACCTTGCCTTCGGTGCTCAGCGTGGACCACCAGATGCTGAAGGTAACCACGGCGGCCATCATGGCCGCACATGATGCACCCAATGACCCGCCCCCCATGCTCAGCCACGAAGCTCATACCGAGATTGCGCTCAAGGTATCGCGCAGTTGCTTCGCGCGAGTCGGCATCGCGCAAGGAAACACCCGGCGTGTCTTTCATCAGTTGAATGACCGACTCGTAGTCGCTGATTGTCATGGTGCGGAGGAATGCCATGCGAGCATCTTACGCAGGTGAATCGCACAAAATTTGATGGGTGCATCCGACCCATAGCAGACGATCAAGTATCTATGAAAGCAGTCGTTTAACGTAAAGGTGACCGGCCCCTTGCCGCAACGTGTCCGAGTCGACCGACCTGTTAGACCTCACCGGGACGGCACCACGCGGAGCGGCTGACCGTACGGGTTGCCGGCCCCATACGGGTTGTTGATGCTATCCGGAGAGTGCGGATTGCCGTACCTGCCGTAGGGATTGGACGTGGAATCCGGATCATAGGGATTGCTGCTCAAGCGCCCGCGGTAGTTTCCCTGACTGTCGTAGAGCTTCGGAGCGTCCGTCGCGTAGGGGTTAGTGTGCGACTTGTTGCTGTACGGGCTGCCGTATGTGCTGTACGGGTTGTTCAGCCCATCGGCCTTATAAGGGTTGCCCGCGCCATACGGATTGTTCAAGCAGCGCGGATCGTACGGACAGTTCTGCGCCAAGGCCGCGGCTGAACAAAAGAGCAACACCGCCAGAAGGAATGCAAGCTTCGTTCTCATATAAGTCCTTTCAGTGAGGTCTAACGTACAAGCTAACCGGCGCGAAGCCGGTAGGCGGAGCGTCCAGCGACTGAAGGGAGCGAGGTTGAGCGCCATGTTAGGTTTTGGACGCAAATGCGAGAAGGGCGGCGACATTGGAATGGAAAAGAGCTTGAGCTTTTGCAGTGGCCTCGGCTTGATTACCTCCAGGGCCATAAGAGTCAAAATAGTGCAGATAGGTGTTCATGTCGCAATCGCGGCCAGTGGCGTTGCAATAGCGCACCCAAGCTTTGCGGAGGTCGCCTTTCTTGCACCAGAGCAAAGAAGCCTCGAAGTCCGTAACCGCAGCTTGCAAGATGGGGAATTTATTTTTCAGCTCTTCTCCGAAGGCTGCACCGTCCCAGCGGGTGAATGTCGGATAGAAGTCGGAAAGGGCGTCAAGGACGGAGGAGCGGAACTTGGCAGAAGCGGTGCGGTAAGCGTTGTATCTGGCAACCGCGAAAGCGAACAGGCCGCCAAAAAGACAGACCAAGACAGTAATTGCCCAAGTTGGGGTGACTATCTCCAAGCGGCACTCCTTGGGATGTGCGGATGGATACCTTTGGTAGGCGCATTCATTAGGAAACCTAACGTAATGTATAGAGCAAAACCTGCTCTATAAACTGGCGCGTGCTCGATATTCTGACCATCAGATTTCCCTGAAGTTGGCTTGCAACATGGCTTTGCAATCGAAGAAATTCCGCAGACTGTTGAAGCCGATTGTGCCTACCAGTTCAGCCACAGCCTATCCCCAAATTGGGTAATTTGGCGTCCGCTTCTGGGCCTCTAGGCCTATGTCCGCTCCTGGCCGAATCCTGCCATCCCAAGATTGAAGTCGCGCCTTAGTGGCACCCGCCCTTGCGCCTTGCCGCATAACTTCAACTCTTGCCCGCCAGCAACTCCCTCACCTGCTGTAGCGCCCCCGGATCGTCCAGCGTGGTGAGGTCGCCCGGGTCGCGCCCTTCGGCCACGGCCTGGAGGGCGCGGCGCAGCAGCTTGCCGCTGCGGGTCTTGGGCAGCAGTTGGACCAGCAGCACGCGTGACGGGCGGGCCACGGCGCCGAGCTGGCGGTCCACCACCTGCATCAGTTCGCCCTCGAAGCGCAGGCGCGCTTGCGCCTCGCCCAGGCCGCTGGCGTCGCGCGCGACCACGAAGGCCAGGGCCACCTGGCCCTTGAGCGCGTCGGCCACGCCGACCACGGCCACCTCGGCCACGTTGACGTGGCTGGCGATGCATTCCTCGATTTCGCGCGTACCCAGGCGGTGGCCCGCCACGTTGATCACGTCGTCGGTGCGTCCGAGGATGAAAAAGTAGCCGTCCTTGTCGCGCACGCCCCAGTCGAAGGTACTGTAGATCAGCCGGCCGGGAATGCTCTTCCAGTAGGTGTTGACGAAGCGCGCGTCATCGCGCCAGACGGTCTGCATGCAGCCCGGCGGCAAGGGGCCTTCGATGGCGAGCACGCCTTTCTGGTCCGGCCCGGTCAGTTCCTCGCCCGTGCTTTCGCTGATGAGCTTGACGTCGTAACCGTACATGGGCACGCCAGGGCTGCCGAACTTGCCGGGTGTTTTTTCAACGCCATTGGCGATGCTGAGGATGGGCCAGCCGGTCTCGGTCTGCCAGTAGTTGTCGATGATGGGCACCTGCAGGGCATCGCTGATCCACTGCGCGGTGGGTTCGTCCAGCGGCTCACCCGCGAGGTACAGGGCCTTGAGGCTGGAGAGGTCGTGGCGCTTGAGGTAGGCCGGGTCTTGCTTCTTGAGCACGCGCACGGCCGTGGGCGCGGAAAACATGCGCGTGACCTTGTACTTCTCGACCAGTCGCCACCAGATGCCGGGGTCGGGCAGGCCATCCAAACCACGGATGGGCAGGCCTTCGTAGAGGATGGTGGCCATGCCCGCAATCAGCGGGCCGTAGACGATGTAGCTGTGGCCCACGACCCAGCCGATGTCGCTGGTGGAGAAATAGGTTTCACCCGCCTGGCCCTCGTAGATGTACTTCATGCTGGCCGCCAGGGCCACGGCGTAACCGCCCGTGTCGCGTTGCACGCCCTTCGGCTTGCCCGTGGTGCCGCTGGTGTAGAGCGTGTAGCTGGTGTGGGTGGCGTCCACCCACGCCACGGGAACGGAGGTGTACAGCTGCTGCTCGCGCAGCGCGCTCCAGAGCTGGTCACGCCCGGGCACCAGGGGCATGGGCGCCAGTTGCCGGTCCACCAGCAAGACGGAGGACGGCTGGTGGCGGGACAGGCGCAGGGCCTCGTCCAGCAGCGGCTTGTAGGCCGTGACCTTGCCGCCGCGCGAACCCGCGTCCGCGCTGACGATGACCTTGGGCTCGGCATCGTCAATGCGCGTGGCCAGGGAGCCCGAGGCGAAGCCGCCGAAGACCACCGAGTGGATGGCGCCGATGCGCGCACAGGCCAGCATGGCGAAGACGGCCTCGGCGATCATGGGCATGTAGATCAGCACCCGGTCGCCCTGGGCCACGCCCAGGCTGTGCAACACGGCGGCCATGCGCTGCACTTCCAGGTGCAGATCGGCGAAGGTGTAGACCTGTTCCTGGCCGGTTTCGGTGCTGACGGCAATCAGGGCGGGCTGCTGGGCACGGTCCTTCAAGTGGCGGTCCACCGCGTTGTGGCAGAGGTTGGTCGTACCGCCGACGAACCAGCGCGCGAAAGGCGGGTGGCTGTAATCACAGATCTGCCGAGGTGCGGTTTGCCAGTCGATGAGGCCGGCCTGCTCGGCCCAGAAGGCGTCGCGCTGGGTGATGGAGCGCTGATGGAAGGCCGCGTAGCTGGATGGGGCGTGACTGCGCGTGCTGGACATGGTGGGGTTCTCCTCGAATAGTTATGGGTGGCAATCCGGCTGATAATTATTGGTCCAGGACTTGCAGCAGACTGACACTTCATTCACCCAACCATGCTGCGCAGCCCCATCAAACATTGCCGCCACTGCGGCACCCTCGTGGTCTACCGCATTCCCGACGATGGCGACACGCGCGAACGCGCGGTCTGCCCCGCCTGCGGCACCATCCACTACGAAAACCCACTCAACGTGGTCGGCACGATTCCCGTGATGGACGGCAAGGTGCTGCTGTGCAAGCGCAACATCGAACCCCGCCGCAGCAAGTGGACCCTGCCCGCGGGTTTTCTGGAACTGGGGGAAACAGCGGCTGAGGGCGCGGCCCGGGAAACCG
Source organism: Hylemonella gracilis (assembly GCF_004328645.1). Lineage (GTDB taxonomy): Bacteria > Pseudomonadota > Gammaproteobacteria > Burkholderiales > Burkholderiaceae_C > Hylemonella > Hylemonella gracilis_B. The sequence continues at coordinate 2,889,826 of NZ_CP031395.1, forward strand.
ACGAGGAAGCCGGCGCCGAGATCGAGATGCAGGGGCTCTACACCATCATCAGCGTGCCCCGGGTCGGGCAGGTGCATCTGTTCTACCGCGCGCGCCTTTTGAGCACGCACCTTGCGCCGGGGCCGGAAACCATGGAAGCGCGCCTGTTCGCGGAACACGAGATTCCCTGGGACGAGATCGCCTTCCGCACCGTCAGCGAGACACTGAAGCTCTACTTCGCCGACAGCCAGGCCCACGCGGCCAGCCCGCGCGCCGAGCCTTACCCGGTGCGCGACTTCAGCCTGGGCTAGGGGGCGATTCCCGGCCGCGAAACGGCCTGTGTTTCCCCCGGCTTTACAAACCGGCAAATCGGAGTAGATTGGCTCTTACGCCGCACGCATGGGCCATGCGCAGGCGATGCATGCGCGGCGCCAGTGGAGGCTTGTTGCCCCATTGACCGTTACCGACGGAGACCGCCATGACCAAAAAATACGAAGAGCACTTCTGGGATGTCGATCTGGTTGTCCTGTTCAAGGACTGGTTCTCGCAAATCGGCCTGTTTGTGCTGATGGCCGTTACCTTTCTCGGCATCGGCCTGCCCCTTTTCATCTCCATCCTGGTTCTGTGGTATCTTGCAGGCTTTCCAAGCTTCTCCTTCTGAAGGAGACTGGCTGCGTCGGAGTCAAGGTGTCGGCCCGGCGCGCGTTCATCAACCTTGTTTTTGCGTGATCATCCATCGTGTCCAACGCTGAACAACCCGCCGCCGTCCTGCCGCTCTTTCGCCCGGGCACCCAGGTGATGTATCACGGGAAACCTGAGACGGTAGACCACATCATCATCCAGCGTTACGACCTGCTGGTCCACCTCAAAGAGGCCAACATCTCGGTCAACGCCGACAAGGTCGAGCTGGAACCGACCCGTATTCCGCTCAGCCGCACGCACTGACTGAGTCTGGGCGCCAGCTGCGCTGGTCAGCCCCGCTGCTTCGGCAGCCTCTACCAATCCCCCGACAGCAAATCCCGGATCGCGGTGAGTTCTCGCCGCACTTGCTGCAAGTGCAGCACCGACCCCGCCTCGGCACGCCCGTTCTTCAGGGCGTCACCAGCATTGGCAAGGTGGACGGGCATCGCAAGGCTCGCGCGCGCCGCCATGTCAGCCACCTCTGTCATCGCTGACGCCCCCGCCATGCCTGCATCGGCGGGGCCCCAAGGCGTCGCACCGTGCCCGTTCGCCGGCGCAGCCAGCGAGGTTTCCAGAATGTCCAGGCCGGCATCGTCCTCCGCGCTGTCGAAGGCGAGGTCCACGCCGCGTTTCTTTTCGCGCTCGGCCGCCAGCAACTCCTGCATCCTGTTGCGCGCGCCACTGATGGTGAAGCCCTGGTCGTACAGCAGATCCCGGATGCGGCGGATCATCAGCACTTCGTGGTGCTGGTAATAACGGCGATTGCCGCGCCGCTTCATCGGGCGCAGCTGGGTGAACTCCTGTTCCCAGTAGCGCAGCACATGCGGCTTCACCCCGCACAATTCACCGACCTCGCCGATGGTGAAGTAGCGCTTGGCGGGGATCGGCGGTAGTGGGGACTCCATGGAATCGCAGGTCTGTGGCTGAATGTCGGGAAAGGCGTGGAACGTGAAGGTAACCCAAATCCCGCGGCTTTCCAAGCTTCGCGGCGCGGGGTGCCACGCCTTGGCTTCAGCTGTCCGTCCAGGCCTGGATCTGTTCCTTGAGCTTGTGGCTGGCGTGGAAGGTCACGACCCGGCGTGCCTCGATCGGGATTGCCTCGCCGGTGCGCGGATTGCGGCCAGGACGCGCCGCCTTGGTGCGGATCTGGAAATTGCCGAAGCCGGAAATCTTCACATCCTGCCCCTGTGTGAGGCGTTCAGCGACCAAGTCGAAAAAGGCGTCGATCATGTCCTTGGACTCGCGCTTGTTCAGGCCAATCTGCTCGAACAGCAACTCGGCCAGATGCGCCTTGGTCAAGGCGGGGGTTTCCAGGCTTTCGACGGCAATGTCCATGGTTGATCTCTCGCCCCTCTACTTCCAATCAATGAACCCGGCTCACGCCCTCAGACGCGCGCCCACCTGTTGCTGCAGCGATGCGAGCACAGCTTGCACGGCGGCATCCACCTGCTCGTCCGTCAGCGTGGCGTCCGTGTCGTTGAAGGTCAGGCGCACGGCGAGGCTCTTCTCATTGTCGGCCAGCCCCGCCGACACTTGACCCGGCTTGGCGCGGTAGACGTCGAACAATACCGCATCACGCAGCAATCCGGCGGTGGCAGCGGCCTGGATGGCCCGCATCAGCGCGGCATGTGTCACGTCCTGCGCGACGATGAAGGCCAGATCGCGCTCCACCGCCTGGAACTTGCTCATAGGCCGCAGCGCCGGGACGTCACGGGCCTGCACGGCGTCCAATGACAGCTCGAACAGCACGGGCGTCATGGACAGCTCATACGCCTGTTTCCAGCGCGGATGCAGTTCCCCGATGAAGCCGATCGGCTCCAAGCCTTGTCCGCCCTTGAGCAGCACGCGCGCGCTGCGCCCCGGGTGCAAGGCCGGGTGTTCAGCCGGTTCAAACACGGCCTGGCGTGGCGCCAGCAGGGCCTCCACATCGCCTTTGACGTCGTAGAAATCGACCGGGCGCGTGACACCGCTCCACTGCAGGCCCTCCACCGGGCCCGCGGCCAGGCCGGCCAGGCGCATGGGCTGGTCGAAGCCAGCCACGCTGACATGGCTGTCCTGCACGCTGGCATCGCGCAGGAAGACGCGGCCCAGCTCGAACACGCGCACACGCGGGGCCTTGCGGTCCAGGTTGAACTTGAGCACCTGCAGCAGCGAACCCAGTAGCGAGGAGCGCATCACGCTCATCTGACTGGCGATGGGGTTGAGCAGCTTGATGGGCTGGGCGTTGGCGGCGAGTTCGCGTTCCCAGCGTTCCTCGACGAAGCTGTAGTTGATCGTCTCCTGATAGCCCTGGGCCGCCAGCAGGCGACGCACCGCGTAGGGACTGCGCTGCGCCTCGGGGCGCCGCTGCGGCGTCACGGGGGCCAGCGGCGGCGTGTGCGGCAGGTGTTCGTAGCCGACCAGGCGTGCCACCTCCTCGATCAGGTCTTCCTCGAGCTGCAAGTCAAAGCGGTACAGCGGCGGCGTGACCGTGATGACGCCCTCGCCTTCCACCAGGGACAAGCCCAGGCGCTTCAAGACGTCGACGCACTGGGCCTGGCTCAGCGGCATGCCGATGACCTTGACCGCACGGGCCACGCGCAAGGTCACGGGTTGGGCCGTGGGCATGCGGGGCTGCTGGTCGTCGATGGGGCCACAGACCGTCTCTGGCGTGCCGCAGATCTCGACGATGAGCTGGGTGATGCGCTCGATGTGCGCCACGGTGAGTTCCGGATCCACACCGCGCTCGAAGCGGTGACCGGCGTCGGTGGCGAAGTTGTAGCGGCGCGAACGGCCGGCGATGGATTTGGGCCACCAGAAGGCGGCTTCCACATAGACGCTCTTCGTGTCGTCGGACACGGCGGTCGCGTCACCGCCCATGATGCCGGCCAGGGATTCCAGGGCCCGGTCGTCGGCGATCACGCCGACTTCGGCATCCACGGTCACGGTGTTGCCATTGAGCAGCTTGAGCTGTTCCCCTGGCTTGCCCCAACGCACGTCCAGGGTGCCGTGGATCTTGTCCAGGTCGAAGATGTGGCTGGGGCGGCCGAGTTCGAACATCACGTAGTTCGATATGTCCACCAGGGCCGTCACGCTGCGCTGGCCGCAGCGCGCCAGGCGCTCCACCATCCAGGGCGGGGTGGCGGCCCGGGTGTTGACATTGCGCACGATGCGGCCCGAGAAACGGCCACAGAGCTCGGGCGCGCTGACCTTCACCGGCTGCACGTCCTGGATCTGGGGCACCACCGGGGTGATGGCCGGAATCTTGAGCGGCGCGCCGGTCAGTGCCGCGACTTCACGCGCCACGCCGTAGACGCTGAGGCAATGCGCCAGGTTGGGCGTGAGCTTGAGCGTGAACAGCATGTCGTCCAGCTTCAGGTACTCGCGGATGTCCTGGCCCAGGAGCGCATCGGCGGGCAGTTCCAGCAAGCCACCGTGGTCTTGCGAGAGCTTGAGTTCGCGCGCCGAGCACAGCATGCCCTGGCTTTCCACGCCACGCAGCTTGCCCAGCTTGATCTGGAAGGGCTTGCCGTCACCATCATCGGCGGGCGGCAGCTCCGCGCCCACCAGGGCGCAGGGAATCTTGATGCCCACGCGCGCATTGGGCGCGCCGCAGACGATGTTGAGCAGCGTGCCCTGTCCGGCAGCCCCAATGTCGACCTGGCACACGCGCAGGCGATCCGCGTTCGGGTGCTGCACCGCTTCCTTGATCTCGGCCACCACCACCCGGGTGAAAGGCGGGGCCACGGGCACCAGTTCCTCCACCTCCAGACCGGCCATGGTCAGCGTGTCGGCCAGTTGCTGAGTGGAAAGCGGCGGGTTGCAGAATTCGCGCAACCAGGATTCGGGGAATTGCATGGACTTATCTCAATCGTGAGCGGGAACGAGCGACTTCACTGGAACTGACGCAGAAAGCGCAGGTCACCGTCGAAAAACAGGCGCAGGTCATTCACGCCGTAACGCAGCATGGTGAAGCGGTCGAGGCCCATGCCGAACGCGAAGCCGATGTAACGCTCAGGGTCCAGCCCCATGTTGCGCACCACGTTCGGGTGCACCTGGCCGGAACCGGCCACCTCCAACCAGCGGCCGGCCAGTGGGCCGTGCTGGAACTGGATGTCGATCTCCGCGCTCGGCTCGGTGAAGGGGAAGAAGCTGGGGCGGAAACGCAGCACCAGGTCATTGCTTTCGAAAAAGGTGCGGCAGAACTCGGTGAACAGGTACTTGAGGTCCTTGAAGCTCACGTTCTCGCCGATCCACAGGCCTTCGCACTGGTGGAACATGGGCGAGTGGGTAGCGTCGCTGTCCACGCGATAGGTACGGCCGGGGGCGATCACGCGGATTTCGGGCATGGGCTGATCGGCTGCACGCCGACCCGCCTGCTTCGCGGCCTCATGCGCGGCAACGTGCTGGAGGGCGTGGCGCACTTGCACAGGGCTGGTGTGGGTGCGCAGCAGATTGGGGGCCTTGGCATCCGTCACGCCGTTCGCACCTTCCACGTAGAAGGTGTCGTGCATGGAACGCGCGGGATGGTCCTCGGGCGTGTTGAGCGCGGTGAAGTTGTACCAATCGGCCTCGATTTCCGGGCCCTGCGCCACGGCAAAGCCCATGGAAGCGAAGATGGATTCGATGCGCTCGGTGGTCAACGACACCGGGTGCAGACCGCCGCCCATGCCGGTGGCACTGCCGCCGCGCACGCGCCCAGGCAGGGTGACGTCCAGCACATCGGCCTTGAGTTGCACGGCCAGCTCGGCATCGGCCAGGGCCTGGCGGCGGGCATTGAGCGCGGTCTCGATGGCCTGCTTGGCTTGGTTGATGGCAGCGCCGCGGGTCTTCTTGTCGTCCACGGACAAGGCGGCCATGCCCTTCATCAACTCGGTGATCTGGCCGGCCTTGCCGAGGAAACGCGCCTTCGCGTTCTCCAGATCGGCCGGGGTGGCAGCCTGCGCGAAGGCGTCTCGCGCGCTGCCGACGATGGCGCCAAGGTCAGCCGGAATGTCGCTCATGATGGAATGTGAAAGCTAGGGGAAAACAAAAAGAAAAAGGGCCAAAGCTCATGCAAGCTCCAGCCCTTGTTTCCTGAACCGCGGGGCCCGGTCTGGAACCGGGCCACGCGCGGCGCATGCAGATCAAGCAGCCAGCTTGGCCTTGACTTTCTCCACGATGCCGGCGAAAGCCGCCATGTCGTTGACGGCGATGTCGGCCAGCACCTTGCGGTCGATCTCGATCTGGGCCTTCTTCAGGCCATTGGCGAACTGGCTGTAGGTCAGGCCGCATTGACGCGCGGCGGCGTTGATACGGGCGATCCACAGCTGACGGAAGACGCGCTTCTTGGCACGGCGGTCACGGTAGGCGTACTGGCCTGCCTTCATCACCGCTTCCTTGGCAATGCGGAACACATTGCCGCGGCGACCGCGGAAACCCTTGGCGAGGTTCAGGACTTTCTTGTGACGGGCACGGGCCGTAACACCACGTTTGACGCGAGGCATGTTCTAACTCCTTGTTCGTCGTTGATTACAGGCCTTGGCCGGGCAGCATCTGCGCCATGTGACCCATATTGGTCGCATGCACATTCACCGCACCGCGCAGGTGGCGCTTGTTCTTGGTGGTCTTCTTGGTCAGGATGTGACGCTTGAAGGCTTGGCCGCGCTTGACGGTACCACCGGGACGAACGCGGAAGCGTTTCTTCGCCGCGCTCTTGGTCTTCATCTTGGGCATTTTCATGCTCCTATTGCTTTGTGCTCGTGAGGCGCCGCAAAAACCGATTGCAGACTTGATGGCCCCGAGCCACTTGTGCGGAGAGAGTTAACCCTCCACCTTGACGCAACGGGCCTTGCGGCCCGTCACTGTCGCGATGGGCGGTTTGAACCCGCCCATCACTCCGAAAAGCCTGAGCCTTCCGGCATTTCCCGCAGGTTTCTCAACCCACGGAAAAATTCCTCAACCTTGCGCTGTGGCTTCGGCCGCAGGCTTGGCGGCCACGGCCTTCTCACCGCCCCCGGCCTTTTTCTTGCCCGGCGCAATCATCATGATCATCTGCCGGCCCTCAAGCTTGGGCATCTGTTCGACCACGATCAGGTCACCCAGATCGGCGCGCATGCGGTCCAGCATGGCCATGCCCAACTCTTGGTGCGTGATCTCGCGCCCCCGGAAGCGCAAAGTGATCTTGCACTTGTCGCCTTCCTCAAGGAAGCGCTTGATGTTGCGCAGCTTGATGTTGTAGTCGCCATCGTCGGTGCCGGGCCGGAACTTGACTTCCTTGACCTCAATCACCGTCTGCTTCGCTTTCGCTTCAGCGGCCTTCTTCTGTTCCTGGTACTTGAACTTGCCGTAGTCCATCAGACGGCAAACAGGGGGGACGGCAGTGGGCACAATCTCCACCAGATCAACGTCCATTTCCCCGGCCAGGCGCAGGGCCTCCGCCAAGCTCACCACGCCCATCGGCTCATTGTCCGGCCCGGAGATGCGAACCTCGGGGGCCATGATTTCACGGTTCAGGCGGTGCTTGCGCTCTTCGCGCTGGCGGCGATCACGAAATTCAGTAGCGATGGCTCAAATCCTTCACAAAAATTGTCGTCAGAAACGACTTAACCGTCCCGGCATACGCGCACAGCCCCACCAGCCTGCCTTGCGACAAAAACGTCACACGGCGTGTTCAGCGGTCTTATGGGTGATGTCCTGAGCGATCAACTGAACGAAGGCGTCCAGGGACATCACACCGAGGTCTTTGTTACCCCGGGCGCGCACCGCGACGGCACCCGCTGCCTTTTCCTTGTCACCTGCGACGAGGATGAAGGGCAGCTTCTGCATCGAATGCTCCCGTATTTTATACGTAATTTTCTCGTTGCGGAGATCGGTCTCTACCCTAAGCTCTTGATTCGGCAGCGCTTTGCGCAGTTTTCGGGCAATTTCCTGGCAGTAATCGGCCTGGGCATCGGTGATGTTGAGCACGGCGACCTGCACCGGAGCCAGCCAGGCGGGCAAGGCGCCGCCATGCTGCTCTATCAGGATGCCGATGAACCGCTCGAGGCTGCCAACGATCGCGCGGTGCAGCATCACCGGGCGGTGGCGGCTGCCGTCCTCACCCACAAACTCGGCATCCAGCCGTTCGGGCAGGTTCGGGTCCACCTGAATGGTGCCGCACTGCCATTGGCGACCCAGCGCATCCTTGAGCGTGTATTCGATCTTGGGACCATAAAACGCACCCTCGCCCGGCAAGTACTCGAACTCGCAGCCGGAAGCGCGCAGGCCATCGGCCAGGGCGGTTTCGGCGCGATCCCAGCTCTCTTCCGTGCCGATGCGCTTCTCAGGCCGGGTGGAGAGCTTGTAGAGAATCTCCTCGAAACCGAAATCCTTGTAGACCTTGCGCAGCAGCGCGGTGAACGCCTTGACTTCGGACTGAATCTGATCCTCGGTGCAGAAAATGTGGCCATCGTCCTGCGTGAAGGCCCGCACCCGCATGATGCCGTGCAAGCCCCCGTGGGTTCGTTGCGGTGGCATGCACCGAACTCACCATAACGCAGCGGCAGGTCTCGGTAGCTCTTGACCCCCTGCTTGTAGATCAGGATGTGGCCCGGACAGTTCATAGGCTTGAGCGCGTATTCACGCTTTTCGCTCTCGGTCGTGAACATGTTGTCGCGGTACTTGTCCCAGTGCCCGGTTTTCTCCCAGAGCGACTTGTCCAGAATCTGCGGGCCTCGGACCTCTTGGTAGCCGTTGTCACGGTAGACGCGGCGCATGTACTGCTCCACCTCCTGCCACACCGTCCAGCCCTTGGGGTGCCAGAACACGGTGCCGGGCGAATGCTCGTCCAGGTGGAACAAATCCAGCTCGCGGCCCAGGCGCCGGTGGTCGCGCTTCTCGGCCTCCTCCATGCGCAGGATGTAGGCGTCCAGGTCCTTCTTGTCCGCCCAGGCCGTGCCGTAGATGCGCTGCAGCTGCTCGTTCTTCGAGTCACCGCGCCAGTACGCGCCGGCCAGCTTGGTCAGCTTGAAGGCCTTCAGAAAACGGGTGTTTGGCACGTGCGGGCCACGGCACATGTCCACATATTCCTGGTGGTAGTACAGACCCATGGCAGTCTCATCGGGCATGTCCTCGATCAGGCGCAACTTGTATTCCTCGCCGCGCTTCTTGAAAACCTCGATGACCTCGGCACGCGGCGTCATCTTCTTGATCACGTCGTAGTCCTGGGCGATCAGCGCCTTCATGCGCGCCTCGATGGCCGCGACGTCCTCGGGCGTGAAGGGACGCTCGTAGGAAATGTCGTAATAGAAGCCTTCGTCGATCACTGGGCCGATGACCATGCGAGCCGTCGGGTACAGCTGCTTGACGGCATGCCCCACCAAGTGAGCGCAGGAGTGACGAATGATTTCCACGCCCTCGGGATCCTTGGGCGTGATGATCTGCAGCTTGGCGTCATGGTCAATCAGGTCGCTCGCATCGACCAGGCGACCGTCGACTTTTCCAGCCACGGTGTTCTTGAGCAAGCCGGGACCGATGGCGGCGGCCACCTCGGCCACCGTCACCGGACCGGGAAACTGGCGTTGGGAAGCGTCGGGAAGCGTGATCTGGACCATGTTGGCGTCGTAAAAATCAAGAAGGCGCGGTGAAAAAATTCACCGCGCCTTGCTCTTTGTGGGGATGAAACTTCGTCGGATTTTATGCCCTTGCGGCCAGGCGCAGCGCGCCGACCCAAGGAAACGGCCCGTCGAAGCCCTGACATCACCGGCCCAGTTGGGCCGATGGACAATCAAAGACCGATGGCCGCGATACCCGCACGCGCAATCTGCACATCCTCCGTGGACTTGACGCCACTGACGCCCACCGCGCCCAGGCACTGACCGTCCTTGAGGATGGGCACACCACCTTCGAGCATGCCTTCCAGGGTCGGCGCGCTCAGGAAGGAATAGCGCCCACCGTTGATCACCTCCTCATACACCTTGCTCTCCCGCCGCCCCAGGGCCGCTGTACGCGCCTTGGCGGGCGAAATGTGCGACGACACCGGTGCGGCGCCATCCAAGCGCTGCAGCCAGAGCAGGTGGCCGCCTTCGTCCACGATGGAAATGGTCACGGCCCAGTTGTTCTTGCGGGCTTCAGCCTCGGCAGCGGCGGCGATTTTCTTGATGTCATCCAGTTCAAGTACGGATCGGGTTTGCATGGTTCAGCTCTCGGAAAGGAAAAGCAATGATAAAAAAACAACACATGGAAGCATAACGCCCGCCTCCGGTCTTGTGGGGGCCTCGCAGCAACTTCAGCCCCGCGGGCCTGGCAAAACAGCCCTGAGAAAAAAGCGGTGAATCCACACAGAGACTGGCCCCACCTAAATCAACAGGCCCCGTGGTGGATTGGACTTCGCGCCCGGGTTTCAACCTAGAATTCTCGCCGTCGAGACCCATATACACCTCACAGAAAACTTGAAGGAGCTGACCATGAACCAACGCGTCCCCAGCTATTACGGCGCGGCCCTGCCCGCGGCCGAGCGCAACAAGGTGCTGCGCAATACCTATTGGCTGCTGGCGCTCAGCCTGCTGCCCACCGTTGCTGGCGCCTGGATCGGCGTGGCCACCGGCATCACGATGTACCTGAACGGCATCCTGGGCCTCGTCGTCTTCCTCGGCGGCGCCTTTGGCTTCATCTACGCGATCGAGAAGACCAAGAACTCCGGCGCGGGCGTGCCCGTGCTGCTGGGCTTCACCTTCTTCATGGGCCTGATGCTGTCGCGCCTGATCGCCATGGTGCTGGGCTTCAAGAACGGGGCCGATCTGGTCATGACGGCATTCGCCGGCACGGCGGGTGTGTTCTTCGTGATGGCCAGCCTGGCCACGGTCATCAAGCGTGACCTGTCCGGCATGGGCAAGTGGCTCTTCATCGGCGCTCTCGTGCTGATGGTCGGCTCCATCATCAATGTTTTTGTCGGTTCCTCCGCAGGCATGATGGCCATTTCCATGCTGGCGATCGGCATCTTCAGCGCTTTCATGCTCTATGACCTGAAGCGCATCATCGACGGCGGCGAGACCAACTACATCAGCGCCACCCTGGCCCTCTACCTGGACATCGTCAACGTGTTCCAGAGTCTGCTGGCCTTGCTGGGCCTGTTTGGCGGCGAACGGGAATAAAGGCGAGAAACCACGGACCCAAACCGGGTCCGTGCAATTTCCCGCTCAAGCTGGCGCAGCTTCTGCCGATACAAGAACCAATGTCACGTACCGCCTCCGTCATGAAGCTGCGCTTTTCCCTCCGCATCCTGGCCATCTCGTCCGCAGCGCTGCTGCTGGCCGCCTGCGACATCCCGGGGGTCGCGCCCGATCCGCGCCTCGCCATGCGGGAATCGGACAGCAAAGCCATCGGCAATGCCTGCCGCTATGCGCTGCGCGGCCTGGAAGAGTGCTACACGAACAACCCGAAAGCGCTGAAAACCGCCATTCTGGAAGGCTGGCGGGAGATGGACCAGTACATGCGCGAAAACGACATCAAGGGCCAGGCGGGTGCGCCCGTTGAAGCGCAGGCCCAGGCGCCGTTGCACCCGCAAGGGCAATCCGGCCCCGAGGTCAAGAACACCGAAGGCACGAAGAGCAAGGCCGCGACGGACAAGAAGTCGGGCATCCGGCTCTGATGGCCTGACCGCCCAAGCTGCGGCACATCATCTCTACAAAAAACGCACCCAAGGGTGCGTTTTTTCATGGTGAACCAGCATCAGCAGCGCTCAAACACCGCGATGCTCTCCACGTGTGCGGTATGTGGGAACATGTTGACCACGCCAGCCGCTGTACAGCGGTAACCGGCCTGGTGCACCAGCAGACCAGCGTCCCGGGCCAGCGTGGCCGGGTTGCAGCTCACGTAGACGATGCGGCGAGGCAAGACATACCCTGGCGCGCTTTCCGGCATCTGCACGCAATCGGCCAGGGCCTTGACCAGGGCGAAAGCCCCTTCGCGCGGCGGATCAACCAGCCATTTTTGCCCGGCGCCATAGCCCACCAGATCTGCCGGGGCCAGTTCGAACAGGTTGCGTGCCTCGAAGCGGGTCGGTGCCAGCGGCCTCCAGGGCGCGGCGCGCCGTTGGGCGTTGTAGTTTGCGTTTTCCCTGGAACGCGCCACCAATGCTTCGCTGCCCTCGATGCCCAGCACCTCCCGCGCCTGGGTGGCCAGGGGCAAGGTGAAGTTGCCCAGACCGCAAAACCAGTCGATCACGCGCTCATCCGACTTCACATCCAGCAGCCGCAGAGCCCGTGTCACGAGCACGCGGTTGATGTGCGGATTGACCTGGGTGAAATCCGTCGGCTTGAAGGGCATGTCGATGCCGAATTCGGGCAGACCATAAGCCAGCGGCGCGGTGCCGTCCTGCTCGTCCAGCCGATGCACCGTGTCCGGCCCCTTGGGCTGCAACCACCACTGCACGGCATGCAGCCCCGCGAAGGAACGCAACTTGGCCAGATCGCTGGCGCTCAAGGGCTCCAGATGGCGCAACACCAGGGCCGTCACCACCTCACCCGCCGAGGTATGGCCACAGGCCAGTTCGATCTGAGGACAGGTCTCGATCGCGTCCATGGAGGCGATCAGCGCGCGCAACGGCAGCAGCATCGCGCTCACATGCGGGGGCAGCACGGCACAACTCTTGATGTCGGCCACGTAGCGGCTCTTGCGCTCGTGAAAACCCACCAGCACCTCACCCTTCTTGCGCACGTGCCGCACCGACAGGCGGGCGCGGTAGCGGTAGCCCCAGGACGGCCCTTCGATCGGCCGCAACAGCACTTCGGGGCGCACCTTGCCCAGATGCCAGAGGTTGTCCTCCAGCACACGCTGCTTCACGGCCACCTGGGCCGAAGGCTCCAAATGTTGCATCTTGCAGCCACCGCAGGCCTCGGCGTGCAGGCCGAAATGCGGGCAGGCAGGTCGCACGCGCTGGGACGATTCGCGGTGGATGGCCGTGACGGTGGCCTGCTCCCAGTTGTTCTTGCGGCGGTTGACGTTGGCGCTGACGACCTCGAAAGGCAAGGCACCTTCCACGAAAACCACCTTGCCCTTGGCGTCGGGCTCGTCACCGCCATCGTTGCGATGGGCGATGCCCTGGGCCTCGATGTCCAGCGATTCGATGTACAAGGCATCGGCGGGAAAGACCGACGTGGCCGGCGAGGACGCGGCCTCGGAAACAGGCGTGATGGACATGAAAGCCTCAGCGCTTGGGCAGGTATTGGGCCGGATTGACCGGCTTGCCCTGGCGGCGCACTTCGAAATGCAACTTGACGCGGTCGGCGTCACTGTTACCCATTTCGGCGATCTTCTGGCCGCGCTTGACGGTCTGATCTTCCTTGACCAACAAGGCGCGGTTGTGCGCGTAGGCAGTCAAGTAGGTGTTGTTGTGCTTGATGATGATGAGGTTGCCGTAACCGCGCAGGCCCGAGCCGGAATAGACCACGCGCCCGTCGGCTGCCGCCAGCACCGGCTCACCCGCCGTGCCACCGATATCCAGGCCCTTGTTTCTGACGCCGTCAAAGCTGGCGAGTACCGGACCAGACACAGGCCAGATCCATGTCAGCCCGCTCGAAGAGGCCGCTTCGCCACCCACCACCACGCTGGTCACGGGACGGGATGTCGGCGTGCTGGCGGCCGGCGGCGCGCTCGCGGTTTTCTCACCCGCGTCCTCATCCGTCGATGGCGTTTCGCCGGGCGGGATCACACGCAACACCTGCCCCACGGCAATCTGATGGCCATCGGGCAAGCCATTCCAGCGCGCCAGGTCTTTCCAATGCTGCCCCGTCTCCAGGCCGATGCGGTACAGGTTGTCCCCGGGCTTCACGGTGTAGTAACCCGGCTTGTCGGCACCGCCTCCCGTCTCGACCGTGGCCGCAGGCACGGGCGTGACCACGGGCGCCTGCCCTCCTCCTCCACCGCCGGCGCTCGGCCGGGAGGCGGAACCCACCACGGGCGGACGGTTGGAGGCGGACGTGCCGGAAGCGCGCTGCGGATAGCTGGGCGACTCGATCACGGGTCGCGTGACGGGCACCTCGCGCGCCTCGACCGGCGCACGGCCATTGCCTGCCGCGCATGCCGCCAGCCCCGCGACCGTCACCAGCGCGGCCACCAGCCACACGCAGCGCTTGAACGGCAGAAACAGCGTGGCACTTGGTGGCGTTGGCATCGCATCCGCAGAGGTCATCAGTACAAAGTCCTTCGAGAAAATGGTTGGCCTGTTCCAGGCAAGCCGCGCGTCGAGCGAGGTCACAGACCCGGCCTGTGGCCGGGTCCATGCGCCCACTCAGGCAATACCCGATTTTAGGGGGACGAAATGCACGGCCTCCAGCAGGGTGTGGCGCAGGCCTTCGGCGGTCTTGTCGAGCACCAGCAGGGCTTGCGTGGGGGGCCCGCCCGCGCCCGCTCGTCCCGTGGCCGCCAACACGGGCGCGACCAGGCGCCCGCCCTCGGCCAATTGATCCACCCAGGCTTGGGGCACCGCCTCACCACCCGCCGCGGCGATGATGGCCGCGTAAGGCGCGCCGGCCGGGTAGCCGACCATGCCATCGCCAAACAGCAGATGCACATTGGGCAGGCGCAGGCCGCGCAGGTTCTCGCGGGCCTTCTCATGCAGGCCCCGCAAGCGCTCGATGCTGTACACCTCGCGGGCCACGCAGGCCAGTACGGCCGCCTGATAGCCGCAGCCGGTGCCGATTTCAAGGACGCGCCCCGCGCCCGCCGCCGCGCCGAAGGGCGCCCCGCCACTGCGCTCGTTGTCCTGCGCCGACTTGGCTTTCGCGTGCGCGAGTGCGGGACAGTCCAGCAGCAGTTCGATCATGCGCGCGACCACATTGGGCTTGGAGATGGTCTGCCCCAGGCCGATCGGCAGGCTAGTGTCTTCATAGGCCTGCGGCGCCAGCGCCGTGTCGACGAAACGGTGCCGCTCGACCTGCCCCATGGCGTCAAGCACGCGCGCGTCGTGGATACCCTGGGCCGCAAGCTTGTTCACCATGGCTTGGCGCACCGCCTGCGAATCCAGGCCATGGCTGGCAACGGGTCGGCCGGCACGCGCAGGATGGGCGCCGCCTGGTTTCGCCTGCGCATGGAGTGGCGCTGGCGCTGAGGCGGATTCCGTGCCCCGCACAGGGCCCGTACCCGCCAGGCCGCCGGTCAGCGGCATACCCGCCGCACGGTCCAGACGCACGGGAAAGCCCGGACGCGTCCTGCTCATGTCCCGACCTTGCCAGAAGGCGAGGGCACGGACAGATGCGCGATCGACTGTGCCCAGTAGCTCAGCGCCTCGTGGTCCGACAGATCCACCTTGAGGGGTGTGACGGTCACATGGCCTTGTGCGGCGGCGTGAAAATCGGTGCCCTCGCCTTCGTCCAGCGCAGGGCCCGCCCCCCGATCCAGTACATGGTCTCGCCCCGGGGGCTGGTCTGGGTGATGACGGATTCGGCCGCGTGGCGTCGCCCCAGGCGGCAGACCTTGGTGGACTTCAATTCCTCACGCGGCAGGTTCGGCAGGTTGACGTTGAGCAACCAGGGCTTGGCCTTGGGTGCTTGATGCGCCAGCAGTTGCCGCACCAGTTCACGGGCCCGCTCGGCTGCGGCATCCAGGTGCTTCCAGCCCTTCTGCACCTGCGAAAAGGCAATGGCCGGGATGCCGAACAGATAGCCCTCCATGGCCGCGCCGACGGTGCCCGAGTAGATGGTGTCGTCCCCCATGTTCGCGCCGTTGTTGATGCCCGAGACCACCAGGTCGGGCCGGTAGCCCAGCAATCCCGTCAGCGCGATGTGCACGCAATCGGCAGGCGTGCCATTGACGTAGCGGAAGCCATTGGCCGCACGGTAGACGTAGAGCGGCGCATTGAGCGTGAGGGCATTTGACTTGGCGCTGTTGTTGTGCTCCGGCGCGATCACCTCGACCTCGGCCACATCCTTGAGCGCCTCGTACAGCGCCACGATGCCGGGTGCCTGGTAGCCATCGTCGTTGGAGATCAGGATTTTCATGTTGCCGAAATTGTAGGGGGCTGGGACGGGTCACGGCAGGGACAGCCATGCCACCATGCCCAACCGTATGATCTTCGGACAACGTCAACGGGGTCGCGCGCGCTCCGCACACCCACGCCCGCCCGCTCGACAACACAAGCACACAAGGAGACCCCCATGCATGCCTGGCTCTGCAGCGACCCCAGCGGCGTCGACGCACTGGAATGGAAAGAACAAGCCACACCCGAGCCCGGCCCCGGCCAGGTGCTGCTTGAGCTCAAGGCCGCCAGCCTGAACTTCCCCGATCTGCTGATCGTGCAGAACAAGTACCAGATGAAACCACCTTTGCCCTTCGTGCCCGGCTCGGAATACGCGGGCGTGGTGCGGGCGCTGGGCGACGGCGTGCAGCATCTGAGGCTCGGACAGGCCGTTGCCTGCCTCACCGGCACCGGCGGTTTCGCGACCCACGCCCTGGCGCCTGCGGACCGATGCATGCCCTTGCCAGACGGTTTTCCTTTCGAGGACGCGGCGGCCTTCATCATGACTTACGCCACTTCCCACCACGCACTCATCGACCGGGGCCAACTCAAGGCGGGCGAGACCGTGCTGGTGCTGGGCGCGGCCGGCGGCGTGGGCACCGCGGCGATCCAGATTGCAAAGGCACAGGGCGCGCGCGTGATCGCCGCGGCGTCCAGCGACGACAAGCTGGCGCTGTGCAGGCAGATTGGCGCGGACGCGGGCATCAACTACAGCACGCAAGACCTGCGCGAATCCATCAAGGCTGCGACAAACGGCAAGGGCCCCGATGTGATCTACGACCCCGTGGGGGGCGACCTGGCCGAACCGGCCTTCCGTTCCATTGCCTGGCGCGGCCGGTACCTGGTGGTGGGTTTCGCGGCCAGTCCGACCATCCCCCCACTGCCCATGAACCTGCCCCTGCTCAAGGGGGCGTCCTTGGTCGGCGTGTTCTGGGGCGATTTCGCCCGCCGCGAGCCACAGGCCAACGCGGCCATGATGCAGGCGCTGGCACAGTGGTACGCCCAGGGCAAGGTCAAGCCGGTCATCGACCGCGTGCTGCCCATGCAGGAACTCAAGCAGGCCTACGCCCTGATGGGGTCGCGCCAGGTCAAGGGCAAGTTGGTGCTGGTGAACTGAGCCTGCTGGGTGGAGCGCGCAGAGGACGGGACAGACTGTCCGCCTCATATGATTTGCTGCGCAAATCGAAATCGGCGGCGCCGCCTGCCCCATCCTCTGCGCTTACGTCGCACCAGGAGACAGCGACAATACGCCCATGTCCGCCGACACCGATGACATCCCCTCCGTTCACTCCGAGGAACTGCTGAACCAGGTCGCCGCCCTGCCCTCGTTGCCGGGCGTCTACCGCTACTTCGACACCGCAGGCGGCCTGCTCTACGTGGGCAAGGCACGCAACCTCAAGAAGCGCGTCTCCAGCTACTTCCAGAAGCGCCACGATGGCACGCGCATCGGCCACATGGTGGGCAAGATCGTTCGCATGGACACGACGGTGGTGCGCTCCGAAGCCGAAGCCTTGCTGCTGGAAAACAACCTCATCAAGACCCAGCAGCCGCGCTACAACATCCTGTTCCGCGATGACAAGAGCTACCCCTATCTCAAGATAACGGCGGCCTCGACCAAGACGGCCCCGACCGAAGCGGGCGCCTGGCCGCGCATGGCCTATTACCGTGGTGCGGTCGAGAAAAAGCACCACTACTACGGCCCCTACCCCAGTGCCTGGGCGGTCAAGGAAGCCATCGTGCTGCTGCAGAAAGTGTTTCGCCTGCGCACCTGCGAAGACACGATTTTCAGCAACCGTGCCCGCCCCTGCCTGCTCTACCAGATCAAGCGCTGCTCCGGCCCCTGCGTGGGCCTGGTCAGCGCCGAGGGCTACGCGCAGGACGTGGCCCACGCCCAGGCCTTCCTCGACGGCGAGACCCAGCAGGTGCTGCAGCAACTCGAAACGCGCATGCTGGGACACTCGGAACAGCTTGAATTCGAGCAGGCAGCCGAACTGCGCGACCAAATCTCCGCACTGTCCAACGTGCTGCACCAGCAGGCGGTGGAAAGCGTGGACGACCGCGACGTGGACATCCTCGCCGTCAAGATCCAGGGCGGTCGCGCCTGCGTGAACTTGGCCATGGTGCGCGGCGGCCGGCACCTGGGCGACCGGGCCTATTTCCCCAGCCATGTCGAGGATGCGGCGGCGCTGCGCTTCTCCGAGGACGAAGGCGATGCCGTGCCCGAGGCCGGCCCCTCGGTCGAAACCCAGGTGCTCGAAGCCTTCGTCGCCCAGCACTATGTGCAGGTGCCGGCCGTGCCCACGCTGATCACCGGCGCGCCGGTCAGCGCCGAGCTGATGGAAGCGCTGTCCGAGCAGACCGGCCTGCGCATGCGTGCAGTCCACCAGCCGCGCGCCCAGCGCCGCATCTGGCTGGACATGGCCCAGACCAACGCGGACCTGCAACTGGCCCGCCTGCTGGCCGAGGAAGGTTCACAGCAGGCGCGCACGCGTGCGCTGGCCGAGGCGCTGGACCTGCCCCAGATGAGTGCCCCCGCAGGCCTGGACGAATTGCGCATTGAGTGTTTCGACATCTCGCACACCGCGGGCGAAGCCACCCAGGCTTCCTGCGTGGTCTTCCATCACCACAAGATGCAGAGCAGCGAGTACCGACGCTACAAGATCGACAACATCACCCCAGGAGACGACTACGCCGCCATGCGCCAAGTGCTGACGCGGCGCTACGAACGCGTCGCGGCGCGCTTGGCCGACGCGCGGCGCGAGGGCGGCGTGGACGAGGGGCCACCGGCCCAGGCCGTGATGCCCGATCTGGTGCTGGTCGACGGCGGCAAGGGCCAAGTGTCGATGGCGCGCGAAGTCTTCGAGCAGCTCGGACTGGACCTATCCATCATCGTGGGCGTGGAAAAAGGCGAGGGCCGCAAGGTCGGCCTGGAAGAGCTGGTGTTCGCCGACGGGCGCGACAAGGTGTACCTGGGCAAGGATTCGGCGGCGCTGATGCTGGTCGCGCAGATCCGCGACGAGGCCCACCGTTTTGCGATCACGGGCATGCGCGCGGCACGGGCCAAGGTACGCACAGGAGGCAGCCGGCTGGAGGACATCCCCGGCATCGGCCCCAAGCGACGCGCACGGCTGCTGCAGCGCTTTGGCGGGGCCCGTGGCGTCGAAGCCGCCAGCGTGGAGGACTTGGCGGCAGTCGAAGGCGTCTCGCACGAACTGGCAGAAACCATCTACCGCGCGCTGCACTGAACGGCAAGGGTTTGTCAGCCCGTGGCGGGGGACAAGGCCAAACGTGAACAATTTCACAAGCCGGCCATGCCACAATGACATCCATGTTCTTCACCATCCCCACCTTGATGACCTGGGCGCGCATTGTCGCCATCCCGCTCATCATCGGCGTGTTCTATCTGCCACTGGACCCCCAGACGCGCAACCTCATCGCGACCGCTTTGTTCGTGCTGTTCGCGCTGACGGACTGGCTGGACGGCTACTTGGCGCGCAAGCTGAACCAGGTTTCGGCCTTCGGCGCCTTCCTTGATCCGGTGGCTGACAAGTTCCTGGTCTGCGCCAGTCTGCTGGTGCTGGTGCACATGGACCGTGCCGACGTGTTCGTGGCACTCATCATCATCGGTCGCGAGATCGCCATCTCCGCGCTGCGCGAATGGATGGCCCAAATCGGGGCTTCGCGCAGCGTCGCGGTGCACATGCTGGGCAAGCTGAAGACCACGGCGCAGATGGTGGCGATCCCCTTCCTGCTCTACGACGACGTGTTGTACGGTCTGCTGGACACCCATGTCTGGGGCACGGTGCTGATCTGGATCTCGGCGGTACTCACCGTCTGGTCCATGGTTTATTACCTACGCAAAGCTTTGCCCGAGATCCGGGCCAAGGTATGAGTCGCGGCCGAACCCGGGCCGGCGACGAAGAAACGATTCGTCACGCATGAAATACCCCACATGCTTTCGTCGCGGAGGCTGGCACGGGAAATGCGTCTAGAATTCGCGTCCCACGCCGCCATGGTGGCTGCAAGCCTTGATTGACACGGCCCAAGTCCATCGCTCTAATTGCTGCACCCAAATTCAAGCGGGTGCCCAATTGCCGATTGCCCTGCATGTCCCACCGGTCACCGGTCCGGTGCGAACAGGATGCAAAGGGGCAGACCGATTAACCTAATTCCACCTACAAGGGGATTTTTGTGAACAAAACCGAACTGATCGAGCACATCGCCAAGAACGCAGATATTTCCAAGGCGGCTGCCACCCGGGCTCTGGAGTCCGTGATCGGCGCCGTCAAGACCACGCTGAAAAAAGGCGGTTCGGTGTCTCTCGTCGGTTTCGGCACGTTCGCCGTGACCAAGCGCGCCGCCCGCACGGGCCGCAACCCGCGCACCGGCGACACGATTAAAATCAAGGCCGCCAAGCTCCCGAAGTTCCGTCCGGGCAAGGCGTTGAAGGACGCCTTGAACTGAACACGGATCGAGCACTGAAGCCCGCTTGAGGGTTTCAACCGGTGGGGTGCTTAGCTCAGTTGGTAGAGCGGCGCCCTTACAAGGCGTAGGTCGGCGGTTCGAGCCCGTCAGCACCCACCACCCAAGCGAAGGCGAACGTTGCGTTCGCCTTTTTTGTTGTCAACGATTTCGGTTTTTTCCTTTCCCTTGCCCGGAGACCCGTGCCCATGTTTGAAAACCTGCGCAAGCACAACAAGATCCTGATGGCAGTGCTGGTGCTGCTCATCGTTCCGTCCTTCGTGCTGGTGGGCATCGACGGCTACACCCGCATGACGCAGAAAGACCGCGTGGTGGCGCGTGTGGGCAAGATCGAGATCACCCAGGGCGAATGGGATGGCGCTCACCGCGCGGAATCCGACCGACTGCGCCAGATGATGCCAAATCTCGATGCACGGCTGCTCGATTCCGACGCGGCCCGCCGGGGGGTGCTTGAACGGCTGGTGCGCGAGCGGGTGCTGCAGCAGGCTGCGATGGAGGCCCATCTGAGCGTGAGCGACGCCCGGCTCTTCCAGGAGCTGCAGACCATCCCCGCCATCGCCCAACTGCGCCGCGCCGATGGCAGCATGGACATGGAAACCTACCGAGATCTGCTGGCCCGCCAAGGCATGAACCCAGCGGCCTTCGAGGCCCAGCTGCGCGCGGACCTCGCAGTCAACCAGATCCAGTCCAGCGTGACTGGCAGCGCCGTGCCGACCAACACCCCCGCGGACCTCGCGCTGGATGCCTGGCTGGAGCGCCGCGAAGTGCAGGTGGCGCGTTTCATCCCCGCCGACTACGCCACCCGCGTGCAGGTGACGGAAGCCGATCTGCAGGCCTACTGGCAGGCCAACCAGGGGCTGTTCCAGGCTCCGGAGCAGGCGCGCATCGAATACGTCGTGCTGGACATCGACACCCTGCGCAAGGAAATCCGCGTGAGCGAGCAGGACCTGCGCAGCTACTACGAACAGAACGTCGACCGCCTGAGCGGCCCCGAGGAACGCCGCGCCAGCCACATCCTGATCGCCGCGGCCAAGGATGCGCCCGCCGCCGAGCGTCAGAAGGCCCGTGAGCAGGCGCAGTCCCTGCTGGCCGAACTGCGCAAGGCGCCTGCCAAGGCACAGGCCAAACTCTTTGTCGACCTCGCACGCAAGCATTCGCAAGACCCTGGCTCAGCCGCGCGCGGCGGCGACCTCGACTACTTCGGTCGTGGCGCCATGACCCCGCCTTTCGAACAAGCCGTGTTCGCACTCAAGCAGGGCGAGTTGAGCGACGTCGTGGAAACCGACTTCGGCTATCACCTCATTACAGTGACTGGCATCAAGAAGCCCCAAGCCAAGACCTTCGCCGAACTCCGTCCGAGCCTGGAAGCCGAGATTCGAAATCAGCAGGCCCAGGCCCGCTACGCCGAAGCTGCCGAGACCTTCACCAATGGCGTCTACGAGCAGCCTGACAGCCTCAAGCCCGTGGCGGATCAGTTGCGCCTGAGCATCCAGACCGCCACTGTCAACCGCGACCCCGCGCAAGGCACGGCCGATGCCCAAGGTGTGCTGACCAACGCCCGTTTACTGGCAGCGGTGTTCAGCGATGACGCCATCCAGGCCAAGCGCAACACCGAGGCCGTGGAAATCAGTCCCAGCCGTCTGGCAGCCGCTCGCGTCGTGCAGCACATGCCCGCCCGCACCCTGCCCCTGGCCGAGGTGCAGGCCGCCGTGCGCGAGCGTGTGGTCAGTGCCCGCGCCGCGCAATTGGCCCACGAGGACGGACTCGCCAAGCTGGCCGCCTGGAAGGTCACGCCCGCTCAGGCCAAGCTCGGCGCAGCAGAGGTCGTATCACGCGACCAAGCACGCAACCTGCCGCGCGCCCTGGTGGATGCCGTGCTGCGCGCCGACCTGCAGGCCGCTGGCGCGAACCCTGTCTGGGTGGGCACCGATCTCGGCGATCAGGGCTACGCCCTGGCCCGGGTGAACCGGCGCATTGAACGTGCGCCGGCCGGCGACCAGGCGCAGCAGAGCCAGCAACGCCTCCAATACCTGCAGTGGTGGACGCAGGCGGAGAACGAGGCCTACTACCAGCTCCTGCGCCAACGCTTGAAGACACGCATCGATCTGCCGGCCAGCGCGCCTAAAGGCTGAAGCTTGACGCTATAATCTCGCCCTTACGGTGGCTGTAGCTCAGTTGGTAGAGTCCCAGATTGTGATTCTGGTCGTCGTGGGTTCGAGTCCCATCAGCCACCCCAAACACGCCAAGGCGCCAGCATCGGGTCATTCCATGCTGGCGTTTTTGCTTGGTTGACCTGCCCGCCCTTTTCAGCGCCGCAAGCACCTGCTATTTCGTTCGCCCATGATCGACGACCGTCGCACCGTGTTCAAGACCCTGGGGGCCGCCGGGCTCGCGCTGGGCGCTTGGGGCGGTGGTGCCCTGCGGACACTTGCGTCGCTGGGCCTGTACAGCGGCGCGTCGGTGGCATGGGCGCAGACAACCGCATGGCCTCTGGCAAACCGCTCGTCAGCCTTCCAGGCCCAGACTCCGGGCGATGCCCTGCAACAAATCCTCGGCGATGCGCCGGTGGTCGAGGTCGGAGAGCAGTTGATCCAGCTGCAGGTCCCCGAACTGGCCGAAAACGGTGCCATGGTGTCGGTGAGCGTGAACAGCCTGATCCCGGACACGCGGCAGATCATGCTGCTGATCGACAAGAATCCCTTCCCCCTGGTGGCCAGCTTCCACTTTCCTGACGGCACGGAGCCCGGTTTCCAGACCCGCGTAAAGATGGCCGAGAGCAGCCGCGTTCGGGTCTTGGTTCAAGCCATGCAGGGCAAGGACAAGCGCTACTACACGACCGTGAAGGAAACGCGCGTCACCTTGGGTGGCTGCGGGAACTGACGCGCATGAGCACCGACCTGCCTTCGCCCGAGCCGATGCGCCTGCGTGCCAATCACGCCAACGGCGTGACCGAGGTACGGGTGCTGGTGAAGCACATCATGGAAACCGGCCAGCGCCACGACGGAAGCGGTCGGGTCATTCCCCCGCACTACATCACCGAGGTACTGGCCCACCATGTCGGAGCGCAAGGCACGCCGCGCCTGGTGTTGCAAGCGCAATGGAGCACGGCCATCGCCCAGAACCCTGTGCTCTTCTGCCAATTCAAGGGCGGCGCGCCAGGAGACAAAGTCGTTCTGCAATGGGTGGACAACCTGGGTGCGCGTCGCACCGACGAAACGCAGATCCGCTGAGCCAGCACGACACGACAGGCATGGTCATGCGCTGGGACATCTTCTGCAAAGTCATCGACAACTACGGTGACATCGGCGTGTGCTGGCGCTTGGCGCGCCAGATCGCCGCGCATGGGCAAGAAGCGCGGCTGTGGGTGGACGATGCCTTGGCCCTGGCCTGGATGGCGCCCGACCTGGCCGAGGGCGTAGACGTTCGGCCCTGGCAAGGACAGGCCCCCAACGGCCTGCCGCGGGGTGATGTCCTGATCGAAGCCTTTGGCTGCGACATCACACCGGACTGGGTCCAGGCCGTCGCCACGGCGGATACGGCCTGGATCAACCTCGAATACCTGAGCGCGGAACCTTATGTGGAACGCATGCACGGCCTGCCCTCGCCGGTGCTCAGCGGCCCTCTGGCGGGCTGGCGCAAGCGCTTCTTCTACCCAGGCTTCACATCGGCCACCGGCGGGCTACTGCGCGAACCTGATCTGCCACGACGCCAGCACCGCTTCGATCGCGAGGCCTGGCTCACGGCCCAAGGCATCCAGCGCAAAGACGGGGAACGGCTGGTCTCGCTGTTCTGCTACGAACCCGTGGCCTTGGCCTCCCTGCTCGATCAGCTGGAGCAACCGCAGGAGGACGGAGAACCCGATGGACCGCCCCGCCTCACGCACCTGCTCGTCACGGCGGGCCGCGCTACGGCGGCGGTCCAGGCGCTGATGCGGGGACGGAGCACATCGCCTTCGTCACGCCTATGCGTTCACTACCTGCCCCGTCTGAGCCAAGACGATTACGACCACCTGCTGTGGGCCTGCGACCTGAACTTCGTGCGCGGCGAGGATTCCCTGGTTCGGGCCCTCTGGGCCGCGCGGCCAAGCCCGGCAGGCGATCTGCAGTCCATCCCCTTCATCTGGCAGATCTACCCCCAGCACGACGACGCTCACCACGACAAACTCCAGGCTTTCCTGAACTGGATGCGGGCACCATCGTCGCTGCGGGCTTTTCATGACACTTGGAACGGACTGGATGCGGCCCCTCTTGCAGGCCTGGACATCAGTGCCTGGGGCAAGGTTGCGCAACAAGCCCGCGCGCGGGCGCTCGAACCGGAAGATCTGTTTTCACAGCTGCGGGCCATGGCCGCGACGATGGCACCACGTGCCTAAGCTCTTGGCACCCGTCTTCTTAAGCCTGCCTTAAATCTAGCCCCGCATACTTGCAGGTTTTCCGCAGGGGAGACTCCATGCAAGCCGCAGAAACAACACTGTTCAGGCGCCACGCCTGGCTCACCCTGGCGTCTTTGGCCCTGATACTGCTCTGGGACGCGCTCAGCTATCGCTATGGCCTGGACACCTGGCTCGCCGAGCCCTGGGCCTCCAGCACCGGATTCGCCCTCAAGAATCACTGGCTGCTCAGCAACGTTTTGCACGATGGTGCGCGCAAACTCGCCGCGGTGCTGGCACTGATTCTGCTGATTGCCATATGGCGGCCTGTCGGTGCCCTCAGGCAACTCACACGCGTCGAGCGCATCTGGCTGTTGACCACCATCGTCTCCGCACTGCTGCTCGTCAACCTCCTCAAGCTCGCGAGCTCGAGCAGTTGTCCCTGGGACATGCAGCCCTTCGGTGGCCAAGCCAGCTACGTCTCGCACTGGGCCTGGGGCTTGCTCGACGGGGGACCCGGTCATTGCTTTCCTGCTGGACACGCCAGCGCAGGGTTTTCCTGGATTGCTGCTTATTTTGTCTTGCGGCCCCATGCACCTCGCGCAGCCATGCGCTGGCTCTGTTTGGCACTGGCGGCAGGCTTTATCTTGGGTTTCGTGCAACAACTTCGCGGTGCTCACTACCTGAGCCACACGCTGTGGTCGGCATGGCTGTGCTGGTCCTGGGCTTGGCTGTGCAGCCTTCTGTTACCTGTTTTGACACGCAAAAACACGGATTGAACCTCCAAGATGAGACTTTTGCTCATTGAGGATGACCCCATGATCGGCCGTGCCATGCGCCAAGGCCTGGGCGACGCCGGTTTCGCAGTGGACTGGGTCGAGTCAGGCCGTGCGGCTGAATTGGCCCTGGCCAACGGTGTCTACGACCTGGCCCTGCTGGATCTGGGCCTACCAGATACGGATGGCATTCATCTGCTGCGGGCACTGCGCGCGCAACACTCCGAACTGGCCAAGCTGCCCGTTCTCATCGCCACGGCCCGTGACGCAGTGGCGGACCGCATCACGGGCCTCAACGCGGGTGCGGATGACTACGTACTCAAGCCATTTGACCTGGACGAACTGATTGCCCGCGTGCGGGCCCTGCTGCGCCGACGTGGTGGTGGCGCTTCACCCCTGCTCGAATGCGGCAACCTCGCGCTGGACACCGTGCGGCGCGAAGTGCGGCTGGACCAGCAGCCCATCGCCTTGTCCCCGCGCGAGTTCGCGCTGCTGGAAGCGCTCATGCAGCGCCCTGGGGCGGTCCTCTCGCGTGAACAGCTGGAAGACACCATCTACGGTTGGGAACAGGAAGTCGGCAGCAACGCCATCGAAGTGCACCTGCATCACCTGCGCCGCAAACTGGGGGTCGATCGCATCCGCAACGTGCGCGGCGTGGGGTACAAAGTCATCCCTTGAGTATCGCCCCGAAGCCTCTGACTTCCTCTGTTCGATTGTCCGCCCGACACCATGCAAACCTCCATCCACCGCAGGGTACTCACTTGGTCCTTGGGGGCCTTGGCACTGGGCGCGGCCTTGCTGCTGGTGGGCTTCTACAAGGTGCTCGCCGACGAAATGGGGGAGGTATTTGCGGACAACCTCAAGCAGGTGGCCTTGGCCGTGGCCAACCACCCAGACGCCCGAGATGGACAGTCTTCTGAAGAAGTGCGGCGACTGGCTCAGCAGTTGCCACGCATCTACGAAGAGTACGGAGATTTTGAGTTTGTCACGGCGGTTTGGACGCGCGAAGGGAGGCTGCTGCACACCTCCGACCCTCGAGCCCGCCTGCCTTTTCTGGTGCGCAACGGCTTGTCCATGGTCGAAACCTACACCCCGGACGGCACGGGTCGGTGGCATATCTACACGATCGTGCTGGAAGATCGCATCGTGCAAGCGGCCCAACGCGCCGATGAACGCGATGTGCTCGCCCGCGAGACCGCCAACAAGCTGACCCTGCCCATTGTCGGCCTGCTGACGCTGGTGGCGGGTCTGCTGACGTACGCGCTGCGACGGGGACTCGCGCCCTTGTCCAGCGCGGCCGCCGACGTGGCGGCGCGCAGCGCCGAGATACTGCACCCGATACCGTTGCAGGTGTACCCGCCCGAGCTGCATCCGCTGGTCAGCGCCACGAACGACCTGATGGCGCGCCTAGGTCACGCACTGGCCCTGCAACGCAATTTTCTCGCCGACGCCGCGCATGAACTGCGCACGCCGGTCGCCGCGCTGCGCCTGCAACTGCAACTCCTGGAACGCGCGGGGGGCGAGGCACAACGCCGACAGGCTTTGGTGGACCTGCGCGCGGGCGTGGAGCGAGCGCAACGGCTCATCGAACAGCTTCTGCAATTGTCGCGCCTGGCCCCTGACGCGCCCATGCCAACGCATCATCCCGTGGACCTGCAAGGCCTTGCGCGCTCCGTGGTCAGCCTGTTCAGCGCCCGGGCCGATGAGCGGGGCGTGGATCTAGGCGTTCTGCTCGCGCGCTCCGTGGCCGATGATTCCAATGCCCCCGGCCCCATCGTGCAGGGGGATGTTCAGCAGCTCACCATCTTGCTGTCGAACTTGGTGGACAACGCCCTGCGTCACACACCGGCGGGTGGACGCGTGGATGTTGCCACCGAGACGGACAAGGGCCAGGCCAGTCTGACTGTGACGGACAGCGGCCCCG
Source organism: Hylemonella gracilis (assembly GCF_004328645.1). GTDB lineage: Bacteria > Pseudomonadota > Gammaproteobacteria > Burkholderiales > Burkholderiaceae_C > Hylemonella > Hylemonella gracilis_B. The sequence goes on from NZ_CP031395.1 coordinate 2,916,990, forward strand.
GCATTCCGCTCGGCGAGCGGCAGCGCGTGTTCGATCGTTTCTACCGTGGCCACTCAGAAGCCACTCATTCCGTCGGGAGTGGACTCGGTTTGGCCATTGTCAAAGCCGTGGCGGAGCAACATGGCGCGAGCGTGGAACTGGGCGATGCCCCGGATCACGGATTGCGCGTCACCGTGCACTTCCCGCCGACTTGAGCCCCGGACGCACCGCCGCCGCGGCAGGCGCCGCGATCGGACCTGAGGCACGACAGGGACGGAACATGTCCAGCGCCGGTTCATAGGCACTGGTTTCCACATCCAGCAGGCCGAGCATGGAATGGAACAGATTGTCATGGCTCAGTGCCACATCCGAGCGCGCGCGCAGGCAAGCCATGTCCACCCCGAAGTTCTGCGCGAACGCCGGAGACAACCACGCCACCATGGGCACATGGGTCTGTTCGCGTGGCGCGATGGCCCAGGGCATACCGTGCAGGTACAGGCCCGACTCGCCCAGCGATTCACCGTGGTCGGACAGGTAGAGCATGGCGGTGTCGTAGCGACCGTTCGGTCCTCCAGCCTGAGCCAGGAAATCGATCACACGCCCCAGAACATGGTCGGTGTACAGCAGTGAATTGTCGTAGGCGTTGCGCACTTGCTCCGACGTGCAGTTGCGCAGACTCTCGTCCTCGCAGGCCGGTCCGAATCGCTTGTAGGCGGCCGGATACCGCCGATAGTAGGCGGGTCCATGGCTGCCGAGTTGATGCAGCACGATGAACAGGTTGCCTCGCCCATCGGCGGCGATCTGGGGCAACCCCTGAACCAGGATTTCGTCCAGGCATTGACCTTCGAAGCACAATCCTTCCACCTTGGCGTGGTTCAGGCTCTGGGTCGGCAAGCCGTCGCACACCCCCTTGCAACCGCTCTGGTTGTCGCGCCACAGCACCTGGAAGCCCGCACGTGCCAGCACCTGTAGCAATGTCTCATGCGTGAGGATCTGCTCCTCGTTGTAATGCCTGCGCCCGAACGGCGAGAACATGCAAGGCAGGGAAACCTCGGTGGAGGTGCCGCAAGACGTGACCTGCGAGAAGTTCACCAATTGCCCCGTCGCCTGGTGGCGCGTGAGTTCCGGATTGGTCGGACGCTCATACCCGTTGAGAGAGAAATTCGGCGCCCGGGCTGTCTCCCCGACGACCAGCACGAAAAGGGCCGGCCGGCCGCGGCGACCCCTTTGCTGCCAAACCCCGCCCAGACGCGCGTCGGCCCCCACCACCTCCCTGGCTTGCCTTGATTGCAACACGCCGGGGCCTGCAGCCTCGCGCACCGCCGCGACCACCAGATTGCCCGGCGTGAGCAGGTAGCGCACCTCCTTGTGGTTGCGGTTGAGCGCGGCGAAATCGGCGGACACCGCCCACACGCTCAGCACGACCAACACCAAGGCCGCGGCAATCGACAGCGCGCGCCACACCAGCGTGCGCCCCCAGGAGCGGGCTGGGATGCGCGGCCACCAGAGCAGCACCGCGGGCAAGGCACCGAACAGCGTCACGTGCCAGACCAAGCCCCAGTTCAAGAGCTCGCTCGCCTCGTCCCAGTTCGTCGCCAACACGTTGCGCAGCATGTCCTTGTCAAAATGAACGGCATAACGGTCCATGTACCAGGCTGCCGTGGCCGAAGCCAGGAACAGGATGGCCAACAGGGGGCGCACGCCACGACGTGGAAGGGGCAATGTCACCAGCGCCATCGCGGCGAAGTACGCGGAGGCGCAGGCCACGAGCAATGCGGTCGCGAACCCCCAACTTGAAAGTACTCCCATGTCGCGCCCGACCATGGCCGCACGCCAGAACGGTCCGTTGCATGCGAGCAATAAGTACATCGCACCTAGCGCCAACAAGGCTTCGGCGGAAAGCTGGGGGCGTGTCTGAAACCAGCGTTTCGTGTTTTGCGCCTGATCCTGCGATGTTTTTTTCCAGATTTTCATGAGGTGCAAGCATGCGCCCCGGACACTTAAGCGTGCCTTAAACCCTGCGCAACCTCACTCGGCTGCATGACGCGACGACTGTGCTGTGCAGGCCATGCGCGGGCACGCCCGAACCCAATTCAGCGCCAGGAACCCGCTCCTGCAGCTGGTTGGCTGGGCCAAGAGCCAAAAAACGCTAAAATCAAGGGCTTTGCAGAACGCCGCCGGAAGTCTTGGAGCGGCCCAGTCATTTTCCGCATCTCTGGAATCCCATACACCATGAAAATCGCTCAAGAAATCCGCGCCGGCAACGTCATCATGCACGGCAAGGATCCGATGGTCGTGCTCAAGACCGAATACGCCCGCGGCGGCCGCAATGCCGCCACCGTGCGCATGAAGCTCAAAAGCCTGATCGCCAACTTCGGCACCGAAGTCGTGTTCAAGGCCGACGACAAGATGGACCAGGTCATTCTGGAAAAGAAGGAATGCACCTACTCCTACTTCGCCGACCCGATGTACGTCTGCATGGACACCGAATTCAACCAGTACGAGGTGGAAGCCGAGAACATGGGTGACGCCCTGCACTACCTGGAAGACGGCATGGCCGTGGAAGTGGTGTTCTACGACGGCAAGGCCATCTCGGTCGAACTGCCCACCAGCGTCGTGCGCGAGATCACCTGGACCGAACCCGCCGTCAAGGGCGACACCTCGGGCAAGGTGCTCAAGCCCGCCAAGATCGCCACCGGTTTTGAAGTGCCGGTTCCGCTCTTCGTGTCGCAGGGCGACAAGATCGAAATCGACACCCGCACGGGTGAATACCGCAAGCGTGTCTGAGCACGTTCAGCCGCAAGCGCGCATGACTTTGGCGCCTGCACCGACGTCATCGCCGACAATGGCCGGCAAGGCTCCTCTTCGCAGGAGCCTTTTTTCTTGAGTCTTTCGATAATCGAATCATGCTGAAACACGCCCGAGACCTCAACCCGCGCACCTTGGCCGACGCATGGGACGACCTCAAGGCCCACGCCGATGCCGGCCTGCCGCTGGGCGCCGATGCCTACCGGCTGGCCTTTGCCGATCCCGAATTCCTGCTGCGCCGCGAGACACGCGGTATCCGCTTTCAGCTGGAGCTGATGAAACCCGATCTGGAGCAGCAGGAACAGGGCATCGAGCACACCGTGGTGGTCTATGGCAGCGCCCGCACCCCCTCACCCGAACAGGCCCAATCCAATCTGGAAGCGGCCAGACTTAGCGGCGACGCCGAAGCGCTGAAACGCGCGGAACGTGATGTGCGCAACGCCCGCAACTACGACGCCGCCCGGCGTTTCGGCAAGCTGGCGGCCGAACACGGCGCGCGCTTGCCACAAAACGAGCGTTTCTACATCTGCACCGGCGGCGGCCCCGGCATCATGGAAGCGGCCAACCGCGGCGCGCACGAGGCCGGTGCGCTCAACGTCGGCCTGAACATCACGCTGCAGCACGAGCAAAGTGGCAACCGCTACATCTCGCCCAGCCTGAGCTTCAAGTTCCACTACTTCGCGCTGCGCAAGATGCACTTCATGATGCGCGCCAAGGCGTTGGTCGCCTTCCCCGGCGGCTTCGGCACGCTGGACGAGCTGTTCGAGGTGCTGACGCTGGTGCAGACCGGCAAGTCTGAGCGGGTACCCGTCGTGCTCTACAACAGCGCCTTCTGGAAACGGCTCATCCACTTCGATCTGCTGATCGAGGAAGGCCTGATCTCGCCCCAGGACGTGGAACTGTTCCGCATCGTCGACACGCCGGAAGCGGCCTGGGAAGCGATCCAGTCTTTCTACACGTCCGACACCGCACCACGCGGCTGAGCGAGCGACTTCAGGCCCCAGGCGGCGCGGCTGCCCCAGCCCACCGCCGCGCCCACGGTCCAGAACACCAGGGACACCCCCACCACCGCGCCCACGCTGCCGAACATCAACGGCATCGCGACGCTGGACGCATTGAGCGTCAGCAAGCGCAGGCCCAGCGCCTCGCCGTGCCGGTCCTCGGGCGTGATCTGATGCAAGGTGCTCATGATGAGCGGCTGCACCGAACCCAGCACCAGGCCCAGCAGCACAGAGCAGAGCCCCATGCTCCAGGCGCCCGGCATGAAGGGGTAAGCCCCGAAGAGCACGGCGGTGGCCAGCATGGCGCCACCGATCACCACCCACTCACGCAGGCGCGCGGCCACCCAGGGCATGAGTAGGCGCACCGCCGCCGCCGAGATCGCAAAGGCCCCCAGCAAGGTGCCGATGGTCGATGCGCTGAAACCGCGCTCATGCCCCAGAACCGGCATGACAAAGGTGTGCACGTCCCAGCAGGCCGAGAGCAACCAGTTCACCACCATCAAACGGCGCATCATGGGCTCGCGCAACAGGTCCCAGGCCTTGCGTGACCCCGAGGCCTGGGCAGCGCTTGCGCGCCGCTGCGGGGCGCGCCGCACGCACAGCCAAGTCACCAAAGGCAGCAGCGCAGCGAACAGGAAGGCAGCCCGATACCCCTGCAGATCACCCGGCTGCCCGCCCAGCCAGACACCCGCATGGTCGATCAGCAGGCCGGCCAGCAACGGTCCCAGAAAATTCGAGAATGCCGGTCCAATGGACAGCCAGCTGAACATGCGTTTGAGCTCGGCCGCGTCGCGCGCGCTGCGCCCCACCTGTCGCTGCAAGGCGATGGACGCGGCGCCCGTGGCCCCACCCGCGCACAAGGCCGCCAGGCACAGCACCGGAAAGACGGGAAACATGGCAGCCAGCGTGGCGCCGCCAACCGCGGCCGCCACGCCCAGACCCACGGGACGACGCAAGCCATGGCGGTCGGCGTAACGCCCCGCCGGCAAGGCCAGAAAGACCTGGGTCAAGGCGAACAAGGACATCAGCACGCCCACCGCCAGCGGGCTGTAGCCCTGCGTCAAGGCCAGCAGCGGCGCGGCCATGCGCAGGCCCGCCATGCAGGCGTGCAGGCAGATATGGCCCAGGATCAGGCGTGCCAGGAGCCAGTTCATTCAGGCATCCCCTTTCCGCGCGGCCGTCCTCGCGACCTCGTTGGCGCAGCGGGGCTCACTCCTCATCCGCGCCCTTGTCCAGCGGCAACAGTGCCTTGGCTTGCGCCTCGGGCAGAGCTTCGACCTGGCGCAGTGCGCGCCCCATGGCGCGGCTGCGCACCTGGGCCGCGTCGATGGTGTTGCTGGCCTCTTCCAGCTTCTTCTTGGTCTTGTCCAACACGTCGCCGAAACGGTTGAACTCCGTCTTGACCGCGCCCAGCACCTGCCACACCTCGCTGCTGCGCTTTTCCAGCGCCAGCGTGCGAAACCCCATCTGCAAGGAACTCAGCATCGCCAGCAACGTTGTCGGTCCGGCCAATGTCACACGCAGATCACGCTGCAATGACTCCATCAAGCCGGGGCGGCGCAGAACTTCAGCGTAAAGGCCCTCGGTGGGCAAAAATAGAATCGCAAAGTCTGTCGTGTGCGGCGGCGCCAGGTATTTGTCGCCTATGCTTTTGGCTTCAAGCCGGATGCGTGCCTCGAGCGCCTTGGCCGCCAACTCGGCGGCCACCGCGTCGGCCCGCTGCTGCGCATCGAGCAAGCGCTCGTAATCCTCGTTCGGGAATTTGGCGTCTATGGGCAGCCAGCAAGGCGCGCCCTCATCCCCTTTGCCCGGCAGCTTGATCGCGAAGTCCACCAGATTCTTGCTGCCGGGCACGGTCGCCACCTGCGCCGCGTACTGATCAGGCACAAACACCTGTTCCAGCAGCGCGCCCAATTGGGCCTCGCCGAACATGCCGCGTGTCTTCACATTGGTCAGCAGGTGCTTCAGGTCGCCCACACCCGCGGCCAGGCTCTGCATCTCACCCAGGCCCTTGTGCACCAGCTCCAGCCGCTCGGCCACCTGCTTGAAGCTCTCGCCCAGACGCTGCTCCAGCGTCGCGTGCAGTTTCTCGTCGACAGTGGCGCGCATCTCGTCAAGCTTGACCGCGTTGCTCTGCTGCAGCTGCGCCAGCTTGGCCTCCATCGTCATGTTCATCTCGCCGATGCGCCGCGCGTTCATCTCGCTCAGGTTGGTCAGCTGCGTCGTCAGGGTGTCGCGCACTTCCTTCTGGAACAGCGCGATCTTCTGGCTGAAATCGTCCAGGCGCGCGTCCTGCATGCGCGTGGCGGTCGCCGACTGCTGCACCAGCGTCTGTTGAAAGGTCGCCAGCGTCTGCTGCAACTCCTGGCGCGTGCCGCGCGCGGAGTCGCCAATGTCCTGCCGCAGCTCGCGCGTCAGTTGCCGCCCCGCGCCCGTGTCGCCACGGCGCAACAACAGGGCCAGCAGCAGGGCCAGATTCACGAGGAGCAGCACGACGGCCAGCAGGACCAGCAAGGATATGTTCATAAGCGATGCGTCTTGCGTCCGGCCAGGGCCGGGCAGAAAAGAGCCCCATTCAAGACGACAGGCCACGCGGCGCGGCGCGATCACAAAAGGCCGCGTGAGGCGGCCTGTGCACGGAGGCTGGCGCGCGGAATACGAGCCAACTCAACAAGGTTTGATTCTACGCGTCCGGCCAGCGCAGCTCACCACAGGATGAGCACGGTTGCCAGCCCGAGGAACAAGCCCATGCTCGCGACGTCGGTGGCGGTGGTCAGAAAGATGCTCGACGCCGTGGCCGGGTCCGCGCCCAGGCGCTTCAAAGTGAGCGGAATCATCGCCCCCGAAATGCCACTGACCACGCAACTGCCAATCATCGCCAGCAGGATGGCCACGGCCAGCCAGAGCGCGGCCGGATTGTGTTGGGACGCCGCCGTGACGTACATGCCGACCGCGCTGACCAGGCCCACCAGCAGACCATTCAAGAGACCGAGCCAGGCTTCCTTGGCGACCAGGGCGCGCTCGCGGCCCGGACGCACCTCGCCCAAGGTCAGACCGCGCAAAGTCACGGCGAGTGCCTGGCAACCCGTGTTGCCGCTCTGGCCAGCCAGCACGGGCAGGAACAAGGCCAGGATGACCAATTGGTTCAATGTCTCCTGGAAAATACCCACCACCGCCGCCGCCAGAAAGGCCGTCAACAGGTTGAACTGCAGCCAGGGATGGCGCAGCTTCAGGCAACGCTGCCAGGGCGTGGTGAGGCGCTCTTCCTCGACACCGACCATGCTGGCGGGCTGGGCGCTGATCTCGAAGTTCTGCTCCTCGAACAGCACCTGGCCTCGCACCAGCCCGACCAGGCGACCGTCACCGTCGCAGACCGGATACACGGGGTAATGGCGACTGAGCACGGCCTTCATCGCCTCGGCCAGCGGCATGCGCGCGTCCAGGCTGAAGGGGGAAGGAATCATCACCGCCTCCAGGGTGCGATCGTGTTCGGCGAACAGCAGGTCGCGCATGGTGATCACGCCCCGCAACCGGCCCGCCTCGTCCACGATGAAACCGTAGGTGATGAAGGCCTGCTTGATCAGCTCGCGCAGGCGCTCGATGGTCTCGCCCACGGTGAGCTGCGGCGGAAAGACGGCGTAGACCGGGTCCATGAGGCGCCCCACGCTGCCTTCGGCGTAAGCACGGTTGCGTGCCCACTGACGCACCTGGATCGGGGGCGATGCCGCGCGCACGCGCTCGGCATGGTCCTCGGGGAAAAATTCCAGAATGGCGGTCGAGCGTCCCGGGTGCAATTCCAGCAAGAGCGCGCTGGTGAGTTCGGGTGCCGCCTCACGCAACAGCTTGGCGGCCTCGCGGTCATCGCGCTGCGCAATGGCCGTGCGCAGCCAGGCCCGGGCCTGCGGCGTGTCGGTGACGATCTCTTCCAGGGTGGGGTGATCCATGAAACGCGGTCCTGCCTCTCCGATGCCTGCCTGGGGTGCCCGACGCTCCCGCGCCGCACCCACGCCCAGTGCGCATGCAGTCTAGACGATCGGCCATGGGCACCCGGGCCAGCGTGGCCGGCCCGTTCCATCCGTCCGGGACGGTCTGGCTCAGGCCGACGCCGCGCGCGTGAAAGGCGACCACTTGCTGAAGACCAGCAGGTTGCCAAACATCACCAGCGCCAGCCCAAGGAACGCGACCGGGGTCCACTGGTAGCCCTCGGCCACCGTGGACACGCTGAGCGCGACCACCGGGAACAGCACGGTGCAATAGGCGGCACGTGCCGGTCCCATGCGTCCCACCAGGGTCAGGTAGGCCGTGAAGCCGATCACCGAACCCGGGATTGCGAGGTACAGCAAGCCCCCCACATAGGTCGTCGAGGAATCGAAGGCAAAGGGCACGCCGGCCACGATGCACCCTGCCAGCAGCACCGCAGCACCATAGAGCATGCTGTAGGCGTTGCTGGTCATGGGGCGGATGCCGGCGCGCTGCTGCAGCGATGACAGCATATTGCCGGTGGAAAAGCTGAAGGTGCCCAGCAGCGCGAACCCGAGGCCCAGCAAGGTCTCGCGACTGGCCTGCTGCCCCGCCAGTTCCGGCCAGAACAAGAGCAAGAGGCCGGAGAAGCCGACCAGGCCCGCCAGCATGACGCGCGGCGCGATCCGCGTGCCAAACCACAGGCGCGCGTTCACGGCATTCCACAACGTCGCGGCGGAGAACACGACCGACACCAAGCCACTCGGAATCCATTGGGTGGCCGTGTAAAAGCACAGGAAGTTCAGGCAGAACAGGCACAGCCCCTGCCCCATGCACAGCGCATGCCCGCGCCGGTCCAGAGGCTGCAACTTGCGGGTCAGCAGCAGCACGGCGAACAGCACGAGGCCCGCCAGGGCAAAGCGGTAGAAAATGGACACCGGGATGGCCACCACCCCCAATTGCAGCTTGATGGCGATCCAGGTCGTGCCCCAGATGAAGACCGTCAGGAAATACAGGAATAGATTCACTTCGAGTTGCTCGGCAGAGTCAGATAAGGGTTTGAAATCCAGAGCCATGACAAGCACAGACTCCTGCGGCCAGTGTGCGCCCGTCCAACGGCCGACGATTGCCGGTTCTTGCGGTTTTCCGGGTCTGGGGCCGCGCTGGGCAGCCCGATCGCATTAGCATGACGGCTCCATGGGCACCACCGCATCGGCACCGTCAGACTTCTCGGTTTTCCGCACCCTGTCGGGCTCCACCGCGACGCTGACGCGCGCCACCTCGCTCGGCGCAGGCCTCGCCATCTCGCAATGGCAGCGCAGCGGCCACGAAACGCTGGGTTATGACCAACCCGGACACCACACCGTGTCGCTGTACCTGCAAGGCGGTGAAACCTCCTTCCGGGTCGGCAATGCCTTGCATGGCGGCGCGGGCAAATTCTGCGTGCTGCCCGCCGAACACCACTCGCTCTGGTGCATGAACGACACGGTGCGTTTCCTGCACCTTTACATCGCGCCCGAGCGCCTGGCGCGCGAAGCCGTGCTGCGGCTGGATTGCGAACCGCGCGCGCTGGAACTGCGCGACCGCACCTACATCCACGACGATGCGCTGACCGCCGCCTGCGGCACCCTGCTCAAGGCCGATTGGCAGGCCCCCGCCGACCGCCTGGCGGCCAGCAGCGCGGCGGAGACCGTGCTGCACCACCTGCTGCACGAGGAAGTGAAGCGCAAGGCCGCGCCGCCTGCGCGTGGCGGCCTGGCCCCCGCGGTGCGACGGCGGGTCCGGGACTACATCGACGCCCACCTGGCCGATCCGTTGAGCCTGGACGAGCTGGCCGGCGTGGCCACGCTGTCCACCTACCATTTCGCCCGCATGTTCCAGGCCTCATTCGGCGAATCACCACACGCCTGGGTGCGCGCCCGGCGTCTGGCCCACGCGCGCGGCCTGCTGGCCACCGGCCGGAGCGATCTGGCCGACGTGGCGCAGGCCTCGGGCTTCGGCAACGCCAGCCACCTGTCCCGCGTATTCCGTGATGCCTACGCCATCACCCCGGGTCAATTCCGTTCCGCCGTCCAGCTCAGATGAGACGCGGTTGCGCATGCGCCACCAGCAGCAGGGTGATCTGTGGGCGGAACATCGCCGCGACGGCGAGCTTCCCGAGGCCGCGACGCCATGCCTTCGTTTTGGCATATGGATATGAAAAAGCATTGGTTCACACCGTGCATGTTTCTGCCTATGATTTTCCCCACGGCGTCATGCCGCCCTGCGGCGAAGAACACCGAACCAATCATCTTTTGGAGTCTGACTCTCATGCGCAAGCGCACTTTCAACACGCTGATCGCCTCGGCCTTCGCGACGATCCTGAGCCTGGGCGCCGCCACGGCCCATGCCGACCAGCTCGCCGACATCAAGAAAAAGGGCGTGCTCGTCTTCGGCATCCTGGGCATCGATGAACCCAACAGTTTCGTCGACCCCAAGACCCGTCAGTACATCGGCTACGAAGTCGACCTGGCCAACGCCATCGCCCAGAAGATTGGCGTCAAGGCCGAGTTCAAGCAGGTGGCCGTGGCCGCCCGCATTCCCGAACTGCAGCAGGGCCACGTGGATCTGCTGGCCGCGTCGCTCACCCACAACAAAGAACGCGAGGCCCTGATCGACTTCGGCCTGACCCACTTCGTCACCGGCTCCAAGGTGGTCGTCGCGAAAAAAAGCGGCATCACCAGCGTGCATCAGCTCGGCGGCAAGAAAGTGGTGACCGTCAAGGGCGGCACGCAGGAGCCCAACCTCAAGCGCGTCGTGCCCACCGCCGACGTGGTGACCTTCGAATCGACGCAGCAGGCCTTCCTGGCCCTGCAGCAGGGCAAGGGCGTCGCCTACATCAACGACGAGTCCTCGCTCTACAGCGACGTGCTCAAGCTTGGCCCCAAGGGCAAGGACTACGTCGTGCTGCCTGAAAACCTGAACGTCGAGCCCCTGGCCATCGGCATCAAGAAGGGCGAAACGGCGCTCAAGGCCGTGGTGGACCAGACCCTGCGCGAACTTGAAAGCTCGGGCGCGGCCGACAAGCTCTACGAGAAGTGGTACGGCCAGGGCAGCAAGCTCAAGTTCGGCAAGCGCACCTGGAAGATCGAGTCCGACAAGGTGGACGGCTGATTTCCGGTCCGGCCGCTCCTGCATCGGCCAACACGACGGCCCGCCCCCAGGCGGGCCGTTTTTACGTTCCCGGACAATCCCCCCATGCCCTCCTTCGATTTCTCCCTGCTGCTGGCCGGCCCCTACCATGAGATGCTGCTGGCTGGCCTGGGTATGTCGCTGCTGCTGCTGGCCATCTCGCTGATGTTGGCCCTGCCGCTCGCGGCCGCCCTGGCCCTCGTGCGCCTGTCCCCCTGGGCGCCATTGCGCGCCATCGGCTGGCTCTGCGTCGAGGTGCAACGCAACATCCCGCCCCTGGCCCATCTGCTGTTCTGGTACTTCGCCGCACCGGAACTGCTGCCCGAAGATTTCCGCGCCTGGCTCTACGACCACAACTTCGAGGCCATCGCCGCCGTGGTCGCACTCACGCTCTACGCAGCGGCCTTCATGGGCGAGGACCTGCGCAGCGGCATCCGCTCCGTGCCCGCCGTGCAATTCGAGGCGAGCCGGGCCCTGGGCCTGGGTTTCCTGCCCACCATGCGCCTCGTGGTGCTGCCGCAGGCCCTGCGCATCGCCACGCCGCCCCTGCTGTCGCAGACGCTCAACCTCTGGAAGAACAGCAGCCTGGCCACCGTGATCGGCACGGCCGAGCTGATGTACGCCGCCGCCAAGGTCGAGACCGAGACCTTCCGCAGCTTCGAGGCCTTCGCCTTCGCGACCGTGTGCTACCTGACGGTCTCGCTGGCCATCGGCGCCCTGGCCGCCTGGTTCGCCCGCCGTTATCCGCCGCGCTCGCTGTGAGGACAGCCCATGACCTTTCTTGAAGTCATCGACAACTACTGGCTCTATTTCCTCGTCGGCCAGTACCCCGAAGGCCCGCTGGGCGGGCTCGCCCTCACCCTGCTGCTGTCCGCCGCCGGCCTGCTCGCCGCCCTGCCCGCGGGCCTGGCGCTGGGCCTGGCGCGGGTGAGCCCCTGGCGCGCCCTGCGCTGGCCCGTGACCGCTCTGGTCTACGTGGTGCGCGGCACGCCGCTGCTGATGGTGGTGTTCTGGGCCTATTTCTTCCTGCCCAGCGTGACGGGTGCGAAGACGGACCAGTTCACCACCATGCTGATCGCGCTGGCGCTGTTCAACGGTGCTTACCTGGCGGAAGTGGTGCGCGCGGGCATCCAGGGCCTGCCGCGCGGCCAGATGGAAAGCGCGCGATCGCTCGGCCTGTCCTGGCTGCAGGCCATGCGCGGGGTCATCCTGCCGCAGGCCCTGCGCAACATGCTGCCGTCGCTGGTCAGTCAGTTCGTGATGACCATCAAGGAAACCTCGCTGGGCTACATCATCGGCCTGAACGAGGTGTCCTTCATCACCTCGCAGATCAACACCCAGGTCTTCATCTACCCGGTACAGCTCTACCTGATCCTGGGCCTGAGCTATTTCGTGCTCTGCTTCAGCCTCTCGCGTTTCGCCTACTGGATGGAACGCCGGCTGGAACGCAAGGCACGGCCCACCCCGCAACCTTCCGTCCCCGCCACCGCATGATCACCTTCGAGAACGTCAACAAATGGTATGGCCCGCGCCATGACTACCACGCCCTGGTCGACATCAACGAGACCGTGACCCAGGGCGAAATCGTCGTGGTCTGCGGCCCCTCGGGCTCGGGCAAGTCGACGCTGATCCGCACCCTGAACCGGCTGGAGCCGATCGACAGCGGGCGCATCACGCTGGACAGCGAGGACATCCACCGCAAGGGCCTCGACCTCAACGCCTTCCGCTCGCGCATCGGTTTCGTGTTCCAACAGTTCAACCTGTTCCCACACCTCACGGCGCTGGAAAACTGCACTCTGGCACCGGTCTATCTCAAGCGGACCACGAAGACCGAGGCCCGCGAGCGCGCGCTCGCCCTGCTGGACCGCGTCGGACTGGCCCACAAGGCCGACGCGCTGCCGGCGCAGCTCTCGGGCGGGCAGCAGCAGCGCGTGGCCATCGCCCGCGCGCTGGCCATGCAGCCGCCGCTGATGCTGTTCGACGAGCCCACCAGCGCACTCGACCCTGAGATGGTGGGCGAGGTGCTGCAGGTCATGAAAGACCTGGCGCGGGATGGCATGACCATGGTGGTCGTCACGCACGAAATGGGGTTTGCCCGCGAGGTGGCCGACCGCGTGCTTTTCATGGACGCCGGCCGGGTGCTGGAACGCGCCACGCCGGAGGCCTTCTTCACCCAACCGGAACACCCGCGCGCGCGCCAGTTCATCGCGGACATCCGCAGCCACTGAGCTTCAACGCGCCCTGCGGACAGCCTCCCCAATCCATGTGCCGCCGGAATGATCCAGGGCCGCAGGGGGTGCACGGCAGCGCCTGTCAGATCAGGTGCGGCAGCGCATGCGTCACCAGCAGCAAGGCGGCCAGCGCCACGCCCAGCAGCGCGCGCGACCACGGCGACACGGGCCCATCCGCGCCCGAACCGTCGTTCTGTGCTTCAAGCAATCGCTGAGTCATGTGCATCCTTGATGGGGTGCCTGCATTCTGAAAACAATCGGCCGCCAAGGGAACGAAAAGATCGTCAGATGCATATGGCCAATTCGGCATAAAGACGATCGACACCCTGCCCTCGGCCGGCACGCCTTCAGGTGTAGGCGGACGGCGGAGGCAAGACGTCGTTCAGCGCCCAGTTGCCAAGATCGCGCAGCTTGTACTCGATCGGGTCGTGCAGGGTATGGGTGCGGGCGTTGCGCCAGAAACGGTCGTGGCCCAGGGGCGCGTGCAGCGAGGATGTGCCCGCCACCTCGAACAGGCGGCTGCCGATGTCCAGGGCGGCGCGCGCCGCCACCACCTTGGCCGTGGCCACCGCGACCGAGACGGCGCCACGCTCCTCGGCCGTGAGCGCCAGGCCACGCTGCCAGGCCGCCTCGACCTGTTGCGCCACCTGTTCGGCCAGGGCTTCGGCGGCCTTGAGCTGCACCCAGAATTCGCCAAACTTCTCCAGCAGGTACGGGTCCTGGGTGGCCTGCTCTACGTTGGACAGCACCCAGGGCCGGCGCCACTGGCGGGTGTGGTCCCGCGCGGCCTGGTGCGCGCCCTCGGCGATGCCGAGGTAGATGTTGACCAGCATGGATTGAGAGAGTGTGGAGCGCAGCGAGGCCCAGGCACTGCTGCCCGGGCCGGGGTTCAGCACCTCCTCGGGGTAGACCAGCACGTCCTCGAAGACCACGTTGCCGCTGTCCGTCTGACGCTGCCCGATGGCATTCCAGTCGCCCTGGATCTGCAAACCCTCGCGGTCCGTGGGCACGGTCGCCGCGATCAGCCGACCGCATTCCAGGTGGGCCGAGACCAGCAGCACGTCGGCCCCCACCGCGCCCGAGCAGAAGCTCTTGACGCCATTGAGCACCAGACCTTCGTCGAATTCCACCGCCGTGACGCGCTTGTCGGCCGGGTTGTTCGCATTGCCCCAGAACCAGCGCTCGCGCACGGTGCGCGTCAGCCATTCCTGTTGCTGCGCCTCGCTGCCAAAGAAGGACAGGCTGGCCACTTGAAGGTGCTGAAAGGCGAAGAGGTGGGCCAGCGAACTGTCCACCGCCGCGATGCGGCGGATGGCGCGCAGGATGACGGGCCAGCGCTCGCCCTGCCCGCCGAACTTCGCGGGCACGGCCAGGGTCAACAGGCCGCTGTCGCGCAACAGGGCGCGCTCGGCGGCGGCGTGGCCACCCCGGCGATCACGTTCGACGGCAGTCGCCGCCAGGCTGGCACACAGCAGCGCGAGTTGTTCTTCCAGAGATTGCTTGATGTCCATGGCGCATGGACTCTAGCCAAGAAGGATCGCGCTGGGAACGAATGAATCGTTGCTTGCTTATGGCCACAACATCTAAACGCCACCAAACTCAGGCGCCGCGGCCTGCCGGAGGCAGCGGCGCTGCCCGCGGCTCAGAGCAGCGCGTCGGCCCAGATGTTGCGCGCCCAGGACTTGGCGTACTGCCCTTCCAGCCCATTGGCGGCCGGCGACAGCCCGCCGGCACCGGGCACCGCCACCACGGTCTTCTGCTCCGCGCTCCATTTGTGGACCGAGGCCACGTGCACCACCTCGGTCTCGGAGACGAAGCTGTAGCAGGTGTTGGCGAGGATGGGCTCGGGGTTGACCTCGCGGCCCTGCAGCAACGCGATCACCGCGTCCGCCGCGACCTTGCCGTGGTTGTTGGCCATGAAACCGGACTTGGGCATGCCCGGCGCCGAGGCCGTGGCGTCACCCAGCACGTGCACGCCCGGCGCGACGGTGGATTCGAAGCTGCGGAAGTCCACCCCCGCCCAGCGTCCACCCACGTTGAGCAGTTGGGCCTGCTGTGCGATGCGACCCGCCTGCTGAGGCGGCACCACGTTGAGCACGCCCGCGCGCACGGTGTCGAAGCTGGTCTCGATGGACAGGCTGGCGGCATCCACGCGCACCAGCTCGTTGCTCGCCCGGTACTCGACCAGGCCCGGGTACAACTCGTTCCAGGCCTTGAGGAAGAGACCCTTCTTGGAGACGATGTCCGGATTGGCGTCCAGCACGATGACCTTGGAGCGCGGCTTGTGCGCCTTGAAGTAGGACGCGACCTGCGAGACGCGTTCATAAGGTCCGGGCGGGCAGCGGAACGGCGCCTTGGGGATGTGCAGCACATAGGCACCGCCGTTGTCCAGGGCCTCGAGCTGCCTGCGCAGGGCCACCGTCTGCGCACCCGCCTTCCACGCATGCAGCACCCTGGCCTGCGCCTCGGCGCTTTCCAGCCCCGGCGTCTGGTTGTAGAGGAAATCGATGCCCGGCGAGACAATGAGGCGGTCGTACTTCAATGTGTCTCCATGGGCCAGCCGCACTTCCTTCTTGGCCACGTCGATGGCCGTGGCTTCGTCACGCACCACGCGCACACCGTGCTTGCGCTGCAGCGTGTCGTAGCTCGTGGTCAGGTTCTCGAGGGTCTCGTAGCCGCCCAGCACGAGGTTGGACAGCGGGCAGGAGATGAAGGTGGCCTCGCGCTCGACCAGCACCACCTCAAGTTCTTGCGCCGTTCCCTTCGTCCACAAGCGCAGGTACTTGGCCGCCGTCGCGCCGCCGTAACCTCCGCCGATCACCACCACGCGCTGACGCGCCCTACCGATGGGGGTGGCGCACCCAGCCAGGGTGGTCAAGGCGCCGGCGCCCGCGCCGGCCGCGACGGTGCGCAGGAAAGTTCTGCGTTGCAGATTGTTCATGGTGCGTGTCTCCGGGGTTCGGGGCGGGCGGGTCAAGGCTTCTGGGCGGCGAAGAAAGCCGCCAGGCGTTCGAGTTCGTCATCGCTGTAGCCCTTGGCGTGCTGGTGCATCACCGTGGCCTGCAGCTCGCCCTTCTTGTACGCCAGCAGCTTTCGCAGCAGCACGGCCCGGTCCTGGCCCGCGATGACCGGAATCGCTCCTGGCGTGGGTCCCCCCGCCCCGTTGGTGCCATGACAGGCCGCGCAGCTGGCGGCCCAGACCCGGGCCTGGGCATCGATGCCCTGGGCGGCGGCATGTGTGCCGAGACCGAGGGCCAGCAACAAGGCCGATCCGAAAAGCAGTTTATTCGTCATGTGCAAGTCTCCTGAACTGGCTGCCCCGAGTATCGAAAAAGTCTGGCGTGAAGCCAAACACTTTTTCATTCCGGATTCGGCGGCAGCGCCGATGCGCCTTCAAGAACCCGCATGCGCCGGGTCCCGCGCCCTCAGATCTTCGCCAACGACACTTCGGTGGCCTTGACCAGCGCAACGACCTCGCTGCCTGGACGCAGGTTCAGGTCATTGACTGAGCGCGTGGTGATCACCGAGGTCACGATGCCCCAGGGTGTCTCGACGTCGATTTCCGACAGCACGTCGCCGCGGATGATTTCCTTGACCTTGCCGCGGAACTGGTTGCGGACATTGATGGCTTGAATGGACATGGTGATGACTCCTGGTGAAAAAAGAAAAAATCAGATGGCCCAGCGCAGGCCGGTGGCGGGTATGCCGCCCGGGATGCCCCCGGTCCCGCCGGGCCAGCCCGGCGGATCGGTCTCGTGCGCGGCGGTTTTGTCGGTCTGCTGCAGCACGCGGGTCAGGATGCGGTTTTCCAGCGCGGCGAACGCCGCGGCGCCGCGCTCGCGGGGACGCGGCAGGGGCACGCGCTCGTCGAGCGCGATGCGCCCGTCCTCGATCAGGATCACGCGGTCGGCCAGGGCCACGGCCTCCTGCACGTCGTGCGTGACCAGCAAGGCCGTGAAGCCATTGCGCAGCCACAAGCCCTCGATCAATGCGTGCATCTCGATGCGCGTCAGCGCATCCAGGGCGCCCAGGGGTTCGTCGAGCAGTAGCAGGCGCGGGTTGTGCACCAGCGCGCGCGCCAGGGCCACGCGCTGGCGCTGTCCACCGGACAGGCGCGCGGGCCAGTCTCCCAGGCGCTCGCCCAAGCCGACCTGGGCCAGCACCTCAGCGGCGCGGCCCCGCTCGCCCTGGAGCAAGCCCAGGGCCACGTTGTCCAGCACACGCTTCCAGGGCAGCAGGCGCGCGTCCTGGAACATGATGCGGGTGTTGTCGTTCAGACCCTGGATGGCCTGGCCATCCAGGCGCAGCTCGCCCCCATCGCGCGCTTCCAGCCCCGCGACCAGGCGCAACAGCGTGCTCTTGCCGCAGCCGCTGCGCCCCACGATCGCGACGAACTCGCCGGGCTCGATGCGCAGTTGCAATTGGCGCAGCACCTCGCGCTCGCCATACCGCTTGCCCAGGCGATGCGCCTCGAGCCGCACGCCCCTGGCCACGCGTTCGGACTGTGCCTCACCTTGCGGCAAGGCGGACTTCGGGACGAAGGTATTCATGTCGCTGACCCTCGCGCGGCACGGGCCGCCGTGGATGGCTTGAACAGTGGCGCGTTCAGCGCATCCACCGGCTTGGGCAGCAATTTCTCGGCCAGGAAGGCGTCGGCGATCTTCTGCTGCTCGACCAGGCGCTCAGACGTGACGGCGCGCACGGCATAACTGCGGTTGCCATTGGCCTGTTCGACGATCGTGGGGTCCAGTCCCCAGAAGGGACCCAGCAAGGCCGCAGCCTCCTTGGGCTGACGCTTGACCCACAGTCCGGCCTTCTCAAGCTCGGCGTAGACCACGTCCAGCACCTTGGGGCTGGCCTCGGCGAAACGCGTGCTCGCCAGGTAATAACGCTGGTAGGACGCCAGCCCATCGCCATCGGCCAGCACGCGCGCGCCGGACTGAATGCGGGCGGCCGACAGGAACGGGTCCCACACCACCCAGGCATCGATCGCACCCTTCTCGAAGGCGGCGCGCCCGTCGGCCGGCGTCAGGTAACGGGCGTTGATATCGGCCAGGGAAAGACCGACCTTGGCCAGCGCGGTGATCAGCAGGTAGTGCACGCCCGCCGCCTTGGCGAAACCAACGTTCTTGCCCTTGAGGTCGGTCAGACCGCGGATGGGCGAGTCCTTAGGCACCAGGATGGCCTGGGCCGAAGGCGACGGCGCTTCCTGCGCCACGAAGGTCAGCTGCGCGCCCGCGGCCTGCGCGAACACGGGCACGGTGTCGGCCACGTCAGCGCTGAAATCGATGTTGTCCAGGTTCAAGGCCTCCAGCAGCGGCAGGCCGCTGGTGAACTCGTGCCAGCTCGGTTGAAAGCCCAAGGGCGCGAGCTGCTTCTCCAACGTGCCCTGCAGCTTGAGCACCGAAATCAGCGTGGAAGATTTCTGGTAACCGATGCGGATGGTCTTGGTGGTCTGCGCGAGCAAGGGCGCCGCGGCGTACAACGAACCAAGCGCGGTCATCGACCCCAGCACGGTCCGCCGATTGAATACATGAGACATAAAGACTCCGTTGATGAAAGTTCAAACCAAAGACCAGAGCAGCGCAGTCCCTTCCAGGGCTCCCGCGGAACTGGCTTTGCCAGGCCGCTGGGAGCGCCCCCTTGAGGGGGAGGCGCCGCAGGCGCTTCGGGGTGTTTCATTTGCTATATCCGGGGTGCCAACGCAACCACCAATGCTCAAGACCTCGCGCGAGCACGTCGGCCAGCTTGCCCAGCAAGGCGTAGAGCAGGATGCCCACGAGCACGATGTCGGTCTGCAGGAACTCGCGTGCGTTCATGGTCAGGTAGCCGATGCCCGACTGGGCGGAGATGGTCTCGGCCACGATCAGGATCACCCACATCAGGCCCAGCGAGAACCGCAGGCCGACCAGGATGGACGACAGCGCGCCCGGCAGGATGATCTGGCGGTAGAGCTGCCAGCGGTTCAGGCCATAGGTGCGGCCCATCTCGATCAGGCCCGGATCCACGCTGCGGATGCCGTGGAAGGTGTTGAGGTAGATCGGGAAGAAGACCGAGATGGCGATCAGGAACAGCTTGGCACTCTCGTCAATGCCGAACCAGAGGATGACCAGCGGAATCATTGCCAGCGCGGGAATGTTGCGCAGCATCTGGAAGCTGGAATCGAGCAGCGTCTCCAGCCAGCGCGACGTGCCCGTCAGCAGGCCCAGCACCAGCCCCAGGCCACCGCCAATGGCCAGGCCGGCCAGGGCACGACCCGCGCTGACCTTGACATGGGTCCAGAGCTCGCCCGAGGCCGTGAGATTCCAGGCCGCGATGGCCACGTCCACGGGAGCGGGCAGAACGCGGGTGGACAGCCAGCCCTGAGTCGAGGCGAGTTGCCAGGCGACGATCAGCGCGATCGGCACCAGCCAGGGCAGCAGGCGCAACCAGACGGCCAGGGCCAGACCGCGCAACAGCGCACCGACAGGCGCACCAGGCTCCTGGCTCAAGTCCGGCAGCGGCGTCACTTGCAATTCATGCGCGGGGACACTCATCGTTTCATCCTCTCCAGCAGTTCGGGGCACCGGGCCTCATTGCGCGGCGACGCGCGCGGGCGCATCGATGTTGGCGACGACCTCGCCGAACGGGCCACTCAGCTTCTGTCCGGGCAGCGGCTGGTTCGCCGCCTCACCCAGGCGCCGCTGCGTGTCCAGCGAGAGCAGCGGGAACACCAGTTCCGCGAAGCGATAGGCTTCCTCCAAATGCGGATAGCCCGAAAGCACGAAGGTGTCCAAGCCCAGCGCCGCGTATTCCTCGATGCGCGCAGCCACCTGTTGCGGACTGCCTACCAGGGCCGTGCCCGCACCGCCGCGCACCAGGCCCACGCCGGCCCAGAGGTTGGGGCTGATTTCGAGCGAGGCGCGGTCGCGCTTCTTGCCTCCCTGGTGCAGCGCGGCCATGCGGCGCTGGCCTTCCGAATCCATCTTGGCGAAGGCGGCCTGCGCCTTGGCCACGATGCCGTCGTCCAGGCGACTGATCAGATCGTCCGCGGCGGCCCAGGCAGCGGCTTCCGTCTCGCGCACGATGACGTGCAGGCGGATGCCGAACTTCACGGTGCGATTGCGCTTGGATGCACGCGCCTTCACGTCGGCCACCTTCTTCGCCACCTCGGCGGGCGGCTCGCCCCAGGTCAGGTAGGTGTCCACCTGCTCGGCAGCCAGGTCGTGCGCGGCCTCGGACGAGCCGCCGAAATAGATCGGCGGGTAGGGCTGCTGCAAGGGCGGAAACAGCAGCTTCGCGCCCTTGACGCTCAGGTGCTTGCCCTCGTAATCGAAGGCCTGGGCCTGGGTGTCGTGACTGCGGGCGATGATCTCGCGCCAGATGCGGATGAACTCGGCGCTCTGCTCGTAGCGTGCCGCGTGGTCGAGGAACACCCCATCGCCTTCCAGCTCGGCTTGGTCGCCCCCCGTCACGAGGTTGACCAGTAGCCGGCCGCCGGAGAGCCGGTCGAAGGTCGCGGCCATGCGCGCCGCCAGCGCGGGCTGGTGCAGGCCGGGCCGCACGGCCACGAGGAACTTGAGGCGCTGGGTCACGGGCAAGAGGCTCGCGGCCACGACCCAGGGGTCCTCGCAGGACCGGCCCGTGGGGATGAGCACCCCCTCGTAGCCCAGGCGGTCGGCCGCCTGCGCCACCTGCGTGAGGTAGGCGTGGTCCACCTGGCGCGCGCCTTCGCCCGTGCCAAGGTAACGGCTGTCGCCGTGGGTGGGGATGAACCAGAAGACTTTCATGAGGGACCTCTTGTCGATTGGAATCTCAGATGGCAAAGGCGAAGCGCAAGGCGCGGCGCGACGGACGCGCCACCGGCGACCGGACCGGATGCCGGGCCCAAGTGCTCGTGGTCCCGGTCTGTCGCGACATGGGCGCATGAACGGACCCCGCAGGCTGAGGCAGCGGCCACGTCAAACCCCACGCCCGCGCCGAGGTCTGCAGCACGCGCGCGGCACCGGCGGGGAAGGCGGGAATGTCGAAAGCGGAAGTGCTCATGGGGCCGATCCAGGTGAGGACGAGATCAGGTGTCGCCGGATCATTTCGCCTGGAAAGCCACGGCGTCGCTGATCTGGATGGCCTTGGGGATCAGCTTCAGCTCGAAGAAGGTGTCGGCGATCTTCTGCTGGTCGGCGGCCACGGCGGGCGTGATGGGCCGCACATTGAATTCGTAGCGCGTCAGCGCGGTCTCCACCACCGCGACGGGCAAGCCCTGCAGCGGCGCGACCAACTCGGCGGCGGCGCGCAGGTTCTTCTTGATCCAGGCCCCCTTCTCCACCGAGTCCTCGAACAGGGCCTGGACGATCTTCGGGTGCTTCTGAACGAACCCCGCCTCGGCCAGGTAGAAGGCGTAGTTGTTGACCACGCCCTTGCCATTGGCCAGGATGCGCGCGCCGATGGATTGCTCCGCCGCCGCAGCGAAGGGGTCCCAGATGACCCAGGCGTCCACCGCGCCGCGCTCGAAGGCAGCGCGCGCGTCGGCCGGCGCCAGGTAGACCACCTGCACGTCGGACAGCTTCAGGCCGTTCTTCTCCAGCGCCTTGACCAGCAGGTAGTGCACATTGCTGCCTTTGTTGAGGACCACCTTGCGCCCCTTGAGGTCGCTCACGTTGCTGATGGGCGAATCCTTGGGCACGAGGATGGCCTCGGCCTCGGGCGAAGCCGGGTCATGGCCGAAATAGACGAACTTCGCGCCCGCGGCCTGAGCGAAGACGGGCGGCGCCTCGCCCACGTAACCCACATCCACGGCGCCCACGTTCAGGCCTTCCAGCAGTTGAGGGCCGGCGGGGAATTCCACCCATTTGACGGTGGCGTTCAGCGGCGCGAGCTTTTTCTCCAGGCTGCCTTGGGCTTTTTGCAGGGTCAGCAGGCTGGCGGACTTCTGGAAGCCAATCCTCAGTTCCACCGGGGCGCCCTGCGCCGAAGCCGGAAAAATCACGGAGAGGTTCAGCAGCAGCATCAGGACGATCAATGCGACCGACACCAGGGCGCTGAAGAACAGATCCCCCAGCGGTAGGGCGTGGGATGGGCGGGGTCGTAGGGCAGGTCATCCGCGGTGGTGCTGCCTTGCGGGGTCGGGTGGGTCATGGTGGTCATCCTGGTGTTCAACTTGATCGAGGTGGGTCGGCATGGCCGAACGGCGGGCAACACAGGTCCCTGCCGCCCGGTCAACGGTTCAGCACGAAGAAAAGGAGAAGGCGCCCGGCGAAAGAAACGAAGCGCAGGCACAAACGCCAGGCCGGGGCATGCGCCGTTCTGACGGCGCGAGACGTCAGACGCTACATCGCACGTCCGCGAACGCGATCGGCTCCTCGAAGCCCGTGTTGCGCGCGGGACGGGCACGCTGCGCAGCCCCTCGGTGTAGAGGGTGGCCGCGGCTTCGCCCAGCCGGGCCTCGATGTCGGGATGAATCACGTAGGCCTCCTCGGGCGTGAGCGCCAC
This sequence comes from Hylemonella gracilis, assembly GCF_004328645.1. Classification (GTDB taxonomy): domain Bacteria; phylum Pseudomonadota; class Gammaproteobacteria; order Burkholderiales; family Burkholderiaceae_C; genus Hylemonella; species Hylemonella gracilis_B. Next base: position 2,939,608 of record NZ_CP031395.1, read on the forward strand.
CTGGGCGTCCGTGGCGTAGACGCCCGGCAGGATGTGGCGCGCCGCCAGGGATTGAAGCACCGGCCGCAAGGCGTAGTCGAGCGCCAGCATGTGGTGCGGGCTACCGCCCGTGGCCAGGGGCAGCACGACCTTGCCCTTGAACGCCGTCTGGGGCAGCAGGTCCAGCAGCAGCTTGAGCACGCCGCTGTAAGCCGCCTTGTAGACCGGGGTGGCCACCACGATGGCCTGGGCTTCGGCCACCCGCCGTGCCGCGTCTTGCACTGCGGGATGGCCGACATCGGCTTGCACCAAGGCCTGCGGCGGCAGGTCACGGACCGACAGGCGATGGACCAGCGTGCCGCGTCCGGCCGCCAGCAAACGCCCCACCCGGTCCAGCAGCGCCGCGGAGCGGGAACGCTCGGACGGGCTGCCTGCAATCAACAAGACCGACATGAATGCTCCCTGATGTCCCGTTTGGCTGGAGGCGGGCGTGGCGACGTTCACTTCTTGGCGTAGATCTGGTCGAAGCTCGCGCCGTCGGCGAAGTGGTCCTTGTCCGCCTTCGCCCAGCCGCCAAAGCCCTGGTCGATGGTGAACAGGTTGAGCTTGGGGAACTGCTTGGCGTACTTGTCGATGGCCTTCTTGGAAACGGCGGGACGGTAGAAGTTCTTGCCCGCGATGTCCTGGCCTTCCTCGGAATACAGGTACTCGAGGTAGGCCTGCGCGACCTTGCGCGTGCCCTTCTTGTCCACGTTCTTGTCGACCACGGCGACGGCGGGCTCGGCCAGGATGGAGATCGAGGGTGCCACCACGTCGAACTTGGTGCCGAATTCCTTCTCGAGCAGGTAGGCCTCGTTCTCCCAGGCGATCAGCACGTCACCCTGGTTGCGCTGGGCGAAGGTGATGGTGGAGCCGCGCGCGCCGGTGTCGAGCACGGGCACGTTGGCGTACAGCTTCTGCACGAATTCCTTGGCCTTGGCCTCGCCACCGTACTTGCGCTTGGCGAATTCCCAGGCCGCGAGGTAGTTCCAGCGCGCGCCGCCGGAGGTCTTGGGGTTGGGCGTGATCACGCTCACGCCGGGCTTGACCAGGTCGTCCCAGTCCTTGATGCCCTTGGGGTTGCCCTGGCGCGTCACCAGCACGATGGTCGAGGTGTAGGGCGAGGAATTGTGCGGCAGCTTCTTCTGCCAATCGGCCGCCAGCCAGCCGCCGTTCTTGACCAGCGCGTCGGTGTCGCCGGCCAGGGCCAGCGTGGCCACGTCGGCGTCCAGGCCGTCGATGATGGAGCGGGCCTGCTTGCCCGAGCCGCCGTGGCTTTGCTTGATGGTCACGTTCTGGCCGGTCTTGTCCTTCCAGTACTTGTTGAAGGCGGCGTTGAACTCCACGTAGAGCTCGCGCGTGGGGTCATAGCTCACGTTGAGCAGGGTGACGTCTTGCGCCAAAGCCGGGGTGCCGGCAAGGCTGAAGGCGGTCAGCAGACCGGCCAGCAGGGGAAACTTGATAAAGTCGCGGCGTTGCGTCATGTCGGGTTCCTTGGTTCTAAGTTGGAATCGCTGCAATGGATAAAAAAGCGATGCAAGGCATTCTGGAGAGACATGACCCAAACTGGAACGACTAAGATTTCAGTTGCTTATTACTCAAACATCGATAGATACCCTCCAAGAGATTCACCGCCATGGCACGCACCGTCAACTGCATCAAGCTCGGCAAGGAAGCCGAAGGACTGGACTTCCCGCCCTATCCCGGCGAACTGGGCAAGCGCATCTGGGAAAGTGTCAGCAAGGAAGCCTGGGCGGCCTGGCTCAAGCACCAGACCATGCTGGTCAACGAAAACCGCCTGAATCTGGCCGACGCGCGCGCGCGCCAGTACCTCGCGCGCCAGATGGAGAACCACTTCTTCGGCGGTGGCGCGGAGCAGGCCCAGGGCTACGTGCCGCCCAGCGCCTGAACAGCGCGACGTCCCGCCTCGCAGGCAGAGGCACGGCGTGGATCGAGGCGCTCGCATACGATGAGCGAACCCATCTCCTGGCGCGACGACACTCCCTTCAGCGCGCGCTTCAACGATGTCTACCGCACCAAGGCGGACGGACTGGCACAGGCGCGGCGCATCTTCCTGGGCGGCTGTGCGCTGGCGGAGCCCGTGGCAGAGCCAGCCGAAGAAAAAACCACGGAACAGGCTGGAAGCACCTGCACCAGCACCTGGGCCGGTCGGCGCCAGTGGCGCATTCTTGAAACCGGTTTCGGACTGGGGCTGAATTTTCTGGCCACCTGGCAAGCCTGGCGGCGCGCAACGGCACGCCCACGCTTGCTGCATTTCGTCTCCATCGAGGCCTTCCCGGTCGCGGCTGAAGACCTCGCGCGAGGTGCCGCGCCCTGGCCGGAACTGGCCCCGCTGGCCGAGGAACTGGCCACGCAATGGCGAAGGCTGGAACCCGGCACGTCTTGCCCGGTGCAGCGGCTGAGCTTCGATGATGGGCGCGTGCTGCTCACCCTGTGCCTGGGCGATGTGCGCCCCATGCTGCGCGAACTGCGCCCCACCCTGCCGCACAGTATCGACAGCGTCTTCCTCGATGGCTTCGACCCGCATGCCAACCCCGACATGTGGTCGCCCGACACCTTGCGCGAACTCAGCACCCTGGCGCGGCGCGGCGCCACGCTGGCCAGTTGGACCGCCAATGGCGCGGTGCGACGCGCCCTGGTGCAGAACGGATGGCAGGTCGACAAAGTGCCGGGCCTGCCCCCCAAGCGCGAGAGCATCCGCGCGGTGTACGAACCCCGCTGGGAGCCGACCCGCGCCCTTCCCCCGGTAGACCGTGAGCCCGGGCGCTGCATCGTGATCGGCGCCGGCCTGGCCGGCGCAGCGACGGCCGCGAGCCTGGCGCGCCGGGGCTGGCGGGTGACGGTGCTGGACGCGGCGCCACCCCCAGACCTTGGGGACGAGGCTGAGGGCAGCTCCGCCGCCCAGGGGTCGAATCTGCGGAACTTTGAGGGCAGCTCCGCCGCTCGCGCGTCGGATCTGCCGGTGGGCCTCTTCGCACCCCATGCCTCGCCGGACGACAACCTCTTGTCGCGCCTCACGCGCGCGGGCATACGCCACGCGGTGCAGACGGCCGAGGACTTGACGCGGCAAGGGCGGCTGCGGGCGGGACAGGATTGGTTGCTCAGCGGCGTGCGTGACCTGGGGCATGCGGCGCCGATGGACCATGTGCAAGCGGGCTGGATGAAACCTGCGCGTCTGGTCGCGGCGTGGCTGGCGCAGCCGGGCGTGCAGGTGCGCGGCCAGACCGCCGCTGCCAGCCTGCGGCACGCCGGCCCGAACGGGGTCTGGCAGGTGCTGGACGCAGAGGGCCGGGAGCTCGCGCAAGCCGAGCTGGTGGTGGTCGCCGCGGCCTGTGCCAGCGCGGCGCTGCTGGACGTCCACCTGCCCCCATCCTCGCCGCTGCCCCTGAGCCCGGTACGCGGGCAAATCAGTTGGGCCATGCACGCGACTGGGCCACGCGATGCACCCGAAGCACTCTGGCCCCTCGGGCCGGTCAACGGCAACGGCCATTTCATTCCCACGGTCCCGCTGGGCGCGGGCGCGGCCTGGTTCTGCGGTTCCACCTACGAGCGCGGCGAAACCGACCCCCGCCCCTCGGCGATCGCCCTGGCTGAAGGCCACGCCGCCAACCTCGACAAACTGCGGCTGTTGCAACCCGACGTTGCCCAATGGCTGACGCCCACCTTCACGCGCAAAGCAGTACGGGCCTGGAGCCAGATCCGCTGCGCTTCGCGGGACCGCCGGCCCCTGGTCGGTCTGATCGGACGGCTTGATGGCCTCGAGGGGCCCGTCACCGACCCTCGCGCATCGGCCACCCCTGGCAGCCTCGCCCTGCTGACCGCCCTGGGCTCACGCGGCCTGAGCTTCGCGGTGTTGTGCGCCGAGTTGCTGGCGGCGCAGTTGCACGCCGAGCCTCTGCCCCTGCCGCACAAACTGGCCCGGGCCCTGGATGTGCGACGCGTGCTGGCGCCGAGCCGCGGCCGCTGAACGGACGCGTTGGGCCAAGGCAACGGCTGCAGGCGCAGGCCGGATCGCGACCAATTGCACACCTTACTTACATCGTGTTGCAAGGTGACGCCCCCGTCACAAAGCGCTGGCATCCACAATGCCGAACCGCCTGCCCACCATCGCCCCGCCGCCATGGACAACTCCGCTTACGCCTCTCCCTTGCCGCCGCAGCCCGAACCCGCCTCCGCAGTTGGGGCCAAACCCTTGTGCGCTTTGGTGGTGGCGCATGACCCTGCGTTGAAGCAACAGCTGGTGCAGGCGCTGGCCGCGATGCTGGAAGTCGGTTCGGTGCGTGGCGCACACACGCTGGAGACCGGTCTGGTCGCCATCGATGGCGGCATGGTGGACCTGCTGGTGGTCGACCTGGACCTGCCCGAAGAAGGCGGCCACACCCTGATCCGGCACGCGCGACGACGCCTGACGGGCTGCCGGGTCCTGGCCCTGGCCACCCCCTCGACTGCCGAAGCGCGGATGCCGGCGGCGGTCCAGACCGGCGCCCTGGGCTGGCTGCGGGTACCCGCCTCGCCGGAACGAGCAGGTGCCGAGGTGGCCGCGCAGATTCGCCAATTGCTCGCTGCCTGAACCACCGGGTGGACTGGCCTGAGCGCTGGTGGCATGGCGCAAAATAGACCCATGCCGCACAAGCTGATTCTCGACATCGATCCCGGCCTCGACGACGCGCTCGCCCTGGTCTTCGCCCATGCCCATCGGGGGTTTGAGCTGCAGGCCATCACCACGAGTTTTGGCCGCGTGGCACTGCCCCAAGCCACGCGCAACGCCTTGCGCCTGAGCGTGCTGCTGGGTCGGGAAGATTTGCCCGTCTGCGAAGGCGTCGTCACGCCCACGCGCAAGGGGGAATGGCTGCCTGACCCCGGCCTGCATGGCCAGGACGGCCTGGGTGACTGGACCGGTGATGCCCCATTGCGACGCGGCACGGATCCGCGTTCCGCCGCGCGCGGCATCGTTCAGATGGCCATGGCCCATCCCGGTGAAATCTCCCTGCTGTGCGGCGGCCCGCTGAGCAACCTGGCCCAGGCCCTGCGTCTGGAACCCAGGCTGCCACAACTCCTGAAGCAAGTGGTGGTCGCGGGCGGCTGCCTGGACGCCCCCGGCGATGTCTCGCCCGGGGCCGAATTCAACCTCTGGTCCGACCCGCACGCGGCGGACGTGGTGCTCGGTGCGGGGTTCGCGCTGACGCTGCTGGGCCTGAACGTCAGCCGCGCCGCGCCGCTGCCACTGGCCTGGTTGGAACACTGGGCGGCGCAGGACGGGGCCAGCCAGCTACGGCAACTGCTCTGGCACGCTGCCCGCCACCAGTCCCGAGTCCAGGCCGAGGAATCCGGGCTAGTGGCATCGGCCAGCGCGCTACCCCCGGCCATTGCCACGCCCGGTGTGCTGGCCCTGGTCTGGATGGTGCAACCCGAGCTGTTTCGCCTCGTCAGCGGCCCGGCCCGGGTCGCCTATGACGGCCTGGCCGAAGGTCAGTTGCTGCTGGACCGGCACGCTGACCTGGGTCTGCCGCCCTACCCCCACCCCGGGTGGAGCACCGACCAGCACGCCGTGCAGGCCGTCGTCCACCTGGACGCACCCGCCTGCCTGGACCTGGTGCAGCAGACACTGGCGCCGCTGCGCTGAGCGTCGTCCGGTGCTTGTCGGGCGCGCGGATTTGCTTATTACTGGTAGTCATGGACTCCTAAGCAAAATGTAGTTTGGAATTGAAAGCGTGACTTTTACAGTCACGCCCATGTACCAGTACACCGATTTCGACCGTCAGTTCATCCGGCTGCGCGCGGAACAGCACCGCGACCAGCTACAACGCCGCCTGAGCGGCCAGCTCAGCGAAGAAGAATTCCGGCCTTTGCGTCTGCAGAACGGCTGGTATGTGCAGCGCCATGCGCCCATGCTGCGCGTGGCCGTGCCTTACGGCGAGATCTCAGCCCCTCAGTTGCGCGTGCTGGCGCGCATCGCCCGTGAATACGACCAGCCCACGCACGAGGTCTTCCAAGGCGCCGTGGCGGCGCAGAACAAACTGGGCGACGTGCAACTGCGTGACGGTCAGGCCATCGGCAGCAAGCTGGTGACGGGCTACGGCCACTTCACCACCCGGCAGAACGTGCAGTTCAACTGGATCCCGCTGGACAAGAGCGCGGACGTGATGGACTTGCTGGCCACCGTGGACATGCACGGCATCCAGACCAGCGGCAACTGCATCCGCAACATCACCACCGACGCCCTGGCGGGCGTGGCCGTGGACGAGGTCGCCGACCCGCGCCCCTGGGCCGAGGTCATGCGCCAGTGGAGCACGCTGCACCCCGAATTCGCCTACCTGCCGCGCAAGTTCAAGATCGCCATCACCGGCGCGCGCGAAGACCGCGCGGCCACCCCTTGGCACGACGTGGGCCTGCACCTCGTCCGCGGCGCGGCGGGTGAACTCGGCTTCAAGGTGTTGGTGGGCGGCGGCATGGGCCGCACGCCGACCATCGCCACCGTGATCCGCGAATTCCTGCCGGCCGAGCAGATCCTCAACTACCTTGAAGCGGTGGTGCGTGTCTATAACCGCTGGGGCCGCCGCGACAACAAGTACAAGGCGCGCATCAAGATCCTGGTGAAGGCCGAGGGCCAGCGCTATGTGGACGAGGTCGAAGCCGAATACCAGCAGATCCTCGAGCACGACGGCGCTCCGCACACCGTCAGGGCCGACGAGCTGCAGCGCGTGAGCGCGGGGTTCGTGCCCCCGGCCCTGAAGCTGGGCGGCGCCGCCGCGCAAGCCGCCGAGCCGGTGGCCACCGCCGAACAGGCCGAATACCAGCGCTGGCTGCAGCGCAATGTGCACGCGCACCAGAACCCAGCCTTGCGTGCGGTCACGCTCTCCTTCAAGCGCCCGGGCCAGTCGCCCGGCGACGCCACCGCCGCGCAGCTCGACGCCGTGGCGGAGCTGGCCGAGCGTTACAGCGCCGGCGAAGCGCGCGTGACGCACCAGCAGAACCTGCTGCTGCCATGGGTGGCCGCCGCGCAACTGCCTGCGCTCTGGCGCGAGGCCAAGCGCCTGGGTCTGGCCAAGGCCAACATCGGCCTGCTGTCCGACATGATCGCCTGCCCCGGTGGTGACTTCTGCGACCTGGCCAACGCCCGCTCGCTGCCGCTGGCCGAGGCCGTGACGGTGCGCTACCAGGACTTGGACGAACTGGAAGACCTGGGTGAGATCGACCTGCACATCAGCGGTTGCATCAACTCCTGCGGCCACCACCACAGCGGCCACATCGGCATCCTCGGCGTGGACAAGGACGGCAAGGAGTGGTACCAGGTGACGGTGGGCGGCTCGGACGGCAAGGCCCTGTCGGGCGCGGCCGTGCCGGGCAAGGTCATCGGTCCGTCCTTCTCCTCGCACGAGGTGCCGGACGTGATCGAGGCCCTGCTCGACACCTACCGCGAGCTGCGCGCGACCGGCGCCGACGGCCGCCAGGAACTGTTCATCGACACGCTGCGGCGGGTCGGTGTGGATCCCTTCAAGCAGGCTGGACAGCAGGCCCGCCACCCGAGCGCGGACACCGAAGAGACTGCCACCGCCTGAGCCCAAAGACCACCATGCCCCTGCAACTCATCTCCGCCCACGATGCACAGAGCGGCGCCGCCGCCGACGCCAGCGCCGCCGAGGTGCTGGTCCTGCCGAATGATGCCGACCCGCGCACCGTGCAGCTCGACGGCGTGAAGCGCGTCGACCTCCATTTCCCTGCCTTCACCGATGGCCGCGCCCACAGCCAGGCCTTCCTGCTGCGCCGCCGCCTGGGCTTCCAGGGTGACATCCGCGCCACCGGCGATGTGCTGGCCGACCAGTTGCCGCTGATGGCGCGCAACGGCTTCACCCAGGCCGTGCTCAAGGAAGGCCAGGACTTGGCCACCGCGCATCGCCAGCTCGCGCGTTTTCCGTCTTATTACCAGGGCGACGCCGTGTTGACACAACCGCGTTTCGCGCGGGAGCCCGCATGAACAACCGTCTGAACCCCGCCAGCGCGGTCAACGCGGGCAGCGGCATCAGCGCCGCTGATCTCGCGCAAGTCAACGCCCAGCACGGCCACGACGCGCCCGCCCTGGTGGCCTGGGCGCTGGGCCTGAACAAGACCGCGATCGTCACCACGAATTTCCGCCCCTTCGAGGCGGTGATCCTGCACCTGGTCACGCGCGTGCAACCCGACGTGCCCGTGGTCTGGATGGACAATGGCTACAACACCGAAGCCACTTACCGCTACGCCGACGAGGTGACGCGTTTGCTGGGGCTGAACCTGCGCATCTACCTGCCGCGCCGCACGCGCGCGCACCGCGAGGCGGTGGAAGGACCGGTACCCGGGCTCGACGACCCGCGCCACGCTGCCTTCACGGAAGAAGTGAAGCTGGAGCCCTTCGCCCGCGCGCTGCGCGAGACCGCGCCCCAAGTCTGGTTCACCGCGCTGCGCGCCACCGATTCCGCCGTGCGCGCCCAGATGGAGCCGGTCAGCATCAACCCCGATGGCCTGATCAAGGTCGCACCGCTGCTGCATTGGTCTTCCAAGGACCTGCACCAGTACTGCGAAACGCACGGACTGCCCAACAACTTCGACTACGTGGACCCGACCAAGGGTGAAGCGCAGCGCGAATGCGGTCTGCACATCGCGCATTGAATGGAGACGACCAAGGTCATGAACGCTCGCCCCCCCCTGGAACTTCGGCCGGAACTGCTGGCCCCTGCGCAGCACCAGCTCAGCAATGCCCACCTTGACGCGCTCGAGGAAGAAACCATCTTCATCCTGCGCGAAGTCGCCGCCGCCTTCGAGCGCCCGACCCTGCTGTTCTCGGGTGGCAAGGATTCGCTGGTGCTGCTCAAGTGCGCGGAGAAGGCTTTTGGTACCGGCAATCTGCCCTACCCGCTGCTGATGATCGACACCGGCCACAACTTCCCGGAAGTCACGGCCTTTCGCGACCAGCGCGCGGCCGAGCTCGGCGCCCAACTCATCGTGCGCAACGTGGAAGATTCCATGAAGCGCGGCACGGTGCGGCTGGCGCATGCCGGCGAATCGCGCAACGCCCACCAGTCGGTCACCTTGCTCGAGGCCATCGAGGAATTCCGCTTTGACGCGCTGATCGGCGGTGCGCGGCGCGACGAGGAAAAGGCCCGCGCCAAGGAACGCATCTTCAGCCACCGCGACGGCTTCGGTCAGTGGAACCCCAAGGCCCAGCGGCCCGAACTTTGGACGCTGTTCAACACCCGCCTGGCGCCGGGCGAGCATTTCCGCGTCTTCCCCATCAGCAACTGGACCGAGCTGGACGTGTGGCAGTACATCGCCCGTGAAAACGTGGCCCTGCCCGGCCTCTACTACACGCACCAACGCGAAGTGGTGGAACGCAAAGGCCTGCTCGTGCCCGTGACCGAGCTCACGCCGCCCAAGGCGGGCGAGCAGGTTGTCGTGCGCGACGTGCGCTTCCGCACCGTGGGCGACATCACCTGCACCTGCCCCGTGGCCAGCACCGCCGCGAACGCCAACGACATCGTGATCGAGACCCTGGCCGCCGAAGTCAGCGAACGCGGCGCGACCCGCATGGACGATCAAACCAGCGACGCTTCGATGGAGAAGCGCAAGAAAGACGGGTATTTTTAAGCTCCCCCCAGGCTGCGCGCACTTCGTGTCGCTCCGCCTCCCCCTCAAGGGGCACCACCAGCGGCCCGGCAAAGCCGGTTCCGCGGTGGTTCGCGAATAGGAAAACTTATGACGATTTCTAACATCTCATCCACCGCCTCCGCGCTCAAGTTCATCACTTGCGGCTCGGTGGATGATGGCAAGAGCACGCTGATTGGCCGCCTGCTGGTCGACACCCGCGCCGTGCTGCAAGACCACCTGGCCGGCGTGCAGCGCCAGGGCCAGACCGACCTGGCGCTGCTGACCGACGGCCTCACGGCCGAGCGCGAGCAGGGCATCACCATCGACGTGGCCTACCGCTACTTCAGCACCGAGACGCGCAAGTTCATCATCGGCGACGCGCCAGGCCATGAACAGTACACGCGCAACATGGTCACGGCGGCCTCCAGCGCCGACGCGGCCGTGGTGCTGATCGACGCGACCAAGCTGGACTGGAAAAACCCGGCCCTCGCCCTGCTGCCCCAGACCCGCCGCCACAGCCTGCTGCTGCAGTTGTTGCGCGTGCCGGGCATCGTGTTCGCGGTCAACAAGCTCGACGCGGTGGACGACGCCGCGCTGGCGTTCCAGCACATCGGCGCCGCGCTCGCGGCCTTCGCGCAAAGCGCGGGCCTGAATGTCCAGGCCACCGTGCCCGTCTCTGCCCTGAAGGGCTGGAACGTGGTGGACGCTGCGGAGCAGCAAGGCTGGTGCGGCTACAACGGCCCCACCCTGCTGCAAATCCTGGAAGCACTGCCCGTCACGCCTGCGGATGGGAACATGCCGTTCGCCTTTCCCGTGCAATGGGTCGAGAAGTTCTCGTCCTCCGCCGACACCTCGCAAGGCCGCCGCGTGTTCTGGGGCCGCGTGGCCGCGGGCTCGGTACGGGCCGGCGACGAGATCACCGTCTTTCCGAGCGGCCTGACCGCCATGGTGGCGCAGGTGCTGGACCATGTCCGCCAGCCCGGTGATGTGAGCGCCGGCCACAGCGCCGGCATCGTGCTCGACCGTGAGGTGGACGTGTCGCGCGGCGACTGGCTGCTCTCGACCGGGCACGCGCCCGCCACCCAGACGCTGCAGACCACCGTCGCCTGGCTGGACGATGAACCCCTGGTGCCGGGCAGGGTTTACTGGGCCCTGCATGGCCACCGTTGGGTCAAGGCCAAGGTGGCGCGCATCGCGCACCGCCTGAACATCCAGACCTTGGCCAAGGAAGAAGCCCAGCAACTCGAGGCCAACAGCATCGGCCACGTGGAACTGACGCTGCAAGCCCCGCTGGCCGTCCTGCCCTTTGCCCAGGCGCGGGTGCTGGGTTCGCTCATCCTGGTCGACACGGCCAGCCACCGGACGGCAGGGGCCGTTCTGGTGAACGCAGCCGCAGCCTGAGCCGATCCCAGGCCTCATCCTTTAAAATCGCGGGTTTCCACCCAGCCAGAACCACCAATGACCCACGTCGTCACTGAAGCCTGCATCCGCTGCAAATACACCGATTGCGTCGATGTCTGCCCCGTCGACTGCTTCCGCGAAGGTCCGAACTTCCTGACCATCGACCCGGACGAGTGCATCGACTGCGCGGTCTGCATCCCCGAATGCCCGGTCAATGCCATCTACGCCGAGGAAGACGTGCCGTCCGGCCAGATGCACATGATCAAGCTGAATGCGGAACTGGCCCGCGCACCGGGCTGGAAGAGCATCACCAAGCGCAAGGCGGCCCTGCCGGATGCCGAGCAGTGGAAAGACAAGACCGGCAAACTGTCCGAGCTTCAGCGCTGAACCTCGACGCGCCCACGCCGCTGATTTCTCAACACTGGGCCGGCCCGGCTCGCTCTCTACGTTACCGTGCAGTTCCAAACCCCGTTCCACACCCATGTCGGCGGCCCTGACAGCCCCGTGATCGAGACCGACGCCGTCATCATCGGCGCAGGCCCCGTGGGCCTGTTCCAGGTCTTCGAACTCGGTCTGCTCGAAGTCAAGACCCATGTGATCGACTCGCTCGCCTACCCCGGCGGCCAACCCATCGAGCTGTATCCGGACAAGCCGATCTACGACATTCCGGCCGTGCCCGTCTGCACGGGACAAGAGCTGACCGACTCCCTGCTCAAGCAGATCGAGCCCTTCGGCGCCACCTTCCACCTGGGCCAGACCGTGACCGTGGTGCAGAAACGCGACGACGGGCGCTTTGATGTCGAGACCGACAAGGGCACCCGCTTCATCACCAAGACCATCTTCATCGCCGCGGGCGTGGGCGCCTTCGAGCCGCGCACGCTGAAGGTGGACGGGCTGGACAAATTCACGGGCACGCAGCTCCATTACCGCGTCAAGAACCCGGCCGATTTCGCGGGCAAGAACCTGCTGATCGTGGGCGGAGGCGACTCCGCCCTGGACTGGACGTTGAACTTCACCAGCGAAGGCCCGAACAAGGCCGAGAGCGTGATCCTCGTGCACCGCCGCGACGGCTTCAAGGCCGCGCCTGCCAACGTGGCCAAGATGCGGGAACTGTGCGAGGCCTATGAGATGCAGTTCATGGTCGGGCAGATCACGGACTTCGAGGAGAAGGACGGCAAACTGGCCGCCGTGAAGGTGACAGGCGGCGACGGCGTGACGCGTGTGGTGCCGCTGGACATGCTGCTGGTCTTCTTCGGCCTGTCACCCAAGCTCGGGCCGATCGCGGACTGGGGCTTGGCCATCGAGCGCAAGCAGTTGGTGGTGGACACGGAAAAGTTCAGCACCAGCGTGCCGGGCATCTTCGCCGTGGGCGACATCAACACCTACCCGGGCAAGAAGAAGCTGATCCTGAGCGGCTTCCACGAATGCGCCCTGGCCGCCTTTGGCGCCATGCCTTTCATCAACCCGGACAAGAAGGTGCACCTGCAGTACACGACGACCAGCCCCAAGCTGCACAAGGTGCTGGGAGTGGAGTCGCCGGTGTTTGACTGACCTTTGTGCTTCTCCTGTCCTGTGTTGTTCACAGGGCGGCGCTGATGGAAACCAAGCCCGCTTCGTGCGGGCTTTTTTGTGGCTTCGTGGAAGAGTCGCACCGGGCCTGCCCCCAGCACGCTCATACGGGGATGGCCTTCGGTTTCGCGCTTCAGACGGGCATGAAGCCGCTGCGGCATAACTTACTGCGCGCCTGCGGCGCTCCGTTCAAACACGATGCCGCAAATCAGAGGACGATGCGCCGCACTTGCGGCGCTGCGGCTTCATGCCCGGCCAGGTGATGCTGAATGAGTCTGCCGATGGGCTGCGCCACATGACGGGATGGGATGCAAGGCGCAAACCGCAGCCATAGCCCAGCTATGGCGAGGATTTGCAACGCCGCAGACCGCCCGCCATGCGGATGCGGCACGCGGCGAGACTTGTTCAGCATCGCCTCATCGCCATCCCCGAAATCGCGCGCTGGGGGCAGGCCCGGTGCGAATTGCGGTTGATGTCACGACTTCATTTCGATTTTTCCATCTTGCACAGGTGGCTGCGCCATCAAGCATGCGGGATTTCACGGCTTTTTATATCACTGGAAACGCATAGCGTCGGCCCTGGCGCCTAAAAAACGTTAGTGAATTTTGAAAATTTGGGTAGTTAAATCAAGGAGATGCAGGATGTTGAAAATTCCAAAGAAGGTCGTAGATCGCATTGCAGGAGACCTAAAAGCGTATCAAATCGTTGCCGCCTCTCATAAATCGAGAGATGTTTCGGAGGCAGATACGGTTACGCTCATCAAAGATATCCTTGCCGACTGTTTCGGCTTTGACAAATATTCAGAACTCACGAGTGAGCAGCAGATTCGCGGCACCTTCTGTGATCTTGCTGTGAAGATCGATGGAAAAATCAAATATCTGATTGAAGTTAAGGCAGCAGGAGTCAGTCTCAACGATTCGCACCTTCGCCAAGCAGTGAATTACGGCGCGAATCAAGGTATTGAGTGGGTTGTTCTTACCAACTCCGTCGAGTGGCATCTGCATAGAATCAAGTTTGGTCAGCCGATTGACCACGAAGAGGTTTCCTCATTCAACCTGCTTGAGGTCAGCGCTAAGAATGAAGAAGACCTAAAGAAGATGTTCCTTCTTTGTCGTGAAGGAATCGGCGCAGATGCAATGGGGGCATACCACCAGCACACACAAATCGTGAACCGCTTCACAATTGCCCAAGTACTTCTCACGGAGCCTATTGTTTCGGCAATTCGCAAGGAGGTTCGCAAGATTTTCCCTGAAATCAAGATCGATCACGAGCAGATTTCTGACTTCCTCAACAACGAGGTCTTAAAGCGCGAGGTCATTGAGGGGGAAAAAGCAAAGGAGACTCAGCAAAAGATTAGAAGAATCCTTGCAAAACAAGCCAGGCTGGCCGAGAAAAAACCGGAGAAGACTGATCAGATTGCAGTTACAGAAGAGAGCGGGGGAAATGGTGCGGAAAATGCATAGCCATTCTCTGTAGGCTCGACGATCCGCAGGGCCGGGGCCACTTAGACGATGGCGTCTGGGCGCTCAGCCTCGCAACTGCGCCAGCGCCGCCTGCAGACCCGCCACGCCACCCACGCGCTGGTCGTTGATGAAGATCTGCGGCATCTGGCGCACGGACGGGCCGCATTTTTCATAGAACGCCAGGCGCTCGGCCTCGTCATCGATGCGGATTTCCTCGAACGGCAGTGAGCGGCTCTTGAGCAGCATCTTGGCCGTGTCGCATTGCTGGCAGGCGGATTTGGAATAGACGGTAATTTTCAGGGTCATGCCCATGAGTCTAGCGAGGGCGCTATTCGCACGGGCATCGCCGCCCATTTCGATGGCTTCGCTGATCTGCACTACGCCCCGCGATTGCTCCTCCATGGCTTGGGAGATTTCGTGCATGCAGTGCCAGTGCACAACTTCCACCGCGCCGGGCCCACCGCCAGCGCGCGATTTCGGGGATGGCGCTTCAGACGGGCCTGAAGCCGCAGCGCCGCAAGTGCGGCGCATCGTCCTCTGATTTGCGGCATCGTGTTTGAACGGAGCGCCTACCTGACAAGGTGGGCGCGCAGTGAGTTATGCCGCAGCGGCTTCAGGCGCGGCTGAAGCGCGAAGCCGAAGGCCATCCCCGTATGAGCGCGCTGGCGGTGGGCCCGGCGCGGCATACCCCGCCCCGCCACTCAGTATGCTTGCGGTTCACGCCACCCACGCTGCACTGGAAAGCCTCGCCCTGCATGTCAACCAAGCGCACCGCCCCGTCGTCGCCCGGACCGCGGTCAAGCACGCGCAGTTCGTCGCGTGCGCGGAAGTCTCCGCCCTCTGCGCCCGATTCGGTTGCAGCAGAGCTAGCCGCGCAGCTCAACTTGGGGCCGAAATCAGCGCAAGCGCTCGTCGCCGCGGGCATCACGTCCCTCGAGGAGCTACGCAGCCTGGGCTCCGTCGCGGCCTACGTCACAGCCAAGCAGCACACGCCTGCAGCCACGCTCAACCTGCTCTGGGCGCTTGAAGGCGCCCTGTCGTCCCTGCCTTGGCAAACCGTCGCCCACGAACACCGAACCAGCCTGCTCCTTGCGCTGGAGCAGTACCAGAACGGCGGTTGAAGCCTCCACACAAGTGCACCTCTCGCATCGGCGCACCGGCCGATGAAGCACCTTGCCAGAGCAGGATGCGTCACGCGCTTTGGCGCGCCCCAACGCAGGCCACTTGGGCTGCTTGCACGATGCTGGCCGCATCCACGCCAAAGTGGCCACGCAAGGCCGCACGCGTGTCGCTGCGCCCAAAGCCATCGGTGCCCAGGGTGGTGTAGCTGCGGCCTGACGGAAGAGAGGCCCGCACACTCTCCGGCACGGCGCGCACATAGTCGGTGGCGGCGATGATGGGGCCTTGGCTGTCACGCAGTTGCTGGGCCACGAAGGGCGTGGTGCCTTGGGTCTGAGAGGTCAGACCGTCGCGGGCCAATTCACTCCAGCTCGTGACGCTGTACACGTGCACGCAGAACCCTTGCGCCGCCAGTTGCTGCGCGGCCTTGATCACCTCGGTCAGGATCGCGCCCGAACCCATCAGCGTGACGTGTGCCGATGCCGGGGCCGCTTGCGTCGCCTTGGGCTGGGTGCGCGCACGCGTTCGGGCCCTGCCATCGCCCGCGTCGCCGCCATCGCCATCGCCATCGCCATCGCGCGAGTAGCTCTTAAATTTGTAGCAACCACGCACGGCATCCGGCTCCGAGCCTGCGGGAAAGTCAGGCTGGGCGTAGTTCTCGTTCATCAGGGTCACGTAATAGAAAACGTCTTTCTGCTCTACCAGCATCTCGCGCATGCCGTGGTCGAGGATGACGGCCAGTTCGCCCGCGAACGCTGGGTCGTAGGCCTTGCAGTTGGGGATGGTGGCCGCCACCAGATGGCTGCTGCCATCCTGGTGCTGCAACCCCTCGCCGCCCAGCGTGGTGCGCCCCGAGGTGGCCCCGAGCAGGAAGCCGCGCGCCCGCTGGTCCGCCGCCGCCCAGATCGCGTCGCCCACGCGCTGAAAACCAAACATGCTGTAGTAGATGTAGAACGGCAGCATCGCCAGCCCATGCACGCTGTAGCTGGTGGCAGCAGCCGTCCAGCTGGCGATGGCGCCGGCCTCGCTGATGCCTTCTTCCAGGATCTGGCCATCCTGCGCCTCGCGGTAGCTCAGCACCGAGCCGATGTCCTCGGGCGCGTAGCGCTGGCCCAAGCTGGAATAGATGCCGACCTGCTTGAACAGGTTGGCCATGCCGAAGGTGCGTGCCTCGTCTGCCACGATGGGCACCACGCGCGGCCCCAGTTCACCGTCCTTGAGCAAGTTGCCCAGCATGCGCACGAAAGCCATGGTCGTGCTCATCTCCTTGCCGTCGGCCTGCAGCGCCCACTGTGCGTAGCTGGCCAGCGCTGGCACGTTCAGCGGGGCGCAATCGCTGAAGCGTCGGGGCAGGTAGCCGCCCAGCCGCCGGCGCCGCGCGTGCAGGTACTGCAGCTCGGGGCTGTCGTCGGCGGGTTTGTAGAAACTGAGGGACGTGACCTGCTCGTCGGTGAGCGGCAGGCTAAAGCGGTTGCGAAAGGCGATGAGGTCGGTCTCGTCGAATTTCTTGTGGCTGTGCGTGGTCATCTTGCCCTGCCCCGCACTGCCCATGCCGTAGCCCTTCTTGGTGTGGGCCAGGATGACGGTGGGCTGGCCGGTGTGGGCCACCGCGGCGGCGTAGGCGGCGTGGATTTTCACGATGTCGTGCCCGCCCCGTTTCAGGCGATCAATCTGCTCGTCGGTCATGCCCTGGGCCAGGCGTGCCAGCTCCGGGTTCTGGCCGAAGAAGGTGTCGCGGTTGTAGCGGCCGTCCTTGGCGGCGAAGGTCTGCATCTGGCCGTCCACCGTGTTCGCGAAGGCGCGCGCCAGGGCGCCCGTGGTGTCGCGCGCGAACAGCCCGTCCCAGTCGCTGCCCCACAAGAGCTTGATGACGTTCCAGCCCGCGCCCGCGAACAGCTTTTCCAGCTCATCGATGATGCGGCCATTGCCGCGCACCGGGCCGTCCAGGCGCTGCAGATTGCAGTTCACCACCCATACCAGATTGTCGAGGCCCTCGCGGGCGGCGAGGGTCAGGGCGCTCATGCTCTCGGGCTCGTCCATCTCGCCATCGCCGAACACGCCCCACACGGTGCGGCCCGTGCAATCCAGCAACTGGCGGTGCGTGAGGTAGCGCATGAAGCGCGCGTGGTAGATCGAGCTGATGGGCCCGATCCCCATGGACCCCGTGGGGAACTGCCAGAAGTCCGGCATCAGGGTTGGGTGCGGGTAACTGCACAGGCCGCGCGCGCCTTGGCCGGTCCGGGCCTGGGGCGAGGTGAGCTCTTGGCGGTAGTGGGCCAGATCGTACTCGGTCAAACGGCCTTCCAGGTAGGCGCGCGCGTACACGCCCGGCGCGCTGTGGGGCTGGAAGAACACGAGGTCGCCCAGACTCGCGGGGCCCTGCGCCTGGCCCTCGCCACGTGCACGGAAGAAGTGGTTGTAGCCGGTCTCGAACAAATCGGCCGCGCTGGCGTAGCTGGCGATGTGACCGCCCAGCTCGCCATAAGCCTGGTTGGCGCGCACCACCATGGCCAGCGCATTCCAGCGGATCAGGGAGGCCAGACGCTCTTCGATGGCCAGATCGCCCGGAAAGGCAGGCTGCGCGTCCACCGCGATGGTGTTCACGTAAGGCGTGGCCAGTTCAGGCTGCCAGCCGATGCGCCGCGCACGGGCCTGAGTCGCCAAGGTGTTCAGGATATGGCGGGCGCGCTCGGCGCCCTGGCTGGCGATCAGCGCGGCGAACGCGTCTTGCCATTCGGCGGTTTCCTGGGGATCGGTGTCGGGCGTGTTCATGCGCCTGAATGTAGGCAGAGACACGCAAAATAGGCTGCCGTTCTGTGCTTATCAATCCGGTACTGGCGGCATAAAATGCCGCAAAAACAAATTACCCCAGTCCAATGAACCTCGATACCACCGATTTGCGGATTTTGGACGAGCTGCAGCGCGACGGCGCGCTCTCCAATGTGGAATTGGCCCGGCGCGTGCATCTGAGCCCCTCGCCCTGTCTGGCCCGGGTCAAGGCGCTGGAGGCTTCGGGCGTGATCGAGCGCTACGTCGCCATCGCCAGCGCCAACAAGCTGGGACTGGGCCTGAACGTCTTCATTTCCATCAGCCTCAAGTCACAAAGCAAGGAAGACCTGGCCGACTTCGAGCGCCGCATCGCCGAGCACGACGAGGTGATGGAGTGCTACCTGATGACCGGCGACTCCGACTACCTCATCCGCGTGGCCTTGCCCGACATCGGCGCGCTGGAGAAGTTCATCCTGGAGCAGCTCAGCCCCATCAGCGGCATCGACAAGATCCGCTCCAGCTTCGCGCTCAAGCAGGTGCGCTACAAGACGGCATTGCCCTTGCCGAGCCGCGCCTCATCGTTTGCATCGTCGAACGCTCAGGCCAGACGGAACGACGCCACGCTGCCCACCAAGGCTTGCGACTGATCCCGCAGGCTCTGCGCGGCGGCGGAACATTGCTCCACCAGTGCCGCGTTCTGCTGCGTGGCCTGGTCGATCTGGGCGATGGCCTCGCTGATCTGCGCCACGCCCCGCGATTGCTCCTCCATCGCGTGGGCGATTTCCTGCATGTGGATCGCCACCTCGCCAATGGCCGAGGCCGCCTCGGTGACGGTCGCGCCCGCCCCGCCGACCTGGCCCGCGCCCGCGCTGATCTCCTGCACGCTGCCCAGGATCAGTTCCTTGATTTCCTTTGCGGCGGTGGCTGAGCGCTGGGCCAGGGTGCGCACCTCGCCCGCCACCACCGCGAACCCCCGGCCCTGTTCGCCCGCGCGCGCGGCTTCCACTGCGGCGTTCAGGGCCAGGATGTTGGTCTGGAAGGCGATGCCGTCGATCACGCCGATGATGTCCACGATCTTGCGGGACGAATCCTCGATGCGGCGCATGGTCTCCACCGAGGCCCCCACGGCCTCGCCCCCCTGCCCCGCCACGGTACGCGCCCGCGTGGACTGCTCGTTGGCCCGCAGGACCTGGGCGGTGTTCTCGCGCACCGAGGCCGTCATCTGCTGGATGGCCGAGGCGGTCTGTTGCAAGGCACTGGCCTGGGTTTCGGTGCGGGCCGACAGATCGTTGTTGCCAGTGGCGATCTGCACGCCGGCCGAGGCCACGGATTCTGCCGCCTGCTGCACACTGCGCACCAGGCGGCGCAGGCTATGGTTCATGTGCGCCAGGTTGCTGATCAAGGCACGCACCTCGGTGTAGCCTCTGGTGGCGTCCACCTCCTGGCTCAGGTCCCCCTGGGCCACGGCTTCGGCCAGCCGTCCAGCGACAGCCAGTCCGCCCAACACCCGACGCGTGATGCGGATGCACAAGAGCAGCACGGCGATGGTCGCCAAGGCCATGGCCACGAGCACCCAGAGGTGGGCCTCACGGGCCACATCCCCGCCGTACTGACGCACGCGCTCGCCATGGGCCTCCAGCAGGTCGCTCGGCTCCGCCAGGGATTTTTCCAGCGCCTCGAAGGCGTCGTGGAAGCCCCGCATGCCGGCCTGCGCGCCCGGCAGGTCGGTGGCCATCTGGCGTAGCAGGCGCGCCCCCATCTCGGCGTAGGCACGGGCCTGGGGCAGGACGGCGCTCACCTTGGCGCGGATGTCCGGCGGCAGGTCGATGGCCTGCAGGGCGCTCAGATGCTGGTTGAAGGTCGCGGCGTGCTCGTCCAGTTCCTTGGCGGCGGCGGCCAGGCCGGCGGCATCCTGGGCCTGGGCCGCCAGCAAGCCCTGCAGCACGCCGGAACGGATCGCGTCGTGCATCATGTCCGCCAGGGCCGCGTTCTGCATCGCATCCCCCATGGCGGTGGCGGTATCCAGCTGGTGCGTCAGGCGCTCGACCGCCAGCCAGCCGACGAGGCCCACCACCAGCGACCCCGCGCAGGCCAGCGCGCCCAGGGCCGTCAAGGCCAGCTTCAGGCTCAGTTTCATCGCCCCTCCTGAATGTCGTGTCGTGGTGGCCAGTGTCAGCCAAGGCGCCAAGGCGCGCAAGTCATGTCACGCGGCCTCACCCCACCGCCCCGCCCCAGGGAACACCTGACCACCGTCAAGAATCGCCAAAACAGATCGGCGCCGGACCCGTCGACACGCGTAAAATCCGCCCCACGCTCCACACGGGGCGCATCCGCTAGGGGTGTTGCCGCGACTCCCGGCCGCAAGGCCAGGAACACGGTGACTGAGAAAGTCCCTTTGAACCTGATTGAGGTAATCCTCGCGCAGGGAAGCCGCTCCAGTTGTCCACTCAAGACACCGATCCGCTGGAGCCCAGCCCACCTGCCTACGTTATTCCGGAATTAACGCATGGCATCCGCATCGAACAACGGCGTCAACGACGCAACGACCCCCTCTCCCCCGAGCGCCGCGCCTTCGGCTTCCATGACCACGCCTCGCTCTGGTTCAGCCTGGGCGTGGGCCTGCTGGTCATGCAGGTCGGCGCCTACCTGATGCCTGCGCTGGGCACGCGGGAGGCACTGATCGCCATCATCGCGGGCTCCATCCTGGGCGCCTTCCTGCTGGGCTGTGTGGCCAAACTGGGCGCGGACAGCGGCCTGGCCAGCGCGGGCCTGATGCACGCGGTCTACGGCCGACGCTTCGCTGTGCTGCCCATCGTGCTCAACATCGTGCAATTGATCGGCTGGGGCAGCTTCGAGCTGGTCGTGATGCGCGACGCGAGTGTGGCCATCACCGGGGCCTCGGCCGCCTGGGTGCCCTGGCTCGCGACCCTGTTCTGGGGCGCCATCGTCGCCCTGCTGATCAGCGGCTCCATGGTCACGCTCGTGCGCAGGCTGATCGCGCGCGTGGCATTGCCGCTGGTGGTGCTCTCGCTGCTGTGGCTGAGCTGGCAGTTCCTCTCGATGGCCCAGACCCAAGGCCTCGCGGCCTTGTGGAACCGTCCGGGCGAAGGCGGCATGGGCGTGCTGTCGGCGCTGGACCTGGTGATCGCCATGCCCATCTCCTGGCTGCCCCTGGTGGCCGACTACGCGCGCCACGGGCGCGATGGCAAGTCCGCGCTGCGCGGCACCTGGCTGGGTTACGCCCTGGCCAATGTCTGGTGCTACGGCCTGGGCGTGCTGGTCGTGCTGACGCTGCCCAGCGCCAACCTCGTCACCGCGCTGCTGCTGGCGCAAGGGGGGCTGATCGCGCTCTCGCTCATCCTGATCGACGAGGTGGACAACGCCTATGGCGATGCCTACTCGGGTGCAGTGTCCAGCCACAGCCTGCTGCCGAAGAAAAGCATCCGCTTCTGGGGTTTCATCATCACCGCCCTGTGCACGGCCTGCGCCCTGGTGCTGCCCATGCACGCCCTGGAACCCTTCCTGCTGATGCTGAGCTCGGTCTTCGTGCCGCTCTTCGGCGTGATCCTGGGGCGCCTGGCCTTCGGCGCAAACACCGTCCAGTTGCTCGCCAGCGCGCGGGCCGTGCACGTCGGCCCCCTGCTGATCTGGCTCGCCGGCATCGCGGTCTACCATGGCGCGCCCATGCTGACTTCCGTGGTCGGTTTCCAGACCGGCTCGGCCTTGCCCGCGCTGGCCTTCAGCTTCGCACTCGCCTACCTGAGCCGCGACAAGGCATGACGGCCATGCGACGCTACCCGCGCGTGCTCTCCATCGCCGGCTCGGACAGCGGCGGTGGCGCCGGCATCCAGGCCGATCTCAAGACCATCGCGGCGCTCGGCGCCTATGGCATGACGGCCATCACCGCGCTGACGGCGCAGAACACCCAGGGCGTCACCGGCATCCACGCGGTGCCGCCGGAATTCCTCAAGGCGCAGATTCAGGCCGTGGTGGAAGACATCGGCGTGGACGCACTCAAGATCGGCATGCTGCACGCGCCCGAGATCGTCGAGGTCGTGGCCTGGGCCATACGCCACTACGGCATCGAACGCGTGGTGCTGGACCCGGTCATGGTGGCCACCAGTGGCGACCGCCTGATCGCCGAAGCGACGGTGAGCGTGCTGGTCAAGCAGCTGTTCCCCCTGGCGATGGTCGTCACCCCCAATCTGGATGAAGCCGAGCTGCTGCTGGACCGCAAGATCGACGGCGTGACGGCGCTGGAGAGCGCGGCGCGCGAACTGCTGGCCCTGGGCGCGAAGAACGTGCTGCTCAAGGGCGGCCACCTGCCCGGCGACGAGGTGGTGGACGTGCTGCTATCGCGCGACAGCGCCCCCCTGTTCCTCAAGGCCCCGCGCATCGGCAGCGACAACGTGCACGGCACGGGTTGCACCCTGTCCTCGGCCATCGCGTCCTACCTCGCGCTCGGTCATGAACTGCAAGACGCCGTGCGGCGCGCGCGGGCCTGGATCCAGGGTGCCATCGCGGCAGGCAAGGACGTGCGCACCGGCGGACTGAACGGCGGCGTGGGCCATGGCCCGCTGAACCATGGCTATGCGCCCGTGGCCATGCGGGTGCTGGGCTGAACCCAGGCGAACGCACCCCCAAAAAACGCAGACGAGCAAAGAGACCATGCCCACATCGCGCGCTTCATCCTCGGCCCTGGTGCTCGGCGCGGGCCTCATGGGCCGGTTGCTGGCCTGGCAGCTCGCGCGCCGAGGCTGGCGCGTGACGGTGCACGAGGCCACGGCGGGCGACGCGCCCGCCAACCTCGCGGGCGTGGCCCCGGGCGCGGCCGCGCGGGTGGCGGCGGCCATGCTGGCACCGCTGGCGGAATCGGCCATCACCGAGCGCAATGTGGTCGAGATGGGCCGCTACGCCCTGACGCGCTGGCCCCAGTTGCTGGCACAGCTGGCGCGGCCCGTGTTCTTCCAGCAGGAGGGCACGCTCATCCTCTGGCACCGGCAGGACACGGCCGAAGCCCGGCGTTTCGCCGAACTGCTGCGAACCACGGGCGAGCAAGTACCGCAGTTGCCGCGCATGCAGTCCCTGGATGCTGCTGGCGTGCACGCACTCGAACCTGGCCTGGAACAGCGCTTCGCCCAAGGCCTCTACCTGCCCGGTGAAGGACAACTCGACAACCGGCAACTGCTCGCCGCCCTGTTGCACGAGCTGCAGGCCTTGGGCGTGACCTTGCACTGGAACAGCCCGCGCGCGCCGGAAGACCGGCCGAGGCCGGAGGACGGCCCGGTGGACTGGGTCTTCGACTGCCGCGGCCTGGGCGCGCGCGCTCAGACAGCGCCGCGCGATGATGACAATGGAATGCACGCCACTTTGCGCGGCGATGGACCTGGAGCGCACGCCGCTTTGCGCGGCGTGCGGGCGAGGTGGCCCGGGTGCATGCGCCCGAAGTGAAGTTGACGCGGCCGACGCGACTGATCCACCCGCGCTACCCGATCTACATCGCGCCCAAGCAGAACGACCTCTACGTGATCGGTGCGACCGAGATCGAGAGCGAGGACATGTCGCCGCCCAGCGTGCGTTCCACGCTGGAGCTGCTGAGCGCGGCCTACGCCGTGCACCCGGGTTTCGCCGAGGGGCGCATCATCGAGATCGCCGCGCATTGCCGCCCTGCCTTGCCGGACAATCTGCCCGAGATCCGCGTGACACGCGGACCCGGCGCGCCGGTCATGCGCATCAACGGCCTGTACCGCCATGGTTTCATGATCTCCCCCGCCCTGCTGGACGCGGCGCTGGAGATCGTCGAACAGGACCGCCACACGCTCGCCGAGCAACTTGAACTCAGGATCGCGGCATGAAAGTGCTCATCAACCAACAGACCCATGAACTCGACGGCTACGCCACGCTGGCCGACGCCGTCGCGGCCATCGAGGCCAGGCCGCCGTTCGCGGCCGCGGTCAACACCCAATTCGTCCCCAGGACGCAATACGCGCAACACCCCCTGTGCGATGGCGACCAGGTGGAAATCATCTCTCCCGTCACCGGCGGATAAGCGGAGGCCGAATGAAGAATGACCTGATCCACGACGACCCGCTCGTCCTCTACGGCGAGACCTTCCCCAGTCGCCTGCTGCTGGGCACCTCGCGCTACCCCTCGCCCGCAGTGCTGGAAGCGGCCGTGCAGACCGCCCGGCCCGCCATGCTGACGGCATCGCTACGCCGCCAGGGAGCGGGTTCTGTGTCGCCGGAAAGCGGCCAGGCCTTCTGGCAGTTGCTGCGCAAGCTGGGCGTGCCCGTGCTGCCCAACACGGCAGGCTGCCACAGCCCGCGCGAGGTCATCACCACCGCGCAGATGGCGCGCGAGGTCTTCGAGACCGACTGGATCAAGCTGGAACTGATCGGCGACGACTACACCCTGCAGCCCGACACGCTGCGCCTGGTCGACACGGCCGACCAGTTGCTCAAGGACGGCTTCAAGGTACTGCCCTACTGCACGGAAGACCTGGTGCTCTGCCAGCGCTTGGTGGACGTGGGCTGCCAGGCCGTGATGCCCTGGGCTGCGCCCATCGGCACCGGCAAGGGGCCGGTGAACCCCTACGCCATGCGCCAGCTGCGCGAGCGCCTGGACGTGCCGCTGATCGTGGACGCGGGCCTGGGCCGGCCCTCGCACGCCTGCACGGTCATGGAATGGGGCTACGACGCCGTGCTGCTCAACACCGCCGTGGCCCTGGCGCGGGACCCGGTGGCGATGGCCGGCGCCTTCGCCGCCGCCGTGCAGGCCGGGCGCGCGGCCCACCTCGGCGGCGCGATGGACGAACAGGACGCGGCCCAGCCCTCCACGCCCGTGCTGGGCACGCCCTTCTGGCATGCAAAATGAACACCCCCAGGCTACGCGCCTCGTTGGGCGCGTCTCCCACAAACCTACGCCAGAGGCGCAGGCTCTTCGATCTGTCCAAGCCTGCGCAGGCAGGCTTGGAGCCGCAGCCCTCAGCCCTTGCAGGGGGCAACGCCAGTGGCTAAGGCCTTGCCGGCTCCACGGCGTTCCCCGCATCATTCGCTTCTTGAGGTCCAAGCTTTGCTCAACGTGAAAGCGCCATCGACGTGACCCCGCTGACCACCAACGCGCGCGCCATCGTCGCGGCCCATCCCGACAAGGCCATTCCCGTCGTCGGCCAGCCGCAGCCACGCTACAGCCTCGATGACCCGATCTACCGCGCCGCCCTGCAGGCGGCACTGGCCCTGGGTTTCATCGAAGTCGACGCCGAATGCCTGGCGCGCGCCTGGCTGGCGCAGTCGCGGCGCACCGGCCGTTTCGACCCAGACCTGTGGCCAGTCCAGGCTTCGGACTTCGGCCTGCGCCCGCGTGACGAGGGCACCAGCGCTTCGGGGGCGTCGAAGGCCTTCGCAAGCTGCCCACCCCGTCTGGGCGTCTACGCCGTGCTGCCGGACGCGCAGTGGGTGGGCCGCATGGCCCAAGCCGGCATACCCACACTGCAGCTGCGTTTCAAATCCCCGGACCCGCTGGCCGTGCGGCGCGAAGTCCGCGCCGCCATCGAAGCCGTGAGCGCCACCCACCGGCAAAGCGGCTCACGCAGCCTGCTGTTCATCAACGACCACTGGCGCGAGACCCTGGAGGTCTTGGCGACCGACGCGAGCCACCTCGACTTCCTGGGCGTGCACCTGGGCCAGGAGGACATGGATGCGGCGGCCATGGTGGAGGGCTTCGAAGCCCTCCGGGCCAGCGGCCTGCGCCTGGGCCTGTCCACCCACGGCTACGCCGAGATGCAACGCGCCGCCGCGCTGCAGCCCAGTTACATCGCCATGGGCGCGGTCTACCCGACCACGCTGAAGCAAATGGCCACCGCACCGCAAGGCCCGGGCCGGCTGGCCGTTTATGCGCGACTGGTGCAGCAGGCGGGCTACCCCGGCGTGGCCATTGGCGGCATTTCGGCGGCGGAACTGCCCGTGATCAAGGCCACCGGCGTCGGCTCCCTGGCCGTGGTGCGCGCCATCATGGCCGAGGCGAATCCAGAAGTCGCAGCAGCCCATTTGATGGCGGACTGGGGCACATGACCACTCCACTCTAAATACCCGGGCACTCGCGGAACTGGCAATGCCCTAGCCGCTGAGTCGTCCCCCCTGCCACAGAAGGTTGGCGTTCAGGGGGCCGAGGGCTGCGGCTCCAAGCCTGCCCGCGCAGGCTTGGACAGGCCGAGGAGCCATTGCCTCTGGCAATCGGCACCGGGCGCGCGTAGCGCCTCAGGGGGAGGATCATTCCACCTCCACCCGGTTGCGCCCGGCTTCCTTGGCGCGATAAAGCGCCGCATCCGCGCGCGAGAGGGCGGCGTCCGCCGCGCCATCGTCCGGACTGAGAATGGCGACGCCCACGCTGACCGTCGCGTGGATCTGCCGTGCACCCCAGGCCAGCGGGCGCGCGGAGACGGCATCGCACAGGCGCTGCGCCCAGATGCGCGCATCTTCCATGCCACTGCCTGGCAGGATGACCGCGAATTCCTCGCCACCGAGGCGCCCCGCAGTGTCGGTGCCACGCAGCTCGTCGCGCAGCAGATCGGCGAAATGGCGCAGCAGGCTGTCGCCTGCCGCGTGGCCGTACTGGTCATTCACGCGCTTGAAGTGGTCCAGGTCCAGCATCAGCACGCAAGCGCGCAAGGTATTGCGGCGGCGCACGCGTTCCAGCTCGCTTTCCAGGTTTTGCATGAAATGGCGACGGTTGGCCAGTCCGGTCAAGGCATCGGTGCTGGCCTGCTCGCGCAACTCGGCCTCCAATTGCTTGCGCTCGGTGATGTCGATGCGGCTGCCGACCAAGTGGCCACTGCGGGTACGGTGCTCGCTGTACTGCACCCAGCGTCCATCGCGCAGCGCCTGCTCGTAAGGCAAGCCGCTCGCGGAGCGACGCGCCTGCATGCGCTCGGCCAGCCAGGCCTCTTCGTGGCCCTGCGCCTCGGGGAACAAGCCGCTGGCCAGCGCCGCGCGCATCAGGTCCTCGAACTGGATGCCCGGGTGGTCCAGCAGGTGGCGGATTTCCTTGTAGAGATCCTGCATGGCCTGGTTGCTCATGACCAGCCGGTCCTGCGCGTCGTAGATGACGATGCCGACCGAAATGCTTTCCAGCGCGTCGCGCAGCAGGGCCGAGGCCTCGTCAGCCTGCCGCCGCGCCGCGATGCGTTGCCCCTGGATGGCACGCATGCGCAGCAGCAGGAAGCTGAAGAGCGCGGCCAGCAGCACCACGGCGATGGCGATGAAAAGGAGTTCCCCCCGCCAGCCCTCCAGGGCGTCGCGCTCGGACATGCCCACGACGGCATAAAAGGGATGTTCCTCCAGCTTGCGGAAGGCATAGAGCCGAGGCAGGCCATCGAGGGTCGGCGTGTAGCGCTCGCGCCCTCCCATTTCGCCCGCGCTGACCCGGCGCTGCACGGTCTCGCCCGCTGACAAACCGAAGCTGTAACCCGGATCCAGCGGGTGCTGCAGCAGGGGCTTGTGCGTGCGGCTGCCGAACACCGCCAGCAGGCTGTCCGGCGGCAGGTCCATGTCCAGGAACCAACGCCGGAAATGGGCGAGGTTCAAGGTCGCGTTGACCATGCCGAGCAGATGCCCCGAGCCGTCACGCACCGGTGCGTAGACATCGACGGCCAGTCGGTCCGCGGACACACTCGCCATGTCCAGCGCATCGGCATAGAGGATGGTGGTCTTGGTGTTCTGGCGCAAGACCCGCAGTGCCGTCTGAGCCCCGGGCTCCGGCGAGGCGGCGACACCTTGCGGGGGGGCCGTGCCGTACAGCAGGCGCCCCGTGCGGTCCCAGACGAAGAACTGCCCCAGTTCGGGAAAGCTTTCCTGGTAGGAGCGCAGCAGGCCCAAGACCTCTGCGTTGTGACTGCTCCTCACCTCCCGGCTCAGCGCCGCGCGCGGCAGGCGCTGCGCGATCTGGTGCAGGCTGCTTTCGACGCGACGCAAGCCACCGGACAGTTGAGCGTCCAGCGTCTGCACCAGATGGTCCGCATGGTCACTCGCGCGCGCCAGCGCCAGGTCATGCCCGCGCTTGAGCTGCCAGGCCAGGATGAGTACCAAGCCGGCATACCCCAGGGCCAACCAGAACAGGGGAACGCGGAGCTGGCGCATGGGCATGGTCGGGTTCCCGCTCTGGGTTCTGCTCAGCCGACCCAGCGGCGGGCATTGCGCCACAGCCGTGCCCAGGGGCTGGGCAGGTTCGGGTCGAGCGGCGTCCAGCTGAACTGGATGTTGCGGAAGACCCGTTCGGCGTGCGGCATCATGGCCGTGAAGCGGCCATCGGCCGTGGTCACTGCCGTCAGGCCGCCGGGGCTGCCGTTCGGGTTGGCGGGGAAGGCTTCCGTCGCACGGCCGTGGTGATCCACGAAACGCATGGCCGCGATGGCCTGTGCCGGGTTGCCGCGCCGCGTGAAGTTGGCGTGCCCCTCACCATGCGCCACCGCGATGGGCAGGCGGCTGCCGGCCATGCCGGCGAAGAAGATGCTGGGTGAGGCCAGCACCTCGACCTGCGACAGCCGCGCCTGGTAGCCATTGGGGTTGTGGGTGAAGCGCGGCCAGGCCTCGGCGCCCGGGATGATGTCCGCCAGCTCGGCCAGCATCTGGCAGCCGTTGCAGACGCCCAGGGCAAAGGTGTCGGTGCGCCCGAAGAAGGCCTGGAACTCCTGCGACAGGCGTTCGTTGAACAGAATGCTGCGCGCCCAGCCGATGCCCGCGCCCAGGGTGTCGCCATAGCTGAACCCACCGCAGGCCACGAAACCCTTGAAATCCGCCAGCCGCGCACGGCCCGACTGCAGATCGGTCATGTGGACATCGTAGGCCTCAAAGCCGGCTTCGGTGAAGCAATACGCCATCTCGACCTGCGAGTTCACGCCCTGCTCGCGCAGGATGGCCACCTTGGGTCGGGCCTGGAGCAGCGCGGGTGCCAGGCCCTCGGCGGGGTCGAAGCTCAGGTGCACGTGCAGGCCAGGATCACCCTGGGCGGTGCCCGCGCCCGCGATGGCGTGCTCGGCATCCGCGCCGGCCGGGTTGTCGCGCAGCTGACTGATCTTCCAGCTCACGCTGTCCCAGACCTGCTGCAGATCGACCAGCTTGGCCGTGAACACGGCCTTGGCGTCGCGCCAGACCTGCAACTCGCCCACGCCCGCCGGGACCTCGCTGCCCGCCGGGCGCGTCTTGCCGATCACGTGGCTATGTCTGGACAAACCATGCTCGCGCAACACGGCTAGCACCGCATCACGCTCCGCGGTCCGGACCTGCAGCACCGCGCCCAGTTCTTCGTTGAACAGGACCTGCAGCGTGAGCTCGTCGCGCCGCGCGCCGATCTGCTGCGTCCAGTTCTTGGCGTCGCCCGAATCCATGCGGCTGTCACTGATGCCGTCGCCTTCGGTCACCAGCAGGTCCACGTTCAGCGCCACACCCACTTGGCCCGCGAAAGCCATCTCGGCCACGGCGGCCAGCAGGCCGCCGTCGCTGCGGTCGTGGTAGGCCAAGATGCGGCCCTGCGCGCGCAGCGCGTTCACCGCATTGACAAGGTTCACCAGGTCCTGCGGATCGTCCAGGTCGGGCACTTCATGGCCCGTCTGCCCCAGCACCTGGGACAGGATGCTGCCGCCCATGCGCCTGCGGCCACGCCCCAGGTCGATCAGCAGCAGGGTCGTGTCGCCCTCGCGCACCAGCTGCGGCGTGAAGGTGCCGCGCACGTCGGGCAAGGTGGCAAAGGCCGAGACGATGAGGGACACGGGCGAGGTGACTTTCTTCGCCGCGCCTGCATCGTTTTTCCCACTCCCGGAGGGGTCTGTCCACACGGTGCGCATGGACAGGCTGTCCTTGCCCACGGGGATGCTGATGCCCAGCGCCGGGCACAGTTCCATGCCCACGGCGCGCACGGTGGCGTAGAGGGCGGCGTCCTCGCCCGGCTCACCGCAGGCCGCCATCCAGTTGGCGGACAGCTTGACGCGCGGCAACTCGATGGGCGCGGCCAGCAGGTTGGTGATGGCCTCGGCCACGGCCATGCGACCCGAGGCGGGCGCATCCAGCGCGGCCAGCGGCGTGCGCTCGCCCATACTCATGGCCTCGCCCGCAAAGCCGGCGTAGTCGGCCAGCGTGACCGCGCAATCCGCCACGGGGATTTGCCAGGGGCCGACCATCTGGTCGCGGTGCGTGAGGCCCCCCACGGTGCGGTCGCCGATGGTGATGAGGAAGCGCTTGGAGGCGACGGTCGGGTGCGCCAGCACGTCGATGACAGCCTGCTGCAGCGTGACACCGCTCAAGTCCAGCGGCTTGAAACGGCGCGCGATGGTCCTGACGTCACGGTGCATCTTGGGCGGCTTGCCCAGCAGCACGTCCATGGGCATCTGGACAGGCGATTCATTCCCCTCGTCAGCCAGCACCAGGTCGCGCACCTCGGTCGCCACGCCCACCACCGCGTACGGGCAGCGCTCGCGTTCACAGAAGGCTTTGAACTGTGGCAGCGATTCGGGCGCAATGGCCAGCACATACCGTTCCTGGCTCTCATTGCACCAGATTTCCTTGGGCGCCAGACCCGATTCTTCGAGCGGGACGGCGCGCAGGTCGAAGCGTGCGCCACGGCCCGC
Source organism: Hylemonella gracilis (assembly GCF_004328645.1). Taxonomy (GTDB): domain Bacteria; phylum Pseudomonadota; class Gammaproteobacteria; order Burkholderiales; family Burkholderiaceae_C; genus Hylemonella; species Hylemonella gracilis_B. The sequence continues at coordinate 2,970,202 of NZ_CP031395.1, forward strand.
GTCGTTGGTGATTTCGGGAAAGGCGTTGGACAGACCGCCTGCACCGACGTCGTGGATCGCGAGGATGGGATTCTTGTCGCCTTGCGACCAGCAGTGGTTGATGACCTCCTGCGCGCGGCGCTCGATCTCGGGGTTACCCCGCTGCACAGAATCAAAGTCCAGTTCGGCCGCGTTCGCGCCCGTGGCCATGGAGCTGGCCGCGCCACCGCCCATGCCGATGCGCATGCCGGGGCCACCCAGCTGGATCAGCAGCGTGCCGGCGGGAAACAGAATCTTCTTTGTCTGCGTCGCGTCGATCGCGCCCACCCCACCCGCGATCATGATGGGCTTGTGGTAGCCGCGCTGCACCGTGTCGACGTCACTCGCAACCGTCTGCTCGTACTCGCGGAAATAACCCGCGAGATTGGGGCGACCAAACTCGTTGTTGAAAGCGGCACCACCCAGCGGGCCGTCGATCATGATCTGCAGCGGGCTGGCGATGTGCTCGGGCTTGCCGCCCGCCTGATCGGACCAGCCACCCCAGAGCTTGGACACCGTGAAACCCGTCAGGCCGGCCTTGGGGCGTGAACCGCGCCCGGTCGCGCCCTCGTCGCGAATCTCACCGCCTGCGCCGGTGGACGCGCCGGGAAAAGGCGAAATCGCCGTCGGGTGGTTATGTGTCTCCACCTTCATCAACACATGGCTCAGGGCCGAAGACTTCTCGTAGACCGGCGCGCGCAGTGTGCCTTCCCCATCCTCGTCACCGGCCGCGTCAAAACGCGCCACGAAACGCTCGACGGGCATGCCTTCCATGACGGAGGCATTGTCCGAATAAGCCACCACCGTGTGCTGCGGACTGGTCTGGTGGGTGTGGCGGATCATGCCGAACAGGCTCTTGGTCTGTTTTTCACCGTCGATCGTGAAATCGGCGTTGAAGATCTTGTGGCGGCAGTGTTCGCTGTTGGCCTGCGCGAACATCATCAGCTCCACGTCGGTGGGGTTGCGTTGCAAGCCCTTGAACGCGGCTTCCAGGTAGTCGATCTCATCGTCCGCCAGGGCCAGGCCCCAGTCGGCATTGGCCTGCCGCAGCGCGGCCTTGCCACCGCCCAACACGTCCACATGGTCCATGGGCACGGCCTGCAGGGCCGTGAACAGGGCCTGGGCTTCGTCGCGGCTGGCCAGCGCGCTCTCGGTCATGCGGTCATGCAGCAGGGCCGCGACGCGGCCCAGTTGCTCGGCGCTCAGCGCGGCGGCCTGACCCAGCAGGCCCGACTTCAGCAGCAGGCGGTATTCGACGACACGCTCCACGCGATGCAGGGCGCCGCCGCTGTCACCCAGGCCGCAATTGCGCGCGATGTCGGTCGCCTTGGACGCCCAGGGCGAGACGGTGCCCAGGCGTGGCGCGACCACCACCAGCATTCCGTCCCCCGTGCCTGTGTGAGGTTCACCGTAGTCGAGCAGCGCGGCCCAGCGCTGCCGTTCGGCCGGCGCGAGCGGGGTTTCGGTCGCCACGAGGTGCACATAACGGGCCACGACGCCGCTGATCTTGTCGTGGATGGCCTGCAACCGGGGCAGCAGCTGCCGGGCACGGTAGGGGCTGAGGGCGCTGCCGCCTTCAAAGGAAGTGATGTGGAGAGTCACAGTGGTGGCCTGTGGAGAGGAGAGTGCGAGCCGCCGCCACCAGCGTCTGGTGGCACTCAAGCCGGGAGGAAAGCCCGCGATTTTACCCTCCCGCCCTTGCGCCAGCCCACTGCCCGCCCGCCATGCCATGTCCGCGACGAAAGAGGATAATTCACCCCATGAGCATCACCTACAAAGACGAGGCAGGCATCGCCGGGATGCGTGAGGCCTGTCGCCTGGCCTCCGAAGTGTTGGACTACATCACCCCGCACATCCAGCCTGGCATCACCACCAAGGAAGTTGACCGCCTGGCGCTGGAATGCATGCAGGCCCAGGGCACGGTCTCCGCCACCATCGGTTACCAGCCGCCGGGCTACCCGCCCTATCCGGCACACCTGTGCACCTCGGTCAACCACGTGGTCTGCCACGGAATCCCGAATGACAAGCCGCTCAAGAAGGGCGACATCATGAACGTGGACGTGACTGTGATCACCAAGGACGGCTGGTACGGTGACAACAGCCGTATGTACCTGATCGGCGAGGTGTCCATCGCCGCCAAGCGCCTGTGCGCGTTGACCTACGACGCCATGTGGATGGGCATCGAACAGGTGAAGCCCGGCGCGCGCCTGGGCGACGTGGGCGCGGCCATCCAGAAATTCGCCGAAGGCCATGGTTTTTCCATCGTGCGCGAGTACTGCGGCCACGGCATCGGCCAAGTCTTCCACGAAGACCCGCAGGTGCTGCACTACGGCCGCCCCGGCACGGGCGAAGAACTCAAGCCCGGCATGACCTTCACCATCGAACCCATGATCAACGCGGGCCGCCGCGAAGTGAAGGAACTCAACGACGGCTGGACCATCGTCACCAAGGACCACTCGCTGTCCGCGCAGTGGGAACACACGATCCTGGTCACGCCCACGGGTTACGAGGTGCTCACGCTCTCGGCTGGCAGCCCGCCGCCGCCGGCCTTCGTGAAGAACTTCGCGCAGCCCCGGTTGGATGCGGCGGCCTCCGTGGCAGCCTGAGCCATCCTCTGCGATCTTCCCGCGCCCGCGCGCTGCCTTCTTTCGGACTTGTCGCCATGAAAGCGACCACGCCTCAAGCATTGCGCCAACAACACCAAGCCCGCAAGGCCGAGGTGCTGGCCGCCATCGGCGAAGGCGGCACCTCCACGCGCGGCGTGCATGGCGTGCTGCGCCGCCTGGCACGGCTGGCCGACGACACGCTGCAGACGCTGTGGCAGCAGGCCGGTTTCGGCCCGCGCCCCACCCTGGTCGCCGTGGGCGGCTTCGGCCGTGGCGAGCTCTACCCCGCCTCCGACATCGACGTGCTGCTGCTGCTGCCCACGGGCTGGATGGTCGACGGCCCGGATGCCGATGAAACACTGCGCCAGCGCATCGAGACCTTCATCAGCGGCTGCTGGGACGCGGGCCTGGAAATCGGCTCCTCGGTGCGCACCATCGACGAATGCCTGGCCGAGGCCGAGAAAGACGTGACGGTGCAGACCGCGCTGCTCGAATCCCGCGCCATCTGCGGCAATGCCACGCTCTACCGCAACTTCCAGCGCCGCTTCAAGGCCGCGCTGGACCCGCAGGCCTTTTTCGTCGCCAAGACACTGGAGCTGGAGCAGCGCCACAACAAGTTCGAGGACACGCCCTACGCGCTGGAGCCCAACTGCAAGGAAAGCCCCGGCGGCCTGCGCGACCTGCAGACCATCCTCTGGGTCGCGCGCGCGGCGGGTTACGGCAAGAGCTGGGACGAACTGGCGCGCAAGGGCCTGGCGACGCCCTTCGAGGTCCGCCAGATCAAGCGCAACGAGGCCATGCTGGCGCTGATCCGCCTGCGCCTGCACCTGACGGCGGGGCGGCGCGAGGACCGGCTGGTCTTCGACCTGCAGACGGCCGTGGCGGCGCGTTTCGGCTACGGTTCAGATTCCTCCGAGGTCAAGACCAAGGTACGCGCCAGCGAGGCGCTGATGCGCCACTACTACTGGGCCGCCAAGGCCGTGACGCAGCTGCGGCAGATCCTATTGCTCAACATCGAGGCGCAACTCAACCCCAAGACGCAGGCGCCCGTGCCCATCAACGCCCGCTTCCTGGACCGCGGCGGCCTGATCGAGGTGGCGGATGACCGGCTCTACCAGCAACAGCCGCATGCCATCCTGGAAACCTTCCTCGTCTATCAGACCACCCAGGGCATCAAGGGGCTGTCGGCGCGCACGCTGCGCGCGCTCTACAACGCGCGCAACCTGATGACGGCGAAGTTCCGCCAGGACCCGGTCAATCGAGCAACCTTCCTGCGCATCCTCCAGCAGCCACAGGGCATCACGCACGCGATGCGGCTGATGAACCAGACCTCGGTGCTGGGCCGTTACCTCTGGCCCTTTCGCCGCATCGTCGGCCAGATGCAGCACGACCTGTTCCACGTCTACACGGTCGACCAGCACATCCTGATGGTGCTGCGCAACATGCGCCGCTTCTTCATGGCCGAGCACGCGCACGAGTACCCCTTCTGCTCCCAGCTCGCCGCCGCCTGGGACCAGCCCTGGATCCTCTACGCCGCGGCCCTCTTCCATGACATCGCCAAGGGCCGGGGCGGCGACCATTCCGACCTGGGCGCCGATGAGGTGCGCCGCTTCGCGCGCGAGCACGGCATTTCGCGCGAGGATGCGGGGCTGATCGAGTTCCTGGTGCGGGAACACCTGTCCATGAGCCGGATTGCTCAAAAGAGCGACCTGAGCGACCCCCAGGTCATCGCGGATTTCGCGCGCCAGGTCGGCGATGAGCGCCACCTCACCGCGCTCTACCTGCTGACTGTGGCCGACATCCGCGGCACCTCGCCGAAGGTCTGGAACGCCTGGAAGGGCAAGCTGCTGGAAGACCTCTACCGCTACACCTTGCGCGTGCTGCGCAACGGAATGGATGGCCCTGCCCCCGCACCACACGCGGAAATCGAAGCCCATCGGCACGCGGCGCTCGCGCAGTTCCGCGCCGCCGAAAGCCAGGCGCCCGCCCAGGCCCATGAGGCGCTGTGGAAGACCCTGGACGTGAGCTACTTCATGCGCCACGACGCGGACGACATCGCCTGGCACACACAGCAACTCTGGCGACACGTGGGCTCGGGCGAGACCCTGGTGCGCGCGCGGCCTTCACCGGCGGGCGAGGGGCTGCAGGTGCTGGTCTACACCCCGGACGCGCCCGACCTGTTCGCACGCATCTGCGGCTACTTCGACCAGAGCGAGTTCAGCATCCTGGACGCGCGCATCCACACCGCGCGCAACGGCTACGCGCTCGATACCTTCCAGGTCGTCGTGCCCGGCACGCAACAGGCGCGCGACGCCGAGCCCTCGCGGACCATCCTGAGCCAGGTTGAAAACGAACTGCGCCGCACCATCACCGAGGCTGCTCCCCTGCCGGCCCCCAGCAAGGGACGGCTATCGCGGCGCGTCAAGCATTTCCCCGTCATGCCGCGGGTGAGCCTCAAGCCCGACGACAAGGCCCAGCGCTGGCTGCTCAGCATCACCGCCAGCGATCAGACAGGCCTGCTCTACAAGATCGCCCGCGTGCTGGCCCACCACCGCATCAACCTGCAACTGGCCAAGGTCAATACCTTGGGTGAGCGGGTGGACGACACTTTCCTGATCGACGGCCCCGAGCTGCAGAACAACCGCGCGCAGATCGCGATCGAAACCGAGCTGCTCGACGTTCTGGCTTCCTGAGGCCTCGGGCCCGCCTAACGCTAACGCCAGAGCTTGCCGCACAAGCCACGGTAGACAAAGGGCTGCGTCGGCGCGTTCGGACGGGTGCCCACGGACTCCAGGGACACAGCCAATTCCACGGCGGGGAAAAACACCTGCTCGGCGGAGTCGTTCAGTTCCAGATGAGTCCACGAACCCTGAGGCACCGGCGCTATGGGCGCGACCGCGCCGTCCTTGTCGATGCGCCAGAGGAACAACGTTTGTCCTGGCGGCACGGTGACGGGCGTGACCTGCTTGATGTCGACCACCTTGCCCCCACGCAGGCTGGAGACGATCAAGCCCGCCTGCCCCTGGACCGTGCCGAGCACACCCACATAGCTGTCGGGCAATTGCATGTCGCGCAGATTCCGGTCATGGACCTGCCACGCGACGGGCAGCACGACACCCATCGTCAAGCCCAGTGCCAGGGCACCGGCGGGCATGGGCGTCAGCAAGCGCCGCCACCAGGGGCTCACGACCCTGGCTGGCGCGATGCTCGCCGTGGCAATCCGACGCCAGAGCCGGGCGCTGGGAACCTGGGGCGGCATGCTGAGGTACAGCGGCGCCAGCCGCTTCGTCCAGCCGTTCACGGCCGTCACCAATGCGGGTTGGCCCTGCATGACATTCTCGAAACGCCGACGCGCTGGGCCCCGCAAGGTACCCGCCACATAGGCCGCTGCCAATTGATCGATGGCCGAAGGATCACGGTACCAGTTCATGCCAGGGCCTCCATGCAGCCCTTGAGTCGCATCAGGCTGCGCCGGGTCCACGCCTTGATGGTCCCCAAGGGACGTCGCATGCGGCTGGCGATTTCGGTGTGGGTCAGGCCTTCGTAAAAAGCCAGCAGCAACGCTCGCCTGGGCTCGGTTTCCAGAGTCTCCATGCAATGCCCCAGTCGTGCGTCATCCTCATGGTCCAGCAACTGCTCCATGGGCGAGGCACCTTCAGCCGCAACATCGTGCGTGAGCTCGGCACCACAGTCGCCTTGCCCGTGCAGTGGCTCTTCGGGTTTGCGCTTGCGCACCAGATCGATGGCCCGGTGGCGCGTGACCACGCACAGCCAAGCCAGCGTCCGGTGCTGGCCCGGCGCGCCCTCGGTGGATCGATTCCAGATCGATACAAACACGTCCTGCAGCACATCCTCGGCCATGACGCGGTCCTGCGTCACCCGCCAGGCAACCGCCATCAGTCGTCCCGCGGCGAGACGATACAGCGCTTCGAAGGCCTGGGCATCGCGCAGCGCCACCCGCGCCAACAGTCGACTTACCTCATCACGGTCATCCATCCAGGGAGTCTCCAGGGTGCAGTGCGACCGAGCATACGTCACCGGCAGGCTCGGTCGCGCCCTTGGTCTTCGGGCGTTTGCTTACTTGGCGCCCGACTTGGGCGTGACCACATGCCACACGCCGCCCTGGCCATCGCCCTTGCGGTCTCCGGGCTGGGTATCGCCCGCGTAATAGTAGAGCGGCTTGCCCTGCACGGTCCACTGGCGTGCGCCACCGCTGGTATTGATCAGGCCAAACTCACCCTTGGCCACGGCCTCGGGCTTGGCGGTGAATGCCGGCCACACGGCGAGGCACCCGCCGCTGCAGTTGCTCTTGCCCGGTTCGTCCTTGTCGAAGGTGTAGACCGTGCGACCGCCCGCACCGGTCAGCACACCGTCGTGCATGACCAACTGCGCCTGGGCGACGCCGGCAAGAAGGAAAACGGAAATTGCGCCGATGGCTGCATGCATGCTTTTTTTCATGATGTGAGTGTCCTGTCATATTGGATCTTGGAGTCGCACCATTGCGCTCCATCTCTAGAACGGAACGGATGCGGATCTGGATGCAGGGAACGTGAAAAAAACCTGGCTGCGGTCGTCCAAGGACCGCTTGTGCACTTGGTCGCCGTTTTCGACTTTAAGTGGCCAGACCACTTGTGGACCGCCGGTCCTGTGAAAGAGAATCACCGGCATGGACCTCCCCGCCACCACGCCCACACACCCTGACACCACGAGCACGAGCACGAGCACGAGCACGCGCACGCCGCGCAACACCGGCTTCGTGCTGACCCGTCTGCGGCTTATCTCGGGCCTGACGATGTTCACCTTCATCGTCACCCACCTGATCAACCATGCACTGGGCCTGGTATCCCCGGAGGTCATGGCGGCAGGGCAGCGACTGTTCTTTTTTGTCTGGCACAGCTTGCCGGGCGCGCTGCTGCTCACAGTGGCGGCACTGACGCATCTGTCGCTGGTGCTTTACAAGCAGATCGTCCGTCGGACGCTGCGCATGCCCTGGATCGAGGGCCTGCGCATCCTGCTGGGCATCCTCACGCTGCTGGGCCTTTCGCTGCACGCCACGCCCATGGTGCTCGAACGGCTGCAACTGACGGGATCTGGCCAACCCGTGGCCTACCCCGACTTCATCCAACTGCTGATCAGCGGCAGCCCCATGCTGTGGAATCAGCTCGCCCTGGTCATCGCCGCCTGGACCCATGGCTGCATCGGCGTGCACCTGTGGCTGCGCCTGCGCGGCTGGTACCGGCAGCGGTTGACGCTGTTTGCCGTCACGGCAGTGCTGGTGCCATTGCTGGCACTGCTGGGGGTGCTGGCGGCGGCGCGCGCGGTGCAAAGTGCCGCGGATTCCGGGCAAACCAGCAGTTACGGAGAGGGATACGGGGCGAACAGCGCGGCACCTGCTTACGGCGAGGGTACTTATGGGGCTTATGGGGCCGCCGATGCCGAGAATTCCAACAGCGGTGTCTATGGAGGATATGGCGGTGGCAGCTACGGGAGTGGCTACGGCGACAATGGCAGCGGGCCCTACGGCGTGGCCCGGCGGGATGCGGATCAGGCTTGGCTGGCCTGGCTGATCCCCACCGACCCTCACTCGGCTCAGTCGGTTTACGGCGCTCTGATCGTCATCACGCTGCTCATCCTGGCCACCGTGGCGCGCGGACTGGTGCAGACCTGGGAGCGCCGCCACGGCCTGATCAGCGTGCGCTACCCCAGGGCCGGGAAGTGAAGGCAGTGCGTGGCGCCTCCGTGCTCGACATCAGCCGCATGGGCGGCGTGCCCCATGCCTCGGTCTGCGGTGGGCGTGGGCGCTGCTCCACCTGCCGGGTGCATGTCGACGCAGGCTGGGAAATGCTGCCGCCACCTCGAGATGGCGAGCAGCGGGTACTCCAGCGCATCCGCGCGCCGGGGCGCGTGCGCCTGGCCTGCCAGCTCTGTCCCACGGGCGACGTGGCGGTGACACCCCTGCTGCCCGCCGATGCCCGGGCCCGTGACGCCCTGCCCTACGACCCCATGAAATTCGGCGCGGAGCAGGAGATCGTCATCCTGTTCGCCGATCTGCGCGGCTTCACCCAGATGTCGGAAACCAAGCTGCCTTTCGACGTGGTGCACATCCTCAATCAGTACTTCTCGGAAATGGGCGAGGCCATCGAGTCCGCTGGCGGGTATCTGGACAAGTTCATCGGCGACGGCATCATGGCCTTGTTCGGCCTGCAAAGTGGAGAACAACAAGGCGTGGAGGCAGGCGCGCGACAGGCCGTGACGGCGGCCCGGGCCATGGGTGAGCGGCTGCAGGCCTTGAATAGACGATTGGCGCAGGATCTGGCCACGCCACTGCGCCTCGGGCTGGGCATCCACGCGGGCCCCGCCATCGTCGGCGAGATGGGCTACGGGCGGGCGACGTCGATCACCGCCATCGGAGACGCCGTCAATGTCGCCAGCCGCCTGGAGTCCGCCACCAAAGATGTCGGGTGCGAGCTATTGATCTCCACCGACGTCGCCCAACGCGGCAAGCTGGACCTCTCCGCCTTCGCGCAGCAGCAGATCAGCATCCGCGGGCGTGAAGGCGGCCTGGGTGTGTACGTCGTGCGCCACGCGGCGGACTTACCGTCCTTCCCTCAAACCTGATGGCCAGACAGCCGGCGGGCGTTCGCGACCACCACCGGCCCGTCCCCCTCAATCGTCAATCGTCGGGTCCAGCCCTGGAAAAAGCACCTCGGTGAAGCCAAAACGCGTGAAGTCCCGCACCCGCATGGGGTAAAGCTTGCCGTCCAGGTGGTCGCATTCATGCTGGACCACCCGGGCATGGAAGCCCTCCACCGTGCGGTCGATCGGGTCACCGTACTGGTCGAACCCCGTGTAGCGAATCCGCTGCCAGCGGGGCACGATGCCACGCAGCCCGGGCACCGACAAGCAGCCTTCCCAATCGTGCTGCTCCTCATCGGACAGCGGCGTGATGACCGGGTTGCACAGCACCGTGCGCGGCACCACGGGTGCGTCCGGATAGCGCGGGTTGGGCTGGCCGCTGCCGAAGATCACCACGCGCAGGTCCACCCCGATCTGAGGCGCCGCCAGGCCCGCGCCATTGGCCGCATGCATGGTGTCCAGCAGATCGCTGACCAACAGGTGCAGCGCGTCGGTGTCGAACGCCTGCACCGGCTGCGCCAGGCGCAACAGGCGCGGGTCCCCCATCTTCAGGATTTCGCACACGGCCATGGTGCTTTCCTCAATGCTTTAGCTGCGCGATGACGGGGGTGGCATGGACTGCCGCCTGCGCACCGGACGAGATGCTGGAGCGCCCAAACACGCGCCTCAGCCAAAGCGAGATGTCATCGATCAGCGTGAACAGGGCCGGGATCACCAGCAGACTCAGGAAGGTGGACGTGATCAAGCCACCGATGACCGCGATCGCCATGGGCGAGCGGAAGCTGGCGTCCGCCGCCCCCCAGCCCACCGCGATGGGCAGCATGCCCATGCTCATCGCGATGGTGGTCATCACGATGGGGCGCGCGCGCTTGTGGCAGGCGTCGAGGATGGCGTCCAGGCGGCTCATGCCACGGACACGGCGTGCCTCGATGGCGTACTCGACCAGCAGGATGGAGTTCTTGGTCGCGACCCCCATCAGCATGATGAGACCGATCAGCGAGGGCATGGAGAAACTCTTGTTCGCGATCAGCAGCGCCACAAACGCTCCCCCCAAGGAGAGCGGCAACGCCGCCAGGATGGTGAAGGGATGCAGGAAGGCCTTGAACAGCAACACCAGCACGATGTAGATGCACAAGACGCCGGTCAGCATGGCCAGGCCAAAGCTGGCGAACATCTCGCCCTGGATCTCGGCGTCACCGATCTCCAGCACGCGCACGCCCGGGGGCAGGTTGCGAATGCTGGGCAGTTTGTCCACGGCGGTCTGCATGTCGCCCAGGGCGATGCCCGCGAGCTCGACCTCGAAGTTGATGTTGCGCGCGCGGTCGTAGCGGTCGATCACCGCCGGGCCGCCGCCAAAGTTCAGGTCGGCCACCTGCTCCAGCATGACCGGGCCCTTGGCGCCGGGCACCGCGAGGCGTCCCAGCACCGACAGGTCATGGCGCGCCGCCTCGTCCAGTTTGACGACGATGGGCACCTGACGTTGCGCCAGATTGAGCTTGGGCAGGGCGCTGTCGTAATCGCCCACGGTGGCGATGCGCAGGGTCTCGGCAATGGCGCTGCTGGTCACGCCCAGGTCCGCGGCGCGGGCTAGGTCTGGCGTCACGATGATCTCGGTGCGCACCAGCGCGGCGGTGGACTGCACGCTGCCCGTGCCGTGGATGGTACGCAGATCACGCTCGATCTGCCGCGCGGCCGTGGCCAGAGCGTTCGGATCGTTGCCGGTCAAGGTCATCACGTATTTCTCACCCGAACCGCCCAGACCCACCTTGCTGCGCACGCCCGGCAGATTGGACATGGCGTCGCGGATCTGGTTCTCGATCACCTGCTTGCGCGGACGCGTGCCCCGCTTGTCCAACTGGATCGTCAAGGCCGCCTTGCGCGATTCGGCCGCGCCCTGGGGCGCGAAGGGATCGGAGCCCGCCGACCCCGAGCCGATGGTGGTGTAGATGGACTTGATGTGTGGCACGGCCATCACCAACTGGCGCGCGTGCTCCGCAGTCTCGACAGTTCGTTCCAGCGTCGCGCCTGGTGGCAGCTCCAGATAGACCTGGGTCTGGGAGTTGTCGTCCGGCGGGATGAAACCCTGGGGCAGCAGCGGAATCAGCATCACGGATGACACGAAGAACACGCCGGCGCCCACCATGGTGATCCAGCGGTGGCGGATGCACCAGGCCGCCCAACGCTGGTAAACCGTCAGCCAGGCGGGCTCGTCGTGCTGGTTCATCCAGGCCCAGAGCCTGCCCAGCAAGGCATTGCTGCGCGCCCAGCGCGGCCGCTCCTGGGCCATGACCACGGGTTTGAGCAGGTAGGCCGCCATCATGGGCGTGAGCACCCGCGCCACCACCAGCGAAGCAAAGACCGCCAGTGACGCTGTCCAGCCGAACTGCTTGAAGAACTTGCCCGGGACACCCGCCATGAAGGCCGTGGGCAGGAACACCGCGATCAGCGTGAAGGTGGTCGCGATCACGGCCAGGCCAATCTCGTCGGCCGCTTCCATGGCGGCCTGGTACGGCGACTTGCCCATGTGCATGTGACGCACGATGTTTTCCACTTCCACAATGGCGTCGTCGACCAGAATGCCGATGACCAGCGAGAGCGCGAGCAGTGTCACCACATTGATGGTGAAACCCAGGTAATGCATGCCGATGAAGGCCGGGATGGCCGACAGGGGCAAGGCCACGGCCGACACCACGGTGGCGCGGAAATCGCGCAGGAAGAGCCAGACCACCAGCACGGCCAGGATGGCGCCTTCGTACAACAGCGTCATGGACGCATTGAATTCTTCCTCCACCGGCGTCACGAAGTCAAAGGATTCGGTGATGTGCAGATCGGGACGCGCCACGCGCAGCTCGGCCAGTCTGGCGCGTACTTCCTGCCCCACCTCCACCTCGCTGGCCCCCGACTGCGCGCCACCTCGAAACCAACCACCGGCTTGCCGTCGAGGAAGGCCGCGGCCGTGCGGTCGGCGATGGTGTCACGCACGCTCGCCAATTGGTCCAGACGCACGCTGCGGCCATCGGACAGGGCAATCTGCATGCCCGCGATCTCCTGGGCACTGCCCAGCGCGGAGATGGTGCGCACCGGTTGCTGGCTGCCACCGATTTCCGCGCGCCCCCCGGCGCTTTCGATCTGCACCCGCGCGAGCTGACGCGACACGTCGGCCGCCGTCGCCCCCAGGGACTGCAGGCGCAAGGGGTCGAGCAGCACCTGCACCTCGCGGTTCACGCCACCGACGCGGTTGACCGCGCCCACGCCACGCACCGAAAGCAGCAACTTGGACACATCGTTGTCCACGAACCAGGACAGCGCTTCCTCGTCCATGCGATCGGATGCCACCGTGTAGGCCAGCACTGCGCCACCGGCGAGCTCGACCTTGTTGACGATGGGTTCCTGCAGGTCGGACGGCAGATCGCCGCGCACCTTGCTCACGGCAGAGCGCACGTCGTCCAGCGCCTCCTGCGTGCCTTTTTCTAGGCGGAATTCGACTGTCATCGACACCACGCCGTCCTGCACCTTGGTGTAGATGTGCTTGAGGCCCTGCAGGGTCGCCAGGCTGTTCTCGATCTTGCGCGCGACGTCGTTCTCCAGCTGGCTGGGCGAGGCGCCGGGCAGGGAGGCGACCACGGTGATGGTCGGCAAGTCCAGGTCCGGGAAGTTCTGGACCTTCATGGCGCCGAAGGAAAACAGCCCCATCAACGTCAACATGACGAAGAGCATGGCCGCGGGAATGGGATTGCGGATAGACCAAGCGGAAACGTTCATTGCACCACTTTCACGAAATCGCCTTCATTGAGGAACCCCGCGCCCTGCACCGCCACCGCTTCCAGCGGTGCCAGGCCCTGCAGCAGTTCCACGCGCTCGCCCACGCGCCGGCCAACCTCGACCTTGCGCTGGCTCACCCGACTCTGGCCGTCCACCACGAAAACGTAGCTGTGACCGTCACGCAGCACGACGGACTGCGCGGGTACCGTGAGGGCCACGCTGGTGGGCAGCGCGAAGATGCCACGGGCGAAGGTGTTGGCCTTGAGGGCCTCGTTGCGTGGCAGGTCCACATAGACCAGGATGTTGCGCGTCTGCACGTCAGCCGCGGGCGCGATGGCGCGCACCAGACCCTGCACCTGCAGGCCGCTGGCGGTGGTCACTTCCGCCTGCTGGCCAACCTTCACGCGGCCGATCTCGGCGGGCGTGACCTCGGCGCGCCATTCCATGCGGCCCTGACGCACCATGCGGAACAGCTCATTGCCCGAACTCACCACCGCGCCCACCGTGGCGCTGCGCGCCGAGATGACACCGTCGTCCGGCGCCTGCACGCGAGTCGCGGCCAAGGTCACCTGCGCGGCCTCCCATTGGGCCTTGGCCACTTTCTCTGTCGTGTAGATCTGCGTCAGCTGTGAGCGGGAATAGATGCCTTCCTCGCCCAGGGCACGCACGCGGTCGGCCTCGGACTTGGCGTTCTCGTAATTGGCCTGGGCCTGCAGGGCCGCGGCGTAGGGAATCTCGCTCGCGAAACGGGCCAGCTCATCACCACGACTCACCTTGTCGCCCACGTTGACGTGCACGGCGGCCAGGCGCAGGCCGTTGACCTCGGCGCCGATGATGGCCTCCTGCCAGGCCACCACGTTGCCGTTGGCCAGCAGGGCACCGGCCAGCTGCGTGCTCTGGGGGCGGGTGACCGTCACCGTCAAGGCGGGTCTCAGCTCCGTCGAGGCAGGGGTGTTGGCGGCCGCCTCAGCGGTCTTGGACTCGGCGGCCTCATTCGAGGGCCCTCCGCAGCCCGACAGCATGAGCAGGCTCAAGGCCACCGACCCCAGCAGGCCCAGCCCGAAACCACGTTGTTGGAATAGGAAAACGGAAGAGGAAACGTCTTTCATGAAGCGTTTTTTTCTTGGTAGGAAATTTGTCGGATGCCCGGCATGCACGCGGCGCGGGGGGCATGGGCCATGCCGGCCTCGCCCCAGCGTCCGCCTTGCTCCTTGCGCCCAGGAGACTGGCTGACACATCCAAGCTGATTGACCTGGGGCAAGAGCCCGGTCCCAGCCAGGAGAGGGAATGCCATTAGACCCGAAAAAGATATCACTCCGCGGGCCGATCATTCGCTTCGCGGACAGGTTCCGCCCGCGGTCCACAACCGCCACCGAAACCGCGACGGAACTCACGCCGTTCGTCGCGACTCATGGCTTTCCACTGGCGCACGCCATCGCGAAAGCGCTCGCGCTCCTCGGCTGTCATGTGATGCCAGCGCCCACGATGACCGCCCGGCCCGCCGAATCCGCCCAGCAGGATGCGGCACAGCACCAGCAGGCCGGCGGCCTGCCAGAACCCGATGACCGGCCCTCCGAACAGGTCGGGCACCAGCGCGTTCCACAACAGCATCACCACCGCGCCGAAGGCCGCGACAAATGCGACCCCCAGCAGCAGGAACACGAACTTCATCTTCATCAATTGCCGTTTCATGACATTTGCTCCTGAAAAATGCTCACGCCGCCGTGAGCCAATCCTCGTAAACCACCTGCAGACGCTCGCGCAGCGCCAGCACCGCATACCGTTTGCGGGACAGCAAGGTGTTGACCCCCACGCCCCACAGTTCGGACATCTCCTTGAAACTCAAACCCTCCAGCTCATGCGCGACAAACACCTCGCGTTGCTCGCGCGGCAGCTCGTCCAGCGCCTCCTCGATCTGTGCCAGCAGCATCTGCCGCACCACCTCACCCTCCGGGCCCGGCGCCAGGGACGGCAGCATCTCCTCCAGCGTCAGCCCGTCCTCGTCGTCCCCCAAGTCGCTGGCAAACGCCGCGGACGGGCTGGATTTCCTCTTGCGGAAATGATCAACAACGCGGTTGCGTGCCACGCGCATCAGCCAGGCCCCCACCCGTTCGATCGGGTGCATGAGGCGGTAGGCAGACACCAGCTCGTACAGCACCTCCTGCAGGATGTCCTCCGCCTCCGCGGCGTCCGACACGCGGCGGCGGATGAAGCTGCGCAGCCGTCCACGCTCGCGCTGAACCGCAGCCGCGATGTGGCTGTCCTGCTCGGCTTCGAGGTCCAGGTCTTGCGGTGGCGCATCCATATATGAGGAGTTAGACGATCTTGTGCAGCCGATATTGTGAAAGCAGCGAAAAAAACCGGATCGGCCGACGGCCATCGCCGGTACGCCCGACACCGCCGGCCCAATCGGGCGGGCATGCCCCACGAGAACGCCCTCTCGCCCATGGAACAAGCATCCACCCCCACCCCCCAATGGCAGGCAGGCTCGAGGCTGGTCGCGGCCCTGAGCATGGCGCTGCTGGCGGTGGTGCCGTTCACCCTGTTTCCCGCCCTGCTCCTGCTGCGGCTATTGATGGGCGCCGCCTGCAGCGTACGGTTCATCCTGGGCGAAGCCTGGATCAACCAGATGGCCAGCGCCGCCACCCGCCACCCGCCACCCGCCACCCGCCACCCGCCACCCGCAGACGCAGACGCAGACGCATGATGGTGGCCTACGCCGCGGCCTTCACCCTCTGCCAGGTGTCCGGCCCGACCCTGCTGTCGTGGATTGGCTCGGCCAGTCTTCTGCCCATCGCGCTGGCCGTGGGCTGGCATTTGCTCGCGGGCTGGGTGCTGTCGGCAGTTTCCTCGGCCCCGCCACCGGTGGACTGACCATCGACTATTTCAGCCCGGACGGGCTGGTGCACTCACTCGCGCTGCTGGCGGCGCTGTTCCTCGGGGCGCTGCTATGGGAAGAAAAACGCGCAAGCCAGCAGTTATGTCGATGAACAACTCTCAGGCGCAGCCCAAGGCACAAGCTGTCACTTTCGAAACCGCGTCATCATTTCGAAGGCGCTGCGCATCACCACGGGATCAGGCTTTGCATCGGTCTTGGGGCGGTTTTGCGAGTCCATCATGTTGAGGTTGCCGTAATGGTCCATCGCATAGATGTCGTCCCCATGGCGTATGCCACGCAGCACCCAACTGTCCACCAACAGAACCGGAGGCTCCGATGGCGGCGGGGCGAACAAATCCCGTCCCGTGCTGTAGTCGCCCAAGGGATTGCTGCAACCCAGGGCATGGTGCATCAGGGTCGGCACGAGATCCTGGTGCGCGCTGATGCCCGTAGGCACGGCGGTGCCTCGTCCGGGCCAATGCAGCACGAAGGGCACGACCACCTGGTGGTCGGCAAAATTGCCGTTGTGCCCCCAATAGCCTTGCTTCAAGTCGTTGAACTCATCGCCGTGATCACCCGTGATCAAGACGATCGTGTTCTTGTCCGCGCCCGAGGCACGCAGCTGGGCCAAGATCTCGCCGATCATGCTGTCGGCGTAGTGCACACCGGTGTGGTAACGGTTGATGTAAGGCAGGGCTTCCTGCTTGCCGTCCAGCTGCGAGTAGCTGATCGACTCCGCCATGGGTTGGGCCAGCGGCGGGTAGCCCTTGGGAAAGTGGTAGGGAGCATGCGATGAATCCAGGAAAGCCAGGCCAAACCAGGGGCGGCGAGGCTTGGCTTGCAGCTCTTGCGCGATATCCTGCTTCAAGGCGTTCATGATGTGCCGATCACGTTCGTAGATCGGCAGCTTGATGGGCGCCACTTCCAGGTGCTGGCGCACGTTGGCGAAGATGGTGCGGTCAAACTCGGTGCCATCCAGTGGCGCGCTCACGTACAGATGCAGGCCATAGCCTTGCTGCTGCAAAACCTGGAACAGGACGGACCCCCGCTGTTCCCTCAGCATGTCATCGAAGTAACTCGGCGGCACACCATAGAGCAGGCCGAAGAAACCCGGTCGCGTCGAATTGCCGCTGCTGTAATGACGCGGAAACACCATGGACTGCTGGGCCAGCTTCCACGTGTTGGGCATGATGGTCGCGTCCAGGGCATCACGCCGCAGGGAGTCCAGCACGATCACCAACACGTTGGGCGCAGGCTGGGTCGGCGTGCACTGCATGGGCTGCAGGGGGTAGCGCAAGACGCCCTGCTTGGCGCCTGGACGCATGGCCCCCATCTCGCCTTGTGCTGAGTCGTCCAAGCCAACGCCGAACTGGCTCAGCATCATGCGCTTGGCGGTGATCGGCAACGCCCAGGGCAAATAGGACCATTGACTGACGGCCGCACGCAGGCCCCTGGCATCGTAGTAAATCGTGGCGGCCTGCCCCGCCACCATGAACACCCCGGCGATCGCCCAATGCGAAAGCACGGCACGCCGAGGCCGCGCAGGCAGCCGGCGCCAGCAGGCCCAGGCCAGCGCCGCCTGCGCGGCAAACACCGCCAGCACCACCGCCACGGCCAGCGTCCAGTCGAGCCAGGACAGCTGCACCTGGTCGTACAGGGCGCCGCTGAGCACCAGCTGGACCAGCAGGCTGTTGATGTGGAATCGGTACAGGGCAAACAACCGTGCATCCAGCAGCAGCAGCACGATGAACGCGCCATGCAAAACCACGGCCACGACCCCCAGGACCTGGGGCCTTTGCTTGTGTCGCATCACCAGCACGAGCAACAGAGGCAGCAAGGAAACCAGGGCGGCGAAGAACGGGAAATGCCCCAGAGAGGCCAAGGTCAGATACGTCGCGCCCAAAACGCCGCCGGGGTTGTCACGCAGCGGCGCGTTGCTCAGCACGATCACCAGGGCAAGCAAGGCGTTGAGCAGCGTGAAGCGGCTCAACCAGGAGAGTGACTTCCAACGAGTCAATGGCGTATTCATGAAAATTTCCCGACTGAATTATTCGTCTGCCTGACCCTTGAGCACGGCCAGCATTTGGGCTTCATCGATCACAGGAACACCCAGCTCACGCGCCTTGTCCAGCTTGCTGCCGGCCTCCTCGCCCGCGACCACGTAGCTGGTCTTCTTGCTGACGGAGCCAGCCACCTTGGCGCCGGCGGCCTCCAGCATGTCTTTCGCGGCGTCGCGTGACAGGGTGGGCAGCGTGCCAGTGAGCACGAAGGTCTTCCCTACCAGCGGCAGCAGGGCGCGGGGCGCGGGCTCCCCTTCGTCCCATCGCAAGCCGCAGGCGCGCAGTTGCTCCACGACCTCGCGGTTGTGAGCCTGATCAAAGAAGGTGCGGATGCTCTGCGCAACGACCGGGCCGACGTCGGGCGCCTCCTTCAGCGCCTCGACACCCGCGTCCATGATGGCGTCGAGCTTGCCGAAGTGACGCGCCAGGTCCTTGGCCGTGGATTCGCCCACATGCCGGATGCCCAGCCCGTAGAGGAACCGTGGCAAGGTGGTCCGCTTCGATTTCTGTAGCGCGTCCACGATGTTCTGCGCGGACTTCTCGGCCATGCGGTCCAGCGCGGCGAGCGAGGTCAAGCCCAGGCGGTACAGATCGGGCAAGGTTTTGACCACATCGCCATCCACCAATTGGTCGACCAGTTTGTCACCCAGGCCCTCGATGTCCATGGCGCGGCGCTGCGCGAAATGCAGCAGGGCCTGCTTGCGCTGGGCGCTGCAGAACAGCCCTCCGGTGCAGCGGTGGTCGGCCTCATCCTCCTCGCGCACGGCCGCGCTGCCGCAGACGGGGCAAAACGCGGGCATGGTGAATTCGGACGCGCCCGGCACCCGCTTCTCGGGCAGCACGCTCACCACCTCGGGAATCACATCTCCCGCCCGGCGCACGATGACCGTGTCACCCACGCGCACGTCCTTGCGTCGGGCTTCGAGCTCGTTGTGCAAGGTGGCGTTGGTCACGGTCACGCCACCCACGAACACCGGCGCCAGCTTGGCCACGGGCGTCAGCTTGCCGGTGCGCCCCACCTGTACCTCGATGGCCTGGACCGTGGTCAGCATCTCCTGCGCCGGATATTTGTGCGCCACGGCCCAGCGCGGTTCACGGCTCTTGAAGCCCAGCTGCTGCTGCAAGGCCAGGCTGTTGACCTTGTAGACCACACCATCGATGTCAAAGGGCAGGCTGTCACGCAAGGCGCCCATGCGAGCGTGAAAATCCACCAGTGCCTCGGCGCCCAGGCCCAGGGCACGGTGCTCGCACACCGGCAGGCCCATGGCGACAAACGCATCCATGACCGCGCCATGCGTGAGTGGCGGAGCCCAGCCACGCACCTCACCCAGGCCGTAGGCATAAAAACTCAAGGGGCGTTGGGCCACGATCGCGGGGTCGAGCTGGCGCACCGCGCCCGCCGCCGTGTTGCGCGGGTTGATGAAGGTCTTCTCACCCTTGGCGCCGGCGGCGATCTTGTCGCGCTGGCGCTCATTGAGTGCCTCGAAATCGTCGCGCCGCATGTAGACCTCGCCGCGCACTTCCAGCACGTCCGGAGGCCACGACACCATGGTTTCGCCGCCGGGCTGCCCCACGGCGAAACGCGCACCAAGCGCAAGCGTGTCCTGCGCGTTGCTTGGACTTGGGGGCAGCGAACCACGCGCAGCGGGGAGCGTGGGGGCCAACAAGCGCAGTGGAATCTGGTTGATGGTACGGATGTTCTGCGTCACGTCCTCGCCGGTCTCGCCGTCGCCGCGTGTGGCGGCCTGCACCAGCACGCCACGCTCGTAGCGCAGGTTGATGGCCAGGCCGTCGAATTTCAGCTCGGCTGCGTACTCGACTTGCGGCGCGCCTTCCTCCAGGCTCAACGCCTTGCGCACGCGGGCATCGAAGGCGCGCGCACCCTCGGGCGTGGTGTCGGTCTCGGTGTCGATGCTGAGCATGGGCACAGCGTGCCGCACAGGCAGCAAGCCATCCAGGACCTGGCCAATCACGCGCTGCGTGGGCGAATCGGGCGTGCGCAGCTCAGGGTGCGCGGCCTCGATGGCCTGCAGTTCCTGGAACAGGCGGTCGTACTCGGCATCGGGAATCTCGGGCGCGTCCAGCACGTAGTAACGGTGGGCGTGGTGGTGCAGCACCTCACGCAACTCGACCGCGCGCTGCGCGGCTGCGGGGCGCGGCGCGTCGGCGGGCTGGCTGAAAAGATCCGGCATGGTCGGCAAACTCGGCAAACAATCGATCAACTGAACAGGCGGCGCGCTGGCCCGGAACCGGCGGGCAGCTCGTGCGCCTCCAGTGCGTCGTAGAGCGCTTCCAGCTCAGCGCCGATGCGATCCAGGTCCTCCACCACCAAGAGGCGGCCCGCGTCATCACCCAGGCGCCCGTCCATCTGCTGGGCCAGAGTAGTGGCCACGGCGCGCAAGCGTTCGTAGGGTCGCTCGGCGCGCGGCACCTGGGGCACATCCAGGCTGAGCGTGACCTCGCGGATCGCGGTCATGGCGGGATCGGCCGAGGTGGCGGCCTGCGGGTCGTAGTGCAAGGTGAGCACGGCCTGCTGGGGCAGGCCCGCCAGGACGGGAGAAGGCGCAGGCGCGCGGGGCAGCACCATGCGCCCGGGCAGCACGCCATCCACGAAACCCAGGCGGGTGGCGAGCTGCTGCACGTAACCCGCGCTCCAGGCCGTGCGACTGGCCCGCAGTGTCACGTTCAGCTGCGCGTCATGCGCCTGCGCGAAGGCGTCCAGCTCGCGCGCGCGCGCCACGGCGTCAAGCATGTCGGGCAAGTCGGCCGCGCCGCCCAGGGCGTCGGCCAGGGCCTGGGTCTTGAGGACGAACTCGGAATACTCCAGCTCGTTCAAGGCCCCCGCCCGGTTGGCCAGTTGCACACCGGTCTGCAACAGGTTGTATTGCTGCCCGGCCTGAGGGACTTCCCAGGCACCGTCCTCGCCCCGCGCCTCGACCGAAAACGGTTTGCTGCCCACCCGGCGCGTCGCAGGCAGGTTGTGCAGCACGGCATCGCCGGAAATGGGCAACTCCAGCTCGATGGTCGCCAGCACATCAATCAAGGGGTCCAGGTGGTTGTGCTGCGGGCGCCGGTCCGGGACCTCGGTCGGAACGTCCTGCGTCGCGGCGTGCCAGGGCGTTTCAGCGTCAACGTCAACGGGTGACGCAGACGCCGCGTGCTGCGCGAGCGATGCCGCCGACGTCGCCTGCGCACGAGGCTGTGTGACGTAAGGCCATGCCTGGCCCTCCGGCTCGGCCAGGCGTGGGCGGCCACGCCGGGCCGTCCACCAGCCGTGCGCCAGCACGCCCGCCAGCACCAGCAGGCCGGCAATCAGCAGGCCGAGCTGCAATGCGCTCATACCTCGGCCAAGGAGACGGCGGCTTCCATGTCCACGGCCACGATGCGCGACACGCCCTGCTCCTGCATGGTCACGCCGATCAGTTGCTCGGCCATTTCCATCGCGATCTTGTTGTGACTGATGAAGAGGAACTGCGTGCCCCGCGACATGCTGCGCACGAGGCGCGCGTAGCGCTCGGTGTTGGCGTCGTCCAGCGGCGCGTCCACCTCGTCCAGCAGACAGAAGGGCGCGGGGTTGAGCTGGAAGATGGCGAACACCAGGGCGATGGCGGTCAGCGCCTTCTCGCCGCCCGAGAGCAGGTGGATGGTCTGGTTCTTCTTGCCCGGTGGCTGGGCCATGACCTGCACGCCGGAGTCGAGAATTTCCTCGCCCGTCATGATGAGCTTGGCCTGGCCGCCGCCGAACAGCTCGGGGAACATCTTGCCGAAGTGCTCGTTGACGGTCTTGAAGGTGTCGCCCAGCAGGTCGCGCGTCTCGGCGTCGATCTTGCGGATGGCGGCTTCCAGCGTGTTCATGGCGTCGGTCAGGTCGGCCGATTGCGCGTCGAGGAACTGCTTGCGCTCGCGCGCCGTCGCCAGTTCCTCCAGCGCTGCGAGGTTGACCGCGCCCAGCGCGGCGATTTCGCGGTTCAGGCGCTCGATCTCGCCCTGCAGGCCGCCCTCTCCCCCACGCAGGCGCACCTTGCCCTCCTCGATGGACCGCGCCACGGCCTCCAGGTCGGCCTGGGCCTCGACCAGTTGCTGCGTGTACTGCTCCAGGCCCAGGCGCGCGGCCTGTTCCTTGAGCTGCAAATCGGTGATGCGCGCGCGCAGCGGCTCCAGCTCACGCTCGAGCTTGATACGGCGCTCGTCGCTGGCGCGCAGCTTGAGCGTGAGGTCGTCGTACTCGCTGCGCTTGGCGGCCAGCTGCTGTTCGCGCTCGGTCTTGAGCGCCAGCGCGCCCTGCAGGCCGGCCTGGGCCGCGGCATCGGTGGCGCGGGTCAGTTCCTCGCTCAAGCGCTGTTCTTCGCTGGCGATGGCGGCGGATTGCTGCTCGGCAGTCTCGATGGCGCGGGCCAGCTCGGCCTTGCGCGCATCCAGCGAGCGCAGCGCGAAGGTTGCTTCCTGGGCCTGGCGTTCCAGCGCGCGCAGTTGCTCGCGGCTGGCGGCCAGCTTGCGCTCGGCCTCCAGCGCACGCTCGTCCAGCTGGGCCTGGCGCTCCTGGCTATCGGCCAGGCGCATGTCGAGTTCTTCGAAGCGCGCCTCGGCCGCCATGCGGCGCTCCTGCAGATCTTCCAGCAAGGCATCCACCTCGGCCATGTCGCCCTGCAGTTGCTCGCTGCGGGCACGGGTCTGCTCGGCCAGTTGGGTCAGGCGCAGGGTTTCGACCTGCACCTCGTGGGCCCGGGCCTGGGTCTCGTCGGCCTCGCGACGCACGGCCACCAGGCGCTGGGCCGCGTCGGCATAGGCGGCCTCGGCGCGCACGAGGGCGCTCTTGGCCTCGTCGCTGATCAGCGCCTGGGCACGCACCTGCTTGTCCAGGCTCTCGATTTCCTGGGCCCGGGCCAACAGGCCGGCCTGTTCATTGTCCTGGGCGTAGAAGCTCACGCTGTGGCGGCCCAGGGCGTGGCCGCTCTTCACGTAGACGGCCTCGCCCGCCGCGAGTTGCTCGCGCTGACCCTGGGCCTCTTCCCAGCTCTGCGCCACATAGCAGCCCTGCAGCCAGTCACCCAACACGGCCTTGAGGCCGGCGTCGCCCACGCGCAGCAGGC
Source organism: Hylemonella gracilis (assembly GCF_004328645.1). Classification (GTDB taxonomy): domain Bacteria; phylum Pseudomonadota; class Gammaproteobacteria; order Burkholderiales; family Burkholderiaceae_C; genus Hylemonella; species Hylemonella gracilis_B. The sequence goes on from NZ_CP031395.1 coordinate 2,993,252, forward strand.
TGGCCAACTGGGGCAGGCCCACCTTGCCGCTGGCCGGCACCTCGGCAGCGGCTGCGGGCGCGCTGTAGAAAGCCAGCTTGGTCGGGGGGCATCGGCGGCGAACGACTTCAGCATCTCCAGCCGGCTGATCGGCAACGCGGCCATGCGCTCACGCAGCGCGGCTTCCAGGGCGTGCTCCCAGCCCTGCTCGATGTGCAACTGCGTCCACAAGGCCTGCAGGCCGTCCATGCCGTGCTTGGCCAGCCAGGGCTGCAGCTTGCCGTCGGTCTTGACCTTGTCCTGCAGGGCTTTGAGGGCCTCCAGGCGCGCGGACAGATCGGCCTGCCGGGCGCTCTCCATGTTGGCGGCGCGTTGCTTTTCCTGGCGCTCGCTGTCAAGTTGGGGCGTGCGCTCCTGCAACTCGTGCAGGCGGGCCTGGGCCTCCTCGGCCGCCTCGCGGGTCTGGGTGTTCTGGGCCTGCAGCGTTTGCAACTTGGCCTCGTCGGGCGCTGCCAGGGCCTTCTTGTCCGTGTCCAGGCGCTCGCGGCGCTGCTGCAACTGGCGCGTCTGCTCCTCGATGCCGCGCTGCTCGGCGGCCAGCACCTGGATTTGCTGCTGCACTTCGTGCACGCTGCTCTTCTGTTCGTTGGCGCGCTGCTGGGCCTGGCGCAAGGCGTCTTCCAGCTCGGGCAAGGCGGCGGTCTGGTCTTCCAGCTGGGCGGTCAGCTCGACGTTCTTTTCCTCGCCGGTCGAGGCCAGCTCGGCCAGGCGCTCGATCTCGGCCAGGGCATCGCCCTTGCGCTCGCCCCACTGGCTGTTCTGTTCCTTCAGGGCCTTGAGCCGCTCCTGTGCACGCTGGCGGCCTTCCACCACGAAGCGAATCTCGGCCTCCAGCCGGCCCACCTCGGCGCCGGCCTCATACACCTTGCCCTGGGCCTGGTTGACCTGGTCGCCCGCCGCGTAATGCGCCTGGCGGATAGTCTCCAGCTCGGCCTCGATGTGGCGCAGGTCGGCCACGCGCGCCTCCAGATCGATCACGGCGCGTTCGCCCTCGGCGTGGATGCGCTTCTGCTCGGCCTCGGCCTCGGCGCGGCGCAAGAACCAGAGCTGGTGCTGCTTGAGGCTGGCCTCGGCCTGCAAGGTCTTGTACTTCTGGGCCACCTCGGCCTGGTGTTCCAGCTTCTCGAGGTTGGCGTTGAGCTCGCGCAGGATGTCTTCCACCCGGGTCAGGTTCTCGCGCGTGTCGGACAGACGGTTCTCCGTCTCGCGGCGGCGCTCCTTGTACTTGGACACGCCCGCAGCCTCCTCCAGGAAGAGGCGCAACTCCTCCGGCTTGGACTCGATGATGCGGCTGATCGTGCCCTGGCCGATGATGGCGTAGGCGCGCGGCCCCAGGCCCGTGCCCAGGAACACGTCCTGCACATCACGGCGGCGCACCGGCTGATTGTTGATGTAGTAGCTGCTGGTGCCGTCGCGTGTCAGCACACGCTTGACGGCGATCTCGGCATATTGGCTCCACTGCCCGCCCGCGCGGTGGTCGGCGTTGTCGAACACCAGCTCCACGCTGGCGCGGCTGGCCGCCTTGCGGCTGGTGGTGCCATTGAAGATCACGTCCTGCATGGACTCACCGCGCAGCTCCGAAGCGCGGCTCTCACCCAACACCCAGCGCACCGCGTCCATGATGTTGGACTTGCCGCAGCCATTGGGCCCGACCACGCCCACCAGCCGCCCCGGCAGCATGAAATTGGTCGGCTCGGCGAAGGACTTGAAACCGGAAAGCTTGATGGAATTGAGGCGCACGGCGGGATCCGGGGGTGGGGGGAACAATGACTCAGCGAGCGAAGCCGGAAATCATAACTTCTTGCTCATTCCGCACCCAGGAACAGAAAAGGCAAAGGCCGCGCGTGGCGCGGCCTTTCATGCGGGACGAAGTGAACGACACTCAATCCAGCTTGATACCCGCCGTCTTGACGACCTGGGTCCATTTCTGGATTTCGGCCTTGATGTAGGCATCGAACTGTGGCGGGGTGATCGGGTTGGTTTCCAGGCCCAGATCGTCCATGCGCTTTTTCGCCTCGGGCGTCTGCAGCACGGCCAGGATGTCCTTGTAGATCGTGTTGACCACGTCACGCGGCGCGCCGCTGCTCACAACCAGGCCGAACATCGACTGCACGTTGAAGCCAGGCAAGGTTTCGGCGACTGCGGGAATGTCGGGCGCGATGGCCGAGCGTCTGAGCGCTGTTGCGGCCAGCGCCTTGAGCCTGCCACCCTTGAGATGGGGCATGGTGGAGAACAGTGGGTCGATCAGCAGTTCGATGCGGCCGGCCATGACTTCGGGGTAGGCCTGACCGCTGCCCTTGAAGGGCACATGCAGGATGTCCAGGCCGGCCTGTTGCTTGAACAGCTCCATGGCCAGATGCATGGAACTGCCGCTGCCCGGGCTGGCGTAGCTGTACTTGCCGGGGCTCTTCTTGATGAGTTCGATGGCCTCCTGGAGGTTGTTGGCCGGGAAAGACGGCGTGGCCGAGATCAGGATGTTGGACACGCCCAGGATGGTGATACCGGACAGGTCGCGGGTCGTGTCGAAGGGCAGTTGCCGCATCGCCGGGTTGATGACATGGGGCGTGGCGACGACGCACAAGGTATGGCCGTCCGGCGCGGCCTTGGCGGTGAAATCCGTGCCCAGGGCCGTGCCCACGCCGGGCTTGTACTCGACGACGATGGGTTGGCGCCAGATGGCAGACAACTGCTGCTGAAGCACACGCGCCAGGATGTCGATCGCGCCACCCGGCGCATTGGGCACGATCAGCGTGACGGGTTTGCTCGGAAAACCCTGCGCGCTGGCCATTCCGGTTCCGGGCAGCAGGCTGCTGGCGCCCAGGGCCGCGAGGCCGAGGTTCCATTGGCGGCGGTTGATGCGTCCGCCTTGGTGGTCGTGTTGCATGGTCTGTCTCCTGTTGTTGTGTGTTCTGTTGTGTGCGCTGTACCGGGAAGGATCAAGGCCTGGCCTTGCGGTGGATCTCGACCACGCCCCGGTCGGCATCCACGCGCACCCAGTCACCGGTCTGGATGCAGTCCAGCGGGTCGCGGTCGAAGTCAGTCATGGCCGGCGCATGGGTGACCACGGCGCCCAGGGCCATCTTGGTGGTCATCTCGTTGAAGAGGAAGGCCGCGGGCGCGCTGTTGAGCAGGCGGGTCATGTGGAACATGGCCGACCAGCCCGAGGAGCCCTTGGCGCCGGGGAACACCAGCACCTTGCCGGCAAAGCTGACGCCGCGCAGCTCGTGACGGGTTTCGATCACGCTGCCACTGCGCGGGTCAATGCCGCCCCAGCCGGAGATGCGGTCGCGCGTGACCAGGGCCTCGCCTTCGGACACCCCGCCGACCACCTTGCGTCCATGGAGGACGATCAGCTGCGATGTTTCAGCGGTGGCGGACGGCGTGGCGGTGTTCATTGCAAGGCTCCTTGCCAGCGGCCGGTGCAGGCCGCGTCGATGCACTCGGCGGTGGAGCCGAACCAGGCCTGCACGCCCAGGATGGCCGGCAGGTAATGGGCCTGCTTGGCCGAGTCGAGCGCGACGGTGCGTGTGCCCTTGGGCACGGCGCGGCTCATGGCCGAGCAGCTGTCGGTCATGAGGATGCCGCCGGCTTCCTCGATGATGCGGGTGTAGCCGTTGCGGTCGGCCAGGGACTTGATAGCGCGCGGCGTGAAGATCCAGAGCTCGCAATCTGGATGGACCTTGCGGCCCTCGAGCAACTGCGCAGCTTCCCAGATCTGCTCGATGGTGTAGTGCGGGCAGCCCAGCATGACGTACTGGATCTCGGCGGAGCGGGCCGTGGTGTTGAGCTTCTCGTAGGTCTGGCGTCGCTCGGCCTCGCCGTAACGCAGCACCTCGACGGGCCGCTGGCCGCCCAGCGCCTGTTCCAGCGTCAGCGCCTCGGGCGTGACGCCAACCACGTGGTACAGCTCCACGCCGCCCGAGGACGATGCCGCCGCGCCGAAATGCTTCAGGCGCGGCAGATTGGGCACCCGGCCGATGCCGCGCCGGCTGTGCACCGCCGGCACCCGCTCCTGCACATGCTCGCCAATGAAATACCCCAGCAGGCCCCAGTCCTGCACGGACTCCACCTCGATGTCCAGCTCCACCACGTGCGTGGCGTGGCGGTTCTCGGGCAGGTGGTAGCCCCAGTAGGGAATGCGCGCGGTCAGCATGGCCGCGCCGCAGCTCTCGCGCCCTTCGGTGTTGGTGCGCGCACCCAGCACCGAATTGCAGTAGATCACCGCCGACGACTCCATCCAGGCGCAGTGCTCGCCCCGGGTCGGGATGTTGCCCACCTGGTAGGGCGTGCAGGTGTTCATGATCTGGGCACCCAGGCTGGCGGCGTGGCGCTCGCTCTTCTCGTAGAAGCGCACCGTTTCCTCGCTCAGGCCCATGCGCTCGGGCTGGCCCGGGTCGAAGCCGAGCTGCAGATGGCTGGTGAAAACCTTGAACTTCGGGATCTCCACCACCTCCTGGCTGTCCAGGCTGAATTCGGAGAACACCGCGTCCATGCCGCCCTTGGCCAGGGCGAAATCGCGCTGGAAGGGCGTGGTCGAGGTGATGGTGGCGCAGACATTGCGCGTCTCCACCAGGCGCTCCGCGCCCAAGGCCTCGCCATAACGGACCAGCAGATCCATGGCCTTCTGCACGGCCGGGCCTTGGTGGCCGTCGTACATGGCTTTTTCTTCGTCGGTCAATCGCATGGGCTTGAGGCTCCGAAACAGTTCTAGGGGTTCTAGGGTGAGGAAGAAAGTGCCGCGGCCTGCGTGGGCAGCACCACACGGCCGCCGATCTCGGCGGCGATGCCGGCGGCCATCTGCACGAGGGCGGGAGCCACCTCGTCGCGCAGACCTTGTTCGCTGAAGTGGAAGGCGGGGCCACCGCAGTTGAGCGCCATGACCTCGCCAGTCGGGCCGACCAGGGCCACCGAGACCGAATTGATCTCGCGGTGGAACTCGCCCAGCGACAGGCAATAACCCAGGCGATGGGCTTCGTTGATGGCCCGCTCCATGCCGGGCGCCACGCTGCCCCACTCGGCCCCGCGCAGCAGACGCAGGGAGTCGATGAGCTGCTGGCGCTGGGGCTCATCCACCGCGGCCAGGAAGGCGCGCCCCAGCGCCGAAACAGGCAGCGGTGCGCGCGAGCCCACGTCGATGCGCGTCGCGAGCATGGACGAACGCGGCCGACAGGCCTCGACGATCACCATCTCCATGCCGTCACGCACGGCCAGGTAAACCGAACCACCCGTGCGCTCGGCCAGCATCTGCATGGGCCCGCGCGCGGACCCGCGCACGTCCAGGCCAGAGAGGAACACCTGCGCCAGCGACACCACGCCCGCGCCCAGCATGTAGCGCTCGCCGCCAGGCTCGGCGCGCAACCAGCGGTTCGCCACCAGGGTGTCGGCCAGCCGCGTGACGGTGGGACGCGGTATGCCCGTCATGCGGGAGAGTTCGGTGGCGCCCAGGGCGCGCTGGCCCTCGCGGAAGCATTGCAACAGCGCCAGGCCGCGGTCGAGGGCGCTGACGGTGTCGGCGCTCTTGGCGCGCGGTGTGTGGGATGCGTTCATGGTAGGTCGATTGTGCAACGATGAGGGCCGGCCACGCGGTGACCGCTGGCCCTTGGACGGCCCCTGCCCCACTGCCATCGACGCATCCTGGTTCATGGTCTTGGCGCCAGGTTCACTCGAACTTGACGTTGTTCTCGCGCACCGTGGTCGTGAAGGCGTCCCACTGCTTGCGATGGAAGGCGGCGAACTGGGCCGGCGTCATGCCATAGCCCGAGAAACCCTGCGCCACCAGTTGCTCGCGCACATCAGCGCGGCTGAGCACGTCGCGCAGCATGCGGCTCAGCCGCTCCGCGATGGCGGGCTGCATCTTGGCCGGGCCGAAGAAACCGGCCCAGGGCGCGATGGTGACCGCGCCCAGGCCCAGTTCGGCCGCCGTGGGCACCTCGGGCAGCAAGGGGCTGCGCTCGGGCAACAGGGTCACCAGGGGGCGAATCTTCTTGTCCTTGGCGAAACCCGGCACCAGCGTGCCGGTGGAGAACATCATCTCGATCTGTCCGCCCACCAGGTCCGTCATGGCCTGGGCGTCGCCCTTGTAGCGCACGTTCACCACCTTGATGCCGCGTGTGGCCAGCAGTTGCAGCATGGCCAGTTCCGAGGCGCTGTTGCTGGAGCCGGAGTTGTACTTGCCGGGATTGGCCGCCACATGGTCGAGGAATTCCTTCAGGCTACCCGAGGGCAGCGCGGGCGACACCGCCAGGAACATGGAAAACTCGCCAGCCGTGGTCAGCGGCGTGAAGGCCGTGAAGGGGTCATAGGGCGGATTGGGCCGCAGTGCCGGCACGGCCACCATCGCCGTGTTGGAGCCCAGCATGAAGGTGTAGCCGTCGGGCGCGGCCCGCATCACCTCCTGCGCGGCGATGATGCCCTCGGCGCCAGGCTTGTTGTCCACCACCACCGCCTGCCCAGCCTGGGCCGCGAGGCCCTTGGCAATGACGCGCGCAATCGTGTCGGCCCCACCGCCCGCCGAGAAAGGAACGACCAGGCGGATGGGTTTGTCGGGATAGGTCTGCGCTGAGGCGGGCGCGGCCAGGGCCAGCGCGGCCACCAGCACGGCGATGGCTCCGGCCAGCGCAGCCAGGCCGCGACGACGCGCGAGGAAAGTTGTTCTGTTCACGGTTTGTCTCCTTGTTCTCATCACCGAATCACGGAAGCGCTCACTTGACCAAGACGGCACCTCGGGCTGGCGCGCTGACGTTGTCGCGGTAGATCTGCAGCCAGCCGCGGTCAAACTGCGGCGGCGCAGGTGTCCAGGCCGCGCGGCGGCGCTGCATCTCGGCCTCGTCCACCAGCAGGTCGCAGCGGCGGCTGTCCAGGTCGATGGCGATCACGTCACCATCGCGCACCAGCGCCAGCGGTCCGCCCAGCGCGGCTTCGGGCGCCACCTCGGCCACGACCAGGCCCTTGCAGACCAGTCCCGACAGGTGGCCATCGGTCAGCAACGCCACCTGATCGCCCAGCCCGGCACCGTCGATGGCGAAGACCACGCGTGAGGCGCCGCCGCCCATGGCCGGGCCGCCACGCGTGCCGGCGCCGCGCATGACGACCACCTGGCCAGGCCGGATCTCACCCGCGTTGAGGGCCGCGATGGCGGCGTCGCTGGTGTCGAAGCAGAGAGCCGGGCCTTCGAAACGTCGCTGCTTGCGCTCCAGAATGCCCGTCTTGACGATGCCCGTGTCGGGGCACAGGGAACCACGCAGCACCACGATGGCCGGGCGCGTGGCCACGGGTCGGTCCAGCGGCCGGATGATCTCCGGGTCGCGCACCGACACCGCTTCCAGCTCAGTCGCCAATGTGCGGCCAGTCACGGTGCGCACCTGCAAGTCCAATTGAGGGGCCAGTTGCTTGAGCACGGCCTGGCAGCCGCCGGCCGCCTCGAACTGCTCGATGCTGTGCGTGCCCACCGGGCGCACGCCGGCCAGCACCGGCACTTCGGCGCCCAGTTGCTCGAACAGGCGGTACACGTCCAGGTTCAGCCCCGCTTCAGTGGCCACGGCTTGCAGGTGCTTGACGCAGTTCACCGAGCCGCCCACGGCCAGCACGGCGCGCACCGCATTGGCGAAGGCGCCCGGCGTCAGGATGGCGCGCGGCCGCAGGTCGTCCCAGACCATTTGCACGATGCGCGCGCCCGCGCGCCGCACGTCGGCCATCATACGTTCGCTCATGGCGGCCACGGGCGCGCTACCCGGCAGCGCCATGCCCAGGGCCTCGCAGACGATGTGCATGGAGTTGGCCGTGCCCATGCCCGAGCAGACACCCGGCGAACGGATGGCCTCGCGGCTCATGCCCACCAGCGTGTCGCGGTCCAGCGCGCCGGAGACCACGTGCATGGCGCCGATGAAGACCTCCTCGATGTCGCAGTGGTGTCCCTGGTAGCTGCCGCTGGCCTGGTAACCGCAGGGCACCAGCAGCGCGGGAATGTCCAGCCGCGCCGCGGCCATCAGCTGGCCGGGCACGGTCTTGTCGCAAGAGGTGAGGCAGACCATGCCGTCGAGCTGCGCGCCCTCCACCGCCACCTCTATGTCATTGGTGATCAGGTCGCGCGCCGCCAGCATGTAGGCGCCACGCGCGCCGGCACCGGTGATGAAATCGCTGGGCGCGGCCGTGCGGATCTCGAAGGGCACGGCACCCGCCGCACGGATGGCGGTCTTGAGCTCTGCCGCCACCCGATCCAGATGGCTGAAACAGCTGGCCAGCTCGCTGCTGGAATTGACGATGGCGATCTTGGGCTTCTCGCAATCCTCCTCGGGGATGCCCAGCGCGCGCCACTGCGCGTTGCGCACCGACCAGAGGTAGGAACCGCGAGGAAAGTTGCTGCGCAGTGCGCGCGTGGGCGGGGTGGCGGAGGGGGGGCTCATCAAGGTCTCCTTGGGCACGGGGCGTTCATGGGCGGATGGGGCTTGGCGGCGAACCGGGGTTCGGTTCAGGCAGCATGCGCGGACACGGTGGCTCCGGCCTCGACCGCCGCGTTCGGCCGCAGGTACACGCCCTGCGCCAGCAGGCCCCGCTGCAGCCGAGTGATGTCCACCGCGCGGGGTCGCACGCCCCCGGCCACGGCCAGCGCCGCCGCCACGCCCGCGGCCTGGCCAGTCAGCCAGCACTGCGGGATCTCGCGCATGAAACCATGCGAGTTGCGGTCGCAGGAGATGTGGCGCCCGCAGGCCAACAGGCCATCGAGGGCTTGCGGCACCAGCGCGCCATAGGGCACCGAGATGTTGGGAAACTTGGGCGACACAGCGGGCGAGACGGCGACTTCGTCGGGCAGCGCCCGGCCCTCGGGCCAGCGGTGGCGCCAGACCCCGTCCACGCCGACCAGCCGGCGCGCGTGACGCACGCCGATCTGGGGCGCGCTCTGCAGCAGGTAGGCCTCCTCGAAGCCGGGCGCATGGGCCTTGAAGTAGTCCAGGTGCGCGGCCATGGCCCGGTGCGAACGCACCTCCACGGCCGTCAGGTCGTCCACGTCCAAGGCCGAGTAACCCGACTGGCGTGGTCCCATGAACAGCGCGATGTCGTTGCGCCAGGAGACGAAGGGCCGCTCGAACAGCTTGAGCTCCTCACGGCCTTGCGCCATGAAGGCGGCATGCGCCTCGGGCTGCCCCGTCTTGAAGTCGATCCAGCGGTTCATGTCCACGCCACCGAACAGCCAGGAGGTGTTCATGCAATGGTGCACGTCGGCCTCTTCGATGTCGTTGACGAAGGCAGCGCCAGCGCGGGCGAACAGGTCACCATCGCCGGTCGCGTCCACCACCACGTCGGCCATGATGGCCATGCGGCCTTCCTTGCTCTCGAACACCACGCCCTTGACCTTGCCGCCTTCGACGATGGGGATCGCGGCCCAGGAGTGGTAGATGAGCTTGACGCCGCGCTCGATCACGATCTCCTGCGACAGCAGCTTCAAGCGCTCGGGGTCGATGGTGGGCGACCAGGTCACCACGCCGTGGTAGGCGGCCGTGCGCTGCGACCAGTAACCCGACTTGCCCGCGTCCTGCGACCCCCAGTCTTCGCGCGCGGGGCCGGCGATGGCCTCCGGCGGCAGGCGGTCGAACAGCTCCTCGGCGAAGCCGCGCACGACCAGTTGGCCTTCCCAGTCGGTCATGCGGTCGATCCAGATCACCAGCCCCCCGGTGGACAGGCCACCCAGGTGGTTGTAGCGCTCCAGCAGCGCCACGTCGGCCCCGGCTGCTGCCGCGGCCGCGGCCGCCGCCGTGCCCGAAGGCCCCCCGCCAACGACCAACACCCCGCAGCGGTGGTAGACGGGGATGCGCTTGCCGGGTTCGTCCCAGGCGCCATGGTCAGGCCGGGTCTGGCGCTGGTCGCGGGCAAACACATCGGAGCTCAGGATGCGCTCATCGGTACGGGTCAGGGTCTGGACTTTCATTAGATCTCCGGTCAACTGTTGATTGAATTATGGACATTCATTTCATTTTTTCAATCGACAAAAGAATAAACAAGGGAAAACACCGAATAAAAATGAAGAAACTAAACTTTTTTGGACTTAAAGTCCAATATACAAACACAACGACAGGAGACAACATGCCCACACAACCGCCCTCACCCTCGGCTTCCCGCTGGACCACGCCCCGGTCGCGCAGCCGCCGCCACGCACTGACCATGGCGCTGCTGGCTACCGCCTTGCTGCTGTCCGGGGCCCAGCCAGCCTGGGCGCAGGATTTCCCTCAGAAGAACCGTCCGATCCGCATCGTGGTGGGCTTCACCGCGGGCGGCGGCACCGACGCGCAGGCGCGCGCCGTGGCCCAGAAGCTGGGCGAGCTGCTGGAGACCAGCGTGATCGTCGACAACCGCCCCGGCGCCAGCACCATGCTCTCGGCCAGCGAGGTGGCGCGCGCCGCGCCGGACGGCTACACCCTGATGTACGCACCCTCGTCCACCATGGCGCAGAACCCGCACACTTTCACCAAAGTGCCCTACGACCCCTTCAAGGACTTCACCCCCATCACCGTCGCGGGGCGGGGCCCGCTGGTGCTGTCCATGAGCACCTCGGTACCCGCCGGCAACGTGCGCGAACTGGTGGACTACATCAAGGCGCACCCGGGCCAGACCAGCTACGCTTCCTTCGGCACCGGTACGTCCTCGCATGTCTACGGCGAGGCCTTTGTCCAGAAAGCACAGATCGACGCCGTCCACATTCCCTACAAAGGTGGCTCGGACGCAGCCAAGGACCTGATCGGCGGCCGGGTCCAATACATGTTTGACTCCGCGCCCTCGGCCATCATCGCGAGCCAGACCGGTCGGGTGAAGATCCTGGCCATCGCCGCCACGCGGCGCATCAGCGCCCTGCCCGACGTGCCCACCCTGGCCGAACAGGGCTACAGCGGCCTGGACCTGCCGAGCTGGCTCGGCTTTTATGGCCCGGCGAACATGCCGCCATCCGTGGTGCAGACGCTCAACCGGGCGCTGGTCCAGGTGCTGGCTTCGCCACAGATCGTCAAGTTCTACCGCGACGGCGGCTATGAGGCCGGCGGCGACAGCCCCGAGGAGTTCAACACCCTGACCCGCCAGACCTACGAGCAATGGGGCGCCATGATCACCCGGCTGGGCCTGCCCAAACAGTGAGTCCTCCAGGGGTCCGGGGGGAGCAGGCGCAGGGCCGCGATAATCGCGGCCCATGAACCCCCTGCTCCAGAAGCTGCAGCCCTACCCTTTCGAGCGGCTGCGCAAGCTCTTTGAAGGCGTCACGCCCAACCCGGCTCACCAGCCCATCAGCCTGGGGATCGGTGAGCCCAAGCACCCCACGCCGGACTTCATCAAGCAGACGCTGGCGGCGGCCTTGCACGATCCGGCGAGTGACTTCACGGCCTATCCGCCCACGGCCGGCACGCCCGCGCTGCGTGCGGCGTTCACCGGCTGGTTGCAACGGCGCTATGGGCTGACGCTGGACCCAAGCACCCAGGTGCTGCCGGTCAACGGCACGCGCGAGGCCTTGTTTGCCTTTGCGCAGACGGTGATCGACCCGACGGCGGATGCGGGCCGCTCGCCGCCGGGCCGCCCCAAGGCGAGCAGCGCCCTCTTGGAAGAGTTGGGGGGCAGCGAACCACACGCAGTGGGGAGCGTGGGGGCTCCTTATGTCGTGTGTCCCAACCCCTTCTACCAAATCTATGAGGGCGCAGCCCTGCTGGCGGGCGCCACGCCCTACTACGCGCCCAGCGACCCCAAGCGCAATTTCGCGGTGGACTGGGACAGCGTGCCCGACGACGTGTGGCAACGCACGCAACTGCTCTATGTCTGCTCGCCGGGCAACCCCACCGGCGCGGTGATGCCTTTGGACGAATGGCGCAAGCTGTTCGCGCTGAGCGATCGGTACGGATTCATCATCGCCTCGGACGAGTGCTACAGCGAGATCTATTTCCGCGACGAACCACCGCTGGGCGGGCTGGAAGCCGCCACCAGGCTGGGTCGGAGCTTCGAGCGCCTGGTGGCCTTCACCAGCCTGTCCAAGCGCAGCAATGTGCCAGGCTTGCGCAGTGGCTTCGCGATGGGCGACGCGGCGCTGCTCAAGGCCTTCCTGCTCTACCGCACTTACCACGGCAGCGCCATGGCGCCGCCCACGCAGGCAGCCAGCATCGCCGCCTGGGGCGACGAGGCCCACGTGGTCGCCAACCGCGAGCAATACCGCGCCAAGTTCGCCCGGGTCACGCCCATCCTGGCCGAGGTGCTGGACGTGGCCCTGCCCGACGCGGGCTTTTATCTATGGGCCGGGGTGCGCCGCGTCTGCGGCGGGGATGACGCAGCCTTCGCGCGGGAACTGCTGGCTCAATACAATGTCACGGTTTTGCCCGGCAGCTACCTGGCGCGCGAAGCCAACAAGCTCAATCCCGGCCAGGGCCGCATCCGCATGGCCCTCGTCGCCGAGACGGCCGAATGCGAGGAAGCCGCGCGGCGCATCGTCCAGTTCGTTCAATCCCACAAGTAACAAGCACAGCACCGACACCATGAGCCAGCAACTGCAACAGACCATCGACGCCGCCTGGGAAGACCGCGCCAAGCTCTCGCCCAAGTCCGCCCCTCAGGACATCGCCGACGCGGTGGACTCGGTCATCGCCCAACTCAACAACGGCACGCTGCGCGTGGCCACGCGCGAATCGGTCGGCAAGTGGACGGTGCACCAGTGGGTGAAGAAGGCGGTGCTGCTGTCCTTCCGCCTCAAGGACAATGAACTCGTGCGCGCCGGTGACCTGGGCTTCTACGACAAGGTGCCCACCAAGTTCGCCGACCTCTCGGCCCAGGAAATGGCCGCCACCGGGGTGCGCGTGGTGCCGCCGGCGGTGGCGCGGCGCGGCAGCTACATCGCCAAGGGCGCCATCCTGATGCCCAGCTACGTGAACATCGGCGCCTACGTCGACGAAGGTACGATGGTGGACACCTGGGCCACCGTGGGCAGTTGCGCCCAAGTGGGCAAGAACGTGCACCTGTCCGGCGGCGTGGGTCTGGGCGGCGTGCTGGAGCCCCTGCAGGCCAACCCGACCATCATCGAGGACAACTGCTTCATCGGCGCGCGCAGCGAGATCGTCGAAGGCGTGATCGTCGAGGAGAACTCCGTCATCAGCATGGGCGTGTACATCGGCCAGAGCACCAAGATCTACGATCGCGCGACCGGTCAGATCCACCAGGGCCGCGTGCCCGCCGGTTCCGTCGTGGTGGCGGGCAACCTGCCCAGCGCCGACGGCAAGTACAGCCTGTACGCGGCCATCATCGTCAAGAAGGTGGACGCCAAGACGCGCTCCACGACCAGCCTGAATGACTTGTTGAGAGATTGAGCCCTGAGCCGGCTTCGCCGCCTTTCCCTGGACAAGGAAGGGGATGCGACCCGCGGCTCAGCCCTTGCCGTTCCGCGGTCGCCCGCGATAGAAAACACATGAGCACAACGCTTCAGCTCGCCGAGCAACTGATCGCCCGCCCCTCCGTCACGCCGGAGGATGGCGGCTGCCAGCAATTGATCGCCGAGCGCCTGGCGCCCCTGGGCTTCCAGAACGAGACGCTGGGCTTCGGGCCGGAGGAATTCCGCGTTACCAACCTCTGGTCGGTGCGGCCCTCGCCCGCCGCGCCCGACGCGCTCACCGCCCTGCCCACCCTGGTCTTCGCGGGCCACACCGACGTGGTGCCCACCGGCCCCGTGGCGCTGTGGGGCCAGGACCCGTTCACGCCCACGCACCGGGACGGCAAGCTCTACGGGCGCGGCGCGGCCGACATGAAGACCTCCATCGCGGCCTTCGTGGTCGCGGCGGAGGAATTCGTCGCAGCCCACCCGCAGGCCCCGCTGAACCTCGCCCTGCTGCTGACCAGCGACGAGGAAGGCCCCTCGGTGGACGGCACCGTCAAGGTCTGCGAGACGCTCCAGGCGCGTGGTATGCGACTGGACTACTGCATCGTTGGCGAACCGACGTCCGTCAAGCAGACCGGCGACATGATCAAGAACGGCCGGCGCGGCACCATGGGCGGCAAGCTCACGGTCAAGGGCGTGCAGGGCCACATCGCCTACCCGCAGCTCGCGCGCAATCCCATCCATCTGTTCGCGCCCGCGCTGGCCGAACTGGCGGCCATGGAGTGGGACCGGGGCAACGACCACTTCCAGCCCACAAGCTGGCAGGTCAGCAACGTCCACGGTGGCACCGGAGCCAGCAACGTCATTCCGGGCGCGCTGGTGGTGGACTTCAACTTCCGCTTCAGCACCGAGTCCACGCCTGAAAGCCTGCAGCAGCGTCTGACCAGCGTGCTCAACAAGTACGGCCTGGAATACGAACTGCTCTGGACAGTGGGCGGCCTGCCCTTTCTCACCCCCGTGGGCACCCTGGTCGTCGCGGTGCAGGCGGCCATCCTCGAAGAGACGGGCCTCACGACCGAACTGTCCACCACCGGCGGCACCAGCGACGGTCGTTTCATCGCCAAGGTCTGCCCGCAGGTGATCGAGCTGGGCCCCACCAACGCCACCATCCACAAGATCGACGAACACATCCCCGTGGCCGATATCGAACCCCTGAAGAACATCTATCGGCGCACGATGGAAAAGCTGGCCGCGCAATGACGCTGGCCGAACTCATCGCCGAGGCCGCCGCGCGGCTCGCCTCGGCGCAGCAGGCGGGCAGACTGGCCTTCGGCCACGGCACCAGCAACGCGCAGGACGAGGCCATCTGGCTGGTGCTGTGGAAGCTGGGCCTGCCACTGGACTGCGCCCTGGACGCCGAAGGCGCGCGCGCGGTCTCGACCGCCGAGGCCCGCGACGCGCTGGCGCTGATCGACGAGCGCATCAGCACGCGCAAGCCCGCGGCCTACCTGACGGGTGAAGCCTGGCTGCAAGGCGTTCCTTTCTTCGTGGATGAGCGGGCCATCGTGCCGCGCAGCTTCATCGCCGAGTTGATCGTCGACGCCGACGGGCAGGGCACGCTGGATGCCTGGCTGGGCGAGGACACCCGCAAAGTACTCGACCTCTGCACCGGCAACGGCAGCCTGGCCGTGCTGGCGGCCCTGGCCTGGCCCGAGGTGCAGGTCGATGGCGCGGACATTTCGGCCGATGCGCTGGAGGTGGCGCACATCAACGTCGGCCGACACGGCTTGCAGGAGCGCGTGCGGCTGCTGAAGTCCGATGGCCTGGCCCAGGTGCCAGGCACCTACGACCTTATCCTCTGCAACCCGCCCTACGTCAACCTGCAAAGCATGGCGTCGCTGCCCGCTGAATACCGCGCCGAGCCCGAGCTGGCCCTCTCCGGCAACCTGAACGGCGGCACGGACGGCATGGACTTCATCCGCCTCTTGCTGCGCGATGCGCCTACCCACATGAGCGCGCAGGCCGTGCTGGTGCTCGAGATCGGCAACGAGCGCGACCACTACGAAGCCGCCTTCCCCGCCCTGGCCGCGCACACCGTCTGGCTCGACACCAGCGCGGGCGAAGACCAGGTGCTGCTGCTCACGCGCGAGGCCTTGAGCCAGGCTCCAGCCCGATAATCCCTGCCCGTCCCGAGCTTCGTCCAAGGACTTCGACAAGCTCAGCCCGAACGTCCGCCTTCATGATCACCCTCAAGAACATCACCCTGCGCCGCGGCGCCAAAGTCATCCTGGACGGCGCCTCGGCCACGATCAACCCTGGCGAGAAAGTCGGCCTGGTGGGCCGCAACGGCGCGGGCAAATCCACCCTGTTCGCCCTGCTCAATGGCAGCATTCACGAGGACGGCGGGGATTTCAGCATTCCCGCGCAGTGGCGCATGGCGCAGGTCGCGCAGGACATGCCCGAGACGGATGAAAGCGCCACGGACTTCGTGCTCGCGGGCGACACAGCCCTGGCCGCCGCCAACGCGGAAGTCGCCGCGGCCGAAGCCAGCGAGGACGGCGAACGCATGGCGCACGCCTACATGGCGCTGCAAGACGTGGGGGCGCACGATGCACCAGCGCGCGCGCAGGCCCTCATCCTGGGCCTGGGGTTCCAGAACCCGGAACTGGATCGGCCCGTCAACAGCTTCTCCGGCGGCTGGCGCATGCGTCTGCAGCTCGCCCGTGCGCTGATGGCCCCCAGCGATCTGCTGCTGCTCGACGAGCCGACCAACCACTTGGACCTGGACGCCCTGGTCTGGCTCGAGGCCTGGCTGCAACGCTACGCAGGCACGCTGCTTGTCATCAGCCATGACCGCGAGTTTCTCGACGCCATCACGAACGTGACGCTGCACATCGAGAGCGCGCAGCTCAAACGCTACGGTGGCAACTACAGCCGCTTCGAGGACATGCGCGCCGAGCAATTGGCGCTGCAACAGGCCAGTTACTCCAAGCAACAGGACAAGATCGCCCACCTGCAAAAATTCATCGCCCGCTTCAAGGCCCAGGCCAGCAAGGCCAAGCAGGCGCAAAGCCGCGTGAAGGCGCTGGAGCGCATGGAAAAAATCGGCCCCGTTCTGGCCGAGGCCGATTTCACCTTCGAGTTCAAGGAACCGGCCAACCTGCCCAACCCCATGCTGACGCTGCAAGGCGTGGATTGCGGCTACCCGGGTCAGGCCGAGGGTGACGCGCCCCTCACCATCGTGCAGAACATCGGCAAATCCGTGCTGGCGGGGCAGCGCATCGGCATCCTGGGCGCGAACGGCCAGGGCAAGTCCACGCTGGTCAAAACCATCGCCGGCGATCTGAAACCGATCGCCGGCGAAATCGTCCAGGGCAAGGGTCTGGCCATCGGCTACTTCGCGCAGCAGGAGCTGGACGTGCTGCGCCCCCAGGACACGCCGCTGGAACACATGATTCGCCTCGCCCGCGATACGACGCAGGCAGGCCGCCTGAGCGGCCAGAGCACGCGCGAACAGGATCTGCGCAGCTACCTGGGCAGCTTCAACTTCACGGGCGATCAGGTCAAGCAGGCCGTGGGCAGCATGAGCGGCGGCGAAAAGGCACGGCTGGTGCTGGCCTTGCTGGTCTGGCAGCGGCCCAACCTGCTGTTGCTGGATGAGCCGACCAACCACCTGGACCTGGCCACACGCGAGGCCCTGTCCGTCGCGCTCAACGAGTTCGAGGGCGCGCTCATGCTGGTCAGCCACGACCGTGCCCTGCTGCGCGCCGTGTGCGACGAGTTCTGGCTGGTGACCCGCGGTGGCGTGCTGCCCTTCGATGGCGACCTGGACGACTACCAGCGCTACCTGCTGGACGAAGCCAAGCGACAGCGCGAGGCGATCAAGGCCGGCATCCTGAGCCCGTCCATGGCCAGCAGCACGACGCCCTCGCCGGCCAGCCCGGCCTCCACCCCGCCCCCCCCGGCTGCGACCAGCGCCAGCGCGACCACCAAGCCCGCCGCGCGTGAAAACAACCGCACGCGCCAGATGCGCAAGGAGCTGGAACAATGCGAGACACGCATGGCCGCGCTGAGCGAGGAGAAGCAAGGCATCGAGGCGCGCCTGAACGCGAACCCGGCCCTGGACGAAATCCAGCGGCTGAGCGCACGCATGGCGGCGCTGCAGACGGAACTCGACGGCGTGGAAGCACGCTGGCTCGAATTGGGCAACGCATTGGAAGCGACCACTTGAACAAGGCCCGAATTTCGTGGCATAATCGCAGTCTTTCGGGCTCTTAGCTCAGTTGGTAGAGCAGCGGACTCTTAATCCGTAGGTCGAGTGTTCGAGTCACTCAGGGCCCACCAAAAAAAGAAAAGCCGGGCAGATGCACCATCTGCCCGGCTTTTTCCTTTGTCCAGCCGAAAGCTGACTGCATCTGCAGGATCACGATGATGAATCAGGCGATGAACCAAGCCGACATCCTCAACATCTCCGTCTACAAGTTCGTGCCCCTGCCGGACGCCGCCGAGCTGCGCGAGCGCCTGAAGGCCCGGGCCGAAGCCCTGGGCCTCAAGGGCACGGTGCTGCTGGCCGAGGAAGGCATCAACCTCTTCGTGGCGGGCGTGCCGGGCGCCGTGCGCGACTTCATGGCGGCCTTGCACGCGGACGCGCGCCTGGCCGATCTGGCACCCAAGGAAAGCTGGTCAAAGCACCAGCCCTTTCGCAAGCTGGTGGTCAAGCACAAGCGCGAGATCATCCGCATGAACCACCCGACCATCCGTCCCGCCCAAGGCCGCGCCCCGGCCCTGGCACCACTGACGGTGAAACGCTGGCTGGACCAGGGGCACGACGACGAAGGTCGTCCCGTGGTGACGCTGGACACGCGCAATGCCTTCGAGGTCCAGCACGGCGCCTTCGAGGGCGCGATCGATTGGCGCATCCGCAAATTCTCTGAATTCCCCGCCGCCGTCCAGGCGCACAAGGCCGAGCTGGCGGGCAAGACGGTCATCAGCTACTGCACGGGTGGCATCCGCTGCGAGAAAGCCGCCATCTACATGCAGGAGGCCGGCCTGAGCCACGTCTACCAGATCGAAGGCGGCATCCTCAAATACTTCGAGGAAGCGGGCGGCGCGCACTACCAAGGCAACTGCTTCGTCTTTGACGAGCGCATTTCCCTCAGTCCGGACTTGGCGCCGCTGCCGCCGGGCGCGGCGCATCCGTCGATCGACCGGGACGTCAGCACGGACTGAACGCCCCTGGTTCAGGCGGCCTGCGCCTTGAGCCAGCGAACCGCGCCCTCAGCCCCGATCAGGCGGGGTTGAACTTGCGCAGGGGAAGTGGGATGAACTCCGTCTCACCCGGCACCTGGCCCATGCGCTGCGCCTCCCAATCAGCGCAGGCCTGCACGATGCGTTCCTTGCGCGTGGAGACGAAGTTCCAGTACATGTGGCGGTGGCCGTCCAGCGGTGCGCCGCCGATGACGACAAAACGCGAGGGTCGCTCGCCGGCCTTGATGCGCACCGAGCCACCACCGGCGTCCACGTCCTGGTTCGGTAGCACAGCCATCTGACGCTGGCCAACCTCGACCTGGGCGCCGTCCGGGCAATCCAGCAGCAGGGGCTGGTCCACGGCGTAGACGGCACGCTCTTCGTAGAGCGGAGGCAATTCAAAGATGCCACCCTCGGGCAGCTTCACGTCCAGGTAGAGCGTGGGCATGTAGACCTGCACGGGTGACTTCACGCCAAAGGCCTCGCCGATCAGCACGCGCACGGAATGCCCGTCCGCCGTGATCTCCGGAATGGCGTTCGCGGGTGTGTGCGCGAAACTGGGCGCCACCTCCTCCTGGGCACGCGGCAGGGCCGCCCAGAGCTGCAGGCCATGCACGCCGTAGCTGGCGTCGACCAGATCATCTGGCTTGCGCTCGGAATGCACGATGCCGCGCCCGGCCGTCATCCAGTTGACGGCGCCCGGCTCGATGCGCTGCAGCGAGCCCACGCTGTCGCGGTGCATCTGCGCGCCTTCGAACAGGTAGGTCACCGTCGCCAGGCCGATGTGTGGATGGGGACGCACGTCGTGCTCGCGTCCCGGGGTTTCCGTGACCGGCCCCATGTGGTCGAAGAAGAGGAAGGGGCCCACGGATTGGCGCTGCGCCGAGGGCAGCACACGCGACACGGTGAAACCGCCGCCGAGGTCTTTTTCATGGCCCGACAGAACCAGCACGGATGAAGTCATGGTCTTTACTCCTGAAGGCGCGGCGATGCGCAAGAACCAGGCTCGGCACGCACCCACCGCCACGAGAAAAAACGGCCGGATGACCCGGCCGTTCTCCGCAAGCACTGTTCCGGTCTCAGCCTCGGCTGCCGTCGAAGCTCAGACGGCCGGGACCAAAGGCTGCGAATGCCAGCAGGCCGCCCGCGATGGCCAGGTTCTTGAAGAAGTGAATCTGCTGCATATTGCCCGGATCCACCAGCATGTTCCAGAAGTTGTGGAAGAAGAAGCCCGCCACCACGGTGAAGATCGCCAGGATGAAGGCACTCCAGCGTGTCTTGAAGCCCACCAGCAGCGCCAGGCCGAGCACCACCTCGACGAAGATGGCCACGGCGGCACCCGCGTAACCCATGAACTGGGGCAGGTGCATGGTGGAAGACACATAACCCGCCACGCCCGAGAAACTGCTGATCTTGTTGATGCCGGCCGGCACGAACAGCAGCGCGAGCAGAATGCGGCCAATCAGGGTGATCGGCGCCTGGAGTTGATTGAACATGATGTTTTCCTCGATGGTTTGTTGGGGTTCAGGCCAGTGGTTCTGACGTTCGTGCCCCGATGTCCGCTGGTCTGCCCGGACACCGGAACGCATGGTAGCGGGATTTTGAAGCCTGGCCGGCCCAGGCCGGCCAGGCGCCCTGTTTCAGTGAGTCAGATCGGTGAAGACCAGCACCTCGGCGTCCTTGCCCTTGGCGATTTTCAGCTCGCCTTCGGCCACGATCATCGCCGCGTCACCGCCCGTCAGTTTCTGGCCATTGACTTCCAGTTCGCCTTGGACAAGGTGCAGGTAAGCCTTGCGCTGGGCGTCGAGCTTGAGCGTCGCTGCTTCGTCACCGTTGAACAGGCCCGCATACAGACGCGCGTCAGCGTGGACGGTGACCGATCCGTCCTCGCCCGTGGGCGAGGCCACCAGGCGCAGTCGGCCACGCTTGTCGTCGGACACGAAGGTCTTCTGCTCGTAACTGGGCGCGATGCCGCGCACGTTCGGCTCGATCCAGATCTGCAGGAAATGCGTCTGCTGGCCCGCTGCGTGGTTGAACTCGCTGTGCATCACGCCGCTGCCCGCGCTCATGCGCTGCACGTCGCCGGGCGGGATGCCCTTGACGTTGCCCATGCTGTCCTTGTGCGCCAGGTTGCCCTCGAGCACGTAGCTGATGATCTCCATGTCCCGATGGCCGTGGGTGCCGAAACCGGTGCCGGGGGCAATGCGGTCTTCATTGATGACACGCAGATTGCCCCAACCCATGAATTCGGGGTCGTAATAGCCCGCGAAAGAAAAGCTGTGGAAAGACTTGAGCCAGCCGTGGTCGGCGTAACCGCGGTCCTGGGATTTGCGAATGGTCAGCATGAGATGCTCCTTTCTCTGAATAGGGCCTGCCCGGATGTCAAGGAGGGCTGGCCGATGGAGTGACTGTAGAAAATCCCGGGGACCTTGAAGCCGAGTTGCTTTGAGGATTGAATTCAAAATAAATGAAATAAGATCGGCACTTCGTGCAAATCAACCGCCGAATCCCGCCCATGCAAGCGCCGTCCCCTGCCCCCCATTCCGCTCGCGACGTCCTGACCCCGGACGCGCTGGCCATGCTCCAGGCCATCGAAGCCGCGGGCAGCTTCGCGGCGGCGGCGCGCGCCCTGGGTCTGGTGCCCAGCGCCCTGACCTACCGCGTGCGCCAGATCGAAGACGCCCTGGACGTGCTGCTCTATGACCGCAGTTCCCGTCAGGCCCGGCTGACCGCGGCGGGCGCCGAGTTGCTGCGCGAGGGCCAGCGCCTGCTGGGCGAGATCGACGCCGTCGCGCGCCGGGTGCAGCGCGTGGCCACCGGCTGGGAGTCGCAGTTCACCGTCGCCGTCGACGGCATCATCCACCGCCCCACCCTCATGGAGCTGTGCGAAAGCTTTTTCACCCTGGGCGCCCCCACGCGCCTGAAGCTGCGAGACGAAACGCTGATGGGCACGCTGGAAGCCCTGACCAGCGGCCAGGCCGACCTAGCCATCGGCGTGGTGCTGGAGGCTGGCGACATCGGCACCGGCAACGTGGGCCTGCAAAGCAAGCCGCTGGGGCAGGTGGAGTTCATCTACGCCGTGGCCCCCCACCACCCGCTGGCGACCGCCCCCGAGCCCCTGACCGATGTCATGCTGCTGCAGCATCGCGCCGTGGCCGTCGCGGACTCGTCCAGTCAGGGCCAGGGTCTCACCGTGGGCCTGCTGGCCGGGCAGGACGTGCTCACCGTCGGCACCATGCAGGCCAAACTGGACGCGCAATTGCGTGGCCTGGGCGGCGGTTTCCTGCCCGAATGCAACGCCCGCCCCTACATCGAGGCCGGCCGGCTGGTCGTCAAGCAAATCGAACGGTCGCGACGCGTGGTGAGGACCAGCTATGTCTGGCGGGGCAACAGCGCCCCCGGCCAGGCACCGGGCCAGGGCGCGGGCCGCGCCCTGCAATGGTGGCTGCAGCAATTGGAGAGTCCGACCACCCGCGCCGCCCTGCTGGGTCCATTGCAACGCTGAGCGCGGGTCGCGCCCCTGCCCCCTGCATGCACGCCGCCCTGACGCGCCCATGACTGCGGATTACATCGGCCGTTTCGCGCCTTCACCCACTGGCCCCCTGCACGCCGGCTCCCTGGTGGCCGCGCTGGCCAGCTGGCTGGACGCGCGGGCGCACGGTGGCCGCTGGCTGGTCCGCATCGAGGATGTGGACCAGGCACGCTGCCTGCCCGGCGCGGACCAGTTCATCCTGCAGCAACTGGCGCTCTGCGGTCTGCATCCTGACGAAGCCCCCGTCCACCAATCGGCGCGTGGCGCTCTCTACCAGCGGGTGCTGGACGCGCTGGCGCAGCGTGCCCGCGCCTACCCCTGCCTCTGCTCGCGCCGCGAGGTGGAACAGACGCTGGAACAACTCGGCCGCGCGCGGAATCGCCATGGTGAGCTGGTCTACCCTGGCACCTGCCGGCCCGGCCCGGGCAAGGCCCCGGTCCAGGGCTGTGACGCGAACGGGAGCCACCTGCGTGCCCATGACACCGACGTCGCCGTCCCACGCG
This sequence comes from Hylemonella gracilis, assembly GCF_004328645.1. Lineage (GTDB taxonomy): Bacteria > Pseudomonadota > Gammaproteobacteria > Burkholderiales > Burkholderiaceae_C > Hylemonella > Hylemonella gracilis_B. The sequence goes on from NZ_CP031395.1 coordinate 3,015,897, forward strand.
CTAGTGCCACTCGCCTTGTCCCCGCAGCCCGCCCCTGCGCCTGGCGCATGCGCGTGCCTGCGGGCGTGCTGCTCTGGCAGGACCGGCGTCTGGGGGCCCAGGCGCAAGACGTGGCGGCCGAGGTCGGGGACTTCGTGCTCAAGCGCGCCGATGGCTACTGGGCCTACCAGCTCGCCGTGACCGTCGACGACGTGGCCCAGGGCGTCACCCACATCGTGCGCGGCGAGGATCTGGCCGACAACACCCCGCGGCAGATCCTGCTGCTGCACGCCCTGGGTTACCCAACGCCCGCCTACCTGCACACCCCCTTGGTGCTCGGACCGAACGGGGAAAAGCTGAGCAAGCAGAACGGCGCCCAGGCATTGGATCTGGGCAGCCCCGACGCGGTGCTGGCCGCGCTCAAGGCGGCGGCGGCGGCACTCGGCTTGGCCGCCGACACCCACGCCCAGACCCGCGGCGACGTCGCCAGCGCGCAGGCGGCCTGGGTGGCTGAATGGCGGGCGCGATGGGCCCGTCGATGAGGGTGAGGATGCCGATGCACGGCGCGACCACCGACACCATGGTGCAAGGCTTGGCCAGTCCAAGCACGGGCCACCTGCCGCCCTCCCGGCCTTCTTACAATTCGGCCCCGTGAACGATACGCCCGCCATGCCTCCCCTGAACACCCCCTCCGCGGCGCCACCAGGCGTTGCCTACCCCAAGGCCATCAAGAGCTACGTGACGCGCGCGGGCCGCACGACCACGGGCCAGGCCAAGGCCCTGCTGGAATGGGGGCCGCTGTACTTGCTGCCCTTCCAGTCAACGCCGCTGGATCTGGACGCCACCTTCCAGCGCGATCCCGGGCATCCGGCGCCCACGATCCTGGAAATCGGCTTCGGCATGGGCGACGCCACGGCGCACATCGCCGCGCTGATGCCGAACAAGAACTTCATCGGTTGCGAGGTGCACGAGCCGGGCGTGGGTGCCCTGCTCAAGCACATCGGCGAGCGCGGCCTGACCAACTTGCGCATCGTGCAGCACGACGCGGTGGAGGTGCTGGGCCAGATGCTGCGGCCCGGTTCGCTCGCGGGCGTGCACATTTTCTTCCCCGACCCCTGGCACAAGAAACGCCACCACAAGCGGCGCCTGATCCAGCCGGACTTCGTGCGCAAGCTCGCCAGCTACCTGCGCCCGCCGGGCACCCAGGGCGAGCCGGGCGGTTACCTCCACTGCGCGACCGACTGGCAGCCCTATGCCGAGCAGATGCTCGCCGTGCTGAGCGCCGAGCCCGCGCTGCGCAACACCGCGACGGGCTACGCACCCCGCCCGGCCTACCGGCCCGAGACCAAGTTCGAACGACGCGGCCTGCGCCTGGGCCACGGCGTCTGGGACCTGGTGTTTGAGCGCGTCTGAGCCGAGCCGCTTCGCCAACGTCCAGTCATGACGCGCCCTGCGCACCGCCAGCGCCCACCCATGATCGCGGGCGTGAGCGCGAGCTGCGTGGCCCTGCCCGGCGGCGAGGCCTGCCCGCTGCTGCTGGATTTCCTGGCGCAACGCCTGCCCGCAGTGAGCGCCGCCCAATGGCGGCAGCGCATGGCGGCAGGGCGCGTGCTGGACGAACAGGGTCAGGCCCTGTGGCCTGAAGTGCCCATGAGCGCTTTCGCCCCCGGCGCGCGCGTCTATTACTACCGCGAGCTGGAGACCGAAGCCGCGCTGCCCTTCGGAGCCAACATCCTGTACCAGGACGCGCACCTGCTCGTGGCGGACAAACCGCATTTCATGCCCGTCACGCCGAGCGGTCGCTATGTGCGCAACAGCCTGCTGGTGCGGCTGAAATCCGAAACAGGCATCGAGACGCTCAGCCCCGTCCACCGCATTGACCGGGAGACCGCCGGCCTGGTGCTCTTCAGCGTGCAAGCGCACGAGCGCGGCGCCTACCAGGCGCTGTTTCGCACACAGGCGGTGGACAAAATATACGAAGCCATCGCGCCCCTCGCCGCCCAAGGCCCGGACCGGCCCTTGCCCGCCCTCCACCGAAGCCGCATCGAGGTCGATCCCAAGCACTTCTTTCGCCAGTGCGAAGCCGAGGGCGAGCCCAACAGCGAAACGGCGCTTGAACTGGTCGAGGCGCGCATGCCGCATGCGCTGTACCGCCTGCGTCCGCGCAGCGGCAAGACCCACCAGTTGCGCGTGCACATGAACGCCCTGGGCCGACCGATCGCGGGGGATCTGTTCTACCCCGAAGTCGTGCACGGCCCTGACGACGCACAGGAAGACTGGAATCAGCCCCTGCGCCTGCTGGCGCGCAGCCTGGCCTTCACCGACCCGCTGACCGGCGAACCCCGCGCTTTCACGAGCCGGAGGGCCTTGGACTGGCCGGACACGACCGAATCGCCCTGACGTGCCCCCTCTGACGCAGGGCGACACATCGGCTTGCAGACCGACCAGGGGCTTTACCTCGCGGCGCTATCATCGCCGCGTCACCCTCATGACACCCTTGCCCCACAGGAATCCTCCGGACACTGGACACGCCATGACTTCACTCTTCTCGATACACTCGCTCCCCCGCCATCTGGCCGCCGCGCTGGCGGGATTCGCCATGGCCCTGACGGGCTTGTCCGGACCCGCGCACGCCGACGGCATCGCGGACCTGGGCGCCGCCTTGAGCTACAAACCCCAGCAACCGACGGAGGCACAGGGCGTGACCGGCTTCGACATCGGCGTGGCTTCCAGCTTCAGCCAGATCAGCGACGGTGACGATGTCTCCGTGACCCGGGTGAACCTGCACAAGGGCCTGCCCTACGGCTTCGACATCGGTGGCTTCTTCGGCAATGCCCACCAGGACGGCGAGAGCAACTCGCTCAAGGGCTATGAACTGCGTTATGCCCTGCTGAATGGGGACACCGTCACGCCCGCCATTGGCGTGCGCGGGGCCTATACCAAGCTGGACAACGACACCCTTGATCTGAACACCAAGAGCCTGGACATCGGGATCTCCAAGGGCTTCGCCTTTCTCACGCCCTACGTCGGCGTTGGCAAGGTCTGGGTGGACAGCAAGTTGGACGACACCAGCATGACCAAGACCTATGCAGGCCTCAACATCGGTCTGGGCCTGTTCGCGGTGGACATCGAGGTGGACAAGACCGGCGATGTGACCAGCTACGGACTGAAAGCGGCCCTGCGTTGGTGATGAGAAGCTGGCGACAGCGGCACGACCCGATGGCCCCGGGGGCTCGGTGATAATTCAGACGTACGCACCCCTACCAAGATGACCATGAAAAAACCTTTCTCATTCCTGGCTTGCGCCACACTCGGTCTGGTGCTGGGCATGGCCGCCACGACGGCGGCGGCAGACCGCCTGGGCAACCTGGACGCATTGACCGACAGAGAGTTCCGATACGCCTCCGAGGCCATCGGCGCGGCGATGAGCTACAAGCCGCTTGCCCCGCCCGAACCGCAGGGCCTGACGGGGTTTGACATCGGTGTCTCCTTGACCAGCAGTTCGCCGTCTTACAAAGGGGCCGCCGCGCTGGAAAAAGCCAATGCGAACCTTTACCTCGACGATGCGATGCAGTCCTATCGCCTGGACATCCACAAGGGCCTGCCTTTTGACGTCGATGTCGGCGCCTATTTCGCGAACATGCCTGGCCTGGGCATCGATGTTCGCGGCCTTGAAGCGCGCTACGCCCTGCTGTCCGGTGACTTTGCCACGCCCACCATCAGCCTGCGCGGCGGCTACACCTACGCCGTCAACTCAGACGACCTTTACATCAACACCAGAAGTCTGGATGTATCGGTCTCCAAGGGGTTCGCCATGCTGACACCCTACGCGGGCGTTGGTTATGTCTGGGTAGACAGCGATGGCCGTAGAGCGGCCAACCATCTCCAGAGCTCACCAGAACTCAACAAATACTATGCCGGCATCAACATGGGGCTGGGCTTGCTCAATCTGGCCTTTGAAACCGATATCACCGGCGACACCGTCAGTTGGGGCATGAAGCTGGGGTTGCGCTGGTAAACGGCATTGCGCGCACAAGCGAAAAAAGGGCGCTCCTCGTGAGCGCCCTTGCACTTTCATCGGGCCGCAAGCGGATGCGCCTCAAGGCGCCCCTCGGATTCAGACCTCCTGCGCGGTGACGCGGTACTTGAAGGCATCCGGCGTGTAGGAATCCAGGCGCTCGATCTGACCGGCAGGCCCTGTTTCGCACACCGGGTACATCAGAAAGCCGAGCGGGCCTTTCTGGGCGCCGGGCAGATTCAGGTCGTGCGCCATGTTCCACCCCACCCAGTTACCCTCCCACTGACCGAAGAGCGCCTTGTTCACCGGAGAGACCAGCGGGTTCTGCGTGGTCTTGATCCATTCCGGCGTTTCCTGGCGCATGACCTTGGCCACGTCCGCCGGGTCCATCGCCACCCAGCCATGGTCCTTGAGATAGACCTCGGAACGGCAATGCTGGGCGCCTGACAAGTTGCCCATGTTGTTGCCGCCGAGTTCCTTGTAGCCAAAGGCCGAAGGCGCGAGGCGCAGGCCGTAGACGTCGCGCGCGGGCAGGCCCACGGCGCGGCACAGGCCCACGAAGAGCGCGTTGATGTCGGCGCACTTGCCGCCCAGATTGCCAGTCTCCAGCATGGTCTTGATGTCGCCTTCGCCGCAGCCGCGCACCTTGGGCTCGCGGTAGGCGTTGGTGACCACCCAGTCGTAGACGGCACGCACCTTCTCGTAGTCGGTCTTGGCGCCTTGCGTGGCCTTGAGTGCCGTCTCGCGCACGATGCCGTCGGTGGGCAGCAGCGCGGTGGGACGCGTCCAGAACGCGAGGTCCTTGTCCTGCGGCTGGCTGGATTTGGCCGACCAGTCCACCGCGCGGCTGCGGGTTTGCACGCGGCTGCTCAGCTCCACCCAAGGGGCTTTTTCGCCCGGCATGAACTCGACGGCCAGCCACTGCGTCGCCGGCACGCCACCTTGCGCCACGTCCTTGCTCAAGGTGACACGGCCATTGCTGTCCCAGCGGTTGTCCAGGGTACGCTGCCAGTCGCTGTCGATGGAGGGCACCGGCAACCAGACGCGGGTCTGACCGTCGGCGAGTTGCACGTCCACCCGAGTCTTGACTTCAAAGCTGCGCCAGGCGCCGGGCTGGGGATTGAATTGGCGCTCGGGTGTGGCGCTCTGCGCGCCCGCGCGGATCGGCCAGGTTCCAAGCGCGGAGACGGTGGCGGCACAGGAGGCGGCCGCCGCCGCGTTTTTCAGGAAGGCACGGCGCTGCGTCGCGCGTCCTTCGGACGTGCGTTGAACGGTAGTCATAAAGCGATCTCCGGTAGGTGAGGGATACACACCGTCGGCGCAGGTCAAGATGCACCGAGACGGCTGGACGGGATTATCACCAGCCGGAGGACTCAGGACAGCAGCGCATCCACCAGCGACTGGGCGCGGTCGCCACTCCAGTCCAGCTCACCCTGCACCCGTTGGCGAGGACGCCCGTTGGCGTCGATCAGCACCGTCGTGGGCAACACGCTGGCCGCGCCCCAGGCGCGCGCGGCTTCTTTCTCGGGGTCGAGCAGCACGGTCAGTGCCCCCGCGTCCAGCGCGCTGCTCTGCAGGAAACGCGCGATGGCACGCGGCCCTTCACCCACATTGATGGCCAGCACCTGGACCGCGTCACCATAAAACCCGGCAAGGGTCTGCAGCGTCGGCATCTCGACCCGGCAAGGCGCGCACCACGAGGCCCAGAAATTCATCAGCACCACGCGCCCGCGCAGGGCCTCCAGCGTCCAGGTGCGGCCTTGCATGTCCAGTGTGCGCAGCAGCGGCGTCTTAGGCCCGGCAGGCCAGGGGGTGACGGCATGCCCAGCGGTATCCACGCCAGGGTTGGCCAGCTCGTTCAGGCCAGTGGCCTGTGCTGCCCGCAGTGGCGCGGCGCCGAGCATGGGCAGGGCAGGTGCCCATGCGAGCGGCGTCAGGCCCGCGCCCAGCGCGCCTCGCAGACAGAGTCGTCGTTGCATCATGGCGCGAGTGTATGCGGCGCGCCCATGCTCAGACGCTGGCCAGGCGATCCCCTCCGTTAGATTGGGCCTGCCTGACGCCCTCGCTGGCGCGCGCCAGCAGGTGGTGCGCCAGCTCGCCCGCGCGGTACTGGGCCACACCCACGCTGGCGCTGAGGCGGGTGAGCGGGTCCGACTCCTCGGACGGCGCTCCCGGTCGCACGCGCCCGACCCCGATGGCCACCACCCCCAGCCGCAGGCCCTCGGCCATGCGCATGGCCTCGCTCAGATCGGTCTCGGGCAGAACGATCAGGAACTGGCCTCCATCGTCGCGCGCCAACCAATCGACCTCATGGCGCAACCCGGCCCGACAAATGCGCGCCACCTCGCGCAACAAGGCGTCCGCTCCAGCCGGGCCCAGGCTCCGTTTGCGCTCGCGGAAGTGGTCAATGCTCAGCTGCAGCAGCGACAGCGGCCGACCATAACGCTGCACGCGCTCCACCTCGCCCGGCAGGCGCTCCTCGACGGCGCGGCGATTCCAGCAGCCCGTGAGTGCGTCGGTGCGCGACAGGCGGTACACCTCATCCACCAAACGCTGCAGGTCGTCCGTGCGCTGCGCCACCTTTTCATCCAGTCCGTCGATGTGCTCGCGCAGCCCGGTTTGCAACTTGGCAAAACCATCGGCCAGCAGGTCAATCTCATCGGCATCGCGCCGCCCGGTGGCGCGCTGGCGGGGCGGCGGCGTCATCAGCCGTTCCGGCGTCAGCTCGGCAGCGAAACGCGCCATGGCCTCCAACGGCTGTTGCAGCCGCCGGCGCAGCAGCCAGGTGACGAGCAGGCACACCAGGGCGGTGTACACCCCGTAGCCGAGCAGCACCTGCAAGGCGGTGGCACGCACCTCGCCCATGACGTAGCGCGGGTTGCCGACGATTTCCACCTGACCCAGCGGCAGGCTTGCCCCTCCCTGGCCGGGCAAGGGCAGGATGTCCATGCGCCGCACCACCGTCGTGGCGGCATCCCGCGCGGCCAGGTCGCCCGCCATGAACACCTGCCCGGTGGCGGTGCGCAGACGCACATGCCCTACTTCAGGCAGCGCGGCGATGGCTTGTACCTGCTGTTGTACCGCCTCGAATTCGATGTCCCACAAGGCCGTGGCCAGCTGCGGCAGGCTGGTGCGCACGATGCTCTCGACCTGTGTGGCGAAACGCTGTTCATGCTGACGCAGCAAGTACCAGGTCTGCCCCGCCAGCACCAATGCCATGCACAGCAGCGCGAGCAGCACGATGCGGCGAATCAGCGCGCCGGCCAGGGGATGGAAATTCCGCGGAACTTCCCAGGCGATGTGGGGCGTGACGGCATCTGACGGTTCAGGGGCCTGGGGCTCCGCAGCGGCAGTGCGTGGCGCGGGGTCATCAAGGAAGCGCGCGTTCATCGTCAAGCCTTTCGGTGGTCTGGGGAGCGTTTTTCAGCAGGCCTTCCAGGCTGAAGTCATAACCGCGCAGGCGAGGGTTGTAGGTCTTGCTGAAACGCCTGAAATCAACGTGATCGCAGCCCGGCCCCAGGCTTGCGCGGAGCGCCTGCGCCAGCTTGGCATCGAACAAGACAAACATGCGCCGCTCCTGCATCAGGCCCTCATCCGCGAAATCGTGGCCTTTGTAGTGGTCAAGAATCATCACCAAGCTCCAGGCACCAGTGATGAAATGGCCCCCCGCCAGCGCCGCCAGGCGTCCACTCTCCTTCGCCTGCAGCGCCTCGGCGGAGGTATTGATGCCGCTGAAAAAAACCGTCCGTCCCGGCACGCCACCGCGTTGCTCCAAGGCCCTCATCGCGCCGAAGGCCATCAGGTCGTTGCCGGCCCAGACCAGCCGGGCCTGTGGATGGCGCTGGTAAAGCACCTCGGCCTGTTCGGTCGCTTTCTCGCGCGACCAGGCGGCGTAGACCTCCTGGTCGATCACCACGTCACCCGCCTCGCGCACGGCCTGGCGCATCCCATCATTGCGTGCGATCGAAGACGGCGTGCTGCGATCGCCCGCGATCACCAGCAAATGCAACTTGGCGTCCGTCCCCTGGGCGCCCGCGGCGCGGGCCTGGGCGATCAGGGCGCGGGCCGTCAGATACCCGGCGTCTTGCGCCCGGGGCTCAAGCGACCCGATCCAGAGCCTGTGCTTGTGGCGCGGCGTGCCGGTGCGTGCCATTTCCTCCGCCGTGGGTTTGCTGTAGGCCATGAAGACCCGGATGCCGCTGCCCTCGAAGATGTTGAGCAGTTCCGGCCCCGTGCCGTAGTCGTTGGTGACCACGACGTACTCGGGCCGCAGGGATGGCTTGCGCGCCGCGATGGCGCGGGCGATCTGGAAGACCCGCAGGTGCTCGCGTTCGGCGTAATGGACCTCCAGGGTCTGCCCCAAGTTTTGCGCGGCGGACTGCATGCACCGCGCGACGCCCGACCAGTAGAACTCGTCCACCTTGCCAGGGTTGATGAAGGCCACTCGCTGGGCCAGCGCGTCAGCGCCAAACAAGACGGCAGCGGCCCATGCACCTGCGCGCAGCGCATGCGCGGCGGCGGAAAGAGTCACCCATGACAAGCGCCTGCCTGGCCTCATACCCCAACGACCTCGCCGTTTGAACGTCCGCCCTGTATTCCGTCTTTGGACGCTTGCAGCGTCTCTCGCGCGCTGGCTAGTCTAGCGGCGAGCCAGCTTCAAGCGACACGCCCATGAGCAATCGAGTTCATAGACGCACGCTATGAACTGCAAACTCACAAGCGCTCGGCCACCCAACCCTGCACAGCCTGCAGGGCCCTGGGCAGGCCGCTCGCGTCGGTGCCGCCCGCCATGGCCATGTCAGGCTTGCCGCCACCCTTGCCGCCCACCTGCTGGGCGACGAAGTTCACGAGTTCTCCGGCCTTGATCTTGCCCACGCTGTCGGCGGTCACGCCGGCCGCGATCTGCACCTTGCCGTCTTCCACCGTGGCCAGCACGATGGCGGCGGTCTTGAGCTTGTCCTTGAGCTTGTCCAGCGTTTCACGCAGCACCTTGGCGTCCGCGCCCTGCAGCGTGGCGGCGAGTACCTTGATGCCCTTGACGTCCACCGCCTGAGCCATCAGCTCGTCGCCCTGGCTGGAAGCCAGCTTGCCCTTGAGCGCGGCGATTTCTTTCTCCAGCAGCTTGACTTGGTCCAGCACCTGCGTGATGCGGCCCTGCAACTCAGCCGCCGGCGCCTTGAGCGCGCCCGCGGCCTGGTGCACGGCGCTTTCCAGTCCCTGCAGATAGGCGAGCGCGTTCGCGCCCGTCACGGCCTCGACGCGGCGGATGCCCGCGGCCACGCCCGACTCGCTGACGATCTTGAACAGACCGATGTCGCCCGTGCGCGCCACGTGGGTGCCGCCGCAGAACTCTCGGCTGCTGCCGATGTCCAGCACGCGCACCGTGTCGCCGTACTTCTCGCCGAAGAGCATGACCGCGCCGGTGGACTTGGCGGCCTCGATGTCCAGCAGACGCGCCTGGGTGGCGCTGTTGGACAGGATCTCGTCGTTCACGCGCCGCTCGATCTCGGCGATCTGGACCGACGTCACCGGCGTGTTGTGCGTGAAGTCGAAGCGCGTCTTGTCGGCGTCCACCAACGAGCCCTTTTGCTGCACATGGCTGCCCAGCACTTCGTGCAAGGCCTTGTGCATCAGGTGGGTGACGCTGTGGTTGCGCATGGTCGCGGCACGGCGGGCCAGGTTGACCTGGGCCGTGACCGCGTCACCCACGTTGAGCGTGCCCACAGCCAGGGTGCCGTGCTGGCCATGCACGTCGGCCTTGATCTTCTGGGTGTCGGCCACCTCGAAGCGGGCTGAGCCGGCAATGACGAGACCTTCGTCGCCCACCTGACCGCCGCTCTCGGCGTAGAAGGGCGTGGTGTCCAGCACCACGACACCATCCTGGCCAGCCTTGAGCTGGGCCGTGGGCGTGCCGTCCACGTAGAGCGCGACGATCTTTGCCGCGGCTTCCAGCTTCTCGTAACCCACGAACACATTGCCCGCGCCCGTGTAGTCCAGCGCCTTGTCCATCTTGAACTTGCCGGCGGCACGGGCCTGGTTCTTCTGCTTGTCCATGGCCGACTTGAAGCCAGCTTCGTCCACGCTCAGGCCGCGTTCGCGACAGACGTCGGCCGACAGGTCCAGCGGGAAGCCGTAGGTGTCATGCAGTTTGAAGGCCACGTCGCCGGGCAGCACCTTGGCGCCGTCACCCAGGGCCGCGTCCAGAATCTCCATGCCGTTGGCCAGCGTCTCGTAGAAACGCTCTTCTTCCGCCTTGAGCACCTCGGTGATTCGCTGCTGCTGTTCCTTCAGGCGCGGATAGGCATCACCCATCAGGCGAACGAGCTCGTCCACCAGTTTGTGGAAAAAGGGGGTCTTGCGGCCGAGCTTGTAGCCGTGGCGGATGGCACGGCGCACGATGCGGCGCTGCACGTAGCCACGGCCTTCGTTGGACGGAATCACGCCGTCGCTGACCAGGAAGGCCGTGGCGCGGATGTGGTCGGCGATCACTTTGAGCGAGGGGTTGCCGAGATCGGTCGTGCCGGTCTCACGGCCGGCCGCCTGGATCAACGCGGCAAAGATGTCGATCTCGTAGTTGCTGTGCACGTGCTGCAGGATGGCGGCCAGGCGCTCCAGGCCCATGCCGGTATCCACGCAGGGCGCAGGCAGCGGCGTGACCGAGCCATCCTCGTGCATCTCGAACTGCATGAACACGTTGTTCCAGATCTCGATGAAGCGGTCGCCGTCTTCCTCGGGGCTGCCCGGAGGGCCGCCGGCGATGTGCGGGCCGTGGTCATAGAAGATCTCCGAGCAGGGGCCGCAGGGGCCGGTGTCGGCCATCATCCAGAAGTTGTCGGACTTGTAGCGCCCGCCTTTGTTGTCGCCGATGCGGATCACGCGCTCGGGCGGCAGACCGATTTCTTTCGTCCAGATGTCGTAGGCCTCGTCGTCTTCGGCGTAGACCGTGGCCAGCAGGCGCTCCTTGGGCAGCTTGTAGACCTCGGTCAGCAGTTCCCAGGCCCATTTCAGCGACTCGCGCTTGAAGTAGTCACCGAAGGACCAATTGCCCAGCATCTCAAAGAAGGTGTGGTGGCGCGCGGTATAGCCCACGTTCTCCAGGTCGTTGTGCTTGCCGCCGGCGCGCAGGCAGGCCTGCACCGAGGCCGCGCGCACATAGCTGCGCTTGTCGGTGCCGAGGAACACGTCCTTGAACTGCACCATGCCCGAGTTGGTGAACATCAGCGTCGGGTCATTGCCCGGCACCAGCGGGCTGGAGGCCACGACGGTGTGGCCCTTGGAGGCGAAGAAGTCAAGGAAGGTCTTGCGGATGTCCGCGACGGAAAATTTGGGCGTGCTCATGAACGGATGGCCAGGCTGCGTGCGAGCGCAAAAGCTTGATTTATTTGAGAAAACCGGAAAACAAGATCGCTTCGGATTATAGATTTGAGCGGCCTCGCAAGCCACTCAGGCCAGCCAACCGTCCCACACCAGCTTGCAGCCCGTCAGCGCCATGCCCCAGTAGACCAGGCGGTAGAACAGCTTTTGATCGATGCGCTTGGCGATCGACACGCCCGCCCAGACGCCCAGCGGCGCCAGCGGCAGCAGCACGAGCGAGGTGGCGAAGTTGCGCATGTCCAGCAGGCCCAACCAGGCGTAAGGCGCCCACTTGCTGAGGTTCACCACGAAGAACAGGTAGGCCATGGTGCCGGTGAACACCAAGGGCGCCAGGCGCATCGGAATCACGTAGGCGTTGACCGGCGGCCCGCCCGCGTGCGAGACAAAACTCGTGAAGCCGCCCGTCGCCATCAGGATGACGCCCACCCAGCGCGGCGGCGGCGCGCTGTCCGGCCGGGGCGGGAACAGCAGGCGTTGCGCCAAGAAGAGCAGTGTGAACAGCCCCACCAAGCCTGCCACCAGCCGGGAGTCCAGCAGGCGGAACAACAAGGTGCCTGCCACGACACCGATCAGCGCGCACGGCAACAGGAAGCGCAGCAAGGCCCAATTCACGTACCGACGGAAGGCCCAGAGACCCAGCAGATCCATCAGCAGCAGGATGGGCATGAAGATCGCCGCCGCCTGCGGCACCGGAATGGACAGCGCCATGAGGGGCACGGCCAAGGAACCGAAGCCCGCACCGAAACCGCTTTTGCTGACCCCCATCAACAGAACCGCGGGAATGGCGGCTGCGTAAAAGACGGGACTGGTGATGAGGGGAAACGAAGAAGAGGCGAAAGACAAGACCGGCAGCGTCATGACACGAGATCTGGAAAAAAGGAAGTGAGAGAATGCAGGCCATTCATTTGGTGGAGATCATCCCATGGATATGAAGACTGGCCCCCTGGCCTTGCTCAAAGACCCGAGCCTGCTCAAGACCGACGCACTGATCAACGGCCAGTGGGTCAAGGGCACCACGGCGGCGCGTTTCGACGTGCATGACCCTGCCACCGGCGCCAAGCTCGCCGACGTGGCCAACCTCGGGCCCAAGGATGCCGAGGCGGCCATCACCGCCGCCAACAAGGCCTGGCCGGCCTGGCGCGCCAAGACCGGCAAGGAGCGCAGCCTCATCCTGCGCAAGTGGTTCGACCTGCTGATGGCCAACCAGGACGATCTGGGTCGCCTGATGACGGCCGAGCAGGGCAAGCCCTATGCTGAGGCCAAGGGCGAGGTCGCCTACGGCGCGAGCTTCGTCGAGTGGTACGCCGAGGAAGCCAAGCGCGTCAACGGCGAGACCCTGCCGCAGTTCGACAACAATCGCCGCTTGCTGGTGTTGCGCCAGCCCATCGGCGTGTGCGCGGCCATCACGCCGTGGAACTTCCCGCTGGCCATGATCACCCGCAAGGTCGCGCCCGCCCTGGCCGCGGGTTGCCCCGTGGTCATCAAGCCGGCCGAGCTGACGCCGCTGACGGCGCTCGCCGCCGCCGAACTCGCCGTGCGCGCCGGCATTCCGGCGGGCGTGTTCAACGTCATCACCGCCGACAGCGCCAACTCCATCGCCGTGGGCAAGGTGTTCTGCGCCAGCGAGACCGTGCGCCACATCAGTTTCACGGGCTCCACCGAGGTGGGGCGCATCCTGATGCAGCAGAGCGCGCCCTCGGTCAAGAAACTCGCGCTGGAACTCGGCGGCAACGCGCCCTTCATCGTCTTCGACGACGCCGATATCGACAGCGCGGTGGAAGGCGCCATCGCTAGCAAGTACCGCAACGCCGGTCAGACCTGCGTGTGCGCCAACCGCATCTACGTGCAAGATGGCGTGTACGACGCGTTCGTGCAGAAATTCGCGGCCAAGGTCAAGACGCTCAAGGTCGGCAATGGTTTCGAGGACGGTGTCGTGCAAGGCCCGCTGATCGAGGAGGCCGCCGTCGAGAAAGTCCGGCGCCATGTCGCCGATGCCGTCGCCAAGGGCGGCAAGCTGCTGGCTGGAGGCAAGAAGCTGGAAGGCCAGTTCTTCGAGCCCACGGTCGTGGCCGAGGCGACGGCCAACATGCTCTGCGCCACCGAGGAAACCTTCGGCCCCTTCGCCCCCGTGTTCCGCTTCAAGACCGAGCAGGAAGCCATCGATGCGGCCAACGCCACCATCTTCGGCCTGGCCAGCTACTTCTACAGCCGCGACATTGGCCGCATCTTCCGCGTCAGCGAGGCGCTGGAATACGGCATGGTGGGCATCAACGCGGGCGTCATTGCCACCGAGCATGTGCCCTTTGGCGGCGTCAAGCAGTCCGGCCTGGGCCGGGAAGGCTCCAGCCACGGCATCGACGAATACGTGGAGATGAAGTACCTCTGCCTGGGCGACATCCTCAAGTAAGCGGCCTCGGAGGCATCCGCGCACACGTTAGAATGCACGCTTGCTTCGGCAATGCGGGTGTAGTTCAATGGTAGAACGGCAGCTTCCCAAGCTTCATACGAGGGTTCGATTCCCTTCACCCGCTCCAGAATGAATAACGGCCCAGGACATCCCTCCTGGGCCGTTCTTGTTTGTGGGCACGCAGACCGTCTCGACCAGGATGCCTCAGGCGCTGGGCGTCACCGGACGCGACGCAGACCATTCCGCTCCTGTCTCCCCCATGAAAAAAGCGATCGCCCGGGCCACGACCTCGGGCACGATGCGGTGGTCACCGTCGAAGGGCAGCAGGGTCAGGTCCACGCCCTCCTCCAGCAACTTCAGCGCATGCGGCCGTGCGCTGGTCTCGAAGGGCAACTGACTGTCCGAGCGGCCGTGGGCGATGAAAACCTTGGGCGTACCTTGGCGGGTGAAAGTATTCATGAAGCCGGCCGACAGCGCGATCACGTGGCTGAACAGTTCGCCATTGCTCAGGCCGACCGACAGCGCGTAACTGCCGCCATCGGAAAAACCGGCGAGGGCCAGGCGCGCGGGGTCGAGCCGGAAACACGCGGCCACCTGCTGCAGTGCAATGTCCAGACGTTCCAGGTCCGGCCCATGGCCACCGATCACGATGTCCCAGGTCGGAAACATGGACTGGGGCGCCAGCAAAAGGAAACGTCCGGCCCGCGCCCAGCGCACGAAAAAAGGCAACATCTTGTCAGCCTCGCCGCCCGCGCCATGGCAAAGCACCAGCATTGGCACGGGCGCATCGGCGTCCAAGCCCTCGGGCACCACCAGCACGGCCTCGCGGCCTTCAGGAAACTGCAGGCTGTGACGACCGGCGGGCAGCGGCGACTGGATGGGCGCATCCGGCCATGAGAAGGTCAGGCGCCCCAGCAGCGCGCCATTGAACTGCCCCAGCAAATCGGGATCTAGCATGCGCTCATTCTAGGGCGGCCCCTTGATCGGGAACCGGCCGATGGTCGCGGGCAGACGGTTTGCCGCAGTGGGTGCGAGCGCCGTCAGAACGCGCCAGGACGCGCGGACTGGCCCAAGGGCTGATGGTGTTTGAAGAGCGCGGTCAGGGCGACCAGGCAGTCGCGTGCCGCCACCTCGCCCTGACGCACCGCGATGACATTCATCAGGCCGGGACGCAAGTACCAGAGGGTGTCCAGGTCCGGTGCGGACCGCAGCTGACGTTGCAGCAGGTCCACCTGCGCATTGGCGCGTGCATCCAGCCCTTCAGGCTCCGAGGGCATCCGCCCCGTCAGGGCTCTGTCGTCCTGCGGCTTGCCCGTGCCGCTGCCCATCGTTGTCGCCGGCGACCCCACCAAACTGGCCTGCATGGCCCCGGACATGGCCAAGCGCACACGTTCCAGCGACACCGCTCCGCCCTGCGCCTCGGCCTGGGCATCGACGCCCGGAGCTCGCAGGCTCCGGCCTTTTTTCTCGACACGCCACGAGCGCGACAGCGTGAGAAATTTCTTCGGGCTTGAAAACATGGGATGACGAGCAGAGTACAAGAGGCAGGCCGGGAATCAGGGCGGGACCAAGGTCCGTCGGGACGCTGGAGATCGGCAGATACGCACCGACAAGCATTCGCAAATTTCGCGCCCACTTGCCTATACATCTTGTTAACGGTCCGGCGCGGCAAAAATGAAGGCCCCTGCGTTGCAACGCAGGGGCCTATTTCATCAAGCCTTGCAGCACGGGTAAACCCGCCCCGCGTGGCGCGGACATCAGATCAGAGGAACCCCCGTCTTGCCCTGGATGAATTCTCGCGTCACGCCCGGGGCCAGCTCGACCAGCTTCAGGCCCTGCGGCGTCACGTCCATGACACCGAGGTCGGTGATGATGCGGTCGATGACGCCCTTGCCGGTCAGCGGCAAAGTGCACTCGGGCAGGATCTTGAAGTCTTCACTGCCGTCCTTCTTCTTGGCCACATGCTCCATCAGAACGATGCAGCGAGGCACGCCAGCCACCAAGTCCATGGCCCCGCCCATGCCCTTGACCATCTTGCCCGGGATCATCCAGTTGGCCAGGTCGCCCTTGCCGCTGACCTGCATGGCCCCCAGGATGCTGAGGTTGATCTTGCCGCCGCGGATCATGGCGAAGCTCTGGTCGCTGCCGAAAATGCTGGTGCCCTTGATGGTGGTCACGGTCTGCTTGCCGGCATTGATGAGGTCCGGGTCCACCTCGTCTTCCGTCGGGAAGGGGCCGATGCCCAGCATGCCATTCTCACTCTGCAGCCACACTTCCATGCCCTCCGGCACGAAGTTGGCCACCAGGGTCGGCATGCCGATGCCGAGGTTCACGTAAAAGCCGTCCTGCAGTTCCTGGGCCGCGCGCGCGGCCATCTGTTCTTGGGTCCAGGGCATCTTGTTCTCCTTGCCTGTCGTCTGTGGGTGCTGGTTTGTCTCGTGGGAGTCCGCCTGGCCCGGGGCTCAGGCAGCGGCCCTGACAGTGCGTTTCTCAATGCGCTTCTCGGGCGCGGCGTTGAGCACGATACGGTGCACGTAGATACCCGGAAGGTGCACATCGTCCGGCGCGAGCTCGCCGGTCTCGACGATCTTTTCCACCTCGACGATGCAGACCTTGCCCGCCATGGCCGCGGCCGGGTTGAAGTTGCGTGCCGTCAGGTTGAAGCGCAGATTGCCCGACTTGTCCGCCACGTCGGCCTTGACCAGGGCCACGTCGGGCAGCAGTGCGCGCTCCATCACATAGGTCTCACCATCGAACTCGCGCAATTCCTTGCCCTCCGCCACCACGGTGCCAACGCCGGTCTTGGTGAAAAAGGCCGGAATGCCGGCACCGCCCGCGCGCAGCTTCTCGGCCAGTGTCCCCTGGGGCGTGAATTCCAGTTCCAGTTCACCCGCCAGGTACTGGCGCTCGAACTCCTTGTTCTCGCCGACGTAGCTGGAGATCATCTTCTTGATCTGACGGGTCTGCAGCAGCTTGCCCAGGCCGAAATCATCGACGCCTGCGTTGTTGGAGATGGCGGTCAGGTTCTTGGTGCCCGCCTCGCGCACGGCGTCAATGAGCGCCTCGGGGATGCCACACAGGCCGAAGCCGCCGACGGCGATGAGCTGGCCGTCACGCACCACGCCATCAATGGCCGCCTTCGCGCTCGGGTAAATCTTGTTCACGGGGTTCTCCTTGCTGTGTCTGGATCGAATGCCGGATGCAGCCCGAGACTGTAATCGCGCTACCTACCTAGACCGATACGTAGTACTGCCTAAAATCCAGCCCGCATGGACAAGGAGACAAAACCCTCGCGCGCTGCGGCCACGGCCTCGGTGCATCCCCCAGGCCGTCCGGCGGGCAAGCCCCCGGACAGCCCCACGGACACGCCCATCGATTACCGCCTCGCCTTCGACTACGCCCCCATCGGCATGGTGCTGTCGCGCCAACGTGTGATCCTGGACTGCAACCGCCGCGTCTGCGAGATCTTCGGTACCGAGCGGGAGCGGTTGATCGGCCAGTCCTTCGCCCTGCTCTACCCGAGTGCCGACGAGTTCGAGCGCATCGGCGTGCGCATCAACGCCCGAATGGACGCGCACAGCACCTATGCGGACGACCGGATCATGCGGCGCGTGGACGGTCATCGTCAGGGCGAGCTGTTCTGGTGCCATGTCACGGGCCGCGCACTCGACCCCACCCAGCCCCTGGGCCCGGGCATCTGGACCTTCGAGGATCTGAGCGCGCACCGCTCGGTCAAGACCGGACTGACGGCGCGTGAGCGCGAGGTCGCGGCGCGCCTGCTGGAAGGCCTGACCTCCAAGGAAATCGGCAAGGCGCTGGCCATCAGCCATCGCACGGTGGAGATCTACCGCGCGCGCCTGATGCGCAAGTACCAGGCCGGCACCACGGCCGAGCTGGTGCTCAAGCTGACGCTGGGCTGAGCACGGGCGGCGCTCAGAACGTCTCCCAATCGCCTTCCGCGCCCTTGTTGTCCCTGGATGGCGGGACGGCCTTGGGTTTGGCAGCTGCTGCAGCTGCTTTTGCGGCTCCGGCACCTGCCGCCGCTTTCGCGCCAGTGTCGGACGACGCGGTGCGGGGCGCATCGGAAGGCGCACGCCGGGGCGCGGCACCGGGTGCCGCCACGGGTTGGGGAGCTTGGGCAGCGGCCGGGGACGACGCCAGCAAGGATCGGGTTGAAGGTGCCGACGATGCGCCGGACGCCCCAGGTGAAACCGGCCGGGCACGCGGCGTCGAGGCGACGGCCCGGGCTGCGGGCGGCAGGTGCCCCTCCCCGTCCTCACCATCGCCACTGCCCAGCCGGAACACGGCCATCATGCGGGCCAGACTCTGTGCCTGCTCGCGCATGCTGCCCGCCGCGGCGGCACTTTCCTCGACCAGGGCGGAATTCTGCTGGGTCATCTGGTCGAGCTGGGCGACGGACTGGTTCACGCCCGCGATGCCCTGACTCTGCTCATGGGTGGCAGCGTGGATTTCGGCGATGATGTCCGTGACGCGCTTGACCGAGGTGACGATCTCATCCATGGTCTGCCCGGCGTTGGCCACCAGGCGACTGCCGCTTTCCACCTTCTGGACCGAGGCGCCGATCAGGGCCTTGATCTCCTTGGCCGCCTCGGCGCTGCGGCCCGCCAGGGCCCGCACCTCGCTGGCCACGACCGCAAAGCCACGACCCTGCTCGCCCGCGCGCGCGGCCTCCACCGCCGCGTTCAGCGCCAGGATATTGGTCTGGAAGGCGATGCCGTCGATCACGTTGATGATATCGGCGATCCGCTTGCTGCTGTCATTGATCTCGCCCATGGTGCTGACCACCTCGGACACCACCGCACCGCCGCGCCCGGCCACCTCGGCCGCCGTGGACGCCAGCTGGTTCGCCATGCTGGCGCTGTTCGAGGTCTGCTGCACCGTGCCCGTCAGTTCCTCCATCGCGGAGGCGGTGGCCTGCAGGCTGCCGGCCGTCTGCTCGGTGCGATGGGACAGGTCGGCATTGCCCTGGGCAATCTCGCTGGACGCCGTGGTGATGCTGTCGGTGGCCGCGCGCACCTCGCTCACCAGATGGCGCAAGGACCCCACCATCTGCGCCAGGCCCCCCCATCACGCTGCCTGGCGTGGCCGGCGGGATCTGCACGCCCAAATCGCCCTGGGCGATGCGTGCCATCACCTCATAAGCCTGGCTGGGCTCGCCGCCGACCTGTCGGATCACCGAACGGCCGACGGACCAGCCGATACCCCCCACGATCAGCAGAACCACCAGCAACTGGAGGCCGCCCGTGAGGTAGAGACGGGCTTTCATGGCATCGATGTCGTCGGTGTACAAGCCCGAACCCAGCATCCATTCCCAACCGGGAACGCGCACCACGTACTGCAGCTTGGGCGAGGGCACGGTGGCGCCGGGCCGCGCGAACTCGCCCATCTCCATGGCGGTGTTGTCCTTGCTGGCCCGCAAGGCGCCGGTCAGGGTGGCGATGACGTCCTTGCCCTGGCCATCCTTGAGTTTGCCCATCATGTTCTGGCCCTCGAAATCCTTGCGGATGGGGTGCACGACCCCGGTGCCATCCATGGTGTAGATGTAGAAGTACTCGACGTTGCCCGCCCCGTAGCGGGATACGCGCACCGCCTCGGAGGCAGTCTTCTGGGCGTCCGCCACGGTCATCTCGCCCTTCTCGGCCTTGCTCTTGTAGGCATTGACGATGCTGTGCATGGATTGCACGGCCGTCGCCAACTGCTCCGTGCGGGCTTCCATCACGCGCTGGCCCGCGGCCAGCGTGGAGGTGACGATGAGCACGGCCACGGCCAGCAGCGCTGCCCCCACGATGACGCCGATCTTCTGCTTGAAACTCAAGTTCACGGGAAGTCCTCCGACGCGCACAGCAACAAGACAATGGAAACCAAGGAAGACGGCGCACGCATACCCCACCCGGGTTCTTTCCCTATATCGGCAGACCAGGACACAAACTAACGCCGGAAATCGCGGAGGGCAGCCCGGCCGATGGGTGTCGCCAAAAATCGAACGATCGTGCTATTTTTTGATTGGTCGGGGCGAAGCGCCTTAGAATCGGGCCGCGCGCTTGACCGACAAGCCCCTCCCGAGACGAGTTACAGGACGAGATACCGCCCATGACGAACCAAGACATCCTCACCCAGTACGGCCCACGCGAAGCGATGGAATACGACGTGGTCGTCGTCGGCGGTGGTCCCGCCGGCCTGGCCACCGCCATCCGCCTGAAGCAGCTTGCGACCGAGAAAAACCGGGAAATCTCGGTCGTCGTCCTGGAAAAAGGCGGTGAACCGGGCGCGCACATCCTCTCCGGCGCGGTCATGGACCCGCGCGCGATGCAAGAACTCTTCCCCGACTGGAGGGAACGCGGCGCGCCGCTGAACCAGCCCGTCACGGGGGACGATGTGCTCTTCCTGTCCGAAAAGGGCGTCAAGCGCACGCCGGACTTCCTGGTCCCGGACAACTTCCACAACCAGGGCAACTACGTTGTCGCGCTGGGCTTTGTCACCAAATGGCTGGGTGAGCAGGCGGAAGCCCTGGGCGTGGAAATCTTCCCCGGCTTCGCCGCCGCCGAAGTGCTGTACAACGAGAACGGCTCGGTCCAAGGGGTCGCCACCGGTAACCTGGGCATCGGCAAAAATGGCGAGCCGACGGAGAATTTCCAGCTCGGCATGGAACTGCACGCCAAGTACACCGTCTTCGCCGAAGGCGCGCGCGGTCACCTGGGCAAGCAACTCATCACCAAGTACAAGCTGGATGAAGGCAAGGACCCGCAGAGCTACGCCATCGGTGTCAAGGAACTCTGGGAAATCCCCGCCGACAAGGCGAAACCCGGCCGTGTCGTCCACACCGCGGGCTGGCCGCTGGACAACAGCACCTACGGCGGCGGCTTTCTCTACCACCTGGAAGGCAACAAGGTCACGCTGGGCTTCGTCACTGGACTGGACTACCAGAACCCCTGGCTCAGCCCTTTCGAAGAAATGCAACGCTGGAAGACCCATCCCGCGATCTGCGAGCACATTGCGGGCGGCAAGCGCATCGGCTACGGCGCGCGCGCCATCACGGCCGGCGGCCTGCTGTCCCTACCCAAGACCATCTTCCCGGGCGGCGTGCTCGTGGGCTGCGACGCGGGCTACCTGAACGCCAGCCGCATCAAGGGCAGCCACGCGGCCATCAAGAGCGGCATGCTGGCCGCCGAGGCGATCTTCGAGGCCGTCGCCGCGGGACGCCAGCACGATGAACTCACGGCCTATCCCATCGCCTTCCAGCAAAGCTGGTTGCACCAGGAACTGCACCGCGCGCGCAACTTCAAGCAATGGTTCAAGAAGGGCAACCTCGTCGGCGCGCTCATGACCGGCATCGAGCACTGGCTGCTGCCCAAGCTCGGTTTCAAGAGCCCGCCGTGGACGATCCACCGCAAGGAGGCCGATCACACCCGCCTCAAGCCCGCGGACCAATGCGTGAAGATTGCCTACCCCAAGCCAGACGGCAAGCTGACCTTTGACCGCCTCAGCAGTGTCTTCATCAGCAACACCAACCACGAAGAGAACCAGCCCGCCCACCTGACACTCAAGGACGCCAGCGTGCCCGTGAGCGTGAACCTCGCGAAGTACGCCGGCCCCGAGAGCCGCTACTGCCCGGCGGGCGTCTACGAGTTCGTCGAGAAGGACGGAGCCAGCCAACTGGTCATCAATGCGCAGAACTGCGTGCACTGCAAGACCTGCGACATCAAGGACCCGACACAGAACATCGTGTGGGTCACACCCGAAGGCGGCGGCGGGCCGAACTACAGCGGGATGTGATGCCCCGCGCGCGGCGACGGCATCAGGCGCGGCAAGGATGGGGCAACCGCACCATCCCCGCATCGCGCGCCGCCCGGCCTGACCTACCCCTCAGACCGACTGCAGTCGGAACTGCAGAAATTCCCCCAACGCCCGCATGCGCGCGCTCAGGTGTGTGCCGCGTGCGAGCGCGAGCACCAAGGGATAGGGCCGGGACCGCACCTGGGGCAGCACATGGACCAGATGCCCCGCCGCGAGGTCGGCGGCTACGTCCAGCCGTGACTTGAGCGCGATGCCCCAGCCTTCCACCGCCCACTGTCGCGTGACCAGGCCACTGTCGGCACTGCGGCGCACCCGCGCCCGCAAGGTGACCGGCTGGCCGGCATCGAGCAGTGTCCAGCGGTGGGCAGGGCGGCTGGCGATGCGCAGGCCGATCATCTCGTGCGCGGCCAAGTCTTCCAGCCGCTTGGGCGCGCCCGCGCGGCGCAGGTAGGCCGGCGCGGCGACCAGGATGGCATGGTTGTCCGGCACCAGGGGCCGCGCGATCTGACCGGGGGCCGCGGCACCGTAACGGATGGCCGCATCCACGGGCTCGCGCGCCAGATCGGCCACGCGGTCGGCGATGGCCAGATCCAGCTGCAACTGCGGGTGCAGACCCATGAATTCGTCCAGCAGGGGGCGCAGCACCTGCGTGCCCAGATCGGTCGGAACCCCCAGGCGCAGCAGACCCCGAACCTGGGTGAGCGGCGCACGCAATTCGGCTGCCGCCTCGTCCACGGCGACCAATGCCGACCGGCAGCGCTGCAAAAACGCCTCCCCTTCCGGCGTGGGGCGCAAGGCCCGACTGGAACGCATGAAGAGGCGCGCGCCGAGCTGCTGCTCCAGGCGACGGATCGCCGCGGTGGCCGTTGCGTTGAGCAAGCCCTGCTCGCGCGCGGCGGAGGCCACGCCACCGAGCTCGGCCACGCGCAGCGCCAGGCGCAAAGCGCCCAGGTCAAGGCGCTCCGCAAGTGCACCAGCCCCATCGCTTTGCGGTTTCATCGACAAATTCCTTTTGTCATTGGCGCAGTATCCCATGGCTGGTTCCGCGCACCTGCCCGCAAGACACTGTCGGCCATCGCAACTTTTCCAGGAAGTCCCATGAAAGCCATTGGCCATCTGAACCCCTTGCCACTGAGCGACGCGCAGGCCCTGATCGACCTCACCCTGCCGGACCCGGAACCCGGACCGCACGACCTGCTGGTGCGGGTGCGCGCGGTGTCGGTCAATCCAGTGGACGTGAAAGTGCGCGCCGGCATGGCCCCCCCATCTGGCCAGCCGCGCGTGCTGGGCTGGGACGCCGCGGGCGACGTGCTGGCGATTGGCTCCGAAGTGCGAGGTTTCGCACCCGGGGACCGCGTCTGGTACGCCGGCGCGCTGCAGCGCAACGGCAGCAACGCGCAGTTGCAGACCGTGGACGCGCGCATCGTGGGCCCCATGCCGCGCAAGCTGGACTACACCGCCGCCGCCGCCCTGCCTCTGACCGGCATCACCGCGTGGGAACTGCTGTTTGATCGCCTCGGCGTTCCTCCGGGCGGCGGGGCCGGCCAGCGCCTGCTCGTGGTCGGCGGCGCGGGTGGCGTGGGCTCCATCCTCGTGCAGTTGGCGCGCCAGTTCACGCAACTGGAGGTGGTGGCCACGGCCTCGCGCCCAGCCTCCCAGGCCTGGGCCCGGGACATGGGCGCGCACCACGTGATCGACCACCACCAGCCGCTCGACGAAGCATTGGCCGCAGTCGGCCTGTCGGGAGGCGCGCACCTGGTGGCCAGCCTCACGCACACCGAGGCGCACTATCCAGCGCTGGTGCGCACCTTGCGCCCGCAGGGACGCATGGCGCTCATCGACGACCCAAGGACCCTGGACGCCCGCCCCTTGAAAATGAAAAGCGCCTCGCTGCACTGGGAATTCATGTTCACCCGGCCCATGTTCGAGACGGAGGACATGGCCACGCAAGGTCGCCTGCTGGCCCGGCTCGCCGAGGCCGTGGATGCTGGCCAGTTGCGCAGCACGGTCACACGAGACTTCGGGGAACTGTCGGTGACGACCCTGCGCGAGGCGCACGCCTGGATCGAGAGTGGCCAGGCAATCGGCAAGGGTGTGCTGCGGCTAGGCTGAACACGGAGGCGGCGGGCGAGGAGCACGCGCTTGCCGCCTCGCACGGTACTTCGGGCATCCAGCCCTGGGTTTCAGGTATTGCCCAGATAGTCCTTCTTGCCGATCTCCACGCCGTTGTGGCGCAGGATGTCGTAGGCCGTGGTGACGTGGAAAAAGAAATTGGGCAGCGCCGTGTTCAACAGGTAAGGCAAGCCTTGCAGGCGTTCCTCGCCGGTGCGGCGCTTGATCACGACTTCGCGCGCTTCGCTGCCGTCAATCTGCTCGGGCTTGAACGATTGCAGGTAGACCAGGGTCTTGGCAATGCGTTCGTTCAGCTCGGCGAAGGTCTTCTCGTTGTCTTCGTAGACCGGTGCCGCGACACCCGCCAGGCGAGCCGCGCAGCCCTTGGCCGTGTCGGTGGCGATCATGATCTGGTTGCTCAGCGGCAGCATGTCCGGATAGAGGCGCGCGCTGGTCAGCACCAGTTCATCGATGCCCTTGGCTTGGGCCTGCGCCTGGGCCTTGGACAGGATGGCGTGCAGATTGCCCAGCATGCGGATGAACAAGGGCACGCTGGCTTGGAACATGGACAGTTGTGACATGGATGATTTCCGGTGAGGTCAAGAAAGCAAAAGCGGGATCATGGCGCATCCAGGTTTTTTCTGCACGCCAGGCCAGATGAATTCAGGCCCGCCTGGGACGGCGAGGGTCAGTCTTGGTTCGGGCCGCCGACTTGGTGTACCCTAGCCCCCGAGCATTCCTTCCATGTCCATCCAGTTCCTGACCGCTTTCCTGATCGTGGGCCAGCACCTCGCGCGCAGCACGCGTGGGCGGCCTTGCGCGCCCCCGGGGGCGCCGCTACCCCCGCCGTCGGCTCTCCACGGTTGACGGCGCCAGCCGCGTGCCCGGCATGGGCGCGCGCCCGTCATTTCACTGGAGATTTCTCATGGCCGATCTGTTTGACAACCCCATGGGCCTGTGCGGCTTCGAGTTCGTCGAATTCGCCTCCCCCACCCCCAACACGCTCGAACCCCTGTTCGAGAAAATGGGGTTCACCCTCGTCGCCAAGCACCGTAGCAAGAACGTGCTGCTCTACCGCCAGGGCGACATCAACTTCATCGTCAACCGCGAGCCCAAGAGTCTGGCGGGTTATTTCGCCGCCGAACACGGCCCTAGCGCTTGCGCCATGGCCTTTCGCGTGAAGGACTCCCACAAGGCTTACCACCGTGCTCTGGATCTGGGCGCGCAGCCGGTGGAGGTGCCCACGGGCCCGATGGAACTGCGCCTACCAGCCATCAAGGGCATCGGCGGCGCGCCGCTCTACCTGATTGACCGCTGGGAAGAAAGCCTCCAGGCGACTTCGTCGCCCCCCCCGAGGGGGTCGGATCGGCTTCGGACGGCCGGGCGCCGACCCGGGACGGCCTGAGCATCTACGACATCGACTTCGAGTTCCTGCCCGGTGTCGACCGGCACCCGGTCGGCCACGGCCTGAAGATCGTCGACCACCTGACGCACAACGTCTACCGCGGGCGCATGGGCTTCTGGAGCGAGTTTTACGAGAAGTTCTTCAACTTCCGCGAAATCCGCTACTTCGACATCAAGGGCGAGTACACCGGTCTGACCAGCAAGGCCATGACCGCGCCGGACGGCCTCATCCGCATTCCGCTCAACGAGGAAGCCGGCAAGGGCGGCAACGGGCAGATCGAGGAATTCTTGATGCAGTTCAACGGCGAAGGCATCCAGCACATCGCCATGCTGACGGACGACCTACTGGCGACGGTGGATGCCCTGCAGATGGCCGGCGTGCCACTGGCCACCGCGCCCAACGACATCTACTACCAGATGCTGGAAGAGCGCTTGCCGGGCCATGGCGAACCGGTGGGCGAACTGCAGGCCCGTGGCATCTTGCTCGATGGCAACACCCAAGATGGGGCGCCGCGGCTGCTGCTGCAGATCTTCAGCCAGCCCCTGCTGGGACCGGTGTTCTTCGAGTTCATCCAGCGCAAGGCGGACGAGGGTTTCGGCGAAGGCAACTTCCGCGCTCTGTTCCTGAGCCTGGAACGCGACCAGATCCGACGCGGCACCTTGAAGGTGGACACCCCAGCTGCAACGTAGCCGCAAGCCTGAAACCGCGACGCCAGCCCGTTCCAGCACGGGCTGGTTAACCCGCATGCGCGGAGCTCGCTGATTCAGCGTATAATCCCGCTCGTTGTCGCGCCATGCTTACCTGCGCGGCAACTGCAGTCTGACATGGCCCGCGGTTTTTTTCACGCCGCCTGCGCAGCCTTCAGCCTCGCCGCCTCGCTCGACTGGCCCTGTCTCCCGGCCCTGCGCGGTTCGCTCGGTCGTCACACTTCGTCCTCAGCGGCAAGCTTCATCCCCCGGCCCGCACCTTCAACCCCGGACTGGAACACGGCGGCATCCGCCGCAACGCGGCGTCTTGCGCCTCGCCCTTTTTCTGCTTTTACGAAGCGCGGCCACAGAACCGCGCCCATACTTTTGATGAACATCCATTTGGAAAACGCTTTCCCGGTAGGCAAATACCTTGTCTCCCCCTTGACCCGTCAAACCGAGTCCGGCCGCTACACGGCCCATGTCTCGATCCGCAGCGGCCGCGGCCAGGCCACGCATGACCGCGTGCTGGGCTTCTTCCCGGAATTCGGCACGCGCGAAAGCGCGCTGCAATATGCCGCCGTCGAAGGCCAGCGCTGGTTGAGCCAACGGCATTGCAACGCCTGAATCTGGCCCCCTCCAACCCCAATCAAGCAAAGGATCTCCATGGCCAAAGAAGAACTGATCGAAATGCAAGGCAAGGTCGAGGAAGTGCTGCCCGATTCGCGTTTCCGCGTCACCCTGGAGAATGGCCATAGCCTGATTGCCTACACCGGCGGCAAGATGCGCAAGAATCACATCCGCATCCTCGCTGGCGACAAGGTGTCGCTGGAACTCTCGCCCTACGACCTGGGCAAGGGTCGCATCACCTTCCGTCACCTGGAGCCCCGCTCCGGCGGTGCGCCGGCTCGGCCCCGGCGCACCTTCCGCTGAGCTCCTAACCCCATCCTGGATGGTTTTAAAACCAAGACCATCTTTTCCCCGCGTCAACATTCCCAGTGAATCAAAGACGCTTTTTCTGAAAGGCTCACCATGAGCAGCAAACTTTACGTCGGCAACCTCTCCTATTCCGTGCGCGACGACGATCTCCAACAACAATTCGGAGCCTTCGGCGACGTGCAATCGGCCAAGGTCATGATGGACCGCGACAGCGGCCGCTCCAAGGGCTTCGGCTTCGTGGAAATGGGCAGCGCCGACCAGGCTGAAGCCGCCATCCGCGGTCTGCATGGTCAGAACGTCGGCGGCCGTGACATGGTGGTCAACATCGCTCGCCCGATGGAACCCCGCACCGGCGGTGGCGGCGGCTTCGGCGGCGGCCGTCGCGAAGGTGGTGGCGGTGGTGGTGGTGGTTTCGGCGGTGCCCGCAACAACCGCTACTGAAGCCTGCGGCGCGCAACGCGCGTCATGCGACAAAAAAACCGGCCTCGGCCGGTTTTTTTCATGGTGACCTCGAAGACGGGCATTAAGATGCGGCTGGTTCAATCACCAAGGGGCCGTCATGATCCGATTCAGCGAAGAACATGTGTGGGTGCGTGTCGAGGGCGACATCGGCATGGTGGGCATCACAGCCCACGCACAGGACACGCTGGGCGACATCGTATTCGTGGAGCTGCCTGCCGTGGGCAGGTCTCTGGCGGCAGGCGACGTGGCTGGCGTGGTGGAGTCCGTCAAGGCCGCCGCCGATGTGTATAACCCGGTCAGCGGCACGGTCACCGAGGTGAATGAGGCCTTGCGCGAAGACCCGGCGCTTGCCAATGGCGCTCCCCTGGATGGCGGCTGGTTCTACAAGCTGCGACTTTCGAATCCCGCGGAACTCGACGCCTTGATGGACGAGGACAGTTACGCCAGCAGCCTGATGACCTGAGCCCGGACTGGCCAGGCGCCGCGCCCCTCACGCCCAGTAAGCCGGGTCGGGCAGTTCGCTGAAGACCTTGCGCAATTGCTCGCCCCAACGCTCCCGCAGTGAAGCGAAATACGGATCCTTGCCGTCGATCATGGCCTGGCGCGTGACACGCAAGCTGTCGGTCTCATAACAAAGCAAATCCAGCGGCAAGCCCACCGAGAGGTTGGACTTCATGGTCGAGTCCATCGAAATCAGACAGCATTTGGCCGCCTCGTCCAGCGACAGGTCCCCGTCGACCACACGGTCCATGATGGGCTTGCCGTACTTGGACTCCCCGATCTGGAAATACGGCGTCTCGGGCGTGGCCTCGATGAAATTGCCCGCCGCGTAGATGTTGAACAGGCGCGGTGCCTCACCCCGAATCTGGCCGCCGAAGATCAGGTTGATGTTGAAGTCGATGCCGTAGTCCTTGAGCGCGGCGGCTTCACGCGCGTGCACCCGGCGCACCGTCTCACCCACGATGCGCGCGGCGGAAAACATGTTGGGTGCCGTCGCCAGGTTGCGGCCTTCGTCAGCCGCCGGCTGCCGATCGACCGGCTCAGCCTGCCCGTCATCTTGCCCTGACACCTCCCCTGCTTGTTTCATCTGCACGCGCAGACTGCTGGCCACTGCCTGGCTGAGCGAAAGATTGCCCGAGGACAGCAAGACCATCACGCGCTCCCCCGGCACGTCGTAGACATGCATCTTGCGAAAGGTGCTGATCTGATCGACCCCCGCATTGGTGCGCGAATCCGAGAGAAAAACCAGGCCCGCGTCGATGCGGACCGCCGTGCAATAAGTCATGGTGAAAAGGCTGGCGCAGCGCACTGTCGCGTTGCCCCGCCCAGCCGAAGTCCAGGGCCCGCCATCTTAGCGGCCCGCGCGCATCCACCCACGCGCAGCCTGGGCTCAAGCGGATGCGGTGGCGCCGACCGTCGAGCCCCCCCCAACCGCGCCATTTCCCGCCGGCCCGGTGGGTGGGGTTGCCGCCTCCGCCTCCTGCAAGGCGCGCCACATCACCTTGCCACTGCCACTTTTGGGCAAGGCATCGACGAACTGCACGATGCGCGGCGCCTTGTAGACCGCCATGTTCTCGCGGCACCAGGCCATGATGTCGTCCTCACTGACCTGTCCTGCCTGGCCAGGGCGCAAGACCACCACGGCCTTGACCGTCTCGCCACGGTAGCTGTCCTTGGCGGCGATGATGCAAGCCTCCTGAATGGCGGGATGCCTGAACATCAGCGCCTCCACCTCGGCCGGCCAGACCTTGAAGCCACTGGCATTGATCATGCGCTTGAGGCGGTCGGTGATGAAGAAGTAGCCTTCTTCGTCCACACGCCCAAGGTCGCCGGTGCGAAAGAAACGCTTGCCGCCCAGCTCGAAAAAGGCGTCACGCGTCGCATCGGTTCGTTTCCAGTAACCCTGGAACACCATGGGGCCGTGCACGACGATTTCGCCCTGCTCGCCCGCTGGCAACTCTTGCAAGGTACCGGGGTCCACCACGCGCGCGTCGCAGCCCATGAAGGGAATGCCCAGGCATTGCTGCTTCGGCTGATCCGGTGGATTGCTGTGCGAGGGTGCGGCGGTTTCGGTCAGACCGTAGCCTTCGGCGTATCGCAGACCAAACTGCTCGAACAGGCGCTGCGCCACGGCCTGTGGCATGGCGGCCCCTCCGCCGCCGATGTAGACGAGACTGGAGAGGTCAAAGCGCGCGAAATTCGGACTGGCCATCAGGTCGATCACCATGGTCGGGATATTGGTCCAGCTCGTGACCCGCCATTTGGAGATGAGGCGCCCGGCGAGCTCCCGGTCCCAGCGGGGCATGATGACCAGGGTCGCGCCGCTGTAGATGGCGGCATGCATCATGCTGACCATGCCAGTGATGTGGAACATGGGCACCACGGCCAGCACGACCGTCTCCATCGAGGCACCGCTCCAGAGGCTGCCGGCAACCGCGTTGTGCATGAGGCTGGCGTGGGTGTGCATGCACCCCTTGGGCAGGCCGGTGGTGCCACTGGTGTAAGGCAAGGCTGCCAGATCTTCGGGGCCGGCGCTGTGAGCGGGCGGCGCGTAGGACTCGCGCAGAACCTCGTTCCAGTCATGGACCTGCCCGCCTTCGAGCGTGGGTAAGGGATGGCGCGTGCACAGCCAGGAGGTCCAGGCCTCGGGCGGTGCATCCTCGCCGGCCTCACCGGGATCAAAGGCATCGGTGAACTGCGTCACGATCAGGTGCAGCAAGCGCTTGGGCGCGGCCAGGGCATTGCTGGCGCGAGCCAGTTCAGCCGCCAGGTCGCCCGTGGTGATGGCAACCTTGACGTCCGGATCGGTGATGTAGTGCTTCAGTTCCTCGGCCCGGTTCATCGGGTTGACCGGCACCACCACCGCGTTGGCGCGCAGGATGGCGAAATGCGCAACCACCAGTTGCGGTGAATTTTGCATGTCGAGGATCACCCGGTCGCCCTGCTCGACGCCCAGACTATGCAGGAAGGCGGCCATGCGTTCGGCCTGTCGGGCCAGCTCGGCATAAGGCATCACGCGCCCGAGAAAAACCAAGGCCGGTTTGTCCGGGTAACGTTGCGCGCTGATGGCCAGATTGGCCCACAGCGAGGTTTGCGGCGGCGTGATCGCATGCGGCAAGCGCCTGGGCCAGCAGGCATGGTGCGCCAGGGCGGTGGACATCAGCACTGGCGAGGCGGGGTTCTGCGAGGACATGGAAGCGAGCTCCTGGTACGGCCTATGGCCAAGCGCCCAGACTAGCCGTGTCCAAGAATGCTGCGCATCCGGGAAAGCGCCAAAGCCATCGCCGCATCCAGACTATCCCAGGGGGCCTGGGTCACTTTGGGGACTGACAAGGGCGTGCTGGTATGCCGCCAACCCGCAAAAACCTCCGCGGAACGCGCTAGGCGAACTCCGGCACCAGGAAATCGCGGCTGATGCGCACGCCGATGTCGTTGACGCGTTCCAGGAACTTGGTCAGGAAAGCGTGCAGGCCCGTGGTCAGGATGTCATCGATGCGCTCGTATTGCAACTCGGCCAGCAGCTTGCCGGCCAGGTGACGCGTCTCCGCGATGCCTTCGGTCGCACTTTCGCCAGCCACGAGACCGAGGTTCTTCACCACCTCGGCCATGCTGGCGTGCAGGGAACGCGGCATGTCGGCACGCAGGATGAGCAGCTCGGCCACGCGCTCGGGACGGATCACGTCGCGGTAGACCTTGCGGTAGATCTCGAAAGCCGAGACGCTGCGCAGGATGGCACTCCAGTGGTAGAAGTCATACACGCGATCCCGTTCGTCGGCATGGGCGAAGAACTCGCTCTGCACCGCGTGGAATTTCACGTCGACCAGGCGTGCCGTGTTGTCGGCCCGTTCAAGGAACGTGCCCAGGCGCATGAAGTGCAGCGCCTCATCGATCAACATGGTGCCCAGGGTCACGCCGCGCGACAGATGCGAGCGGTGCTTGACCCATTCGAGCAGGCTTGCCGGGTCGCGCTCCAGGTCGCCCTGACGCAACATGCGCTTGAACTCCAGCCAGGTCTGGTTCTGCGTCTCCCAGACTTCGGTGGTCAAGCTTCCGCGCACGGCCCTTGCGTTCTCGCGCGCCGCGCGCAGGCAGGACACGATGGACGACGGATTACCCTCGTCGCTAACCATGAAGGTCATCACGTCCCTGGGCGACACCTCGCCATGGCGCGCCACATAGGCAGGCACCAGTTCGCTGATGGACAGCAGACTCTGCCAGCCCAGTTGCGCCACGGCGACCGACTGCGGCAGCATGGACGTTTCATGGCTGACACTCAGCATGCGCGCGGTGTTCTCCGCCCGCTCGGTGTAGCGGTTCATCCAGAACAGGTGATCGGCGGTTCTCGACAACATATACGTTTTCCTTGCGGCCCGCTCAAACTTCCAGCACCCAGGAATCCTTGGTGCCGCCGCCCTGCGAGGAGTTCACCACCAGGGACCCTTCCTTGAGCGCCACGCGGGTCAGGCCACCGGCGACCATCTGCACGGTCTTGCCGGTCAGCACGAAGGGCCGCAGGTCAATGTGACGCGGCGCAATGCCGCTTTCGACGAAGGTCGGACAGGTGGACAGGGACAGCGTGGGCTGCGCGATGTAATTGCCTGGTTTTTCCTTGAGCACGCGCGCGAAATCCGCGATCTGCTGCTGGGTCGAAGCCGGTCCGACCAGCATGCCGTAACCGCCCGCGCCATGCACTTCCTTGACCACCAGGTCTTTCAGGTTGGCCAGCACGTATTTCAGATCCTCGGGGTTGCGGCACATGTAGGTGGGCACGTTGTTGAGGATGGGTTTCTCGCCGAGGTAGAACTCGATCATCGCGGGCACATAGGGATAGATGGACTTGTCGTCCGCCACCCCCGTGCCCACCGCATTGCACAAGGTCACGTGGCCGGCGCAATAGGCTTCCATCAGTCCCGCACAGCCCAGTGTGGAATCGGCACGGAACACATGCGGGTCCAGGAAGTCGTCATCGAGTCGGCGGTAGATCACGTCCACCCGCTTGGGGCCGCGCGTGGTGCGCATGTAGACGAAGCCCTCGCGCACGAAAAGATCCTGCCCCTGCACCAATTCCACGCCCATCTGCTGGGCCAGGAAGGCGTGTTCGAAATAGGCACTGTTGTACATGCCGGGCGTGAGCACGACCACGGTCGGCTCGCCGGTGGTGTCGGGCGCGGAGGCACGCAGTGTCTCCAGCAGCAGGTCGGGATAGTGTTCGACGGGTGCGACGCGGTGCGCGTTGAATAGTTCAGGGAAGAGCCGCATCATCATCTTGCGGTCCTCGATCATGTAGCTCACGCCACTGGGCACGCGCAGGTTGTCCTCCAACACGTAATACTGGCCTACACCGTCTGCGTCCGGCGCACGCACGATGTCGACGCCGCTGATGTGAGAGTAGATGTCGTTGGGCACGTGCACGCCCATCATCTGCGGACGGTACTGTGCGTTGTGCAAGATCTGCTCGGCCGGGATCACGCCCGCGCGCAGAATTTCCTGGTCATGGTAGACGTCATGGATGAAGCGGTTGAGCGCCGTCACGCGTTGCGCCAGACCGCGTTCCATGCCTCCCCATTCGTTCGCGGGGATGATGCGCGGGATCAGGTCGAAGGGAATCAGGCGCTCCGTGCCGGAGCCATCCTCGTCCTTGTCGCCATAAACCGCGAAGGTGATGCCCACGCGGCGAAAGATCATTTCGGCCTCGTCGCGCCGAGCCTTCATGGATTCGGCGCTCTGCCCGGCCAGCCAGCGTGCATACGCCTGGTAATGGGCCCGGATATCGGTCCGGCCTCCCCCCGTCATCGACTGCGCACCGTTGGCGCCGATCTGCCCCATGCCTGCGGCCAACGCGCCCGGCTCCACGTACATCTCGTCAAACTTCAACATGCGGCCTAGCCTTGTTCTGGTCTTTCCGATCTTTCCGGTTGCCGCCCCTTCACGCCCGGCGAGCACCGCACCGGGCGGCACCTGGATGTGTCCCTCGAACGCGTCTGGCACGCGGCGCCTAGGGCAGCAGAACCTGAATGCGAGGGTAACAGCAAAATCCGGGCCCGCTCCATAGGCGGTCTGCGCATGCGGCCGGGACACGCGCCAGCAGGTCGCTTGGCTCAGCTCTTGCTATAAGCTCTTGACACCCCAACCCCCGCGGTTCCCGCGTCGCTCCGCCGCCTCAGCCACCAACCTCCCACCCCATCCCGCCCGATAGGCCCGGCCTCTAGCCGAGCCCCTCCTGCCCGCACCGTCCGCGCCATGTCCATCCACGCCGCCCTTCAGCACATCACCCATTACAAGTACGACCGTCCGGTGCAACTGGGCCCGCAGACCGTGCGACTGCGGCCGGCGCCCCATTGCCGAGGCAAGATCGTCTCGTACTCGCTGCGGGTTGAACCAGCCCGGCACTTCATCAACTGGCAGCAGGACCCCTTCGCCAACTACCAGGCCCGGCTGGTGTTTCCCGAAAAGACGACGGAATTCAAGGTCGCGATCGATCTGGTCGTCGAGATGGCGGTGTACAACCCCTTCGACTTCTTCCTCGAGCCGGAGGCCGAACATTTCCCCTTCAGCTACAGCCCGGCCCTGCGAGAGGAACTGGCGCCCTACCTCGTGGCGTCCTCGCTCACGCCGTTGCTGCAAAAGTACCTGGACCGTATTGACCGCGGCCAACGGCGCACGGTGGATTTCCTGGTCGCGCTGAACCAGCAACTGCAAACCGACATCCAATACCTCATCCGCCTGGAGCCGGGCGTGCAAACCCCGGAAGAAACGCTGCGCAAGGCCAGTGGCTCCTGCCGCGACTCAGGTTGGCTGCTGGTCAATCTGCTGCGGCATTGCGGCCTGGCGGCACGTTTCGTCTCGGGCTACCTTATCCAGCTCACGCCGGACGTGAAGGCAATCGATGGCCCCAGCGGCACCACCGTCGATTTCACCGACCTGCATGCTTGGTGCGAGGTCTACCTGCCCGGTGCCGGCTGGATCGGACTCGACCCCACCAGCGGCTTGATGGCGGGCGAAGGCCACATTCCGCTGGCCTGCACCCCGCAGCCCTCCAGCGCCGCGCCGATCGAAGGCCTGTTTTCGGTGGCCGCGCCCCAGGACACTGAGGACGACGCCGAGGTCGAATTTTCACACCACATGCAGGTGACACGCATCCATGAATCGCCGCGTGTCACCAAGCCCTACACAGACGCACAGTGGGACGCCATCGTGACCTTGGGGGAACAGGTTGAAGGCCAGCTCCAGTCTGGTGACGTCCGCCTGACCATGGGTGGCGAACCGACCTTCGTGGCCACCAGCGATCGGGATGCACCCGAATGGAACACCGATGCACTGGGGCCAACCAAACGCGGTTACGCCACCGAACTGGTGCACAAATTGCGCACCGAATACGGGCGCGGCGGTTTTCTGCATTTTGGCCAGGGCAAGTGGTATCCGGGTGAGCAGTTGCCACGCTGGGCACTGTCCATCTGCTGGCGGGCCGATGGCGAACCCATCTGGCAAGACCCAAATCTGTTCGCCGATGAACGCGTCCCGGCCCACTACGGCAGCGAGGACGCGCGCCTGTTCACGCACACGCTGGCGGGCAAGCTGGGGCTGAACACCCGCTACATCCAGCCCGGCTACGAAGACACTTGGTACTACCTCTGGCGAGAGCGGCGCCTGCCGGTCAACGTCGACCCCTTCGACGCGCGCCTGGACGACGAACTGGAGCGCCAACGCCTACGGCGGGTCTTCGGCCAGAAACTGGACGCCGTGGTCGGTTATGCCCTGCCCCTGCAGACCGGCGCGGGGCCGACACTGGCCGGCTCGCGCTGGAGCACCGGCCCATGGTTCTTCCGCGACGACCGCATGTACTTGATGCCAGGTGACTCCGCCATGGGCTACCGCTTGCCGTTGGATTCACTGCCGTGGGTCAGCGAAGGCGACTACCCCTGGGTGATCCAGCAAGACCCGTATGACCCCCGCGCGAACCTGCCCCACGCGGCCGACATCCGCGCACAGTACACGGCGCGCAGGCTCGGCGGCAATGGCGGCGGGGCGGGCGCCGTGAATGGCGAAGCAGCGCCCGCGGGCGCGAGCGGCATGAGCGCCGGGTCCGCACGCCCGACGGCTGCGGCAGCCGCGGCCCACCGCCAGCCCCAGCGCTTCGAGTCCGCGCACTGGATCACACGCACGGCGCTGTGCGTGGAAGCCCGCGACCCCATGCGCGCCAACGGGCCGAAAGCGGAACGCGAGCAGGGCGGCAAGAGCGGCCTGCTCTACGTCTTCATGCCGCCGCTGGCGCGACTGGAAGACTACCTGGACCTGCTATCCGCAGTCGAAGCCACGGCCGCCGAACTCGGCGTCAAGATCGTGCTCGAAGGCTACCCACCCCCACGTGACGCGCGACTGAAGATGCTGCAGGTCACGCCCGACCCCGGCGTGATCGAAGTCAACATCCACCCCTCGCACACTTGGATGGAACTGGTGCAACGCACCGAATTCCTCTACCAGGCGGCGTTCGAAACGCACCTGTGCGCCGAAAAATTCATGACCGATGGCCGCCACACCGGCACTGGGGGCGGCAACCATTTCGTGCTGGGTGGCGCCACACCGGCGGACAGCCCCTTTCTGCGCCGTCCGGAACTGCTGGCCAGTCTGCTGCTCTACTGGCATAACCATCCCTCGCTGAGCTACCTGTTCAGCGGTCTCTTCATCGGCCCGACCAGCCAGGCCCCGCGCGTGGACGAAGCCCGCAACGACCAACTGTACGAACTGGAAATCGCCCTGCGCGAGATCCAGGCCAACCGCCAGAAATACGGGCAGGACATGCCACCCTGGCTGCTGGACCGAACGCTGCGCAACATCCTCGTCGACGTGACGGGCAACACCCACCGCAGCGAGTTCTGCATCGACAAGATGTATTCGCCCGACGGCCCCACCGGCCGCCTGGGCCTGCTGGAGCTGCGCGCCTTTGAAATGCCTCCGCACGCGCGCATGAGCATCGCACAGCAGCTGCTGCTGCGCGCGCTGGTCGCGCGCTTCTGGAACCAGCCTTACCAGGCGCCCGCCACGCGCTGGGGCACGGAGCTGCACGACCGCTTCCTGCTGCCCACCTTCGTCAGGATGGACTTCGCCGACGTCCTGCAGGAGATGCGTCAGGCCGGCTTCGCCTTCGAGGACGCCTGGTTTGCCCCGCATTTCGAGTTCCGCTTCCCGCTGGTAGGCGAGCTGCAGATGCCGGGCATGACCCTGACCCTGCGCAACGCGCTCGAACCTTGGCATGTGATGGGCGAGGAAGGCGCGGCGGGAGGCACCGTGCGGTACGTGGACTCGTCGCTGGAACGCATCGAAGCCCGGGTAACCGGTCTCAACCCCAGCCGCCACGCCGTCACCGTCAATGGCCGCCCCTTGCCCCTGCAGCCCACCGGCACGGTCGGTGAATATGTCGCAGGCGTGCGTTACAAGGCCTGGAATCCACCTTCCAGCCTGCACCCCACGATTGGCGTGCATGCGCCGCTGGTGTTCGACCTGGTGGACACCTGGATGCAACGCAGCCTCGGCGGCTGCCAGTACCACGTGGCGCATCCGGGCGGGCGCAACTACATCACCTTCCCGATCAACGCCTATGAAGCCGAGAGCCGCCGCCTGGCGCGCTTTTCCCTCACCCGCCACACGCACGAGCCGCTGCCAGTCCCCTCGGCCACCCAGGCGCTGCCGGGCAGTCGGGAGTTCCCTTACACCCTAGATCTGCGGAACTGAGAGACCACGACGATGGAGAAGCCTCCGACGCCGACGCCGGCGCGGGCCGGTCGCTGAGAGCGACCCAGCCTGGTCGAGGGCGCGGGATCTGGCCCAGCAGGCGCGGGCCATGCCACGCTATAATCGCGGGCTCTGCTGACATCATCCACAGACACAAAGGAAACTTCTCATGGCCTCTGGAAAGCCGAAGAAAAAGAACCCGCGCCTCGCGTCGGGCCGCAAACGCGCACGTCAGGACGTCAAGCTCAATGCCGCCAACACGTCCCTGCGCTCCAAATACCGCACCGCCGTGAAGAACGTCGAAAAGGCCGTTCTGACCGGTGACAAGGCCAAGGCCACTGAACTGTTTGCCAAGATGCAAGCCGTGGTGGACTCCGTGGCCGACAAGCAGATCTTCCACAAGAACAAGGCCGCTCGCGACAAGAGCCGCCTGTCCGCCAAGGTCAAGGCGCTCGGCGCCGCCGCCTGATCCATCGTCATCAGGCAAGCCCGGAGTGGTGAACACCGCTCCGCCGTTTGAAACGGGTGCGCTGTCAACAGAGCAAAACGCCGCTGGGGAACCAGCGGCGTTTTTGTTTGTGGGGCTCGGAAACGAGCGGCGACGGAGGATGGCGGGACAAGCGGCCGTCAGCCCTGGTCAGCCCTCGACGGGGCGGCCCTGGGCATCCAGCTCGATCATCTGCAGATCGTTGTCCTTCGCGAAATTGACGCAGAAGTCCCAGGCCTTGGGCTCGACGTCGCGCAGTTCGCGGTTGACGATCACGCATTTCACCCCCTCAGCCGTCGTGCTGGGCACGCACCAAGGGGAGTAGGCCCAATGACCGCCGCGCGTCGCGACACCAGGGCAGAACTGGCTCATCACCCCCGCCAGGCGCTCGGCCCAGTCGCTGGGACGGAAAGTCTTGCCTGAGCGGGTCAGCCCGAGGATGTGGACTTCTTTGACGGTGGTAGAAACCATGACGCAACTATTCTATCTTATATAAGACTTGAGACCATGCGACGCCCCATCATGACACCACCCAGGGCCTAAAATGCGCGCACGGTTTTCCAGTCGGCCCAAGCCGCCGCAAGCGCTTGGGCCGTTTTGTTTTCCCTCTGCATCGCGCCCCATGAACACTCTCGCCGCCCTACCCGTCGCGCCCACCTCGCCCCACGTGATCAACACCTACGGCCGAGTGCCGATCGCGCTGTCGCACGGCCAGGGCTGCCGCGTGTGGGACGTCAACGGCAAGGAGTACTTGGACGCGCTGGCGGGCATCGCCGTCAACACCCTGGGCCACAATCACCCGCGCTTCGTGCCCGCCCTACAGGAACAGATCGCCAAGCTGATCCACACCTCGAACTACTACCACGTGCCGGGGCAGGAACTACTCGCCGCGCGGCTGGCCGAGCTCTCCAGCATGAACAAGGCCTTTTTCTGCAACAGCGGCCTGGAAGCGAATGAGGCCGTGCTCAAGCTGGCGCGCAAGTACGGCCACGACAAGGGCATCAGCAACCCGCAGATCGTCGTCTACGAACGCGCTTTCCACGGCCGCTCCATCGCCACGCTCAGCGCCACCGGCAACACCAAGCTGCAAAAGGGCTTCGAACCCATGGTGCCGGGTTTCATCCGCGTGCCGCTCAATGACATCGAAGCCCTGAAACGCGCCACCGAAGGCAATCCGGACGTGGTGGCCGTGTTCTTCGAGACCATCCAGGGTGAAGGCGGCATCAACGCCATGCGCAACGAGTACCTGCGCGCCGTGCGCGCGCTCTGCACGGAGCGGGACTGGCTGCTCTGCATCGACGAAGTGCAAAGCGGTATGGGTCGCACCGGCAAGTGGTTCGCCCACCAGTGGGCCGGCATCGTGCCGGACGTGATGGCGCTGGCCAAGGGTCTGGCCTCGGGCATACCCATCGGCGCCATCGTCACCGGCCCGAAAGCCTCGGAGGTGCTGCAACCCGGCAACCACGGCAGCACTTTCGGCGGCAATCCGCTGGCCATGCGCGCGGGCATCGAGACCCTGCGCATCATGGAGGAAGATGGCCTGATGGAGAACGCCACCAAGATGGGGGACTACCTTATGGGCCGCCTGCGCGCCGAGTTGGGCACGCACCCGGGCGTGAAGGAAGTGCGCGGTCAAGGCCTGATGATCGGGATGGAGCTCAACAAACCCTGCGGCGTCCTGATTGCCCGCGCCGCCGAGGCAGGCCTGCTGATCAGCGTGACGGCCGACAGCGTGATCCGCCTGCTGCCGCCGCTCATCATCACCCAGGCCGAGATCGACGAACTGCTGGCACGCCTGCTGCCCCTGGTGCGCGTCTTCCTCGCGGAACAAGCATGAAACCCGCCATGTCCCAAACCCTCAAGCATTACCTGCAGTTCAGCGACTTCACGGCGCAGGAATACGCCTATCTCTTCGAGCGCTCGCGCTTCATCAAGGCCAAGTTCAAGGCCTTCGAGAAATACCACCCCTTCGCCGACCCCGACCGCACGCTGGCGATGATCTTCGAGAAGGCGTCCACGCGCACGCGCGTGAGCTTCGAAGCCGGCATGTACCAGCTCGGCGGCAGCGTGGTCCACCTGACCACCGGCGACAGCCAGCTGGGCCGCGCCGAACCCATCGAGGACAGCGCGCGCGTCATCAGTCGCATGGTCGACATCGTGATGATCCGCACCTTCGGCCAGGACAAGATCGAGCGTTTCGCCGCGCATTCGCGCGTGCCCGTGATCAACGGTCTCACCAACGAGTACCACCCCTGCCAGATCCTCGCGGACCTCTTCACCTACCTTGAATACCGCGGCGTGAACGCCCAGGGGCAGTTGGACCCGGATTGCCTGAAAGGCAAGATCGTGGCCTGGGTCGGCGACGGCAACAACATGGCCAACACCTGGCTGCAGGCCGCGGAATTGCTGGGCTTCACCGTGCACGTCAGCACGCCCAGCGGCTACGAAATCGACCCAACCATCGCGCATGTGCGCAGTGATTGCTACAAGGTCTTCAAGGACCCGCTGCAGGCCTGTGTGGGTGCCGATCTGGTCACCACCGATGTCTGGACCAGCATGGGCTACGAAGCTGAAAACGAAGCGCGCCGCAAAGCCTTCGCCGACTGGTGCGTGGACAGCCGGATGATGCAGGCCGCCAAGCCCGACGCCCTGTTCATGCATTGCCTGCCCGCCCACCGCGGCGAGGAAGTCTCCGCCGAGGTCATTGATGGGCCGCAATCCGTGGTCTGGGACGAGGCCGAGAACCGTATGCATGTGCAGAAGGCCCTCATGGAGTACCTCCTGCTCGGTCGCCTCGCATAACAGAACGACCGCCGACACGCCCACGCCACCATGACTGCCTGCACCAGCTGCGGCGCGTGCTGCGCCTGTTTCCGCGTCGATTTCGCGGTCTATGAACTGGAAAGCATCGGTGGCTCGGTGCCTGACGGACTGACCGTCGAAGTCAACGGCAACACAGCCCGCATGCGCGGCACCGATCATGTCCCGATCCGTTGCGCGGCGCTGACCGGCAAGGTCGGGATTCAGGTCGCCTGCGGCATCTATGAATGGCGCCCCTCGCCTTGCCGTGAGTTCGAGGAGGGCAGCGAAGCCTGCCATCGCGCACGGGCGCGCAGCGGACTGTCGCCCTTGGCGACGGACTTGGGCTAAGAAACGGTTGGCCTGCCCGGAGGGAATCGAACCCCCGACCCACAGCTTAGAAGGCTGTTGCTCTATCCAACTGAGCTACGGGCAGTGAAGAAGGCGCGATCATACCGGGCGATGCGGCACAGCTGCGACTGCCGCGCCGCAGGCGTGCGACCCATGACTCACAGATAGTTCAGGACTTCTTGCTGCGATGTCCAGTCGATGGCCTTGGCATCCAGAACCTGCTGGCTGTCGAGGTGCAAGGCCGAGGCCACTCCTTGCGGAAAACTGGAAAGCAATTCGCTGAAATTCAGGTTGGCCTCTTGCGCACGAGCACGCCACGCAGCCAAATGCACCATGGCCGTCACGGCGGTGGATTGCGATGTGGAAGGCTCCCCCTTGCGCCCTGTAGCACCCGATCCAATCGAAGGCTCGACATGGTGCTCCAGCACATCGACAAGCAGGCCGGGCAGTTTCCAGGAACGCGCGAAGGCACCGCCAACTTCCGCGTAGGAATACCCGAGCAGCTTCTTCTCCTCGGCAGCGCGGCGCAGATCGAACACAGGCACCACGGCGTCCAGCTCGGCCATCTGACGCGGCAAGGCGCGATGCATGATCAATTCGCCCGCCGCGTGCACCAACCCCGCCGTGAACGCCGTGGACGCATAGGGGCTGACCATCGCCAACTTGCGCGCGAGCTTGGCCGTGTTGAGGCTGTAACGCCAGAACTGGGTCATGTTCACGCCACCAATCTGACGAAGGGCGCTGGCCATCGCGGCCGCGTGCACCATCTCGCGCAGTTCCCCCAGACCCAGCAAAGGCAAGGCTTCGCCAACACTGCTCACACCGCGGCTGAGGTTGAAGCGAGAGGAATTGGCAATGGCCAGCAAGCGCGCCGTCATCACAGGGTCTTCCTTCAGATGCGCGCTGATCCTGCGAAGGTCGGGGTCCGGACGCCCCAACTCATTCATCACCAGCGCGATCACGCGCGGGATGCTCGGAAACGCCCCGGGGTCATGAACAAGTTGATTCAGATCCATGAACGAATTGGATTGGGAATTCTCGATGACGATGGCGAACTCGCCATGGTAGCGCCAAGCCTGTCGCACAGCGACGGCATTACACGCTGAAACACCCCGGAACAGGGTGCGGCAGAGATGGTGCTGAGGTCGAAATGCGGAGTAAGCCTGCAAAAAGACCAAAGAAAACGCCACTGATGCCTGGGCATCAGTGGCGTTCAGGATGAACTCTGGTCGGTGTGAAAGGATTCGAACCTTCGACCCCTTGCACCCCATGCAAGTGCGCTACCAGGCTGCGCCACACACCGAAGAGGCCGCATTATAGCCTGAGATCTGGGCTCTTCCGGGCCCGTAGCGGCAATCCGCGCACCCGTTGATGGGCGTCACGCCTTTCTTATGCGGCTGCGGGCTCCGTGGCCCGCGCGGCGCGCGCCTTGCGGTTGCGTTCCAGCCAACCGTTGACCAGTCGGACCGTCTCACACACGGACTCGGATTGCAGGCTCTGCTGTTCCGCCACCAGCTTGACGAGCAAGTCGATGCGCTCGATGTCAGTCGCGCCTGCCGCCAAGGCACGCGCGGCCGAAGATGGCTTGAGCAAGCCGGTACCTGCGGCGGCGTACTTCTCGAAGGGCACCAGGTCATCGGGTTGCGCACCCAATTGGCAGCAGAGCTGGCAGACCCATTCGTAAACCGCGCGCGACTGCGCGATGTCACCGTGCACGGCCTCCTTGATGGACCGCATGCCTTGCGCGCCGATGCAGCGGTAGTTGCCGGTGAGCAGCATGGCCCATTTCGCCAACGGGACGAAGATGGATTCATGCACCTTGAGCTTGACCGGCAGATCCAGGGTCTCGCCATCGACAGTGAGCCGAGCCTCCGCGATGTCCTGCGCCATCTGCATCAGCATCGCCGTGTGGGCGGGGTCTTCGAAGCGCGCCACCTTGAAGTTGGTGGGCAGGCCAACCTGAAGCACATTGGGCTGTTCTTCCGGCGGACGGAAGGCTTGCGGGTCAGGGCTGCACAAGGTCATGAGCCCGGGTTCGAACTGTTCCCACACCGCCGGGTCGTGGTAGCAGGCGCGCAGGGCCTTGGCGTCCAGGCCGGGGATGCGCGCCAGGAAGGGCAGCGGCGGCATGTTCATGATCGACAGGCAAGGCAGCTTGGCCCGGGCAACCGCCTGCATCAGTTCGCGTACACCGGACGCGCTGTATTGGGGCTCCTGCATGGCCAGGCAAACAAGGTCGTAGTTCGCCACCGGCACGGCCTGAGGCGGCATGGCGTCCAACCGGCCCGCGGTGGCGGGCAATTGGCGAGAGTCGATCTCCACCAAGCCATCGCGCCCCTTGACTGGCATGCGCACGCGGGTGCCCTCCCGGTTGATCAGGTCCGCCGTCTCCTGGCGGCAAACCAGCGTGACGCTGTGCCCCGCCATCAGCAGCTTGCTGCCGAGCAAGGAGCCATATGAGGCTCCCAGTATCAGCACCTTGAATTGCTTTTTCATACCGAACACTACCTTTCTGTTTACTTGAAAACCGGTCGCGAAGCTGACAGCACTTTTCTCGTTTTTTGTGCACTGCAGCGTAGGCATTGGCCCCATCGTAAAACGAAGCTCTGAAAATCGATAGCCACCACGACAGCAGTAGAAAAGTAAATTTCTCTTTTATATCAATGAGTTAATTAAATTATTCCTTAATGTGAAAAGGAATATCTCATATTCAAATGGGATCCTGGCTCAAGCCACGAGGGGGTTTCGCATTGAGAAAACAA
This sequence comes from Hylemonella gracilis, assembly GCF_004328645.1. GTDB lineage: Bacteria > Pseudomonadota > Gammaproteobacteria > Burkholderiales > Burkholderiaceae_C > Hylemonella > Hylemonella gracilis_B. The sequence continues at coordinate 3,059,222 of NZ_CP031395.1, forward strand.
ATCGGCATGCGTGAAATGCCGATCTACCGGACGTTCACGACCCACACGCCGGCTCGACGGGTCATTCCGTTCCCACATTCCCCAGCCTTCGGAACGGATGCGTCGATACCCGGCGGGCGCACCGGATGCGCACACGCCACATGCCCGCATTCGCGCGACACGATTGGCGACCGCGAGACAGGTGTCGGATATGCCAACAGGCCATGTCCATGCCTCGTCATCGAAGACAACGCGCGATGAGCGATCGACGCTTTGTTGATCACGCAGGACCGGCGTATCGGCAACTCCGCGCGCCCGTTTTCCCGAGCGAAAGCAGCCATGGAAAAACAACATTCCCGAGGGAAAAAACGCAGCTTTCGCTTGGAGACAGGTTTTTTCTCCGATAGCATCCACAGTGCCAACGCCAAAGACAAATTTTGAGCTCTGGCACTCACCCAACTTATAGAAGAGGAATCTCAATCATGGCAACTGCAAAGAAAGCGCCGGCAAAAAAAGCCGCTGCGAAAAAGGCTCCCGCGAAGAAGGCCGCACCGGCCAAGAAGGCCCCCGCGAAGAAAGCGCCAGCCAAGAAAGCGGCGCCGGCGAAGAAGGCCGCACCGGCGAAGAAGGCCCCCGCGAAGAAGGCGGCGCCTGCCAAGAAGGCTCCGGCGAAAAAGGCCCCCGCCAAGAAGCGCACGCCGAACGCGGCCTTCATGAAGGCGCTGACCCCCAGCCCCGCGCTTGCCGCAGTGGTGGGCAGCACGCCGCTGGCACGCACGGAAGTCGTCAGCAAGCTGTGGGCCTACATCAAGAAGAACGGCCTGCAAGACAAGGTGAACAAGCGCAACATCAACGCCGACGACAAGCTCAAGACCGTGTTCGGCAAGGCCCAGATCACGATGTTCGAACTGGCTTCGCTGATCGGCAAGCACCTGAGCTGAGATTTCAGGGCCACCGGATCCGTTCCCGTCATCGGGACGGAAACTGAAAAAGCCGCTGCGACCCAGCGGCTTTTTCATTGCAGCACCAATCTCCAGGGTGTCAATGCGCCATCAAGGCCCGGACATGGGCCGCCGTGCCGCTAGCCAGGCCTTCCAGGCTATAGCCGCCTTCCAGGACAGACACCACGCGCCCGCGCGCCGTCTCGTCCGCCACGCACATCAGTTCGCGCGTGATCCAGAGGTAGTCCTCATCCGTGAACTGCAGCCCACCCAGTGGATCCAGTTCATGCGCGTCAAAGCCGGCGGAAATGATGAGCAACTCGGGGGCGAACTCCCGCAGGGCTGGCAACAGTTGATCGGACATGGCCTTGCGGAAGGACGCGGAACCGGTACCGCGTGGAAAAGGCACGTTGACGATGTTCCCCGCGACCCCTGTTTCCTGACGCAATCCGGTACCGGGGTAGAACTGCGATTGATGGCAGGAACCGTAGAAGAGATTGGGATCGTCGTAGAAAGTGTTCTGCGTTCCGTTGCCATGGTGGACGTCGAAGTCCACCACCGCCACGCGCTGGATGCCGTGCGCGGCCCTGGCATGCAGAGCAGCAATGGCTGCCTGATTGAACACGCAAAAGCCCATGGCGTGGCCCGCCTCCGCGTGGTGGCCACAGGGCCGCGTGGCGCAAAAGACGTTGCGCACCGCACCGCTCACCACGTCATCCACACCCGCGCAGGCCGCGCCAACACTGCGCATCACGGCCTCCAGGGTGCCCGGCGACATGATGGTGTCACCACCGTCCAACATCTGGTAGCCCTGCGCGGGCGACAGGTCTTGCACTTCCTGCACGTACTCGGGCGTGTGCACGCGCAGGACTTGATCGTAGGTACCGACCGGGGCATCGCGCCAGACGGCATGGGAAAACTCCGGTGACTTGAGGGCCGCCAAAACGGCCTCCAGACGTTCGGGGGATTCCGGGTGATGCGGCCCGGGCCGGTGCTCCAGGCAGGCGGCATGGGTGTAGATCAGGGTGGACATGGCAGGGGTCTCCTTATTTTTGGGGGCGGGTCGTTCAGCCGCTGTTTTACACGGATTCAACACCTCGCCCGACCTTGAGCCTTCCAAAACCCGCTCCTAGAATCGTCCTCTGTTACACAACAGTTACACTCATCCCCTTCAACGCTGACCTTGCGAGGGTGCCATGGCTGAAATCATCTGGAAAGAATCTCCCCTGACCTGGACCGCCCATGTCAACGATACCCCCGTCTGCACCCTCAAAGGCAAGGACATCGGGGGCTGGTCCGCGAGTTGGCTGGACGGGCGTGTCTGGCCCGCGCCCGCCCATCTGCCCAAAGCCACGCCGCAGTCGGTCCGCTTTTTCGCGAACCTGAACGAGGCCAAGGCGGCCGTCGAACAGACAGTCAAATCCTGAGACTGGCCGCACCCCAGCGGCAAAGCCCGCGCATGAACCGATACGCCTGCTTACGCCGCCTTCTGAAAGACAAACTGGCCCGGCGCCTGGATCGGATCCACGTCCACGTTGATGGCGTCCTTGGGTCCGAACTTGCCTTCCAGCAACAACCTGGACAAGGGGTTTTCAATGCGCTGCTGAATGGCCCGCTTCAAAGGTCGCGCGCCAAACACCGGATCAAATCCAACCTTCGCGAGCTCGGCCAGGGCCTTGTCCGAGACCTGCAGTGACAATTCCATCTTGACCAGACGGTCCTGCAGACCCTGCAGCTGGATCTTCGCGATGCTCGCGATATTGGCCGCATCCAGGCCATGAAAGACCACGGTCTCGTCCACGCGGTTCAGGAATTCCGGGCGGAAGTGGTTCTTCAACTCACCCCAGACCGCGTCCTTCACGTCCTCGTAGGGCCGCCCCACCATGTTCTGGATGAGCTGTGAACCAATGTTGCTGGTCATCACGATGACCGTGTTCTTGAAGTCCACGGTCCGCCCCTGGCCATCCGTGAGGCGACCGTCGTCCAGCACCTGCAGCAGCACGTTGAAGACATCGGGGTGTGCCTTCTCCACCTCGTCCAGCAGCAACACGCTGTAGGGCTTGCGGCGCACGGCTTCGGTCAGATACCCCCCCTCCTCATAGCCCACGTAGCCGGGCGGCGCGCCGATCAGGCGAGCCACGGAATGCTTCTCCATGAACTCGCTCATGTCGATGCGCACGAGGTGGTCCACGCTGTCGAACAGGAATCCCGCCAACGCCTTGCAGAGTTCGGTCTTGCCCACGCCCGTGGGCCCGAGGAAGAGGAAGGAACCTGTGGGACGGTTCGGGTCGGACAGGCCCGAGCGCGAACGACGGATCGCATTGGCGACAGCCGCGATGGCCTCGTCCTGACCCACCACGCGCTCGTGCAGCTTGTCTTCCATGCGCAGCAGCTTGTCCTTCTCGCCCTGCATCATCTTGGCCACGGGGATGCCGGTGGCACGGCTGACCACCTCGGCGATCTCCTCCGCACCGACCAGGGTGCGCAAGAGGCGCGGCGCCTTGGAATCGCCGCCCGTCTTCGCGGCTTCGCTGGCCTGCACTTCGGCAAGGCGCTTCTCTAACTCAGGCAGCTTGCCGTATTGCAACTCGGCCACCTTGTTGAAATCGCCCTTGCGCGTCAGCTCCTCGATCTGCCCCTTGAGCTTCTCGATTTCCTCGCGCAGGTGCTGGCCACCCTGGGCCTGGGCTTTTTCCAGCTTCCAGATCTCGTCCAGGTCGGCGGCTTCCTTCTGGAGTTTCCCGATTTCGTCCTCGATCAAGGCCAGGCGCTTCTGGGAGGCCTCGTCGGTCTCCTTCTTCATGGCCTCGCGCTCGATCTTGAGCTGAATCATGCGCCGATCCAGCTTGTCCATGACTTCCGGCTTGGAGTCGATCTCGATCTTGATCTTGGCCGCCGCTTCGTCGATCAGGTCGATGGCCTTGTCGGGCAGGAAGCGGTCGGTGATGTAGCGGTGGCTCAACTCCGCTGCGGCGACGATGGCGGGGTCGGTGATGTCCACGCCATGGTGGACTTCGTACTTTTCCTGCAGGCCACGCAGGATGGCGATGGTCTGCTCCACCGTGGGTTCGCCCACCAGCACCTTCTGGAAACGGCGCTCCAGTGCGGCATCCTTCTCGATGTACTTGCGGTATTCATCCAGCGTGGTGGCGCCGATGCAGTGCAACTCGCCACGCGCCAGTGCGGGCTTGAGCATGTTGCCGGCATCGATGGCTCCCTCGGCCTTGCCCGCCCCAACCATGGTGTGGAGTTCGTCGATGAAGAGGATGATGCGGCCTTCGTCCTGCGCCACCTCCTTGAGCACGGCCTTGAGTCGCTCTTCGAATTCGCCGCGGAACTTCGCGCCAGCCAGCAGGCCAGCCATGTCCAGTACCAGGACGCGCTTTTCGCGCAGGCTCTCGGGCACTTCGCCATTGACGATGCGCTGGGCCAGCCCCTCGACGATGGCCGTCTTGCCCACGCCGGGCTCCCCGATCAACACGGGGTTGTTCTTGCTGCGGCGTTGCAGTACCTGGATGGCGCGGCGGATTTCGTCGTCACGGCCGATCACCGGATCCAGCTTGCCCTGACGGGCACGCGCCGTCAGGTCGAGTGTGTATTTCTTGAGCGCCTCGCGCTGACCTTCGGCGTCGGGGTTGTCCACCTTCTCGCCGCCCCGCACGGCCTCGATCGCCGCTTCCAGGGCCTTGCGCGTCAGGCCGTTGGCCTTGGCCATGCCACCCACGTCCCCCTTGTCGCCGGGCTTCGCGTCGGCCACGGCCAGCAGGAAAAGTTCGCTGGCCAGGTACTGGTCGCCACGCTTGAGGGCCTCTTTCTCGGCCGCTTGCAACAGGCCGTGCAGATCGCGCCCGACCTGCACCTGCTGCTGGCCTTGCACCTCGGCCAGCTTGTCGATGCCGGCCTCGGCCGCGGCCAGCAAGCCGGAGGTGTTGACCCCGGCGCGCTGCAGCAGGGCCTTGGGCCCGTCCTGCTGGCGCAACATGGCCGCCAGCACGTGCACTGGCTCAATGTATGCATGGTCCTTGCCCAACGCGAGGCTTTGCGCCTCGCCCAGGGCTTCCTGGAATTTGGTGGTGAATTGCATGGTTTGAACAGTAAGAAAGTCTGCTTCACAGCATGAGGGTGAACCCAGGCGTTTTCAAGGGTGATCTCCTTGCGCCAGCCTCGCGCGACGCATACTTGCCTGCATGAGTGCCTTTTTCTGCGCCCTGCCTTGGCCCAACCTGGCCTCCCTGTTGACCGCCTGGGGTTTCTGTCTGTCCGCGCCCGCGACGGCCCAGACCTCCGCCACGACCATCGCGGTCCAGGAAGTCGCCGCCGGTCTGGCCCATCCCTGGGCGCTGGCTTTTTTTCCGGAAGGCGACACGTCCGGCGCCCGTTACCTCGTCACGGAGCGTGGCGGCAGCCTGCGCCTCATCGACGCCAGCGGGCAAGTGCGCCAGCCGGTCCAGGGGCTTCCCGCCGTGCGGGCCGTGGGACAAGGCGGTCTGCTGGACCTGATGCTCGACAGCGACTTCGTCCGCAACCGCACCCTTTACTTCTGCTATGCCGAGCCGGATGGCCGAGACTCGGCACTGTCCGGGACGGCGCTGGCGAGCGCGCGCCTGAGCGTCGACGGCACGCGCCTGTCCGAGCTGCGCGTGTTGCTGCGTCAGACGCCCAAGGTGAACAGCGGCAACCACTATGGTTGCAGGATCACCGAAGGTCGGCGCAGTGGCGTCTCACCGGGCGGAACCCTTTTCGTGGCCCTGGGCGAACGTTTCAGCTACCGCGATCTGGCGCAGACCCTGGACAACCACCTGGGCAAGGTGTTGCGCATCGGCAAGGATGGGAGTGTGCCTGCGGACAATCCTTTCCTGAACCGGTCCGGGGCCAAGCCGGAGATCTGGAGCTACGGCCACCGCAATCCGCAGGGCCTGGTGATGGCACCGGACGGCGCGCTGTGGGAACTGGAGCACGGTCCCATGGGAGGTGATGAGATCAACCTGCCCCGACCAGGCTCCAATCACGGCTGGCCCCTGGTCAGCCAAGGGCGCAACTACGACCTGAGCGCCGTCGGCACGGGCCGGCAGGAGCACCCCGGGACCGAGCAGCCGCTGCATTTCTGGACGCCGTCCATCGCACCTTCGGGCATGGCCTTCGTCACCAGCGCGCGCTACGGCCAAGACTGGGTGGGCAATCTGCTCGTCGGCTCGCTCAAATTCGGCTACGTGGCTCGGCTGGAACTGGAGCCGCCCTCGCCTGGGCGCGCCCAGGGCCGGGTAGTACGCGAAAGCCGGATGGTCGAACCCAAGGCCATTGGCCAGCGCGTGCGCGATGTCCGGCAGGGACCGGACGGTTTCATCTATGTGCTGACCGACCATCCGCAAGGCCGATTGCTGCGGCTGGTACCGGCGGGCTCGTAGCCCACTCAAGCCAGGATGGCTCGCTGGCAAACCGGTCGCACGCGCCACGGCGTCAGAACATCTCCCAATCCTTGGCGCTGTCACTCGCTGCCTTGGCGCCGGACGGGACGGCGCTTCTTGGCGACTGAGGTTGCGCCGGGGCCGCAAGTGGCCTGGCGGACGAAGCCGCAAGCGACTTGCCGGCGGATACCCTGGGCTGCAGGCTCTTGCGCGCGGCCAGGGAGCGCCCCGCCTGCGTCTGATCGGGCGAGCGAGCCCCGTGGGCGTCCGCGGGTCGGGTGGTAATGCCGAACGCGTTGGTCGTGTCCACGCCCACATGAAAGACAGAGACCACGCTGGCCAGCCGATGGGCTTGGTCACGCATGCCAGATGCCGCGGCCGATGACTCTTCCACCAGGGCGGCATTTTGCTGCGTCATCTGGTCCAGGTTCACCACGGCGGCCTTGACCTGACCAATGCCGTCCTTCTGCTCGGAGGCTGCGGCGGCGATTTCACCGATCAGATCGCTCACGCGCTGCACGCTGCTGACAATTTCTTCCATGCTCTGGCCGGCCTGGGCCACCTGCGCCGTGCCCATGTCGACGTTCTGCACGCTGGCGGCGATGAGCGCCTTGATCTCCTTGGCCGCGTCAGCGCTGCGCCCGGCCAGCGCGCGCACCTCGCCCGCCACCACGGCAAAACCCCGACCTTGTTCACCCGCGCGCGCGGCTTCGACGGCGGCGTTCAAAGCCAGGATGTTGGTCTGGAAGGCAATGCCGTCGATGACACCGATGATGTCGTTGATCTTTCTGGACGAATCGCTGATCTGCTGCATGCTGCCCACCACTTGCTGTACCACGCCGCCGCCGTTGCGCGCGGCCTGGGCCGCCTTGGCCGCCAGCTGATTGGCCTGGTGCGCCGTGTCGGCGGACTGCGTGACGGTGCTCGTGAGCTGCTCCATGGAAGCGGCGGCTTCTTCAAGATTGGCCGCGGTCTGTTCAGTGCGGGCCGACAAGTCGGCATTGCCCGTGGCGATTTCATTGGCCGCCGACGCGACGGATTCCACCCCCGAGCGCACCTCGCCCACCACGTTGCGCAACTTGCCGTTCATGTCCGCCAAGGCCTTGAGCAAGGTCCCGAACTCGTCGGAACGATCGACCTGGATGGTCTTGGTCAGGTCGCCGTTGGAGATCGTGCCCGCCGCGCTCACGGCTTGCGCCAGCGGCCGGGTGATGCTGCGCGTGAACAGGCGGACGATGAAGACCCCCAAGAACAGCACCACCAGCACGACGACGATGCCCATCGTGGTCTGGGTCTTGAGCTTGCTCATCGCCTCGGCATCCGCCTCATCCTGCTGCCGGTGCTGCAGCTCCACGAACTTGTCGATGGCGCCAAGGTACAGGGCGATGGCCGGCAAGTGCTCGTTTTCGCGCAGGGTCTTGACCCCCGCCGCGTCACCCGCCTTCTTAAGCTCGCTGACGCGGGCCGAGATCTTGAGCACCTTCTCGCGCTCCGCCGAAATGGCGGCAAATGCGGCTTGGTCATCCGCGCTGGTGGCGATGTCGCCCAGGCGCTTCTGTGCCTGAGAACTGCGCCCCTGAGCCTCCTTGAGTTGGACCATGTAGCTGGCAGCCTGCGCGTCGGATTCGGCGGTGGCCACCGTAGACGCCACTGTCGACGCCACCTGGGCCACGCCACGCCAGCGCTCGGCGGTCGCCACGCGCTCGCTGGCTTGTCGGCTCTTGTCCATGGACTTCGTCATGCTGTGCAGCACGTTGGCATAGGTCACAGCCACCGTGACGAATAGCAGCAGCATCAAGCCCATGGTGGTCAGCCACAGCTTGGTCGAGACGCGCATATTGTTCAAATTCATAACCATCTTCTCTTTGTCGAAAACCTGTCCTTCTACAGAGGGCCGTTTCGCAGCCCTCCCCGGTTTGCAAAGAAGCGTATCACTGGCAGTGCATGCCACCGCAACTCAAGTGTTTCCAACCGTCTCCAGCACGTCCAGGCCGCAGGCCTGCCGCAGCACCGCTTGCGCCTGCGCCCAAGCCTGTCCCTGCGCCGCCGTGTCAGACCACGCGACGAAATGATCGGGTCGCACCAGAATCAGGCTCGCTTCATAACGCTGGCATTCACCTTGCGCAGCATCTTCCACCACGGTCAGCGGCAAGCCCATGGCCTGGGCCGTCTGCTTCAAGGCCTGAACCTTGTCCGCCGCCGCGCCGAAAGCCAGCAGAGTGAAACCTGACCCCAGCGTTTCGTACACATTGCGATTCTGGTGCCGGGCAGACAGCTGCGCGGGCGCGAGATGGTGCCCGGCGCGGGCTTGGAAGGTGTGCGTTCCGATGGCGCTGCCCCCTTGCGTCCGGGCCTGGCTCACGGAGCCCGGCTCGTCCACGATGGGCGAGCCTTCGTAGTTCGGCTCGAAGGCATGCACCTCGCCCACGGCAAACGCGCTGCGGCCTTGCCAGGCCTGCTCGAAGGCGGCGCGATCCCGTTCGGGGTCGAAGGTGCGCAAGAACTGTCGGTCGGTTTCGATGGACTTGGCGATGAAGTCGCGCGCGGTGGACTCGAACACCGGACGACGCTCCTGGTCATAGGAGTCGAGCAAGGCCTTGCCACCCCAGCCCTGTAGCGCGGCAGCCAGCTTCCAGCCCAGGTTGCGTGCGTCCTCGAAACCGGTATTGACGCCATAACCGCCATAGGGCGGGTGACTGTGTGCCGCGTCACCCGCGACGAAGACACGACCGGAACGATAGCTGTCCGCGATGGCGAAACGCAGGTCCCAGAAGCCGACGTGCTGAAATTCGACGTCAAACTCCGCGCCCACGGCCTGGTGCAGGTAGGCACGGAAATCGAAGTTGTCGCGCGTCGTTCCGGGCGGAACGGGGGCATGGAAGAACCAGGTCTCACCCAAGTCGACACGGCCAAAGAACTTCCAGTATCCATCCAGCTCCGGCTGCAGGACGTTGTAATACGACTTGCCGGGGTAACGCTTGAGCAACTCGTGCAGTTGATGTGAGCGGAAGACCAGCAGAACCATCATGCGATCGTGATCCGAAAGCGTCTGCGTGATGCCTGCCTGCGCGCGCACCAGCGAACGGCTGCCGTCACAGCCCACCATGTAGTCAGCGTGTATGGTCAGTTGCCGCGCCCCGCTGGCTTCAGCAGCATCCTCATGCGCCACCGCGATCACCTCCACGGCATCCGGCCCAGGCTTCACTTGGTCCACGCGCCAGCCGTAGCGGACCTGTATTGTCGGCAGTTGCGCCACGCGGGCACGCAAGACGGCCTCGGTCGCATACTGAGGCAGGCGCTCGTTGGCCTTGTAGTAGTAAGGACGCACGAGCTCGCGCTGCATCCAGTCGTAGTGGTAGGGCCCGAGCAGGGAACCGTAGGCCGTCAGACCGCCGATGCCGTAGTCCGGCGGGATCGTGCGCGCGGCACGCAGGGCCGGCTCCGCGCCCCAGAAATGGAAGTGCTCCATCGTGCGCTGCGTCAGGTTCTGCCCCTTGGGGATGGGCTGCGGCTCGCGGTAGCGTTCGATCAACACGCAGTGGATACCGCGCTGTCCCAACTCGATGGCCAAGCCCATGCCCACCGGGCCGCCGCCGACGATGGCAACCTGGGTTGAAAGGCTTTGGGTGGATGAATTCTTTTCTGCTTGCATGTCAGTGGTCGTGGCGTGTTTCACCACGCGCCAGGTTTCACCATGGCGCGCGTGATTGGAAACGGTGTTTTCGGATGGGTGTTCTGGCTGTCTCAGTCGGCTGTGATGCCGTTGCGCCGGATCACCTCGCCCCAACGGGCGTAGTCCTTGACGACGATGTCACCCAGTTCCTTGGGCGCGGACCAGGCGGCGTCCAGGCCCGCCTTGCCCAGCGTCTCGCGCACTTCGGGCAGCTTCATGATGGCCACGAGCTCGCTGTTGATCCGATTCACGATGGCGACCGGGGTCTTGGCCGGCGCGGACAGGGCGTACCACATGTCCACCTCCACGCCCTTGACGCCGAGCTCACCAATGGTCGGCACGTTCTCGGCCACCGGGTGCCGCTTGGCGCTGCCGACCGCCAGGGCCTGCAGCTTGCCACTGTTGACGAAACCGGCCGCGATGTGCACGGGCAGGAAGCCGACATTGATCTCGCCTGACAGCAGATCGGTGGTGTAGCCCGCAGTGCCTTTGTAGGGCACGTGCAGCATCGACAGGTGGGTCTGGGTGTTGAAGAGTTCCATGGCCATGTGGTGCGGCGTACCGACGCCCGGGGAGCCATAGCTGATGGCGCCCGGCTTGGCCTTGGCGCGGGTGATCAGTTCTTCCAGGGTTTTGATGCCGCTCTTGGGACTGGCCACCAGCATCAACGTGCCCCAGGCCGTCATGGACACGGGCGCGAAATCATTGACCGGGTTGAAGGGCACATTCTTGTAGAGCTGCGAGGCGATCAGCATGGTGTTGGCGCCCATCAGCAGGGTGTAGCCATCGGCCGCGGCCTTGGCCACCTGATCGGCGCCAATGTTGCCGCTGGCGCCGGGGGTGTTTTGCACCACCACGGGCTTGCCCAGGCGCTCACCCAGAAGCGGGGCCACGGTGCGTGCGATGGTGTCCATGCCGGTGCCCGGCGTGAATGGCACGATGATCTTGATCGGCTGGGCCGGCCAGGTCTGCGCCAGCGCGGCGCCTGCCCACAAGGCAGTTGCCAGCAGAGCGGCTCCCAGCATGAACAGTGCGCCGGTTCGTCCCGTGTTTTTCATGTCGATGTCTCCATGTGTCATTGGTGGAATTTGCTTCATGCCAGTTTGAACACTGCCTCGGCATTGCTCTGGAAAAATTGACGCTTGTGCTCGAGTGGCAGGTCCATGGCATCGAGCAGGTTGACCTCGTCCACGGCGTACTGGTAGGGATAGTCCATGGCGTACATCACACGATCCACGCCCATGAAGGCCTGGGTGAACTTGATCGCGTGCTCCCAGGCTACGCCGCTGTTGGTGATGTAGAAGTTCTCGCGCAGGTAGTCGCTGGGCCGTTTGGCCAGCGGCTTGACACTCTCATAGCGCTTGGACCTGACGGTGGCCTGGTGCATGTAGTCCAGCCGGTACGCCCAGAACGGCAGGGCCTCGCCCATGTGGCCGAGGATCATGCGCAACTTCGGAAAGCGATCGAACACGCCCGCCGTGATGATGCGCAGCGCGTGCAGACCGGTCTCGACGCCGAAACCGTAGATCGCGCCGTCCAGGCCCGCCTCCTGGAAATAAGGCAGCATGCCCGGCGGCAACGCATTCGGGTGCAAGTAGATCGGCGCGTCATGGGCTTCGGCTGCGGCGAAGATGTCCCAGAACTTGGCGTCGGACAGGTACTCGCCCTGGGTGTGCGAGTTGATGATGACGGCATTCATGCCCAGGCGGGTCACGCCGCGTTCGATTTCCTTGGCCGCGGCCACCGGGTCCTGCGGGGCAATGGCGATCATGCCCGCCAAGCGCGTGGGATGGCGGCGTACCGCCTCGGCCAGTTCATCGTTGGCTGTGCGCGCGAAGGACACGGCGGTGGCACGGTCCATCACCTGCACGCCCGGCGAGGTGATCGCGACCACCGCCTTGTCCACGCCGGCCGCGTCCATGTGCTGCAGGCGCAGTTCATCCAGATCGACCAGGCAACGCATGATGTGCTGAGCCCGCTCGCTGGGGCTGCTCATGTAGAAACCCATCAGGCCATGGAAGCCCGGATCCACATCACCGCGCTCGAACAACTTGCGGTAGAGGTCCAGCATATCCCGCGGTGCCCAAGCCTCCTCCGTGGCGATGCGCAGATAAGGCACCTTTTGCGGCGCGTGTGGCTGCCCCAGATCGGGCATTTTCAGTTCCATGCGGGTCTCCATGATTCTGGGATGGTCAGGATGAGCGCATGCTAATTAAGCACGGAAAGAACAACAATACGTAAATTCAAGGCAACACCTTTTCCAAATCGAGTTAAATAAGGGAAACAGCATCCGACTCATGGACACCCTGGTCAATCTGCAAACCTTCGTCGCCGTGGCCGAAACCGGCAGCTTCTCCGAAGCCGCGCGCCGCGCGGGGCTGGCGCCCTCGGTGATCGCCAAACGCATCGACCAATTGGAGTGGCGTATCCGCGCCCCACTCTTCATCCGTTCGACGCGCAAGCTCACGCTCACCGATGTAGGCGAACGCTACCTGCCCGAACTGCGCCATCTGGTGCGGCAGATGGACGACACGCTCAATGGCATGGCCCGGGCTGACGGCGAACTGGAAGGGCACATCCGCGTCAAGATCCCGACCACACTGGGCGTGCTTTACCTGGGCGACCTGCTCAACCGCTTCTTGCAGGAACAGCCCCGCATCAGCATGGAAGTGGTGCTGGCCGATCGTTCAGTAAATCCCATGGAGGAAGGGTTTGACTTGGCCATCGGTGCGCGGCCCGAGTCCTACGGCCAGGTGCAGGACCTGCCGCTGAGCCCCATCCGCCGCTACCTCTGCGCCGCGCCCGCCTATCTGGCGCGCAGGGGGTGGCCCGACAGTCCCGCCGATCTCTTGGCCCACGATTGCCTGGTGCTGGCCACGACCGGCACCCGCTGGGAACTGCAGGGCCCCCAGGGCCTGGTCGGCGTGGAGGTGCGACCCAAGTTGCGCAGCAACGACGGCATGGCCCTGCACGCGGCCGCGCGCGCGGGTCAGGGCATTGCCTTGCTGGCCGATTACCTGGTCGAACCGGATCTGCGCAGCGGGGACTTGCAGGAAGTGCTGCCCGACATGCGACTGCCCGGGCTTTGGCTGAAAGCGCTGGTGCCCGTCAACCGCATCGATCTGCCCCGCATCCAGGCCCTGCTGCTGTGGCTGCGGCAGCAGTTGGGAGAGACACCGCCCTGGACCCGACCAACGGCCGCTGGCGCTTGAGTCGCGAGGTCTGCCTTGGGCGCCGGCATGCTTCAAGCGCGACAGACAGATCACGCATTGCGCACCGAAATGCCCCAGCGCGCCAGGGCCTCGTCGTCGCTCACGCGCGCATCCACCCAGTGGGCGCCTTGGGGCGTGGTTTCTTTCTTCCAGAACGGTGCCTGGGTCTTGAGGTAGTCCATCAGGAACTCACAGGCCTGAAAGCTCTGCCCACGGTGTGCGGAAGTGACGGCGACCAGCACGATCTGGTCCAGGGGCTGAAGCAAACCCACGCGGTGGATCACGCGGGCAGCATAAATGTCAAAGCGCTGCAGCGCCTCGTCGATCATGCCTTCGATGGCCTGCTCGGTCATGCCGGGGTAATGCTCCAGCTCCATCGCGCTGACAGCCGCAGCACCGAGCGCCGCCGGGCCGCCCCAAGGCGCGAGAGCCCCCTCAGGGGGCAGCGTAGACACACCCGTTCCGGGCGTGGGGACACTGTTCCTGTCGCGCACCGTCCCGATGAAGCTGCAGACCGCGCCCACGCGGGCGTCGCGCGCGCGCAAGGCCGCGATTTCGGCGGCCACATTGAAGTCGTCGGTCTGGATGGAAACACGCGCTGCTGTCATGGATCGGATTGTGGCATCGCTATACTGGCGCGCATGTCCATGCCTTGCATCCTGCTTCCGCAAGCCGCCCTCCTGGGCCGGCCCGTGCGCGTGGCCGGCGTGGACAATAAAGCCAAACCCCAGCTCATCTGACCGGAGCTGCGGTTCCGTCGTCGGATGCGCGACGGAACCGCCCTCCTGCACTCCCCGGCATTTCGCGCGATTTCGACGACGGTCATTCGACCGGTCGCTTGTAAGGAACACGCGTGCTCACTTCCACGTCCCCCACCCGCGCCGACGCCCATCACGGCATCGGAACCCTGCCCAGCGGCGCCTCTCTCTCCAGCCCGAAGCGCTATGCCGGCCTCTGGATCCCCCTGGTGACGCCATTTCGCGATGGTGCGCTTGACCTGCCCGCCCTGGGCCAGCTGATCGACCACCTGCGCAGACAAGGCGTGCGCGGCTTCGTGGCCTGCGGGTCCACGGGCGAAGCCGCGGCACTCGACGCCGACGAACAATTGGCCGTGCTCGATGCCGTGCTGGAGGCGGCCCAGGGCCTGCCCGTCATCATGGGCGTGAGCGGCTACCACCTGCCCAAGCTGCGCAACTGGGTACGTCAGCTGGCATCTCGCCCGCTGGTAGGACTGCTCACACCCGCGCCGCTGTATGTGCGGCCTGCGCAAGCCGGGCTGCTGGACTGGTTCCATGCGCTGGCCGACAGCAGTACAGCGCCGCTGATCGTCTACGACATCCCCTACCGCACGGGCGCGCACATCGGAACGGACACCCTGCTGACACTGGCCGCGCATCCCAACATCCAGGCGATCAAGGACTGCGGCGGTGACGCGGGCAAGACGCTGGCCCTGATTGCCGATGGTCGACTCGACGTACTCGCGGGCGAGGACCTGCAGCTCTACGCCACCTTGGCCCAGGGCGGCGTGGGTGGCATCACGGCCAGCGCCCACCTGCGGACAGCGTGCTTCGCGGCACTGATCAACCAGATCGCGCAGGGTCGACTGGACGAGGCACGCGCCGAGTGGCTGCGCTTGGTGCCGCTGATCCAGACCCTGTTCGCGCAACCCAACCCCGGCCCACTGAAGGCGGTACTGGCCGGGCAAGGGTACTTGCGCGAGGAGTTGCGTGCGCCCATGACCTCGGTGACTCCCGCGCTGCGCGAACGGCTGCAGGTGTGGATGGGGACCGCGCTTGAACTCTGAACAAACGCCAAGGCCAGAGGATGGATGGCCCTCAAGCGTTCAGGACGCCTCGGAGCAAGGAGCGATCTCGCCCTGAGGCGATGAGGCGCCCCAAGGCCAGGCTCAACCGCCCGTCACTGGCGGGAAGAAGGCCACCTCGCAACCCTCGCGCAAGTCGCCGTTCTCGGCGCTCATGCGCTGGTCCAGCGCCACGCGCACGGCGCGGCTTTTCCCGTCCTGGGATCGGGCCAAGGCCAGGGCATGCGCACCACCGCGCGCGATCAGTTCGTCGCGCAAACCGCCCACCGTGGTCGCACGGGTGTCCACGCCCTCTTCGGCCACGCCCAGGGCCTCGCGGATGGAGGCGAAATACTTGATCCTGACTTTCATGACTTCCTCTTGCCCTTGCGGCGACAGCCTCAGACCATGAACTCCGAGAAGGCGATGAAGCGCACTGGGTCGCCCCGGGCAATGCGCCGCTCGGGCGGGTTGTCCACCAATCCATCGCCCCAGGCCACTGAGTTCAACACGCCCGAGCCCTGCTGCGGGTGCAAGTCCACGCCGCCCGCCGCGTTGCGGCGTGCACGCAAAAACTCACGCCGCTTCTCGGCACGCGTCCATTCGAAATGCGCAGGCAAGGTGACCGCGACCGGCGCCAGGGCCTGCTCAGGCAGCCCCTGCAGTCGCAGCAGGAAAGGCCGCACCAGCAGCAGAAAGGTCACATAGCTCGACACAGGGTTGCCCGGCAGGCCGATGAAGTGCGCCTGGCTTCGCGCCGTGCGCAGCTTGCCGTAGGCGAAAGGCTTGCCGGGCTTGATGGCGATCTGCCACAGGTCCAGCGTGCCCAGGGTCTGCACGGCCGGCTTCACATGGTCTTCCTCGCCCACGGACACGCCGCCGCTGCTGAGGATGAGGTCATGGCCCTCGGCGGCCTGGCGCAAGGCGTTGAGAGTGGCCTCCCGCTGGTCGGGCACGATGCCGTAGTCCGTCACCACACAACCCAGGCGCTGCAGCAGCGTGCGCAGGAAAAAGCGGTTGGAGTTGTAGATCGCGCCCGGCGGCAGTTGCGCGGGTGCCACCGTGCCCGGCATGACGAGTTCGTCGCCGGTGGAAAACAGCGCCACACGCGGGCGCCGCGCCACCGGCAGGCGGTCCAGGCCTATGCTGGCCGCCAGGCCCAGCGCGGCGGGATTCAGGCGCGTGCCCCGCGACAGCACGGTGGCGCCCAGGCGCACGTCCTCGCCCGCGCGGCGGACGTTCTGGCCCGGCCGGGGCAGGACGTTGACCCGCGCCCGTCCATCGTCCAGGGACACGCAGTCCTCCTGCATCACAACGGCATCTGCGCCCGGCGGCAGTTGCGCCCCGGTGAAGATGCGCGCGGCTTCGCCCGGGACCAATGGCTGGTCGGCCACGGCACCGGCGGGGATGCGTTGGCCAACACGCAGCGTGGCACCGGCCGCCACCACATCGGCGCAGCGCACGGCGTAACCGTCCATGGCGCTGTTGTCGCGTGGCGGCACGTTCAGCTCGGACACCAGATCACGCGCCAACACGCGGCCGTCCGCCTCGAAGGTGTCCAGGTCTTCCAGCTCGGGCAGAGGCAGGACCTGCGCGAGCAATTCGGCCAGGGCCGCGTCCAGGGTCTTGAGGGGCGGGCGGGCAGTGTTCATCCCGGTATTGTCTTTCAGCCGAGGTAGGTCTCAGCCAGGTACTCGAAGCGATTGCCCTGTGAGAGCAGCCAGTCCCGCACGGCTTCGGGTGCGTTCAGGTTCAACCGGTCCAGGCCCGTGGGCACGGGCAGACGGCTGGCCTCGTCCGTCGCGATGGCCACGACATACGGGTCGTCCGGATAACAGACAGGCTGCGCGGCATCGGCGCGCCACACTTCGATCTTGGGCAGGTCGCTGTGACGGAAACCCTCCACCAGCACCCAATCCACCACCGGGCTCAACTCCGCCAGCAGGTGGTGCACCTGGGGCTCATGCTCGCGCTCGTATTCGCGCAGCAGGGCCAGGCGTCGGTCGGAAGCCACCAGCACCTCGAAGGCGCCGGCCTGGCGATGCCGCCAACTGTCCTTGCCCGGATGATCGACGTCAAAGCGATGGTGCGCATGCTTGATGACAGACACACGCAGGCCGTGCGCCTTGAACGCGGGAATCAACTGCTCCACCAGCGTGGTCTTGCCCGCGCCGGAGTAGCCCGCGAAACCGACCACGTTCATGCCACGAAGCCCTGGGTGTCCAACATACTCAATGCATCCTGTCGCGGCGACGGCGCTCACGCCCCCGCCAGGCCATGACCAGGTCGTCAGGCCACATGCCGGACGATGTAGTCCTTGACAGCCTGCACGTCCTTGTCCAGCACCGTCACGCGTTTGGGCAACTGTTCGATGCCCGCGAACTTGGCCGGACGCTCCGGTTCACGTCCGAGGGCTTCGACGATGGTGTCGGCGAACTTGATGGGCAGGGCCGTCTCCAGCACGATCATGGGCTGGCCGACCACACGGTTCGCCTGCGCGACCTTGAGACCATCGGCCGTGTGCGGGTCGATCATCAGCCCATGTTGCTCCCAGCTGTCGCGGATGGTGCGCAGACGATCGGCATGGCTGCTCTTGCCGCTGACGAAACCGTACTTCGTTGTCGCTGCGGGGAAAGCGGCGTCCTTGCTCAGATCGAAGACACCCACCCGGCTCAATTGCTCGCCGAACAAGGCCCGGGTCTTCGCCCCATCGCGTCCCAGCAAGTCGAAGATGAAGCGCTCGAAGTTGGACGCCTTGGAAATGTCCATCGACGGGCTGGACGTTTCATGCGTGTCGGCACTGCCGCGCACGCGGTAAACGCCGGTGCGGAAGAATTCGTCGAGCACGTCGTTTTCGTTGGTGGCTACCACCAACTTGGCGATCGGCAGGCCCATCATGCGCGCCACATGGCCCGCACAGACGTTGCCGAAGTTGCCGCTGGGCACAGTGAAGCTCACCGGATCCGACTCATTTTTCGAGGCCTGGAAGTAGCCGGCGAAGTAGTACACCACCTGGGCCAGCAGCCGCGCCCAGTTGATTGAATTGACCGTGCCGATCTTGTACTTGCGCTTGAAATCCAGGTCGTTGCTGACGGCTTTGACGATGTCCTGGCAATCGTCGAAGACGCCCTGGATGGCCAGGTTGTGGATATTCGCGTCCTGCAGACTGAACATCTGGGCCTGCTGGAAGGGGCTCATGCGCCCATGCGGGCTGGTCATGAACACGTTCACGCCCTTCTTGCCTCGCATGGCGTACTCGGCCGCGCTGCCCGTGTCACCGCTGGTCGCGCCCAGGATGTTCAGTTGCTCGCCCCGCCCTCCGTTCCGGCGCGCGAGTTCGTACTCGAACAGGTTGCCCAAGAGCTGCATGGCCATGTCCTTGAAGGCCAGCGTGGGCCCATTGGACAGGGCCTCGAGCCACAGGCCGTCCTCGACGTGGCGCAACGGCACGATTTCGCCGGTGCCGAAAACTTCGACGGTATAGGTCTTGCGGCAAATCGCGCGCAGGTCTTCGGCGGGAATGTCGTCGATGTAGAGCGCCAGGATCTCGAACGCCAGGTCGGCGTAGCCCTGGGGGCTGCGGTGGTAGAGGTCGCGCCACCGCGCCAGGGTGGCCACATCCACCCGCGGATAAATCTCGGGAAGGTACAGGCCGCCATCGGGCGCCAAGCCTTCGAGCAGGATGTCGCAGAAGCGCTTGTTCGCGGCTTCCCCGCGCGTGCTCAGGTACTTCATCAGGTCAGCTCCTCCTTGCGGATGCGCACGATGGGCGCCAGCACGGTCGGCAAAGCCTGCAGCTTGGCGAGCACATCGTTCATCGTGCCCTCCCGTGCCTCGTGCGTGAGCATGATCAGATCGGTCTGCGGCACGGCCTGCGTGCCCTCCCCGTTCAAGCCTGGCGTGGCGCCGTTGACCTCGTCGGCTTCACGCTGCAGCAAGGCGTCGATGCTGATGTCCGCGTCGGCCAGGATGCGCGTCACCTGGGCCAACACCCCCGCTTGATCGGCCACGCGCAGGCGCAGGTAATAACTGGTCACGACTTCGCTCATGGGCAGCACGGGCAGGTTGCTCAGGGCGTCGTGCTGGAAGGCCAGGTAAGGCACGTGATGCTGTGGGTCGGCAGCGTGCAGCCGCACGATATCGACCAGGTCGGCCACCACCGCGCTGGCCGTGGGTTCGGCTCCGGCGCCCTTGCCGTAGTAGAGCGTGGTGCCCACGGCATCGCCGTTGACCACCACCGCATTCATCGCCCCCTCGACGTTGGCGATCAGGCGCTTGGCGGGAATCAGGGTCGGGTGCACACGCAGCTCGACGCCACCCACAGGCTTGCCGGACGCATCACGGTGCGCCGTGCGCTTGCTGATACCCAGCAGCTTGATGCGGTAGCCCAATTGCTCGGCGTAACGGATGTCTTGCGCCGCGAGCTGGGTAATGCCTTCGGTGTAGGCCTTGTCGAACTGGACGGGAATGCCATAGGCGATGGCCGCCATGATGGTGGCCTTGTGCGCGGCGTCGATGCCCTCGATGTCAAAGGTCGGGTCGGCCTCGGCGTACCCCAGGCGCTGCGCCTCCTGCAGCACCACGTCAAAGTCCAAGCCCTTGTCGCGCATCTCGGAGAGGATGAAGTTGGTCGTGCCGTTGATGATGCCGGCGATCCACTGGATGCGGTTGGCCGTCAGACCTTCGCGCAGGGCCTTGATGATGGGGATGCCCCCGGCGACCGCGGCCTCGAAGGCCACGATCACGCCCTGGGCACGGGCCGCGGCGAAGATCTCCGCGCCATGCACGGCCAGCAGGGCCTTGTTGGCCGTGACGACATGCTTGCCGGCCGCAATCGCCTCCAGCACCAGGGTCCGGGCCGTGTCGTACCCACCGATGAGTTCGACCACGATGTCGATCTCGGGATCGCGGATGATCTCGCGCGCATCCGCCGTGACCTTCACATGTGCGCCGGCCGGTGTGGCCGCCACGATGGACTGGGCGCGCGCCAGATTGCGCGCCGCCACGGCACGGATCTCGATGGCCGTGCCCGCGCGGCGCTGGATCTCCTCCTGGTTGCGCTGCAGCACCTGGAACACACCGGCACCCACCGTGCCGATGCCCAGCAGACCTACTTGGATAACTTTCATGTGAACCCGTGAAATCGAAAAGGAAGATGCGCCACGAGGCACTTCAGGCCGTGCCGTGACGACGGCGCCAGTCGTCGAGGAACTTCGCCAGGCGGCCGATGGCCTCGCGCAGGTCGTCCTCGTGCGGCAGGAAGACGATGCGGAAGTGCTGGTTGTCCGGGTAGTTGAAGCCCGAGCCCTGCACCAGCATCACGCGCGTGGCGCGCAGCACCTCCATGAAGAACTGGCGGTCGTCATCGATGGGGTACAACACCGGGTCGAGCTTGGGGAACATGTAGAGCGCGGCCTTGGGCTTGACGCAGCTGACGCCGGGAATCGCGGTGATCAATTCATGGGCCAGGTCACGCTGGCGGCGCAGGCGTCCGCCCTCCTTCACCAGATCCTGGATGCTCTGGTAGCCTCCCAACGCGGTCTGGATGGCGTACTGGCCGGGCACGTTGGAACCCAACTTGATGTTGGCCAACATGTTCAGGCCTTCGATGTAGTCCTTGGCCGCCGCCTTGTCGCCCGAGACCACCATCCAGCCCGCGCGGTAGCCACAAGCGCGATAAGCCTTGGACAGGGAATTGAAGGTCAGGGTCAGCACGTCCGTGGACAGGCTGGCCAAGGCCGTGTGCGACACGCCGTCGTAGAGCACCTTGTCATACACCTCGTCGGCCATCAGCACGAGACCATGCTCGCGCGCGATCTGCACCAAGCCCTTGAGCAACTCCACGCTGTAGAGCGCGCCCGTGGGGTTGTTCGGGTTGATCACGACCAGGCCCTTGGTCCTGGGCGTGATCTTGCGGCGGATGTCGTCCAGATTGGGCATCCAGCCGTTGGCCTCGTCGCAAAGATAGTGCACGGGCTTGCCGCCGGAGAGGCTGGCCACCGCCGTCCACAGCGGGTAATCGGGCGCGGGCACCAGCAGTTCATCACCGTCGTCCAGTAGCGCGTTGGTCGCCATGGTGATGAGGTCGCTCGCGCCATTGCCCAGGTAGATGTCGTCCAGCGTCACCCCAGCGATGCCTTGTTGCTGCGTGTAGTGCATCACCGCCTTGCGCGCGGCGAAAATGCCCTTGCTGTCCGAGTAGCCTGCCGAATTGGGCAGGTTGCGGATCATGTCCTGCTGGATTTCCTCGGGTGCGTCGAAACCGAAAGGCGCGAGGTTGCCGATGTTCAGCTTGATGATCTTCTGGCCCTCGTCCTCCATCTGCCTGGCCGCGTCCACGATGGGGCCGCGAACGTCGTAGAGCACATTGGCCAACTTGGCCGACTTCCGGTGAAGACGTGGACTCATGGCTGCGAGAATGACCTTGAAGAGGAAAATGGCGAGACGAAACCTATAATTTGACCACAGTTCCCCCTGGCTTTCGGCAGCGAAAGTCGCCGCGCCCATGAAACTTCACGCCGATTCGTCCACCACGCAAACCATCCGCGGCCATGGCCCGGGCTGGATCTCCGTGGAATCCGGCGGCCAGATGACGCGCTACACCCACAGCCTGGTGCTCGGTTCGCGTGGACTGTGCCGGGAATGGAACGATCCCACGGAAATCGGGCATTTCGATGACCTGCAAGCAGCGCATTTCGCTTGGCTGGCCCAGACCGAAGCGGGCCGCCCCGAGCTGATCTTGTTCGGCAGTGGCTCGCGCCTGCGCTTTCCGCGACCGCCCTGGCTTCGGGCACTGGCGGATCTGCGCATCGGCGTGGAAACCATGGATACCGCGGCGGCCTGCCGCACCTACAACATCCTCGCGGGTGAAGGGCGGCATGTCGTGGCCGCGCTGCTGCTGGAAACCCCCGCCCCCCCGTTGGCACGGCGAGTTGAGCCGGCGCCACCCTTACTTGCGCACATTCGCACACGCCAGAGCGGGCGCCGGGCCTGCAATACCCCGTCGGGGGCCCGATCGTCGCGGTTTCGGAGTAAAATAACGCCTTCGAGCCGGGCTATCCGAGGCCATTCATGCCGCACTCGTCGCACGCGGCGAGCCTTCGCTTGATGGCCCCTTCCGGCCTCCGCCAACGACATTTGCTGTCACACACGACAAGAGTAAGAGACCCATGGCGATTGTTGTCAACAAACCCCTTCCGGAATTCGAAGCCAACGCCACCGGCGGCACCAAGGTCACCAATACGTCGCACATCGGTCAGACGCTGGTGCTTTATTTTTACCCCAAGGACAACACCCCGGGCTGCACCACCGAGGCCATGCAGTTCCGCGATAAGTACAAGGATTTCGTCAAGGCCGGCGCCGTGGTGTTTGGCGTTTCACGCGACAACATGAAGTCGCACGACGATTTCAAGACCAAGCTGGAACTGCCTTTTGAGCTGATCGCCGACACCGAGGAAAAAATGTGCCACATGTTCGGCGTGGTCAAGAACAAGATCATGTACGGCAAGAAGGTCAAGGGGATCGAGCGCAGCACCTTCCTGATCGGGCCAGACGGCCTGCTCAAGCAGGAGTGGCGCGGCCTCAAGGTCCCTGGTCATGTGGACGAGGTGCTGAAGGTCGCCAAGTCGCTGAAAAAGAAGCCAGCCACCGAAAAAGCGAGTCCCGAGGCCACGGCCTGATTTGCGCGCCGCGCCGGGTTGATGCTTCGTAGCAACGCTCCAGGGTTTACATCCGCGCGAATCCTGCATAGCATGGTCGCATGCTGACGCAGATTGCATCTGACTCGTCCTCTCCACCAAGCCGTCCGGGCTTTCAAGCCGGGCGGCTTTTTTGTTGCTGATCCATGCCACTGCCTCCCGCACCGACCAAACGCGCCACCCTGCTCTCTCCCGAAGCCTTTGACGCCCCCGCCCGCAGCAAACCGCGTGGGAACCGAAAAACGACCGCGACGCTGGATCAAGTTGCGCACGAGGGCAAGCTGGCCCGCGATCTGATTGAAGACGGCGGCGGCACCCCGACCAGAGCCGCCGCGCCCACCGCCCTGCGCCCCTCCGCCCAGACAGCCGCGACGCCCGCGCACCCGGTACTCTCCGTGGTCAGCGGCGACAAGCCGCGCGCGCGCAAGAGCGGCAAAACCGCTACCGGTCCGAGCAAGCTCTTCGTGCTCGACACCAACGTCCTGCTGCACGACCCCATGTGCCTGTTCCGCTTTGAGGAGCACGACATCTTCCTGCCCATGATCGTGCTGGAGGAACTGGACGGTCACAAGAAAGGCATGACGGAGGTGGCGCGCAACGCCCGTCAGACCAGCCGCACGCTCGACGCCCTTGCGGGCGCCCAGGACGCGGACATTGCCTCCGGCCTCAAGCTCGACAGCACCGGCCACCAGGAAGCCGGTGGCAAGCTGTTCTTCCAGACCCAGCCGCTCAACTACGAATTGCCGACCAGCCTGCCTCAAGGCAAGGCGGACAACCAGATCCTCGGCGTGGTGGAGGCGCTGCGTCAGCTTCACGCGCCGCGTGAAGTGGTGCTGGTGTCCAAGGACATCAATATGCGGGTCAAGGCTCGCGCCCTCAGCCTGGCGACCGACGATTACCAGAATGACAAGGCATTGGACGACGGTGACCTGCTCTACTCCGGCATGCTGGCGCTGCCCCCCGATTTCTGGACCACCGAGGGCCAGAGCGTGGAAAGCTGGCAACAAGGCCAGCATACCTTTTACCGCATCACAGGCCCGCTGGTGCCCAGCCTGCTGATCAATCAGTTCGTCTACTTCGAAGCACCCGGGGAACCCAGTCTGTACGCGCGCGTGGCTGAGATCCGTGGCAAGAGCGCCGTGTTCAAGACGCTGAGGGACTACACCCATCTGAAGAACGCCGTCTGGGGCATCACCACGCGCAACCGCGAGCAAAACTTCGCGATGAACCTGCTCCTGGATCCCGAGGTGGACTTCGTCACGCTCACCGGCACGGCGGGAACCGGCAAGACCTTGATGGCCCTGGCCGCAGGCTTGACCCAGGTACTCGACGACCGACGCTACAGCGAGATCATCGTCACCCGCGCCACCGTCAGCGTGGGCGAGGACATCGGATTCCTGCCCGGAACCGAGGAGGAGAAAATGGGTCCGTGGATGGGCGCGCTGGACGACAACCTGGAAGTGCTGTCCAAGACCGACACGGGCGCGGGGGAATGGGGTCGCGCCGCCACGGCGGACCTGATCCGCAGCCGCATCAAGATCAAGAGCATGAACTTCATGCGCGGGCGCACGTTCATGAACAAATACCTCATCATCGACGAGGCGCAGAACCTGACTCCGAAACAGATGAAGACCCTCATCACCCGGGCAGGACCAGGCACCAAGATCATCTGCATGGGCAACTTGGCACAGATCGACACGCCTTACCTGACCGAGGGCTCCTCGGGCCTGACGTTCGTGGTCGACAAGTTCAAGGACTGGCCCCACAGCGGGCATATCACGCTGGCGCGCGGCGAACGCTCGCGCCTGGCCGATTTCGCGAGCGAAGTGCTCTGAAGGCCTGCCCCTGCGCGCCGGCTCGCGCGCACGCGAAGCCTGCCGTGGTGCCGGATCAGAAGTCTCCGTTGCCGTAGCTGCTGGCCAGGCTTTCGAAACGCGTCAGGTTCTTCAGGAAGGCCAGCTTCACCGTGCCGGTGGGGCCGTTACGCTGCTTGCCGATGATGACTTCGGCCACGCCCGGCTCCTTGCTGTCCTTGTTGTAGTAGTCGTCACGGTAGATGAACATGATGACGTCCGCGTCCTGCTCGATGGCGCCGGACTCGCGCAGATCACTCATCATCGGACGCTTGTCGGTGCGGCTTTCCACCGCGCGCGACAACTGGGACAAAGCGATCACGGGACACTGCAATTCCTTGGCCAGCATCTTGAGTCCGCGCGACATCTCCCCGAGCTCGGTGGCGCGGTTGTCCTCGCTCCCGCCCGAACCGCTCATGATCTGCAGGTAGTCGACGACGATGAGGCCGAGCTTGCCGCATTGGCGCGCCAAGCGGCGGGCACTCGCACGTAGTTCGCTAATGGTCAGGCCGGCCGTCTCGTCGATGTGGAGCGAGATGTTGCGCAGCTTCTCGATGGCTTCCGTCAGGCGCGGCCATTCCTCGTCGGTGAGCTTGCCCGTGCGCAGATGTCCCTGGTCGATGCGGCCGATCGAGCCGACCACGCGCACCGCCAACTGAGCCGCGCCCATTTCCATCGAGAACACAGCCACCGGCAGGCCTTCATGGAGCGCGATGTGCTCGGCCATGTTGATGGCCAGGCTGGTCTTGCCCATGCTGGGACGCGCGGCCAGCACGATCAGGTCGCCCCCTGCAGGCCACTGGTCATGCGGTCCAGGTCGTAGAACCCGGAAGGGACCCCCGTGATGTCGCTGGGGTTGTCGGCCATCTCCTGCACGCGATCCAGCAGTTCCACGACCAGGCTGTCCATGCCGATGAAGCCGCGCTTCATGCGCGAACCTTCCTCGCCAATGTTCAGGATTTTCTGCTCGGACTCATCCAGGATTTCCGCCACCGGGCGGCCCTGGGGATTGAAGGCCGTCGCCGCGATCTCGTCACTGGCAGCCACCAGTTTGCGCAAGATGGCGCGCTCGCGCACGATCTCCGCGTAGCGGCGAATGTTGCCCGCGCTCGGCACGTACTGGGCCAAGGCGTTCAGATAGGCCAAACCACCCGTCTCCTCCGCCTTGCCCTGGCCTTGCAGGTGGTCGAAGACCGTGATCACGTCGGCAGGGCGGCTGGCATTGATCAAGCCTGCCATGGCCGCATAGATCAGTCGGTGCTCGTAGCGGTAAAAGTCCCCTTCGTTCAGCAGGTCCCCCACGCGGTCCCAGGCCGCGTTGTCCAGCAACAAGCCACCCAGCACGCTGGACTCGGCCTCGATGCTGTGCGGAGGCACACGCAAAACCGCGACTTGCCGGTCAGGCGCGGGCAGATCGTCATTCACGGAGGTCAGGACGGCGGACATGGGTGGTGTGATTCCAGAGCGGAGACATGCTACGCAGTGCACGCTCGCAGGTCAAAACAAGCGGTGCATAGCCCTGTTGACACCTCTGTGGATAAGAGGTGCTTATCCCGGGAAAACCACGGGATGGGAAATAAAAAAAACCGCCCGACCCTCGCGGGTCGAACGGCTTGGCGGCTCGGCCTGCAAGGCCAGCCGGCTGGTCGGTGGTCAGGCGGTCTCGCCGTAGACGGATACGTTGATTTCCACCACCACGTCGGTGTGCAGCGCCACGCTCACCGTGCTGTCGCCCACGGTCTTGATCGGGCCGGCGGGCATGCGCACTTGGGCCTTGCTGACCGCGTAACCCTGTTTGCCCAGCTCTTCGGAGATGTCGTGATTGGTGACGGAGCCGAACAGGCGACCGTCCACGCCGGCCTTTTGCGTCAGCTTGATGGTCGTGCCGGCCAGCTTCTCGCCCAGGGTCTGGGATTCGGTCAGCTTGGCGGCGGCGGCCTTCTCCAGCTCGGCGCGACGGGCTTCGAAGTCTCGCTTGGCGGCTTCGGTAGCGCGACGGGCACGGCCAGCGGGAATCAGGAAATTGCGGGCGTAGCCGTCCTTGACCTTGACGATCTCACCGAGATTGCCGAGATTGACGACCTTGTCGAGCAGAATGATTTGCATGTTCTTACTCCTCAGATCTTGTGCTGGTCGGTATAGGGCAGCAGCGCCAGGAAGCGGGAGCGCTTGATGGCCGTGTTCAGCTGCCGTTGGTAGATCGCGCGGGTGCCGGTCAGGCGCGCCGGAATGATCTTGCCGTTTTCGCCGATGAAGTCACGCAGTGTGTCGATGTCTTTGTAGTCGATTTCCTCGACGCCAGCGACGGTGAAGCGGCAGAAGCGCTTGCGCTTGAACAGCAGCGATTGGGTGTTGCGCTTCGGACGCTTGTCCTTGTTGAATTTCTTGAACGTGGCCATGATGGGCACTTCCTGTTGAATCGGTTGATGGATCTGAATGGAACGGATGCTCGCGGCATGCTCAGGCGCCGAACTCCTGAATGTGAAACACCAGACTCTTGCCCTGCCTCGGGGAAGCCAGGAAGCCTTGAAACTTCCACCGGCTACCGATGGCCTGCTGGGCCAGACGCTCTGCCAGAACACCAAAGGCCACGGCCTTGACGCTGGCGGCCACCACCCGATCCTGACCTGCCTCCTGCGCGCGGCTCTCGTGTTCGAGCCGCAGGTCCAGGGCGGGTACACCGGCCGGGGTGTAGCGCAGAGCGGCAAGCTCCGCGATCACGGCGGCCAGGGACAGATGGTTGGCGTTGTCGGGGTTCACTCCAGAAAAATCGCGCCCGGGGGCGGGAATCAGGCCTGCGTTTCAGCAGCTTGCTGAACCTTGCGGGCTTCTTCGCGCTCGACCGCCTTCATCATGGCGGACGGCCCGGTATCGGCCTTCTTCTTGACCACCGTCAGGTGGCGCAGCACGGCATCGCTGAACTTGAAGGCGTGCTCCAGCTCTTCCATCACGGCGCGATCAGCCTCGATGTTCAGGCACAGGTAGTGGGCCTTGGCCAGCTTGTTGATCAGGTAGGTCATCTGGCGACGACCCCAGTCTTCCACGCGGTGGATCTTGCCGCCGCCGGTGGTGACCATGCCCTTGTAGCGCTCGAGCATGGCGGGGACCTGCTCGCTCTGATCCGGGTGGATCATGAGGATGATTTCATAGTGACGCATGTAGACTCCTTGTGGATACGCCACCGTGCGGGGCAAGTACCTGAGTCCGGTGCCCCGGCACGAAGACCTGGACAAGAACACAAGCACGAGGCCACGCATGCGGCGCTGGGTTGCAGCCGCCCCCGGCGTCAAGACGGGGTGCGGCAAGGGGAAAGCCCGCGATTATAGCCCAAGCCGATGAATTCAAGGCCAGGCGCGCGCCACATCGGCCCATCAGCGGGACTGCACCACCACACCAGGGGCCCTTCCTGTGCCGCATAAAAAAAGCCCGATCCCCTTGCGGGACCGGGCGTCGGGAGCACACCGGAAGCCCGGCGCGTCATCCCGCGTTGCCAACTCAAACGCGCCCGAGTTCCGGGTAGCGCACGTGTTCCACCAAGTCCTGTGTCTCTTGCTTGGGCGCGCCCGTGAGCAGGCTCACGATGATGATCACCGCGATGCCCACCGGCACGCCGAACAGGCCGGCCGAGATCGGCTGGATGCCCCACCACAGTTCCACCGGGCTGGTCACGCCAAACACGCTGCGCAACCAGGGTTGGGTGGTCGCCATGTAGTAGAAGGTGGTGCCCAGGCCGGCGATCATGCCCAGCGAGGCCCCCCACTTGTTGGCGCGCTTCCAGAAGATCCCGAGCACCAGGGCTGGGAAGAAGGCCGCCGCCGCGAAGGAGAAGGCCGCCGACACCAGGAACAGGATGTCCGCCGGCTTCTGCGCGGCCACGTAGGCGGCGCAGAGCGCGACCACCAGCAGCAGGACCTTGGAGATCGTGACCCGTCGTGTCGTCGAGGCGTTGGGGTCGATCATCTTGTAGTACAGGTCATGCGACAGGGCGTTGGCAATCGTCAGCAACAGGCCGTCCGCCGTCGACAACGCCGCAGCCAGGCCACCTGCGGCCACCATGCCGGAAATCACGTAAGGCAGGCCACCGATGGCGGGCGCGGCCAGCACGATGATGTCGCCGCCGATGCGCATCTCACCCAGTTGGAAGATGCCGTCCTTGTTCACATCGACCACTGAAAGCAGCGAGGGATCCACCGCCGTCCAGGCCGCGATCCAGTCTGGCAACTGATTGAACGGCGTGCCCACCAGCACAGTGAAGACCTCGTACTTGACCATCACCGCCAAGGCCGGCGCCGTGAAGTAGAGCAGGAAGATGAAGAACAACGACCACGCCACGGACTTGCGCGCGTCCCGCACCGAGGGCACGGTGTAGTAGCGCATCAGGATGTGCGGCAGCGCGGCCGTGCCCACCATCAGGCAGAAGATCAGCGCGAGGAAGTTGCGCCGCGAGTTGTCGAAGGCCTCCTTCTCGGCAGGCGTGCCATCCGGGTTGCCACTGTAGATCTGTGCATGCCGGGGCATGCCCGCCAGGGGCTTGGCGCGCGCGAGGTTGGCGTTGCGCGCCGCGGTCCAGGCCTTGATGGCCTCCGCCTCGGTCTGGGGCACGGCGGCCAGGGCCTTCTCCGCCCCGGCAATCTCCGCGGCCGGTGCGTTCGCGGCTTTCAGGTCCGCAACCTTGGTCTCGGCCGCCGCGCGGTCCGCGGCCAGGGCCGCCGGGACGTCCTTGAGCTTGGCGTCCAGCGCGTCGGCGTTGGCCTTGAAGATAGCGATGACTTCCTGTTCCTTCGGATCATTGATCAGTTTGGTTTCGGCCTCGGTGACCTTCTGCAACTGATACCCATAAACCACCTGAGGCACCGGCACGCTGGTCTGCTTCACGCTCAGCCAGACCACCGGAATCATGTAGGCGATGATCAGGATGATGTATTGCGCCACCTGGGTCCAGGTCACGGCACGCATGCCGCCGAGGAAGGAACAGACCAGAATGCCGCCCAGGCCCACGAAGATCCCGATCTCGAAAGCCAGGCCCGACAGGCGCGAGGTGATCAGCCCCACGCCATAGATCTGTGCCACCACGTAGGTGAAGGAGCAGAGGATGGCGGCCAGGATGCCGATGAAGCGCGGCAGATTGCCTTCGTAGCGCGCACCGAGAAAGTCAGGAATCGTGAACTGACCGAATTTGCGCAGGTAGGGCGCCAGGAACAGCGCCACCAGGCAATAGCCACCGGTCCAGCCCATGATGAAGGCCAGGTAGCCATAGCCCCCCAGGTACAGCCCCCCAGCCATGCCGATGAAGGACGCCGCGCTCATCCAGTCGGCGCCGGTGGCCATGCCGTTGTAGATGGCCGGCACGCGACGGCCAGCGACGTAGTACTCGGTCGCGTCGGTCGTGCGGCTCATGATGCCGATGCCAGCGTAGAGCGCGACGGTGGCGAACAGGAAGATGAAACCGATCCAGTTACGCGGCAGGCCCATCTGCTCCAGGATGGCCAGAACCACCACGAATGCGATGAAGCCGCCGGTGTACCAGCCATAGACCTTGTTCAGTTGCTGCGTGAACGCCGAGGTCTCGGCCGCGCTTGCTTTGCCACTTGAAGATGCACCAAAAATGCCAGCCATGTCATTCCTCCTCGGCGACACCGTGCTCGGCATCGAGTTTTTCCATGTATCTGGCGTAGTACCAGATGATCAGGCAATACACGACCAACGCCCCCTGCGCGCCCACCCACCAGCTGAAGGGCCAGCCGAAAAAGGTGAAGTTCAGGTCACGGGCGAAGTACCCGATCACGTAAGTCACGAAGAACCATATCGCCAACAGGATGGCGGTGATCCTGAGGTTCTTTCGCCAGTACTGGCGATGGGCATCGGTCAACTGCATGCTGATCTACCTCCAAAAAGCCCTTGCGGGCAAGTTGCTTGGGATGCTGCAACCGCCACCTGTGTCTCCTCGTGGCCTGCAAACCTGGTTGCGACTCTTCGTTCTCGGTGCTGTCGCGCGAGGCGGGCAACACCATCTGGGCAGGAAGCCGCCTTGGCGCGAATGGCGAATCAGAAGGACGGCGACGCGCGCAGTCCGGTTTCGCGCTCGAGCTGGGCCGCGACCTTGGGTTCGAACCCGCGCAGATGGCGAATGATCTTCACCGCCTCCTCGGGTTCGTGCCGGTCCACATGAACCCGCGCCAGCTGGTACCAGCCGAACGGACTCATGGGTTGCAGTTCCGTGTTTTTCTTCAGGGCCGCGACCGCCTCGTCATAGCGGTGTGCCTGGATGAACACCCGTGCCAAGCCGTACCAGGCGCGGTCCATCCGGGGGTCGAGTTCCAGCGAGCGGCGCCAAGCCTGTTCCGCGCGCTCGGACTGACCGGACTCCTCCAGCAAGTAGCCGAAGTTGAACCAGTCGGCGGCCAGCAAGTCCTGCGCCGTCTCCATCAGGCGTTCCTGCGCATGCAAGGCTTCCGCGCGACGGCCCTGCAGAGCCAAGACGTGGGCCTGGCTGGCCAGGGCGTAGCGGTCACCGGGCCGCAGCGCGAGCATGGCAGCGAAGCAGAGCAGCGCCGCTTCACGGCGGTTGAAGACCAACAAGGCCATGGCTTGCCACTTGAGAAATGAGTAGCGCAGGGAGGTGATCATTTGCACAGCTCCACGCCAATACGCAGGCAGGTCTGGATGCGGTAGAGGGTGACGGCCACCCAGACGAAGAACAGCAGCAGAAAGGCCACGAGGGGCACATGCTGGTCCAGCACCAGGCGCGGCGTGATGAAGCGCGCCACGCGCACGAAGGGCCGGCCGATGACGGCGAGCACCTGGTAGAAAAAGTTCTGATGCCTGCGCGCGCCTGCCAGCAGGCCCAGAATCCACTGGCCCAGCAGGGCCAGAAGCGCGATTTCGGCGATCAGCTTGATGTAAAGAGAGGCTGTCAGCATGGCGTCAGGAATTTCTCGGGAATGAGGATTCGTGCGCAAGTTCTGTCAACAGCCTGTTATTTCCTTTTAATCGCTGTGGATTTACTTACTCTACGCTGACTATCGTCGCGGGAATCAACGGTTTATGCCAGCCGGGGTTTTCCTATGAAAGGGTATTCCCGGAAATGGCTGCTGCTTGCCGGCGCGTCGCAAGCAATAAAAAGCCACGCCTCAGCAGCGTGGCTTTCCTCAGGGTCCGACCAATTTCAGCTGGCCAGCTTCTGCCAGGTCTCGACCACCGAATCAGGATTGAGAGAAATGGACGTGATGCCCTTTTCCATCAGCCACTTGGCGAAGTCAGGATGATCGCTGGGGCCCTGGCCACAGATGCCGACGTACTTGTTCTGCTTGCGGCAGGCCACGATAGCGCGTTCCACCATGAACTTCACGGCGGCGTCACGTTCGTCGAAATCGACCGCCAGCAGCTCCATGCCAGAGTCACGGTCCAGGCCCAAGGTGAGCTGGGTCATGTCATTCGAACCGATGGAGAAACCGTCGAAGTGCTCGAGGAACTCATCGGCCAGGATGGCGTTGGAAGGCACCTCGCACATCATCACGACCTTGAGGCCGTTCTCGCCGCGCTTGAGCCCGTTCTTCGCCATCAGGTCGATCACTTTTTTCGCCTGGCCGACCGTGCGCACGAAAGGCACCATCAACTCGACATTGGTGAGGCCCATGTCATCACGCACGCGCTTCATGGCCGCGCACTCCATCGCAAAGGACTCGGCGAAGTCCTCGCTGATGTAGCGCGAGGCACCGCGGAAACCCAGCATGGGGTTTTCTTCCTCGGGCTCGTAGCGGCTGCCACCGATGAGCTTGCGGTACTCGTTGCTCTTGAAATCGGACAGGCGCACGATGACCTGCTTCGGGTAGAAGGCTGCGGCGATCGTGGCCACGCCCTCGGCCAGCTTGTCCACGTAAAAAGCACGCGGCGAGGCGTGGCCGCGGGCCACGGACTCAACGGCCTTCTTGAGGTCGCCATCCACATTCGGATAGTCGAGGATGGCCTGCGGGTGCACGCCAATATTGGTGTTGATGATGAACTCCAGACGCGCCAGGCCCACGCCCGCGTTCGGGATCTGCGAGAACTCGAAGGCCAGCGAGGGCGTGCCGACGATCATCGTCATCTTCACCGGAATGCTGGGCATCTCGCCACGCTTGACCTCGGTGATCTCGGTGTCCAGCAGGCCATCGTAGATGTACCCGGTATCACCCTCGGAGCAGGCCACCGTCACCAGTGTGCCGTCGCTCACCTTCTCCGTCCCGTCGCCCGTGCCCACGACCGCCGGAATGCCCAGCTCGCGCGCGATGATCGCCGCGTGGCAAGTGCGGCCACCACGGTTGGTCACGATGGCGCTGGCGCGCTTCATCACCGGCTCCCAGTTCGGGTCGGTCATGTCCGTGACCAGCACGTCGCCCGGCTGCACCTTGTCCATTTCGGCGGACGACTGGACGATGCGCACCGGGCCCGTGCCGATCTTCTGGCCAATGGCGCGGCCTTCGGCCAGCACCGTGCTCTTCTTGGCCTGGTCGCCCTTGAGCTTGTAGCGCTGCTCGACCTTGCCCTCGGACTGGCTTTTCACCGTCTCAGGGCGGGCCTGCAGGATGTAGAGCTGGCCGTCGGTGCCGTCCTTGCCCCACTCGATGTCCATGGGACGGCCATAGTGTTCCTCGATGATCAAGGCGTACTTGGCCAATTGCTCCACCTCGGCGTCGGTGAGCGAGTAGCGGTTGCGCTGCTCGGTCGGCACATCGATGGTCTGGACCAGCTTGCCCGTGGCCTTCTTTTCCTCGGGGGTCGAGAACACCATCTGGATCAGCTTGGAGCCAAGATTGCGGCGGACCACGGACTTCTTGCCGGCCTTCAGCGTGGGCTTGAAGACGTAGTACTCGTCAGGATTCACGGCGCCCTGCACCACCGTCTCGCCCAGACCGTAGCTGGAAGTGATGAACACCACGTCCTTGAAGCCGGACTCGGTGTCGATGGTGAACATCACGCCAGCCGCGCCCTGGTCGGAGCGCACCATGCGCTGCACGCCGGCGGAGAGGGCCACCACGTCATGGGCGAAGCCCTTGTGCACGCGGTAGCTGATGGCGCGGTCGTTGTAGAGGGAGGCGAACACCTCCTTCATTTTGTGCAGCACCTCGTCGATGCCCGTCACGTTCAGGAAGGTTTCCTGCTGACCCGCGAAGGAGGCGTCGGGCAAGTCCTCGGCAGTGGCAGAGGACCGCACGGCGAAGGAGGCCTTGGGATTGCCCGCGGACAGCTTGGCGAATTCGTCGCGGATGGATTTTTCAAGGTCGGCCGGAAAGGGCTGGGCCTCGACCATGGCGCGGATCTCGGCGCCCGTGGCGGCCAACGCGCGAACGTCTTCCACGTCCAGGGCCTTGAGCTTGACGCTGATTTTGTCGGCCAGACCGGCGTGCGCCAGGAACTGGCGGAAGGCGTGGGCGGTGGTCGCGAAGCCGGTGGGCACACGCACGCCCTGCGGCAGTTGGGAAATCATTTCGCCGAGGCTGGCGTTCTTGCCGCCCACGACCTCGACGTCGCTCATCCTCAGGTTTTCAAACGGTACGACCAGGGCGGTCGGGTTGAAACGTTCAGACATGTTGGAATACTCCAGAGTTTAAAAACCGGGGCATGTCCGCAGACGGTCGGCGTTCCGAAGGCCTTTGTATTTCTTCGAATCGGGCAGGAACTTGGAGCGGGGGACATGTGGAAGAATTCAGGGCAGCCGTTCAAGACCGCCCTCCATTCTAAGGGAGCCGGCCAGGCGCCCCGCCCTCCCCAGCGTATCCCTTCCCCCTCACCATGCCCAATCGCACCGTTTTCTTCATCTCCGATGGCACCGGCATCACCGCCGAAACCTTCGGCAACGCCGTGCTGGCCCAGTTCGAGGCCCAGTTCCGCCATGTGCGCCTGCCCTTTGTGGACAACGCCGAGAAAGCCCACCAGGCCGTGCGCCAGATCCGGCATACCGCCGAGGTCGAGGGCAAGAAGCCCATCGTCTTCACCACCCTGGTCAACGAGGAGGTGCGCACCATCATCGCGGGCGCCTGCACGGAGGCCCCACAGGGCATGATGCTGGACATGTTCGGCGCCTTCGTCCACCCGCTGGAACAGGAGCTGGGCCTCACGTCCAACCACCGCATCGGGCGCTTCTCCGACATCAGCAAGAGCCAGGCCTACAACGACCGCATCGAGGCGATCAACTACAGCCTGGAGCACGATGACGGGCAATCCAACAACAACCTGTCCAGCGCGGACGTGATCCTCGTAGGGGTCTCGCGCAGCGGCAAGACGCCGACCTCGCTCTACCTTGCCATGCAGTACGGACTGAAGGTCGGCAACTACCCGCTGATCCCCGAGGACTTCGACCGCCAGCAACTGCCCCCCGCGCTGACACCCAACAAAAAGAAACTCTTTGGCTTGACCATTGAGCCCACGCGCCTGGCCCAGATCCGCAACGAACGCCGCCCCAATTCCAAGTACGCCAGCCTGGAAAACTGCCGCTACGAAGTCGCCGCCGCCGAATCCATGATGCGCCGCACCGGCATCCGTTGGCTGTCGACCACGACCAAGAGCATCGAGGAAATCGCCACCACCATCCTGCAGGAAGTCAAGCCGGAGCGGCTGGCCTACTGAACAGGAACAAGCGCACGGGCCACTGCGCACGGCTTCGGGCCGGTGTGGGCATCGCACGCCAGGTCAATCAGCACTTGTTAAGAATAATTCTTATTCATATAATGTGCACCGGTGACCCTGCATCAAAGCGGTGGTCGGTTTTCATGCCGGCCTCCAGGATTCGTGCCATGCTCATTCTTCGCTTGTTGTCGTGTCATTTGCGTTTCGCCCTGCCACCTCCACCCTCCCGCGCCTGTCCGTGAACCCTGGTCTCCGAGCCCCCGCCATGCCCGCTGAAGGCACCGATGCGCGTCGTGCGGTCCGTGTCGGTGCGGGCCATCCTCGTCGCCGGATGCCGGGCGTACCCGCGCGGGCCTTGGGCTGGGCGCGCAGCCTGCCGTCACGCATCGCGACCAAGTGGCCCGCGATCCGTCACGCCCTGCTGGCATTCCTGCGCGACCGGCGTTTCCATGCGGCCGTGCTGGTCGCCCTGGCGCATGCAGGCGCTATCTGGTTGGTCCAGCGAGAGGGGTCCTCACCAGGCTCGACCGAAACCCTGGTCACCGGAGAGCTGCTGAGCGAGATCATCGCCCCCCCCACGCCGACCGTGGCGCCCCAGCCGCAATCCGCGCCCAAACCTCGACCCAACACGCCCCAGCCGCCTAAACAGGCGCAACCCACGCCACCGCTGCAAGACGCACCGTCCGAACGGGTCCAGGAAACACCCCAACCCGAGGCCCCGCAAACCGAGGCCACACCGATTGAAACTCCGGTGGTGGCGCAGCAATCCGCCGCGCCGCCCCCACCACAGCGCACCGAGCAACCTTCGGTCGATGCCAGTTACCTCTACAACAAACATCCGAGTTATCCCGACATCAGCCGACGGCTGAACGAGCAAGGTCAGGTCATCGTGCGTGTGCTCGTCGGCACAAAGGGCGAAGTGCTGCGCGCCGAGCTCGGCAAGTCCAGTGGTTACGTCCGACTGGACCGCACCGCCGTATCCGCCGTGCGCAGTTGGCGCTTCCTGCCCGGCCAACGGGACGGCCAGGCCGAAGCCATGTGGTTCAACGTACCGGTCAATTTCGTGCTTCAGCAATAAGGCGCGATCGGCTCACATTTTCATCTGGAGTTTTGTCTATGGATTCGCAATTCGGTCTGTCCCACGTCTGGTCCCAGGGCGACTGGATCACGCGCAGCGTGGCCCTGCTGCTGCTGGGCATGTCCGTCGCCTCCTGGGCGGTGATCGTGCTCAAGGCGCTGGACCTGATGCGCTGCCGCAAGCAAGCCGCGTTGACCGAGGACTTCTGGCGCAGCGCCGACCTGGCCGAGGGCCTGAATCGCCTGAACCTGCCCAAGGACAAGCACCCTCAGGACAATTTCTTCCGCGCCCTGGCCGAGGAAGGCCGCGAGGCCGCGTTGCACCACCGCAATGCCAAGGCGCAATTGCATGACAGCCTGGACGTGAGCGACTGGGTCACGCGCAGCCTGCGCAATAGCATCGACAACGCCACTGCCAAGCTGCAGGGCGGTCTGGCCGTGCTGGCCACCGTGGGCTCCACCTCGCCCTTTATTGGCCTGTTCGGCACGGTCTGGGGCATCTACCACGCCCTGCTCTCCATTGGCGCCTCGGGCCAGGCCAGCATCGACCAGGTGGCCGGCCCCATCGGGGAAGCGTTGATCATGACGGCCTTCGGCCTGGCCGTGGCCATTCCCGCCGTGCTGGGCAACAACGCCCTGGTGCGCGGCAACAAGGCCGTGCTGGGTCAGCTCAACAGCTTCGCTCACGACTTGCACGCCTACTTCGTGACCGGCGCGCGCGTGCACAGCAACGCGAAGCAGAAAGTCGTCTCCATGAAAAAGGCCTGAACGCGGCCCTCGCACTCCGCACCTGAATTGTCACCACCATGTCCTTTTCCAGTTCCAATGACAGCGACGACGTGATGGGCGAGATCAACATGACGCCCCTGGTGGACGTCATGCTGGTGCTGCTCATCGTCTTCATCATCACCGTACCGGTGATGAATCATTCCATCCAGGTCAGCCTGCCGCAGGCCAGCAGCCAACGCGAGGAGATCAAGCCCGAGACCCTGCGTCTGGCCGTGGATGCGGCGGGTGAATACAACCTCAACGGCAGCCCCGTCACGGCGGCCGAACTGCCAGGCGTGCTGCAGGCCGAAGCCCAGCGTGATCCGGTGCCTGAACTCCACATCAGTGGCGACAAGGCCGTGCGTTACGAGCACGTGGCCAAGGCCATGGCCATCGCGCAGCAGGCGGGGCTGAAGAAAATCGGCTTCGTGACGGAACCGGTCAAGTAAGCGCCGGCCGTTCACCCACCCCGGGAATCACGCCGCACCATACAACCAGGGCTGGTCCATCAACCTAGCGCCCAGCAGGCGCAGTCCCGTGTCGCGCGCCCAGGCGGCGGGGCCGCGCAGGTGGTAGAGGCGTCCATTGCGAGCGGCACGTGCCTGCACACTGGCATTGCGCTGCCAGCGGTTGAGCGCGTAGCGCTGCAGCAGCAAGGGCGTGTCGATCAGAGCGCCGAGCTCACGCGCCTGACCCAGCAGACGGCCCAGTTCGTCGGCATCTTCGATGGCCATGCCCGCGCCCTGGGCCAGGTAGGGCCGCATGGGGTGGGCTGCGTCGCCCAGCAGGGCCACGCGGCCTTGCGCCATCTGCGCCGCATCCTGCACCGGCGGACGGTCGTTCAAGGCCCACAGGCGCCAGGCGGGCACCGCCGCCACCAGTTCGCGCAAGGGCGCACAAGTCCCGGCCAAACAGGCCTTCAGGTCAGCGGCGTTCGCCGCGTTGTCCCACTGCGCCGGGTCCGCAGGCGCCGGACCTTCGACGAGGGCCACGACATTGAGCCAGTCACCCCCACGCACCGGGTACACGACCACATGCAGGCCCGGCCCCAGCCAGACCGTGACGCAGTGGCTGCGCAACGTGGCCGGCAGTGCGGCCTGCCGGACCAGGGCACGGTAGGCCAGGTGGCCAGTGGCGCTTGGCGGTCCGTCGCCGAGCAACTGCGCGCGCACCCGACTCCAGAGACCATCGGCGCCGATCAGCAGATCCCCCTCCACTTCCAGTCCGTCGTCGAGGCGCACGCGCACGGCCTCCTCCGAGGCCTCGTACGCCTCCAGCGTACGGCCGCGATACAGCCACAGGCTGTCCGCCTGCTCACGCCGCAGCGCATCGAGCAATAGCGTGTGCAGGTCGGCACGGTGGATGCTGAAGTAAGGCGCGCCGTAGCGCTGTGGAAAATCTGCCAGCGGCAGGTTGGCCAGCATCACACCATCCGTCGCACGCCGGGCCTGCACGCGGTCCGGGCGGGCGACCACCTCGGCCAGGGTCGCCTCCAGTCCCCAGTCCCGCAACACGCGCACCACGTTCGGTCCAAGCTGGATGCCGGCGCCAATCTCAGTGAACTCCGGCGCGCGCTCATACAGGCGCACGCGGCAGCCTGCGCGGCGGCAGGCCAGCGCGGTGGCCAAGCCGCCAATGCCGCCGCCCGCGATCAGGACTTCAGGCAACATAAGCCGCTCTCCCGCGCTCTACCCCGATGGCACCGCTGACGCGGTGCCTCATTCGACCCGTGTGACAGCCGTGGGCTTGAAGCCCAGGTCCGCCGCCTTGCCCTTGCGGCCACGCGCCGCCTTGGCGTTGTTGAGGCTACGGATTTCCAGCGTCTCGTCGCGTTCCTTGCCGCCGCGCCCCAGGCCTTCGATGCGCACGCTGCGCGTGTAGGCCGCCGCGCCGGCCAACTGGTCCTTGGGGTCTAGATCGATCAGCATCAAGCCACGCCCGCCACTGGGCATGGGCTTGAGCTCGCCGATCTGGAAGCTCAGGATGCGCCCGCCCGTGGACACACAAACCACGTGGCTGGCCGGGCTGTACAGGCCGCCCTGGGACGCGCTCGCGACCACGCCCGACACGGGGTTGGGCGCGTGCGCCATCGAGGGACGGCAGACCGTGTCGGGCGAGCCATCGCTGCCGCAACTGATGAAGGCCTTGCCGCCCTTCTGCCGCGACACCATGTTCTCCACCTGGGCCAGGAAGCCGTAGCCCCCCGAGGTGGACAGCAGCAGCCAGGCCGAGGCCGGGCCCGCGAAATAGTGGACCAGTTGCGTGCCCGCTTCCAGCTCGACCATCGTCGTCAGCGGCTGACCATCACCGCGTGCACCGGGCAGGACCGAGACGGACACGGAATAGACACGACCGTTGCTGCCGAAGGCCAGCATCACATCCACTGTGCGGCATTCAAAGGTGCCGTACAGGCCGTCGCCGGCCTTGAAGGCGAAGCTGGCCGGGTCATGGCCATGGCCCTGGCGCGCGCGCACCCAGCCCTTCTGCGACACCACGACCGTGACCGGCTCGTCCATGACCTTCACTTCGGCCACAGCCTTCTTCTCGGTCTGGATCAGGGTGCGGCGCGTGTCACCGAAAGTCTTGGCGTCGGCCTCGATCTCCTTGACCATGAGCTTGCGCAGGGCGGCCGGGCTGCCCAGGATGTCCTGGAGTTCCTTTTCCTTGCCGCGCAATTCCGCCAGTTCCTGTTCGATCTTGATGGCTTCCAAGCGGGCCAACTGGCGCAGTCGGATTTCGAGGATGTCCTCGGCCTGCCGGTCGCTCAGGCGGAAACGCTTGATCAGCGCGGGCTTGGGTTCGTCCGAATTGCGGATGATGCGGATGACCTCGTCCACGTTGAGCAGCACGGTCTGCCGCCCTTCGAGGATATGGATGCGGTCCTGCACCTTGCCCAGGCGGTGCTGCGAGCGCCTCGCGATGGTCTGCTGGCGGAAGGTGATCCACTCCTCCAGCATCTGGCGCATGGACTTCTGCACCGGCTTGCCGTCCAGGCCCACCATGGTCAGGTTGATGGGCGCGGAGGTTTCCAGGCTGGTGTGCGCCAGCAATGTGGTGATGAGTTCTTGCTGGTCGATCTTGCTGGTCTTGGGTTCGCAGACCAGGCGCACGGGGGCGTCCTTGCTCGACTCGTCGCGCACGCCGTCCAGCACGGACAGCAGCGTGGCCTTCAGTTGCGTCTGCTCCTGCGTGACGGTTTTCTTGCCGGCCTTGACCTTGGGGTTGGAGAGTTCTTCGATTTCCTCCAGCACCTTCTGCGTGCTCACGCCCGGCGGCAACTCGGTCACGACCAATTGCCACTGGCCGCGCGCCAGTTCCTCGATCTTCCAACGGGCGCGCACCTTGAGCGAACCGCGGCCGGTGCGATAGGCCTCGGCGATGTCGGCCTCGGGGCTGATGATCTGGCCGCCGCCAGGATAGTCCGGCCCGGGCAGCAGTTCGAACAGTTCTTCGTCCTTGAGCTTGGGGGTCTTGATCAGGGCCACGCAGGCCGCCGCCACTTCGCCCAGGCTGTGGCTCGGAATTTCCGTCGCCATGCCCACGGCGATGCCACTCGCGCCATTGAGCAACGTGAAAGGCAGGCGCGCGGGCAACTGCTTGGGCTCCTCGGTGGAGCCGTCGTAGTTGGGCATGAAATCCACCGTGCCCTCGTCGATCTCCTCGAGCAGCAGGGAGGAGATTTTCGACAGCCGCGCTTCGGTATAGCGCATCGCGGCCGCGCCGTCGCCGTCACGGCTGCCGAAGTTACCCTGGCCATCGATCAGCGGGTAGCGCAGCGCGAAGTCCTGCGCCATGCGCACCAGCGCGTCGTAGGCCGCCTGGTCACCGTGCGGGTGGAAACGGCCCAGCACATCACCGACCACGCGGGCGCTCTTGACCGGCTTGGCCGCCGTGTTGTTGTTCGCGCCACCATAGCCCAGGCCCATGCGCTCCATGGCGTAGAGGATGCGGCGCTGCACGGGCTTCTGCCCGTCGCTCACGTCGGGCAAGGCCCGGCCCTTGACGACGGACAGCGCGTATTCCAGGTAGGCCCGCTGGGCGTAGTTGGCGAGCCAGAGGCTGTCGCCCGTTTCGCCCTGGTTCAGATCGATGGTTTCAGTGCTCATATTGATTCAACTCACACGTCGATTTCGACCGCGTCCCCATGCAGCTCCATCAACTCACGGCGCGCGGCGGCTTCCCCCTTGCCCATGAGCTTGGTGATTTCGCTCTCGGTCTGGCGGGTGTCATAACCCCCGAGCCGCACCTGCAGCAAGCGTCGAGTGTCCGGGTTGAGCGTGGTTTCCCAGAGCTGCTCGGCGTTCATTTCACCCAGGCCTTTGAAGCGACTGATCTGGCAGCGTTCCTTGGCCACGCCTTCCTTGGCGGTCTTGTCGAGGATGGCGGTCAGCTCGCCTTCGTCCAGGGCATAGGCTTTGCTGGCGGGTTTCTTGCCGCGCGCGGGCACATCCACGCGGAACAGCGGCGGGCGGGCCACGTAGACATGCCCGGTCTCGATCAGCTTGGGGAAGTGCCGGAAGAAGAGCGTGAGCAGCAGCACCTGGATGTGCGAACCGTCCACGTCCGCGTCGGAGAGGATGCAGACCTTGCCATAGCGCAGGCCACTCAGGTCGGGCTCGTCGTTCGGCCCGTGCGGGTCCACGCCGATGGCGACCGAGATGTCGTGGATCTCGGTGTTGGCGAACAGACGGTCGCGCTCCACCTCCCAGGTGTTGAGCACCTTGCCGCGCAGGGGCAGCACGGCCTGGCTTTCCTTGTCCCGGCCCATCTTGGCACTGCCGCCCGCGCTGTCGCCTTCGACCAGGAAGAGTTCATTGTGCGCGAGGTCACGGCTTTCACAATCGGTCAGCTTGCCCGGCAGCACGGCCACGCCGCTGCCCTTGCGCTTCTCGACCTTCTGGCCCGCGCGTTGGCGGGTCTGCGCGGCGCGGATGGCCAGTTC
Source organism: Hylemonella gracilis (assembly GCF_004328645.1). Lineage (GTDB taxonomy): Bacteria > Pseudomonadota > Gammaproteobacteria > Burkholderiales > Burkholderiaceae_C > Hylemonella > Hylemonella gracilis_B. The sequence continues at coordinate 3,101,175 of NZ_CP031395.1, forward strand.
GGCCAGTTTTTTGCCGTATTCGACATGCTGGTTGAGCCAGAGCTCGAGCGCGGGGCGCACGAAGCTGGACACGAGGCGCACGGCGTCGCGTGAATTCAGCCGCTCCTTGATCTGGCCCTGGAACTGCGGGTCCAGCACCTTGGCGGACAGCACGTAGCTGGCGCGCGCGAACACGTCCTCGGGCAGCAGCTTCACGCCTTTGGGCAGCAGGGAATGCAGGTCGATGAAGCTCTTGACCGCGGTGAACAGGCCGTCGCGCAGGCCGCTGTCGTGCGTGCCGCCCGCGCTGGTCGGGATCAGGTTGACGTAGCTCTCGCGCACGGGCGCGCCGTCCTCGGTGAAGGCCACGGCCCAGGCCGCGCCCTCGCCCTCGGCGAAGCTGTCGTTGTCCTCGGCGTAACCCTCGCCCTCGAACAGCGGGATCACCGGATCGGCCGTGAGCGTCTGCATCAGGTAGTCGCGCAGGCCGCCCTTGTAGAGCCAGCTCTGGGTATCACTCTTCTCCTTGCCTTTTTCCACCGTCAGCGTGACGGTGACACCAGGCATCAGCACGGCCTTGCTGCGCAGCAAGTGCGTGAGCTCGCCCATGGGCAAGGCGGCGAACTCGAAGTACTTGGCGTCGGGCCAAACCCGCACCGTGGTGCCCTGTTTGCGTTCGCCGGCCTGCAAGGCGCGTGTCGAGAGCTTTTCCACCACGTCGCCGGCCGCGAAAACGATGGTCGCGGCCTTGCCTTCTCGGTGGCTGGTGACGGCAAGCCGCTTCGCCAACGCATTGGTCACGGACACGCCCACGCCGTGCAGACCGCCCGAGAAGCTGTAGGCCCCGCCCGAGCCTTTGTCGAACTTGCCGCCCGCGTGCAGGCGGGTGTAGACGATCTCGATGACCGGCACCTTCTCTTCCGGATGCAGGCCGTGCGGTATGCCGCGCCCGTCGTCTTCGACACTGACCGAGCCGTCCGCGTGCAGGATGACGGCGATGCGCTTGCCGTGTCCGGCCAAGGCTTCGTCGGCCGCGTTGTCCAGCACTTCCTGGATGATGTGCAGCGGGTTGTCGGTGCGGGTGTACATGCCCGGCCGCTGCTGCACCGGCTCCAGCCCTTTGAGGACACGGATGGAGCCTTCGGAATATTCAGGGTTGGGTTTGGTTGCCATGGGCTTGCTCTCTTTTTGCGCGCGATTGTAGTGGCAGGATACAGGTCAACTGGATGCGCATCCAGCCACCGGCCTCGCCGATTTCATGTAGCCGGTCCATTTCCGCGTCGTGCGCCACGCCCGTGCGTCCAGCACGCGACGACGCGATCCGGGTAAAAAGGCTACAGTTCCGGGCGAGACTCCAGGCTCCAACCGAGCGCGCATCGAACAACAACACACCACAGACTACGGCTATGAACTCCGCCACATCCGCCCCGCCCAAGCCCCTGACCCTTGCCCAGGTACTCATCTGCGGCGGCGCCATCGTCACGCTGTCCATGGGCATCCGCCACGGCTTCGGGCTGTGGCTGCAACCCGTCACGCAGGCCCAGGGCTGGACGCGCGAGACCTTTGCCTTCGCCATCGCCATCCAGAACTTGGCCTGGGGTGTCGCGGGCATTTTCTCGGGCATGCTGGCCGACCGCTTCGGCGCGCTCAAGGTCATCCTCGTCGGTGGCCTGCTCTACGCGCTAGGCCTGGCGGGCATGGCCCACGCGGACACCCCTCTGCTTTTCGCGCTGTCCTCCGGCGTGCTGATCGGCATGGCGCAGGCGGGTACCACCTACGCCGTGATTTACGGCGTGATCGGCCGCAACATCCCACCCGAGAAACGCTCCTGGGCCATGGGCATCACGGCGGCGGCGGGCTCCTTCGGGCAGTTCTTCATGGTACCGGTGGAAGGGCTGTTCATCGCCAGCTTTGGCTGGCAACAGGCCCTGGTGCTGCTGGCCGTGGTGGCCCTGCTGATCGTGCCGCTGGGCCTGCTGCTGCGCGAGCCGGGGTTCGCCAAAGGCGCGCCGCCGAAGCGCGAACAGACCATCGTTCAGGCCCTGCGCGAGGCTTTTGGTTACCCCAGCTTCGTGATGCTGATGGCGGGCTATTTCGTCTGCGGTTTCCAGGTGGTCTTCATCGGCGTGCACCTGCCCAGCTACCTGAAAGACCACGGTCTGCAACCACAGGTGGCCAGCTACGCGCTGGCCCTGGTCGGTCTGTTCAACATCTTCGGTACCTACACGGCGGGTCAGCTCGGCCAGAAGCTGGCGAAGAAGAACATCCTGGCCTTCATCTATTTCGGTCGCTCCATCGCCATCACGGCCTTCCTGCTGGCACCGCTCACGCCCATGAGCGTCTACCTGTTCGCGGCGGTGATGGGCGTGCTGTGGCTGTCGACCGTGCCGCCGACCAACGCGGCGATCGCGCAGATCTTCGGCGTGGCACACCTGTCCATGCTCAGCGGCTTTGTCTTCTTCAGTCACCAGATCGGCAGCTTCCTCGGCGTCTGGCTGGGTGGCTACCTGTATGACAAGACCGGCAGCTACGATGTGGTCTGGTACATCTCAATCGCGCTGGGCGTGTTCGCCGCGCTGATCAACCTGCCGGTGCGCGAATCCGCCATCCTGCGCCGAGCCCCGGCCGCACAAGGGACCTGAGATGACCCGCTTGCATCGCCTGCTGATCTGGGCCACCGCGCTCGCGGCGGTGGCGGCGGCGTTCGCGCTCTACCTGCGGCCTGAGTTCATGGTGACGCTGGCCGACCAGATCTGGGCCTGCTTCTGAGCCTTGCATTCCCTGCATGGGACGCCCATACGCGATGACCAGCATCCCTAACTGCGTGGCCGCAGGAACGGACCGGCCTACGCCTGTTCCAGAAAAACGCCAGAAGACTTTCAACCACATGCAAACCCTCGTGATCACCGGTGCCTCCGACGGCATCGGCGCCGAACTGGCGCGCCAAATGGCCGAGACCCACGGCGCCGACGCCACCCTGGTACTCGCCGCGCGCCAGCGCGAAGCGCTGGAAGCCGTGGCCACGCAATGCCGCCAGCACGGTGCTCAGGCTCTGGTCGTGCCCACCGATGTGTCGGACGAAGCCCAGTGCCGCGCACTGATCGCCGAGGCCGTGCAGCGGAGCGGCCGGATCGACGCGCTGGTCAACAATGCCGGCGTTTCTGCCCAAGCCCTGTTTGCCGAGGTAAGGGCCGAAGACCTGGGCTGGTACGAGCGCGTGATGCGCGTCAACTTCTGGGGCAGTGTCTGGTGCACGCACGCGGCCTTGCCCCATCTGCTGGCGTCGCGCGGCCGCATCGTCGCCGTGTCTTCGCTGGCAGGCTTGGTCGGCGTGCCCGGCCGCAACGCCTACAGCGCGAGCAAGTTCGCGCTGAGTGGCTTCTTCGAGGCGCTACGCGCCGAACTCAAACCCTCCGGCGTGAGCGTGACCACCGTCTACCCTGGCGTGGTGGCCACGCGCACCCGCCACCGGGGCTACAACGCCCGGGGAGAGGCCGCGGGCAGCAGCGGACTGCGGGAAGACAAGGCCATGCCGGTCGAGGAATGCGCCCGCCTCATCCTGCGCGGCATGACGCGCCGCCAGCGCGAGGTGGTGATGACAGCGCAGGGCAAGCTGGGGCGCTGGCTCAAGCTGCTCGCTCCGGGCTTGGTGGAACGCATCGCGCTGTCGGCGCTCAAGGAAGAGGTCAAACCGCATTGAACACGAGGCCTTCCGTCGTGTCAGTCACGGGGCCCGCCTCGATGTCCGGCCCTTCCGAATGGGTGCGACGCTGGGCGCCTCTGGTGCCCCGGGACGTTGTCAATGGCAGCAGCGGCGCGCAGGGTGGCGCGGTGCTGGACGTGGCCTGTGGCACGGGACGCCACCTGCGCGTGTTCCACGAACGCGGTCACCCGGTCACCGGGCTGGACCGCGACGCGCTGGCCCTGGCGACCGTGCACGCGGCCTTGCCCGGCGCCACCCTGATCGAGACCGATCTCGAACGCAGTCCCTGGCCCTTGCCCGGCCGGACCTACGCGGGCGTGGTCGTCACGAACTACCTCTGGCGCGCGCTGCTGCCCACCATCGTTCAGAGTGTGGCCCCGGGTGGCGTGCTGATCTACGAAACCTTTGCTCTGGGCAACGAGCAGCACGGCAAACCCTCGAACCCGGACTTCCTGCTGCGCCCGGGCGAACTGCTGGCGGCCTGCGCGATCGCCCCTGCACCTTTGCGCGTGGTGGCCTATGAAGACGTCACCCTGGACAACCCGGTTCGGTGCGTGCAACGCATCGCAGCCGTGCGGAATTAGGCCGGGCCGACGCCCGGGGATCGTAAAATAGCTCCCAGCCTCCAACAGGACTGCCTTCCCTCGGGCGTCCCAGAACGACCAACCTCTCATTCCAGTCCGACATGACCCCCATCACTGGCAGCATCGTGGCCCTCGTCACCCCGATGCATGACGACGGCAGCGTGGACTACCCCACGTTGCGTTCCCTGATCGACTGGCACATCGCCGAAGGCACGGACTGCATCGGCGTGGTCGGCACCACCGGTGAATCGCCCACGGTCAGCGTGGAGGAACACTGCGAAATCATCCGCGTCTCGGTCGAACAGGCTCGCAAGCACGCCAAGCACGTGCCCATCATGGCGGGTTGCGGCGCCAACTCCACGGCGGAAGCGGTGGAACTGGCCAAGTTCGCCAAGAACGTCGGTGCGGACTGCCAGCTGCAGGTTGTGCCCTACTACAACAAGCCGACCCAGGAAGGCCAGTACCAGCATTTCAAGAAGATCGCCGAAGCGGTGGATCTGCCCGTCGTCCTGTACAACGTGCCCGGCCGTACCGTGGCCGACATGGCGCATGACACGGTGCTGCGCCTGGCCCAGGTGCCCGGCATCGTCGGCATCAAGGAAGCCACGGGCAACATCGAGCGCGCGCAGTGGCTCATCCGCGAAGTGCCCAAGGTCAACAAGAACTTCGCCATCTACTCCGGCGACGACCCGACTGCCGTGGCCCTGATGCTCTGCGGTGGCCAGGGCAATGTGAGCGTGACGGCCAACGTCGCGCCGCGCCTGATGCACGAACTCTGCGTGGCCGCCATCGCCGGTGAGGTGAAGCGTGCGATGGAAATCCAGTTCCGCCTCATGCCCCTGCACCGTCAGCTCTTTGTCGAACCCAACCCCATCCCCGTCAAATGGGCGTTGGCACGCATGGACCGCTGCGGCGGTGCCCTGCGGCTGCCCCTGACCCCCTTGTCAGCGAGCGGCCAGACTGCCGTGGAAGGCGCGCTGCGCCTCACTGGCCTGCTCTGAAACAACGCCTGGCTGTCTGACGCAGGCCCCGGCGCCCCGCGCCGGTCTGCCCCCAAGAAGGAATCCCCTTGAACTCCGTTTCGTCTCTTCGTACCCGCGCGCTGCAGCGGGGCCTCGTGCTGCTGTCGATTTTCCTGCTTTCCGCCTGTGCGGCGCTTGAGGGCGACAAGGTGGACTATGGCGCGGCCGTCCAGAACACGCCCTTGGCGGTGCCCCCTGATCTGACGCAGTTGCCTCAGGACACGCGCTACGCCCTGCCCGGCAGCACCGTCAGCGCGAGCACCTATGGCGGCGGCGCTGTGGTCAACACCCCTCGGGCGCAAACCGTGGCACCCAGTGTGCCCGGCCTGCGCCTGGAAGGTCAGGGGGGCGTGCGCTGGCTGATCGCCACGGGCATGACACCGGAGGACATCTGGCCCAAGCTGCACGCCTTCTGGGAGGAAACCGGCCTCAAGCTTTCCCAGGACGATCCCAAACTGGGCCTGATGGAAACGGAATGGGCTGAAAACCGCGCCAAGCTGCCGCAGAACTTCATGCGCAAGATTCTGGGTGCCTTGATGTCCACCAGCACCCTGGACCTGTACCGCACCCGCGTGGAACGCGTCGCGGCCCCCGATGGCGGCACCAGCACCGAGATCTACATCAGCCATCGTGGCCTGGAAGAGGTCTACGCGGACGACGCCGGCTCCAACCCTGACGGCTCGCGCAAGACGATCTGGCAGCCACGCCCCTCCGACCCGGACATGGAAATCGAGATGCTGCGTCGCCTGATGATCAAGCTTGGCGCGCCCGCCGAGCAGGCGGCGGCACAAGCAGACCGACAGACCGCTGGCCTGACCGATCCCGCCCAGGCCGCGCCCAAGACCGCGCAGCTGGAGCAACGCAACGGCCAGTCCGTGGTCAGCGTGCGCGAGCCTTTCGACCGCGCCTGGCGGCGCGTCGGCCTGTCGCTGGACCGCACCGGCTTCACCGTGGAAGACCGCGACCGCAGCCAGGGCATCTACTACGTGCGCTATGTGCAGCCACCCAAGACTGGCGAGGAAGAACCCGGCTGGTGGGCACGGACCTTCGGTGGTGCGAAACCGCTGGACAAGACTCCGCGCAGGTACCGCATCACGGTGCGCGCGGAGGGCAACCTCAGCACGGTGGCCGTGCTCAACGCCGATGGCGCGCCCGAGAGCTCCGAACAGGCGCGCAACATCCTGCAGGTGCTCGTGGACGATCTGCATTGAACCGGACCAAGGCACACGCGTGAAGCAACGGCCTGGGGGCATGCCGCCCCATCCATCGCAGGTGCTGGCCCGGCGCGGGCTGGTGACCAGCCTGACCTGGCTGGCGCTGGTTGCCGCACCCACCGTCGCCCAAGCCCAGTTCGGAGACCCGGGCGGTGAAGGCACGGCCGCCACGGACACGGGGCAGATCGGTGCGGCGGCACTCAGCACCCCTCGCTACATGGGCGCGGATCACAATCGATTGCGGGCCCTGCCCTACCTCAGCTACCGCTGGGCCAACGGGTGGTTCGTCGATGGCATCAACGGCGTCGGGTACGGTGGATCGCCCACGCCCGGCCTGCAGATGGGGGTGCATGTCGGAGTCTCTCCGGATCGCGAGGAAAGCGACGATCCGGCGCTGCGCGGCATGGGTAACGTCAACCGCGGAGCGGAGCTGGGGGGCTTCGCGCACCAACGCTTGGGGAGTTGGCTGGGCGGCAAGCTGAGCCTGCGCTCCCATCTGCGCTACGGCTCGGGCGAGGATCGCCAGGGCGGGCAGGCCGAGTTGGGCCTGGGCTGGGGCACCCGGCTGGGGGAGCGCAGCCTGATGAACCTGGGCCTTGCAGCGAACTGGGCCAACCAGGGCTACATGCAGACCTATTTCGGTGTCACGCGGGCACAGTCAACTTCCAGCGGCTACACCGAGCACAAGACCGATGGCGGACTGCGTGACCTGCGCCTGTCGTTGGTCGTCATCCAGCTTTTCTCACCGACCACCGTGGGTTTGCTCATGGTCAGTCAGACCTACTGGCAAGGTGATGCGGCCGACAGCCCACTGGTGCAGGAGAAGCGCAACACCATGGCCGTGGCGGCACTGATGTACCGCTTCTAGCCGGGACTCTCCGAACAAAAACAAAAAAAGCCACCGCATCACTGCGGTGGCTTTTTGACTTTCAGCGCTCGGAGCGCCTACTCGAAGCCGAAGCTTACTTCTTAGCCGGCTCGGCAGCAGCGGGAGCGGCAGCCGGAGCAGCGGCGGCGGGAGCAGCAGCAGCGTCAGCGGGAGCAGCAGCCGGGGCGGCGGCAGGCGCTTCAGCAGCAGCCGGGGCGGCGGCGGGAGCAGCGGCTTCCTCTTTCTTGCCGCAAGCAGCCAGGGCCACGGCGGAAATCACGGCGATCAGAGCAAGAGACTTTTTCATGATGGTTGAATTAAGAAAGTGAATAAAAGAGCGGCAACAAAAAAATTTTCCCCCGATGCGGAACACGTGAAATGGCAGGCCGCCTAGACGCGCCCCATCAATGCACCACACTGGCAATCCGGCCCGCTCACACGACCCGGATTGGGGCAGAATTTTAGGCACGGTTCCAGGATTTTTTTGCCGTCATGCAAAATAAATTCGTGATTACCCTTGAAACAAAGGCGAAACGGGTGAATGCAGTTTGATCAAAGATGCCTGCAGTTCCGGAAAATCCTCATCATTTTGCATGGGATTGCACCACTATGACGCAGTTTCACAAACCCACCCAGCTGACGCAACCGTCCTTCCTCAGCCGGGAATGCCATGCAACCAACCGGCCTCGCGCCACTCAGCGATCAATTCCCGCGCCGGTCGGCTGACTTTTCGCAGGTCCGCGGCCCCCATACGCCGCTCGTCCGCCAATCGACGCAAAAGCACCGCGTCACGCCCTCCGTCCTCGTCAGAGACAAGATAACTCTCGCCGTTGATGAAGAGATGTACGTCGTCGTAGAGCATCCGCGTGCGCCGGTCGAGTTGGATGCCAGACGCGATGGCAGTCATACCCCCAGCCGCATCCGGAGAAGCCGGCTCGAACCACACCTGCGGCTTGGGTTCGCTCAGGACCTCGCCCAGGGCCCGCGCCAGCGCCTGTGGATCGCGCAGGGCCTGCTGCACCGCCTGCCTGGCGTAACGCAGCAGCGAGCCGGGCATGCCGGCGGGTGCGCCAACGGCAGCTTGCGTCGGGTCGCGGTACAGCGCGTCGGCCATTGACGCATCCATGCCCTCGGCGGCATCCTCCGCCAGGCGCTGCAACAGTTCCTGCGCCAGCCCGCCCGCCTTTGGGGAACGAAAGCCGATGGAGCAGGTCATGCACTCGCCTTCCACCGCCACGCCATCGTGGGCGTACTGCGGCGGCAGGTAGAGCATGTCGCCCGGCTCCAGCACGAAGTCCTGCTCGGGCCGGAAATCGGCCAGGATCTTCAGTGGCACGCCGGCCCTGAGTTTCAAGTCCTGCTGGCTGCCGATCTTCCAATGCCGCTTGCCATGCGTCTGTAGCAGGAACACGTCATAGCTGTCGAAATGCGGTCCCACGCCTCCCCCCTCCACCGCGTAGCTGATCATCAGATCGTCCAGGCGCGCGTCGGGCACGAAACGGAACTGCTGCATCATCTGATGCGCGGCTTCGCTGTGCAGGTCCACGCCTTGCACCAGCAGCGTCCAGGCCTCACCCTTGCCGGGCTTGAGCGCGGGCAAGGCACGCCGATCGAAAGGCCCCCGCCTCAGACCCCAGCTTTCCTTGCGCCCCCGCTTTTCCAGCGTGACCAGGCGAGATTCCACGTCCTCCTGTCCCGCCAAGGCGAACAGTTCCGTGCGTGTGAGCAGGGCGCGCATGCCGGGCACGGCCTGGCGCACCAGCAGAGGCTTTTTCTGCCAATAGCGGCGCATGAAGGCGGCGGGGCTGATGCCGCCCAGCAGGGTCAGCGGCAAGTTCACATCCATGAGAAGGCTTTCGTGTGCGCAGGTGAAAAAAGCTTGGGCGACAATTGTCCCCCATGAACACAGACCATCCGAACGACAAGCGCCTGGACGCCGTCACGCCGCAATGCGTGGTCGCGCTCACCTGGACCCTGACCGACACCCTTGGCGAGGAACTCGACGTGCTCGATGACCCCGTCGAATTCCTGATTGGGGGCGAAGACCTGTTCGAGAAGATCGAACAGGCATTGCAAGGTCACGGCATTGGCGCCAGCGTGGCGGTGCACCTGGAGCCCGAGGAAGCCTTCGGCGATTTCAACGACCAGTTGCTCTTCCTGGAAAAGCGTGAGCTCTTTCCGGCCGAGCTCGAAGAAGGCATGACCCTGGAAGGCCACGCCCTGCCCACTGGCTGCAACCCGGACGCGCCCCGCGATGCGCTCTACACCGTGACCGAAATCTACCCCGACCATGTGGTGCTCGACGGCAACCATCCGCTGGCCGGCATCGCCCTGCGCCTCAAGCTGAAGGTCGAAAGCGTGCGTGAAGCCACCGAGGAAGAGATAGGGCGCGGCACTGCGGGCACGGGCTTTTTCCGCATCGCGCCCCTGCACGAGCAGGGCGACGGCGGTAGTTCCCTGCATTGAACACGGACAGCGCTGACGAGACCCACGACATGAGCAAGGACACCCCCGAGACCTTGAGTCGCCGACGCCTACTGGTCGGCGCGGGCGCCCTCGGCGCCTGGAACGCGCTACCCCATGCAGCATGGGCGGCGCTACCAACCCAACTGGAGTACGGCCCCGCGCAGGCGTTCTCCTTCGACGATCTGATCGCACGCGCGCGGACGCTGGCCGGTCAGGCCTACGCCCCGTCGCCCGCGCTGTCGCGCGATGTGTTGGAGCGCATCGATTACGACGCCCACGGCAAGCTGCGCTACAAGAGCGAATTCGCGCTCTTCGCGCGAGGGCCGGGGTCCTTCCCCGTCACTTTCTTCCACCTCGGTCGCTACTTCCAGACCCCGGTGCACATGCATCTGCTGGAGGCGTCGGGCCGCCAGGCGCGCGAGATTCTCTACAACCCGGCCTACTTCGACATGCCGGCCGACAGCCCGGCGCGCGAGCTTGCGGCCGGCGCGGGTTTCGCGGGTTTCCGCTTCCAGGAAAGCCGGCTCGGCGGCGCCGAGGCGCAGAAGCAACTGCCCTGGCAAAAAAATGACTGGGTGGCCTTTCTGGGGGCGTCCTACTTCCGCGCCATCGGGGACCTCTACCAATACGGTTTGTCGGCGCGCGGCGTGGCTCTGGACGTGGCGCAGGCCGGCAAGCCGGAGGAATTCCCCGCCTTCACCCACTTCTGGTTCCTGCCGCCCTCGGGCAAGTCGGGGGACCACACCGTCACGGTATATGCCTTGCTGGACGGTCCCAGCATCAGCGGTGCCTACCGCTTCGACCTGCGGCGCGACCTGGGCAAGAATGGCGCGGTGCTGATGGAGATTGACTGCGCGCTCTTCCTGCGCCGCGACGTGGCGCGCCTAGGCATCGCGCCGCTGACGTCCATGTACTGGTTCTCCGAGACGGACAAGTCCAGCGCCGTGGATTGGCGACCCGAGGTGCACGACTCCGATGGCCTGGCCCTGTGGACAGGCAGCGGCGAACGCATCTGGCGCCCGCTGAACAACCCGAAACGCACCATGGCCTCGGCCTTCGCAGATCGCACGCCGCGCGGCTTCGGCCTGTTGCAACGCGACCGCGATTTCGACCACTACCTGGATGGCGTCGCCTACGACCGCCGCCCCAGCCTCTGGGTCGAACCACTGGGCGACTGGGGCGCGGGCAGCGTCCAACTCATCGAGATTCCGACCGACGACGAGATCCACGACAACATCGTCGCCATGTGGGTGCCGCAAGCCGAAGCCAAGGCCGGCAGCAGCCACCGCCTGAAGTACCGTTTGCACTGGCGTGCGGACGAGCCGGCCGCGCCGCGCGCCGCCCTGGCGCACTGCGTCGCCACGCGCCTGGGCCACGGCGGCGAGCCTGGCAAGCCGCGCCCGCGGGGCGTACGCAAGTTCGTGGTCGAGTTCCTGGGCGGACCGCTGAGCCAGCTGCCTTGGGGCGTGAAGCCCGAGGCGGTGCTCAGCGCCTCGCGCGGAACGTTTGGCAATGTCTTCTGCGAAGCCGTGCCCAATGGCGTGCCGGGCCACTGGCGCGCGGCGTTCGACCTCACGGTGAACGGACAGGAGCCAGTGGACATGCGGCTCTACCTGCGTCAGGCCGGGCAGACCTTGTCGGAGACCTGGCTGTACCAGTACCACCCGGTGTAGGCCCGCCCTGCACCGCGGCCGCTGAAGGCGGATCGTTAAAGGGGGTAGTCGTAGCGGACAAAACCGCCGTGGTGGGCCAATTGGTCATACAGGGCCCGCGCCCGGGCGTTGTCCGCCTGCGTCAGCCAGTAATAACGCGCGGCGCCCCGTTCCCTGGCCTGCGCCGCCACGGCCTCGATGAGCGCGCGGCCTATGCCTTGTCCACGCACCGAAGGATCGGTGTACAGATCCTGCAAGTAGCAGACCGAAGGCGCCCAGGTGTTGGCATGGAAGAGGTAGTGAGCCAGCCCCCGAAGCTCATCGTCCTGGTAAGCACCCAGACCGTGGATGCCATCCTGATTCAAGAGGCGGTTCCAGGCACTGTCGTACGCCTCGTCCGCGGTGGGCGTGTTGTAAAAAGCCTTGTAGCCGCGCGCCAGATTTTCCCAGGCGGCCCGATCCTCAGGCTGCAGGGGGGCGATGCGCAGCGTCATGGGCAACTCCTGTTGAGGCGACGTGGACGAGACTCAGCGTTTGCCGGTCGAACCATAACCACCCGCGCCACGTTCGGTCGCCGACACAAACTCGTCCACGAGATTGAAGCTTGCCTGCACCACGGGCACGATGACGAGTTGCGCGATGCGTTCCATGGGCTCGATGGTGAAGGCCGTGGTGCTGCGGTTCCAGGCGCTGACCATCAGCTGCCCCTGGTAATCACTGTCGATCAAGCCCACGAGGTTGCCCAGCACGATGCCATGTTTGTGGCCCAGCCCCGAACGCGGCAGGATGAGCGCAGCGTACCCGGGGTCCGCGAGGTGAATCGCCATGCCGGTGGGCACGAGTTGCCAGGCGTTGGGCGCAAGGGTCAGGGGCGCATCCAGGCAGGCGCGCAAGTCCAGGCCGGCGCTGCCGGGCGTGGCGTAGGCGGGCAATTGATCGCGCAGGCGCGCGTCGATGATCTTGACGTCGATGTGCATGGGAAGAAACGGAAGAATTAACTCTTGAGACGCTGGGCGATCTCGGCCACCAGTTGGCGCGCCAGCGTGAGCTTGTCGGCGTGGGGCAATTCTTTGGTGCCGACTTCATCGACCAGCAGCAAGGCATTGTCGTCCTGACCGAAGGTGGCCGGACCGATGTTGCCCACCAGCAAAGGCACGCCCTTGCGCGCGCGCTTGGCCTGGGCGTGGGTCAGCAGATCGTGGCTTTCGGCAGCGAAGCCGACGCAGTACAGCGCGCCGCTCTTGGCCCGTGGGTGCTGTGCCACGCCAGCAAGGATGTCCACGTTTTCGATGAAGTCCAGCGCGGGCGGTTTTCCGCTGCCGTCTTTCTTGATCTTCTGCTCCGCCACGCTGGCGGGTCGCCAATCCGCCACGGCGGCGGTTGCTACGAAAATGGAAGCATGGTCGACCATATCCCGCACCGCCTGCTGCATTTGCTGGGCCGTGCGCACGTCAATGCGCGTCACGCCACGCGGCGTGGGCAGGTGCACCGGTCCCGCCACCAGGGTCACATCCCCACCCGCCTCGCGCGCGGCGCGGGCAATGGCAAATCCCATCTTGCCGCTGGAGCGATTGGTGATGCCGCGCACCGGGTCGATGGCCTCGTAAGTCGGCCCCGCCGTGACCAATATGCGCCGGCCCGGTAGCAGCTTGGGCTGGAAGAAAGCAGTCAGATCTTCGAGGATGTCCACTGGCTCCAGCATGCGGCCGTCCCCAGTCTCGCCGCAGGCCTGCAAGCCATGGCCCACGCCCAGCAGCGTGGCCCCATCGACGTCCACCTGGGCCAAGTTGCGCTGGGTCGCGGGGTGGGCCCACATTTCGCGGTTCATGGCGGGGGCCAACAGCAGGGGCACCTGGTCGATGGGGCGTGCCAGACACATCAGGCCCAGCAGCTCGCTGGCCCGGCCCTGTGCCAGCTGGGCGATGAAATCGGCGCTGGCCGGCGCGACGAGGATGGCATCTGCGTGCCGGTCGCCCTGCCGCGTCGCGTTGATGTGGGGCATGTTGTTCGGCTCGCGCGCGTCCCACTGCGACAGGTACACCGGCCGGTTCGAGAGCGCTTGCATGGTCACAGGGGTGATGAACTGCGCGGCGGCCTCGGTCATGATGACCTGCACCGTCGCGCCCGCCTTGATCAGCAAGCGACACAGCTCCGCCGACTTGTAGCAGGCCACGCCCCCGGAGAGGCCCAGGACGATGTGTTTTCCAGCGAGATCGTTCATGGCCCGGGAATGTAGCAGTTCCCGTCTGTGCGCTTCGCCCCTGTGGCTTGGCTGGCGAAGGCCGCGCCGGCGCTGGGGCCCGCGCGCGATTTCGGGGATGGCGCTTGGGGCAGGCAGGAGGCCACAGCGTGACGACAAGCGTCGTCACGCGTCGTGCATCTGATGGCCGATAACGTGTTTGAGCGCAGCGCTGAAAGCGCGAAGCGAGTTGTTATCGCTGTGGCCTCCTGCCTGCCCCAAGCGCGAAGTCGGCGCAGCCGACCATCACCGCATGAGCGCGTGGGCCCCAGCGCCGGCGCGGCCTTCGCCAGCCAAGCCTGCACGATACCCCCGACAACCCTGGCCGGCGAAAAAGCGCCCACCCACCACGCCTATAATCTCGCTTTACCTGCTCATCGAACCTTGCACGGTTCGACTCGACATGACCAAATTCGTCTTCGTCACCGGCGGCGTGGTGTCTTCCCTGGGCAAGGGCATCGCCTCCGCGTCTCTCGCCGCGATCCTTGAATCGCGCGGCCTCAAAGTCACCCTCATCAAGCTCGATCCCTACCTCAACGTGGACCCGGGCACCATGTCGCCCTTCCAGCACGGCGAGGTCTTCGTCACCGACGATGGTGCCGAAACCGACCTGGACCTCGGTCACTACGAGCGCTTCATCGAAACGCGGATGAAGCGCAGCAACAACTTCACCACCGGCCAGATCTACAAGAGCGTGCTCGAGAAGGAACGCCGGGGCGACTACCTCGGCAAGACGGTGCAGGTGATCCCGCACGTCACCAACGAGATCCAGGAATACGTCAAACGCGGCGCGGGCGTCGGTACGCCCGATGCGGTGGACGTGGCCATCGTCGAAGTCGGCGGCACGGTCGGCGACATCGAATCCCTGCCCTTCCTCGAAGCCGTACGCCAGCTCAGCCTGCGCCTCGGCCCGAACAATGCGGCCTTCGTGCACCTGACCTACGTCCCCTGGATCGCCGCGGCGGGTGAACTCAAGACCAAGCCCACCCAGCACACGGTGCAGAAGCTGCGTGAGATCGGCATTCAGCCCGACGCGCTGCTGTGCCGTGCCGACCGGGCCATCCCCGACGATGAACGCGAGAAGATCAGCCTCTTCACCAACGTGCCGCACTGGGGCGTGATCTCCATGCCCGACGTGGACACCATCTACAAGGTGCCGCGCGTGCTGCACGAACAAGGCCTGGACGGACTGATCTGCGACAAGCTGCGCATCAACACGCCACCCGCCAACCTCAAGCGCTGGGACGCGCTGGTTGGTGAGGTCGAGCATCCGCAGGGCGAGGTGACCATCGCGATGGTCGGCAAGTACGTGGACCTGTCAGACAGCTACAAGTCCGTCAACGAGGCGCTGCGCCACGCCGGCATGAAGAACCACGTGCGGGTGAAGATCGAGCACGTGGATTCAGAAACCATCACCGACGACACGGTGAACCAATTGGCGAAGTACGACGCCATCCTCGTGCCCGGCGGCTTCGGCAAGCGCGGCATCGAAGGCAAGATCAGCACGGCCCGCTATGCGCGCGAGCACAAGGTGCCCTACCTGGGCATCTGCCTGGGGATGCAGGTGGCTACCATCGAATTCGCGCGCCACGTCGCGGGCCTGAGGGACGCCAACAGCACCGAGTTCGAACCCAGTTGCGCGCACCCGGTCATTGCCCTGATCACCGAGTGGAAGGACGCGGACGGCACCATCAAGAAGCGCGACGCCAATTCCGACCTCGGGGCACCATGCGTCTGGGCGCGCAAAGCTCGGACGTGGTCAAGGGCACCCTGGCCCACAACATCTATGGCGACGTGGTGACGGAACGTCATCGCCACCGCTATGAAGCCAACGTCAACTACCTGGACACGCTGCGCGAAAAAGGTCTGGTGATTTCCGCGCTGACCCAGCGCGAACACCTCACCGAGATCGTCGAACTGCCTCAGACCACTCACCCCTGGTTCGTTGGCGTGCAGTTTCACCCCGAGTTCAAGTCCACGCCGTGGAACGGTCATCCGCTGTTCAATTCCTTCGTCAAGGCCGCGCTGACCCGTCAGGGCAGCGGCCAGAGCAGCGCCCCGAACCCGGCGCTGAAAGTCGCGGCCTGAACCCGGCACCCGCCATCCGTTCACGCACCGCCCACTTCAGCCCTTCCACCGTTTTTTCAACTTCGAGTAAAGAGAAGACAACATGAGCGCCATCGTTGACATCGTCGGTCGTGAAATCCTGGACAGCCGTGGCAACCCCACGGTGGAATGCGACGTGCTGCTGGAAAGCGGCACCATGGGCCGCGCGGCCGTGCCCTCGGGCGCTTCCACCGGCAGCCGAGAGGCCATCGAACTGCGCGACGGCGACAAGGGCCGCTATCTCGGCAAGGGCGTGCTGAAGGCCGTCGAGCACATCAACACCGAGATCAGCGAATCCGTGCTGGGCCTGGACGCGGCCGAACAGTCCTTCCTGGACAAGACCTTGATCGACCTGGATGGCACCGACAACAAGAGTCGCCTGGGCGCCAATGCCATGCTGGCGGTCAGCATGGCCGTGGCCCGCGCGGCAGCCGAGGAGGCCGGCCTGCCGCTGTACCGCTATTTCGGCGGCATGGGCGCGGTGCAGATGCCCGTGCCCATGATGAACGTGATCAACGGCGGCGCGCACGCCAACAACAGCCTGGACCTGCAGGAATTCATGATCCTGCCCGTGGGCGCGCCCAGTTTCCGCGAGTCGCTGCGCTGGGGTGCCGAAGTGTTCCACGCCCTCAAGAAAATCATCGATGCCAAGGGCATGCCCACCTCAGTCGGCGACGAAGGTGGTTTCGCGCCCAATGTGGCCAACCACGAAGCAGCCATCCAGCTCATCCTCGAAGCCATTGCCACGGCGGGCTATGAAGCAGGCTCGCAGATCGCACTCGGCCTGGATTGCGCCTCGAGCGAGTTCTACAAGGAAGGCAAGTACGTGCTGGAAGGCGAAGGTGGCCTGAAGCTTTCCGCCCCCGAGTGGACAGACATGCTGGCGACCTGGTGTGATAAGTACCCCATCATCAGCATCGAGGACGGCATGGCCGAAGGCGACTGGGACGGCTGGAAGACGCTGACCGAGCGCCTGGGCAAGAAAGTGCAGTTGGTGGGTGACGACCTCTTCGTGACCAACACCAAAATCCTGAAGGAAGGCATCGACAAGTCGATCGCCAACTCCATCCTCATCAAGATCAACCAGATCGGCACCCTGTCCGAGACCTTCGCAGCGATCGAGATGGCCAAGCGCGCGGGCTACACCGCCGTCATCAGCCACCGCTCGGGCGAGACCGAGGACAGCACCATCGCCGACATCGCGGTGGGCACCAACGCGGGCCAGATCAAGACCGGCTCGCTCAGCCGCAGCGACCGCATGGCCAAGTACAACCAGTTGCTGCGCATCGAGGAAGACCTGGGCGAAGTCGCGGTCTATCCGGGTCGCTCGGCCTTCTACAACCTGAAGTAAGCCTGCTTACTTCAGGCCCGGCATGCGTACACGCTGATATCAGGAACAGGCGGCAAGGCACGATCCTCCATGGCACGACCGCCCCGCCCTTCTCGTCTGCTGCCGCTGCTGCTGGTGGCCTTGCTGTTGATCGTGCATGCGCAGCTCTGGCTGGGCCGGGGCAGCGTGCCCCAGGTCGCGGCCTTGGCCAACAAACTGGAAGCCCAGACCCAACGCAACGCCGAGGCAAGGCAGCAGAACGAACGCCTGGCCGCCGAGGTGCAGGACCTGCAGGACGGCCTGGACATGGTCGAGGAAAAAGCCCGGCAAGACTTGGGCATGGTCAAGCCCAACGAAATCTACGTGCAGATCGAAAAGTAAAGTCCGAGGAGTCGATGCACGCATGAAAGTCGCCTTGCTCGGCGCGGCCGGCACCGGCAAGAGCTGGTTGTCGCATGCACTCTCGCGGCACTGGCCCGAGCATGTATTCCTGGATGCGCCGGACCTCGACACGGTGTTGACCTGGGATCGTGCCCTGCTGATGGGCCTGGACTGGCCAGACACGCGCTTTCAGTCGGAGGCGGCAAGCCAGCAAGCCAGCCGCCGCGCCGAAGATGCCCAGCTACGTGTTTGGCTGGGTGAGGCAGGTCGAACCTATGGCGTGGTGTATGGGCAGGGGCCGCAGCGCCTGCGCGCTGCTATGCAGCTGATCCTTCCGCAGGACGTTCCCCTGCACCAGAGCCAGGGCCGCTGGCGCGGCCCCTGCGACAGCTGCGCCGACCCGGATTGCGAGTTCCGCTTGTTCACCGGACGCGCGAGAGCGACGTCCGTCCCTACTGCACCGTCGAGCTGGACGGTGGTTGATCTTCCGCCTGGGTGAAGAGCTGGGTCGCGTCGATTTCATCGAATCGGTAGCTGGCGCCGCAGAAATCACAGTCCACCTGCACCGCGCCTTGTTCCGCGACGATGTCTTGCACCTCCTCGCGACCCAGTCCACGGATCATGCCGGCCACGCGGTCGCGGCTGCAGGTGCAGGCGAAACGTGGCCCTTGATCCGCCAGCATCGGCTCGAATCGCTGCAGCTTCTCTTCCCAGAACAGGCGGCGCAGGATGGTCTCCACATCCAAGGTCAGCAACTCCTCGCGCTTCAGACTGGATGCGAGGGTGGCGATGCGGTTGTAATGCTCCTGCATTTCAGCAGCCTGTTCAGCACCCCTCTCGCCCTCCAGGTTGCCAGCCCCTTGCACGGGCAAGCGCTGGATCAGCAAGCCCGCGGCCACCCGCTCGTCGGCTGCCAGCACCAGCGTCGTGTCAAGCTGCTCACTCTGGCGCATGTAGTGCTGCAAGGCCTCGGACAGGCTGCGCATGCCACGACCATCCGCGTCGCTCAGGGGCACCACGCCCTGGTAAGGCTGCTGGCCCGGCTGGCGCCCCTTGGGGTCCAGGGTCACGGCACAACGACCTTGCCCCTGCACATTCAGCAGATCCGATAGCAGCGCCTCGGCAGGCACCTCGCCCTGCACCGTGGCCGTGGCGCGCAGGCGCAGGTCAGACTGCACTTCGGCCACGGCCAGCTTCACCGGACCGTCACCGAACACCTGCAGGATCAAGGCACCGTCGAATTTGATGCTGGATTGCATCAGCACCGCTGCAGCAGCCATCTCACCAAGGAGGTTCTGGACTGGCAAGGGATAGGCGCCGGAAGCCGCACCTGGCGCGACACCCGAAGGGCTCTGCGCACGACGGCGCAGGATTTCGCCCCAGGCATCGGCGTCCAGGCGAACAAGAGAACCGCGCACCGGCAGGCCTTCAAACAGGAATTTGTGGAGTTCGGACACGCTGGAATTCAAAAAAAGTCTTAAGGTCAGAGTCAATCGACACAGATGCGGTTCAGCCAATTTTCTTCAAGCCCTGGCGGTACAAGGCCGCGTTATCGACATAGTGCCGGGCGATGCGCCGCAGGCCTTCGATCTGCTCCGGGCTGAGCTGCTTCACGGCCTTGGCCGGGCTGCCCAGGATCATGCTGCCATCGGGGAACGCCTTGCCTTCGGTCACGAGCGCGCCCGCGCCCACCAAGCAATTCTTGCCGATCTTGGCATTGTTCAGCACCACAGCGCCGATGCCGATCAGCGAGCCATCTCCGACTGTGCACCCATGCAGCATCACCTTGTGACCCACGGTCACGTCCTCGCCGATGCGCAGCGGTATACCAGCGTCCGCGTGCAGCACGGAACCGTCCTGGACATTGCTGCCCTTGCCGATGTGCAGATGCTCGGTGTCACCTCGGACCACCGTGCCAAACCAGACGCTGGCGTTTTCCTCAAGCGTCACCTTGCCGATCACCTGCGCGCTATCGGCCACCCAGGCATTGAGCCCAAGTGTCGGGGCATGCCCGTCCAGTTCATAAATCGCCATACCAGCCTTTCTGCGACACCATCGCGCCACGATACCCGTTCGCCGTACCGACACTTGGCATCCATGACTCGGACTGCATCGCGCGCCGCGCGGCAGGGTGAGATTGTATGAAGCCTCCCACGACCAGAACATCGCGCAAGACGCCTCGGCGAAATGACGGAAATCTCAAAGTTCGGCGCAAAAGCGCCACAGAATCAGGCACCGGTACGCCTGAGCACCAGGAAAGGGCCGGCAAAGGCGCGTTATTGCACGCCACCTCTGTTTTTCGTGGTGTATCCTAAGCCCTGCCGCGTCCCAGCGTGTGCGTTGGTACGCATGTGCCGAGTCCCAGGGTGCTCCACGCCTTGCAGGCTCCGAGGTCGCGCCCAGAATTTCCAAGCACATTCCCTCCACATTTCCCCAAATCGCCTATGGCCCAGCTTGCCTCCCTGCTCAAAGCCGAAATCGTCCGCCTGGCGCGCAAGGAAGTCCGCACCGAATTGCAGGCGCTCCAGAAAGCCTCTTCCCGCTATCGCACCGAACTGGCCGCGCTCAAACGGCAGTTGAAGGACCAGCAGCGGCAATTGGCCAAACAGGCCAAGGGCGGTGGTCGCAGCAAGAGTGTCGCCAGCGGCACGACGACGGAAGACGACGACAACCCACGACTGCGTTTCCGCGCGAATGGCTTTGCCACGCTGCGCAAGAAACTGGACCTCTCGGCGGCCGACATGGGCAAGCTGATCGGCGTGACGCAGCAGACGGTTTACCACTGGGAAAAGGGACAGGCCCGCCCCCGCTCAAGCCAATTGCAGAACATCGCCGCGATCCGCAAGCTCGGCAAGCGCGGCGCGGCAGCCAAATTGGCCGAGATGTGATCCATTCACTGTGACCGCTCAAGAAGACATGAGATTCATCATGGTTTGCGACCCCCACCATCATCCATCCCGCCTGCGCCCGAACCGGCTGCGGCTGATCACGGCCCTCATGGCAGGCAGTCTGCTGAGCGGTTGTGCCTGGATGCACAGCAAAGCCATGCGTGCCGTGGCCACGCCATCGCTCGCCCTGGCCGTGATCGGCGACCGGCTGCTAACCGGCAAGGCGGTGCTGTACACCGACCGCAGCGCCACGATCGAGTTGAGCAATGAGACCGATCCCGCGCTGGATTGCATGGGCACGATGAACTACACCAACAGCACCGGTGGCGTGCTGGACCTGCGTTGCAACGATGGCTCACAGATCCGACTGCCTTACACCGCGCTGTCCGAAACCAAGGGCCGCGCAAGCGGAGGGGGCGTCAGCGTCACTTATGGGCTGCCGCCGGAAAACGCGCGTGCCTGGCTGACACCGCCAGCGGGTCGCCGCCTGGTCCTGGCCAAGGACGATGGTTTCATGTGCAACTGGTTCGACTGGGCCCTGTCCTGCAACTACCTGCGACTCGAATAAATCAGCCACCCGATTCGCTGGCGGCAGGCAACAAAAAGGGGCGCACGAGGCGCCCCTTTTTTCTGCCCGGCGATCATTGCCGGGAAAGACCATAGGTGTTCAGCGCGGCGTGCGCGCCGCGAACGGGCGCTTGCCACCACCACGCGGCGCGTCCCCCGCCGGCCTGGCAAAAGCCGGGCGGGCGCCCTCGGGCCGACCGGTACGGCCGGTGTCGGCAGCACCACGTTCACGACGATCACCAAAGCCATGGGCCTTGCCGAACTCCGGACGACCCGCGCCACCACGGTTGCCTTCCGGACGACCCGCGCCGCCAGGCCCCTTGCCGAAACTGCCTCGGCCAAAACCGCCGCCCCGATCGGAACGACCGGTGCGATCGCCGCGGTCACCCCTGCTGTCACTCCGCTCAGGGCGGAACGACGGCATGCGTTGCTGCGGCTCCAGCCCCGGAATGGCTTCGGCCTTGAAAGGCTGTTTGGTGTAGAACTCGATGTCACCGATCTTGCGGCGGTCACGGAATTCGGCGATGGTCACCGCGATGCCGTCGCGCCCCGCGCGACCGGTGCGGCCGATGCGGTGCGTGTAGTCCTCGGCCTTCATGGGCAAACCGAAGTTGAAGACGTGGGTGATGGTCGGTACATCGATGCCGCGCGCGGCCACGTCGGTGGCCACGAGAAACTTCACCTGGCCACTGCGCAGCGCCATCAAGCGACGGTTGCGCAGACCCTGGCTCAGCGCGCCGTGCAAGGCCACGGCGGCAAAGCCGGCCTGCTGCAGGTCGGCGGCCAGGCCGTCGCATTCCACCTGCGTGCTGGCGAAGACGATGGCCTGGTCGATGTTGGCGTCACGCAGCCAATGGTCCAGCAAGGCGCGCTTGTGCGCGAAGTTGTCGGCCCAATGCAGCACCTGCTTGATGTTGGCGTGCTTCTCGTGCGGCGCGTCGATCTGCACCTTCTTCACCTGAGAACCGTTGTCATGCATCACGCGCATGGCGAGCTGCTGGATGCGCGGCGCGAAGGTGGCGGAGAACATCATGGTCTGACGACGACCCGCCGTCAGCGCGTTGATTTCGGCCAGGTCATCGGTGAAGCCCAGGTCGAGCATGCGGTCGGCTTCGTCCACGACCAGGAACTGGACCTGGTCCAGCTTGATCTGCATCGAGCGCTGCAGGTCCAGCAGGCGACCCGGCGTGGCCACGACCAGACCAGCGTTCTGCAGCTTGGCGATCTGCAACTGGTAGGGCATGCCACCCACTACGTTGGCGATGCGCAGGCCCCGGCAATGCTTGACCAATTCGATCGCGTCATGCGCGACCTGCTGCGCCAGCTCGCGCGTGGGGCACAACACCAGAGCGCCCGGAGCGGCCGCCTTGAAGTTGCGCGGATTGGTCGGGTCCTTGCGCTTGTTGCGCTTGGGAACGGCTTCACCCTTGGCGGCGGCATCAGCGCAGGCGCGCTCGTACTCCTCACGCTCCTGGGCAGCGGCCTCGGTCTGCTGCTGGATCAAGGTGTGCAGCACAGGCAGCAGGAAGGCGGCGGTCTTGCCACTCCCGGTCTGACTGGAGACCATGAGGTCGTTGTAGCCCTGATGGGTGGCATCGTCCGACGGCAGCGCCAGCGGGATGACGCGGTTCTGCACGGAGGTGGGCTGGGTATAGCCCAGGTCGGCCACGGCCTGGATCAGTTCAGGCGCGAGGCCCAGTTCCACGAAGCCGTTGGGCGCGATGGTTTCGGAAATGGTGGATTCGACGGGAGCGTTCTCGGAAACGAGATCGCCCGTCATGTTCAAGGTGTCGGTCATTTCATGCTCACACGGAAAACCGCGCAAAACGCGGCACGGCGCGCCGCCTGAGTTGCGGTGCGCCCCGTTCAATGGTTAAAAGACATCAACCATCAAACGGGAATCCATGCCGGGTGGCATGGGTGGACATTTCTCAACGAGTTCTTTCGTAGAAGAACTCACGTCCGGTGTGTGATGAGGAGATGTGCGTCAGCGCCCTCAGAAAAAGAGCGCAGGTCGGATTATCGCACGGCTTGCGATTTCGCGCTGGCGCGGGCGTTCAGCCCAGCTTCAGGAAATGGGTGCGGTAGTGCATGAGTTCGTCGATGGACTCGTGCACGTCCGCCAGCGCCGTGTGCTTC
Source organism: Hylemonella gracilis (assembly GCF_004328645.1). Classification (GTDB taxonomy): domain Bacteria; phylum Pseudomonadota; class Gammaproteobacteria; order Burkholderiales; family Burkholderiaceae_C; genus Hylemonella; species Hylemonella gracilis_B. The sequence continues at coordinate 3,124,313 of NZ_CP031395.1, forward strand.
TGCGCCTTCTTGAAGGCGCTGTAGACCTCGGGCCGCCAGCGCTTGGCCAATTCCTTCAGGGTGCTCACGTCCAAATTGCGGTAATGGAACCAGGCCTCCAGCTTGGGCATGTACTTCACCAGGAAACGGCGATCCTGGCTGATGGTGTTGCCACACATGGGCGTGCCGCTCTTGGGCACGTACTGTTTGATGAAGGCAAGCAATTGCTCCTCGGCCTCCTGCTCGGTCAGCGTGGACGCTTTCACCTTATCTATCAGACCGCTGCGCCCATGCGTGCCCTTGTTCCAGGCGTCCATCTGGTCCAGGATCTCGTCGCTCTGATGGATCACCAGCACCGGGCCTTCGATGCGAGGCTCCAGGTTCGGGCCCGTGACGATCACGGCGATTTCGATCAGGCGCTCCTTCTCGGGGTCCAGACCCGTCATTTCACAGTCGAGCCAGACCAGGTTCTGGTCCGATTTCTTCAACGTCTCGGGGGGATTGGGGGCATTCGCGGCGTCACTCATGCCCGTATTGTCCCCGATCCCCTAAACTTCGCGACCATGGATGCCGCCACCTTCTCACCGTCTTTTGCCCTGACCCTGTTGTTCGCCACAGCTCTGCTGTTGGGCCTGCTGACCAAATTCTGGCTCGCCACGCGGCAGATCCGGCACATCACCCGTCACCGAGCCAGCGTGCCAACCGCCTTCGACCGCGCCATCACCCTGGCCGCCCACCAGAAGGCCGCCGATTACAGCGTGACCAAGTTGCGCTTCGGCCTGCTGGAAACGGCTTTTTCCGGCGCCGTGCTGTTGGCTTGGACCTTGCTCGGCGGGTTGGATGCGCTGAATCAGGCGGTGCTGGGGTGGATGGGCCCGGGCATGGGCCAACAGCTTGTGCTGATTGCCGCCTTCGTCGTGGTGGGCGGGCTGATCGAACTGCCCTTCTCGCTCTACCAGACCTTCGTGATCGAGCAACGCTTTGGCTTCAACAAGATGAGCTTCAAGCTCTGGCTGGGTGACCTCGTCAAGGGCACGCTGCTGGGTGCCGCCATCGGCCTGCCGATCGCGGCCCTGGTGCTCTGGTTCATGGGTGCCACCGGCACGCTATGGTGGCTCTGGGCGTGGGGCGCCTGGATGGGCTTCAACCTGCTGCTGCTGTGGATCTATCCGACCTTCATCGCGCCGCTGTTCAACAAGTTCCAGCCGCTGGAAGACGAATCGCTGAAAACGCGGGTGACGGCCCTGATGCAGCGCTGCGGTTTCCAGGCCCAGGGCCTATACGTGATGGATGGCAGCCGCCGCAGCGCGCACGCCAACGCCTACTTCACAGGCTTCGGCACGGCCAAGCGCGTGGTGTTCTTCGACACCCTCCTGAGCAAACTCAAACCCGGCGAAGTGGATGCCGTGCTGGCGCACGAGCTGGGGCATTTCAAGCACAAGCACATCCTCAAGCGCATCGTGATGATGTTCGCGATGAGTCTGGCGGGTTTTGCGCTGCTGGGCTGGTTGGCGCAACAAGCCTGGTTCTACACCGGCCTGGGCGTGACGCCCAGCCTGGAGATGCTGGTGCCCGCCCTCGGCGCGGCTTTGTCCGCCCTTCCGCCCGAGGTGGCCCACGGACTGCCCGCCTCGTTTGCCGCGTCGAACGATGCGCTGGCCCTGCTGCTTTTCCTGCTGGTCGCGCCCGTGTTCAGCTTTTTCATCACGCCCCTGGCAGCACGCGGTTCGCGTAAGCATGAGTTCGAGGCCGACGCCTACGCCGCGCAACAGACCGACGCCGCCGACCTGGCCAGCGCCCTGCTCAAGCTCTACGAAGACAATGCCGCCACGCTGACGCCCGATCCACTCTACGTGGCCTTTTATTACTCGCACCCGCCCGCCAACCAACGCCTGGCGCGGCTGGGCCTGGGCGCGTACCCGCAAGGCACGGCTTGAACGGCGCCAACAAGGCAAAGCGAGGGAATGGCCGCGCGGCAGGCCACCCCGCCTTGGCAGGGCAGCCTCCAACATCGGGGCTCGTGGTGGCCAGCCATGGCCGGCATCTGCTGGTTGAAAGCCCGGAAGGCCCCGGTGGACGGCGCCTGATCTGCCACCCGCGCGGCAAAAAGAACAACGCCGTGGTGGGTGACCGCGTGCGCTGGTTGCCGACCGGGGATGAAGGCAGCATCGAGGCCATCGACGCCCGCCGCAACCTGTTCTACCGCCAGGACGAGCTGCGCAGCAAGAGCTTCGCCGCGAACATCGACCAGGTCCTGATCCTCATTGCGGCCGAGCCGGAATTTTCCGAAAGCCAGCTGGCGCGGGCCCTGATCGCCGCTGAGGCGGCCGGCATTCCCCCACTGATCGCGCTGAACAAGAGCGACCTGAGCGCCGCGCATGCACGCGCCTGGGCACGGCTCGCGGCCTACCAGCGCATGGCCTACACGGTGCTGCCCCTGAACCTGAAGAACGGCCCCACGCAGGACAGCGTGCTGGCCCTGCGCCAGCATCTGCAGGGGCGGGCCACGCTGGTGCTCGGTCCTTCGGGCGCGGGCAAAAGCACCCTGATCAACCTGTTCGCACCCGATGCGCAGGCCCAGACCGGCGAGATTTCCAGCGCACTCAACAGCGGCAAGCACACCACGACCCACACCCGCTGGTACTGGGTGGACGCGGAAGCGGGTGCGGGTTGCGCCACACCGCGCACGGCGCTGATTGACTCACCGGGATTCCAGGAGTTCGGTCTGCACCACATCGAGGCAGCGCAATTGGCCAGCCTGATGCCGGACCTGCGCATGCACGCGGGCGCCTGCCGCTTCTACAACTGCACACACTTGCACGAACCGGGCTGCGCGGTCATCGCGGCGGTCGAACCGGGCGAGTCTGCGACTGCGCCGCAAACCGGGACAGGTGTCCCGGCGCACCCTGAGGGGCTGGATTCGCCTGTCACATCCAGTCGCTATCGTATCTACCGTGAACTGCATGCCGAACTGTCCATGCCGCCCCGGTATTGAGCGCCGCACCCGCTGCTGCGGCGGCGCCCGTCGACGCTCAGTGCACGCTCATGCTGCGCGCCGGAAGGCGCTGCATGACGCCGATCTGACGCGAACGGATGAGCGCTTGACGAAAGACAGCCGCTTCGTCCTGGTCGGCGACCCGTTCGCTCAGCCAGCTCTCGGCCGCCGCGTATTGCTCTGTCGCGCACCAGATTTCCCATTGCAGCAGATCCAGACCGGCCTTCTGCTGTTGCGCCACGGGTTCGTCGAGTTGAGCCTGCATCTCCTGGAAAACAGACTGGGCGTGTTCCAGCACCTCCTGAGCCTCCCCTGGCTGACGCAGGCTCAGCAGCAGGCGCACCAGGCTGGACCACACCATCACCATGCCCGGCACGTGCGCGAACGCCTGCCGATAGCCTTCCAGGGCTTCGTCGGTGCGACCGTTCTGCTGCGCCAGCCAGGCCAGGTGCGCGCGCGCATAGGCCTGCTGAGGCAGTTGCTGAGGCATCTGGCGCACCGCCGCGCGCAGCAGCAGGTCCGCCTGGGCGTTCTGGCCCAGCAGCAGCAGCGCCGCGCCGAGGTCCACCTGGGCCTCGAAGTTCAGCTCATGCCGCCGTTGCTGTACCTGATCCAGCAGCACACGGGCCTGTTCGTGCTCACCCAGATGGGCATGGGCCAAGCCCTGCAACAGCAGGGCCGAGAGGTCGCCGCCCTCCAGGTAGTAACACTTGGCGGCGAGCGCCAGAACGTCAAATTGTTGCTGGTACACAAGGGCGCGCAGGTTCTGCAGCATGATGCTCATCTTTCCAAAGGACAACCGATGGACGAAGGATCGCCTGCCTGGACAAGTTGCATCTTTGGCACAGCGGACTTTTCCTTTGCCGCAAAGGAAAACCGGCGGTTGTTACATTTTTGCCCAGTGGCCCACGAGGGCGTGCCGCTGGCCCGCAGGCGAATCACTCTCATTTGAACCATGTGCGCCGCCCACGTCCAAGCTCCCGATCCGCCCCACATCCTGCTGATCGATGACGAACCCGAGGCCTTGCGTGCCCTGGTGACCCTGATCCGGCAGCAAGGCTGGCAGGTGTCCCTGGCGGCAGAGCCGCATCGGGGGCATCTGCGTGCCCTGGCCCTGCAACCCGACCTGATCGTGCTGGACGTCTCCATGCCGGGCATGGACGGCATGGCCTTGCTGCGGCGCCTGCGCGCCGCGCCGGAGACCCAGGACATTCCGGTGATCTTCCTCTCCGCCCAACACGAAGCCGACCAGCGTCTGGCCGGACTGACACAGGGCGGCGTGGACTATGTGACCAAGCCCTTTGAACCGCAGGAAGTGCTGGCGCGCATACGCATCCACATGCAGTTGGCGCGGCGAGGCAAACAGCAGCAGGCACCCGCGCCGCGGGCCGTGCAAGCCAGCACACCATCACCCGAGGTGAGTTCACCGACCGACGCCGACGAGGCGCTGCTGCGCGCGGCCATGCGTTTCATCGAAGCACATTTGGCCGATCTGCCCGGCTTGACGGAGATTGCCTCCGCCGTGGGCACCCACGAAAAACGACTGTCCCAAGTGTTTCGCCAGCGGGCGGGCAGCACGGTGTTCGCGTTCGCTCGCCAGCTGCGATTGCAAAAGGCCAAGGACCTGCTGGTGAACAGCAACTTGGAGATTCAGGACATCGCCGAACTGACCGGCTACCAGAGCGCGGCGAATTTCGCGACGGCATTCCGCGAACAACAGTCCATGACGCCCAGCGACTATCGGCAACAGGCGCGGGGCAAGGGCAAGTCCGAATGAGGCTTGGTTGCCGCCTTTGGCTGACACAGCTGGTGGGGCGCATGCGGGTGCTGCGGCTGTGCCTGCTGCTGACGGGACTGAGTACGCCCTGGGCTCATGCGACAACGATCGACGCCTGCGCCGACTCTCAGCAATTGCTGGGCGGCAAAGTCGAGGTGCACGTGGACGGGACGGGGCGCCAAACACCCGAGGAAATCGCCCGCCTGCCCGCGAGCGCCTTCGCCCCGCTCGACCCCCAGACCCTGCCCCGCTACAGCGAGGCCGGCGTCTGGCTGGACATGACCTTGCACAACACGCAGTCGCAGCCTTGCCGCCGATGGCTGAACCTGGCCAAGCCCAGCGTCGAGGACCAGCAGGTGCACGTGCTGCGCGTGGATGGGCTGTGGCACAGCCAGCGTTCGGGCAGCGCGTATGCCCTGCGAACCTGGGCCGTGGCGCAGCGCCAGCCCGTGTTCCTGCTGGACCTGCAGCCTGGGGAAACAACCCGCGTGCTGGCCCGCGTCTCGAGCACTTCCAGCATATTGCTGGTGAACCCACAGCTCTACTCGGACGCCGCCTGGCTGCAGACGCAGCAGAACACGCACATCATCGACGGCCTGTCGCAGGGCATCGTGCTGCTGGTGGTGGCGGTGGGCCTGACCGTCGGCTGGATCCTGCGCTCGGGCATGCTGCTGGCGCTGTCGGTCGGGGCCCTCTTCAACGCGCTCTTCGTCTGCGTCGTCAACGGCTATCTCTTCTATTTCCCGGCCCTGCTGCCCTACACCGAGGCCTGCGCGGCGGTGACCGGCACCTTCGCGATCTCGGGCTTTCTGATCTATGTGCGGCAGTTGTACGGTCTGAGCCGCCTGCCTCGCCTCTGGACCCACATGATCGTGGCGCTGGTGGGGTTCTACATCCTCACGCGCATCGTCGGCTGGTACGCGGCGCCGGCGATGACCAGCATCGGCCTGTGGGTGATCGTGTCCTTCGTCGCCGTTTTGCTGCATGGCCGTCGCCACCAGTTCATGGCCTGGCTGGGCATGCACATCATGGCGCTGCAGCTGCTGTCCCAGTATGTCTTCCATCTGGACAAGGCCGTGCCCTGGGCGCAGCACTTCCCACCCGCGCTGGAACTGCTGAGCAGCCTGGTGTGGCAATCGTCGTACGTGCAGAACCTGTCGGGCACCCTCAACGGCGCGGTCTGGCTGGCCGCCACCATGGTGCTGGAGGTTCTGGGCAGCCAGCGGCGCGAGCAGCGTGCCCAGGCTGCCCTCGAAAACCAGCGCCGCGGTGAGCTGGAACGGCTGGAAAGCGCGGTGGCCCAACGTACGGGCCAGTTGCGGGAAGCCTTGGACGCCCGACGCAATCTGCTGGCACGCATCAGCCACGATCTGCGCTCGCCGCTGGCGGGGATCATCAACATCACGCAATCGGCGGCGGCCCTCGAAGCGCAGACCACGCGGCACATTGAGCGCAGCGCACGCCGCCAGATGGAGCTGATCGACGAGTTGCTGGAGTTCGCCCGACAGGACCTGAAAGGCCCGGAGATCCACGCCGAACCGGGTTACCTCTACGCCTTGCTGCACGAAATGGAACAAGAAGGCCGTCTGCTAGCGCAGCGCCAGCAGAACCGGTTCGAGACCGAGATCCCGATCGACCTGCCGCTGGTCGTGCGGGCCGACTTTCGGCATCTGCGCCAGGTGCTGCTCAATCTGATGGGCAATGCCGCCAAGTTCACGACCCAGGGGGAGATCCGCCTGCAGGTCGAGCCTCTGGATGGCGACGAGCGGGAAACAGGCAACGGCCGGACGCGCCTGCGTTTCTCGGTCTGCGACACCGGCCAGGGCATCGCCGAAAGCGAGCGCGACAAGGTGATGCAGCCCTTTGGGCGCGGCGCCAACGCGCGAGGCGTGGACGGAGTCGGCTTGGGCCTGACCATCGTGCGGCAGTTGCTCGATGGCATGGGAACCGAACTGGAACTGGCATCCACGCCGGGCCAGGGCAGCCGCTTCAGCTTCGCGCTGGACCTGGAACTCGCCGATGAAAGCGAGGTCCGCGACATCTTCGTCGAGAGCCACGCGGCCGAGGTGGAGGGGCGGGGTCGCCGTATCCTGGTCGCCGACGACCTGCCCGCCAATCGCGATCAACTGACCGATCTGCTGGGCGGCTATGGCTTCGAAGTCAGCGCGGCGGCGGATGGCCTCGAAGCGCTGCAGATGCTGCGGGAAGACGACTACGATCTGCTGCTGACCGACCAGATGATGCCGCGCATGGACGGCTGGGAATTGCTGGCCCAGGCCCGCGCTTCGCGGCCCCGCCTGCCCGTGCTGCTGTACTCTGCGGCGCCACCCCTGCCGCCCCTGGACTGGCCGGCCGATCTGGGCTTTGACGCCAGTCTGCTCAAACCTGCCACCAGCGGCGAATTGCTGCGGCAGATCGACAGCCTGGTGCGCGCGGCGGGACCGTCAGCGCAGTGACGGCGTCGGTGGACAACACGGCCCGACGCTCAAACCGTCATCAGGCCAGCCAGCGCCCCACGGTCATCAGAGCGAGCAGCAACATCCAGAACACCACCGCGCGCCAGATCAGGCCCACGCTGCTGCGCAGGTGCGCCAGCTGCGGCTCCTGCCAGTCCACCCGTTCACCCAGGCGGGCGCGGGACGCCTCGGAAAGTCCCAGACGCACATTGAGCGCACCGGCGAGCGCGGCGATGATCAGATGGTCGTTGTCCTGCGCGCGGGCGTTGTCGCCCAGCTGTTCACCAGGCCTCACCCCAGCCAGCGCCTCCAGCCGGGCCTGCGCGCCGGTGCCACGACCGGACTCCTGCGCCTCCTTCTGCTGCATGCGCTTGAACTCTTCGTGGCGGCGCCAGGCATCCACCGCGTCTTCAAAGCGCCCGACCACGGCAAAACCGAAGGCGGTGATGCGCGCCGGCAGCCAGTCCACCCAACTCCAGGCACGGGCGGCAACGGCGAGCACAGCCTCGCTCACCCAGGGCGCCTGCTTGCGCGAGACATGCGGCCAGTAGCGCGTGATCAGCTCGCTCAAGCGATAGAACACCGCGCCTGCGGGCCCGAGGCCCAGCAGCGAAAAGATCAGGAACCAAGTGAGCACGCCCAGCACGTGGCGGTGCGCGGCCACCACGGAGTACTCCAGCACATGCCGGATGATCTCGCGCGGGGGCAACTCGCTGGCGTCGATTTGCTGCCACTCTGCCAGCAGGCGGCGGGCCGTTTGCTCGTCACCGGCCTCCAGCGCGTCACGGATCGCGCTGAAGTGAAAACTGAACTGCCGAAACCCCAGGGTGACGTAGAGCATCCAGACGTTCCAGGCCAGGGCGAGCAGGCCGCCAAACCAGCCCAGGGACGACTTGAGCCACAGGTAAATGCCTGCGGTCACGAGGGCCGGCACCAGCACCGCGATGCCCCAGGCGAGCCAGGGCGAATGACCAATGTCGAATTTGCGCGCCACCCAGCGCAGCCAGGCGCGTACCCGGGCATGCACGATGTTTCCACGCCCGAGTGGGCGCGCCTGCTCGATCAGCAAGGCCAGCAAGAGGGAGAAAAAGCTCATGCCCATGATGATAACGGGGCCATACCGGGTGGTGCATCCCCCTCATCAAATCAAAGCCGGAAAACCGCCATCACGCCGCCATGAAACGGTAAAAGTTGCGCAGCATGCCCGCCGTCGCGCCCCAAATGAAGCGCTCGGTACCGCCTCGCGTGGCATCGGTCCAAGGCATGGAGAACCATTCGCGCATCACGCCTTCGAACTCGTGCGCATGCCGTCGGTGGTGAGACGGGTCCAGCAGAAACGCCAGCGGAACCTCAAAGGCATCAGCCACCTCGACCGGATTGGGCCGCAGCGTGAAACCTGGTCGCACCAGCGCCACCACAGGCGTGACCACGAAGGCGGTGCCCGTGGTGTAGGTCGGCAGCGTGCCCAACACTTCCACCCGATCGCGCGCCAGCCCCACTTCCTCTTCGGCTTCACGCAGTGCGGCGTCGGCCACGTCGGCATCCATCGCGTCCACCCGTCCACCAGGAAAGGCGATCTGCCCCGAATGGTTGCGCAGCTGCGCCGTGCGCTGGGTGAGCAGCAGCGTGGGCTCGGGCCACATGACCAAGGGCACCAGCACAGCGGCCTGGGCGGGCTTGCGTTGAACAAAACGCGGCTCGGCCCGCACCTCTGGCTGCCAGGCCGGCGGCGCGAGGAAGCGTTGCCGCAGCGCCTCGGGGGTCAGGCGCGCCATCGGCACGGGCGGGAGATGGCCGTCCACCGCGCGCGCAGGCACCGCGCGCGGGTCGAAGTTCGGAATCCTGGACAGCGGAATGGGGTCGGACGCGCTCATCGGCTCAGAGCCTCAGCCAGCAAGCTGTCGAGTAGATCAGATACGGACCCACTTGGAATGATGCCGCCCCAAAAGAAAAACCGCCCTGCGGACCAAGTACGAGGGCGGTTCTTGTGGAATCGACCGGTTGAACCCGGCCGGGGAGTTATTACTCCGCCGAGGCTTCCAAGGTCTTGAAAGCCAGCTTTTCCTTGATGCGAGCCGACTTGCCGCTGCGCTGACGCAGGTAGTACAGCTTGGCGCGGCGCACGTCACCACGGCGCTTGACTTCGATGCTGGCGATCAGCGGGCTGTAGGTCTGGAAGGTACGCTCCACGCCTTCGCCGCTGGAGATCTTGCGCACGGTGAAGGCGCTGTTCAGGCCGCGATTGCGCTTGGCGATCACCACGCCTTCATAGGCCTGGGCGCGCTTGCGAGTGCCTTCGACCACGTTGACGCTGACGATCACGGTGTCGCCGGGCGCGAAAGCGGGAATGGTCTTGCCCGTTTTCTCGGTCAGACGGGCGATTTCCTCTTGTTCGAGGGTCTGGATCAGGTTCATGAAATTCCTCTTGGCGATCTTGTCCGCGCTGCACTAAAGGCTGTTTTCACGCGTCGCCCCTGCCAGCGAAGGCTGGAGGGCGGTGCTGCGTACAACAGCGGCCGGACAGAGGATCAGGAAGCCCGCGATTATAGCAGGCTGGACAGAAAAGTCTCATCCTGGCGCGACAGGCGGCCCGCCTTGCGGGCCTGCGCCAGCAGGTCGGGACGCAGGCGCGCCGTCAATGCCAACCGCTGCTCGCGCCGCCAGCGCTCGATCCGGGCATGGTTGCCCGACAGCAGCACCTCGGGGACACCCTGTACCTGTCCCTCCGACACCCATTTTTCGGGGCGGGTGTAATGCGGGCAGTCCAGCAAGCCGTCCAGCAGCGGGTTGAAGCTGTCCTGCGCATGGCTTTCGGCGTCACCCAGCACGCCCGGCTGCAGACGCGCGACGGCATCCAGCAAGGCCATGGCCGCGATCTCGCCGCCGGACAACACAAAATCCCCGAGGCTGATCTGCTCGTCCACGTGGGTGTCGATGAAGCGCTGGTCCAGGCCTTCATAACGGCCGCAGACCAGCACCGCGCCTGGGCTGGCCGCCCAGCGCTCCACTTCGGCGTGGTTCAAGGTCCGACCCAGGGGGGAAAACAGCAGCACCGGCCCAGGTGGGCAGGCGGCGGCCGCGCGGGCCGCCTGCGCGGCCGCCAGACAACGCGCCAGCGGCTCGGCCATCATGACCATGCCCGGACCGCCCCCAAACGGACGGTCATCGACGCGGCGGTAATTGCCCTCGGCCTGATCGCGGGGGTTGTGCAGATGCACGTCAATGGCGCCGCCTTCACCATTGCCACGGTAGGCACGACGCGTGATGCCACTCGTCAGCAGGGGGGCGAACAGTTCGGGGAACAGGGTCAGGACATCGAAACGCATGGGACACCTTCGCAACGGCTCGGCGGCGCGAAGATCGCCACGCCTTCGCCCGCTCAGTAATCAGGTTGCCAGTCGACCGAGATACGGCGCGCGGGCAGATCGACGCCATCCACAAAGGCCGACACGAAGGGAATCATGCGCTCGGCGGCCTTGCCATCCGGCCCGGTCCAGGCAATGATCAGGACGGTCTGCGGCCCGGTGGATTGCAGATCATGCACTTGCCCCAGATGCACGCCTTCGCGGTTGACGACATCCAGGCCGAGCAGGTCCACCCAGTAGTACTCGTCCTTGTCGGGCGTGGGAAAGCTGGAACGGGAGACGAAAATGCGGGCCCCCCGCAGGGCCTCGGCGGCCGAGCGATCCACCACCTCATGCGAGGTGGCCACGACCGAGTCTGAATGTTCCTTGGCTTCCTTGATGGCCAGCCGGACCACGCCTTCAAAAGCCCTGGCGCCCCTCTCAGAGGGCAGCAGAAACCAGCGCTTGGAAGTAAAAAGCGCCTCGGGGGAGGCGCTGTACGGCAGAACCTTGAACCAGCCCTTGATGCCCCAGGCATCCAGGATGCGCCCGACCTCGATGGCGTCCGCCGGTAGTTCGGCAGGCTCCAGCGCAAGCAAGGGATTTCCAGGGGTCATGGGCTAGCTGACCATCGGATCACCCCCAAGGCCGCACCCGCGTGGGGACCGGCACCGTGGCGCGAGAACGCGCCTTGGGGCGAAGGCGACAAAAAAAAGCTTAGGCCGCCTTCTTGGCGAACTGCTTGACCAGGCGCTCCACGGTGGGCGAAGCCTGTGCACCGACACCCTGCCAATAGCTCAGGCGATCTTGCGCGACGCGGATGCTTTCTTCCTTCTCGGTCGCCAGCGGGTTGTAGAAGCCGATGCGCTCGATGAAGTTGCCGTCGCGACGGTTGCGCTTGTCGGCCACGACGATGTTGAAGAAGGGGCGCGACTTGGCGCCGCCGCGGGAGAGTCGGATCACGACCATGGTTTGTCCTTATCCCCGAAAGGGGAATCGATGAAGCCTGATCGCTAGATACAACAAGCAGGCCGGTTTCTCCCGACGTTTGAGACACGCAACTGACCACCCGGCCAGCGACACATCGGAAAGCCTTCAATTATAGCCGCTTCGAACCCGACGCCAAGACCTTGCGGACGCTGGCTGCGGCACAATTCGGCTCCATGAGAAAAAACAAGACGCTGGCCGCCTGGCTGGCCTTCCTCGGCGGCCCCTTGGGCCTGCATCGTTTCTACCTGCACGGCTGGGCGGACACCCTCGGCTGGCTCCTTCCCATTCCGACGGCGCTGGGCCTGTACGGCATCCAGCGTGCTTTGGAGTTTGGCGTGGACGATGGCTGGAGCTGGGTGCTCACGCCCTTGTTCGGATTCACCCTCGCGGCCTGCGCGCTCACGGCCATCGTCTACGGCCTGGCCACGCCCGAGAAATGGAATGCACGGCACAACCCGCAGGCCGCGCCAGACGACAGCGCCGGCCAGACCCACTGGCTGACCATCGGCGCGGTGGTCTGCTCCCTGTTGATCGGCGCGACGGCGCTCATGTCGTCCATCGCCTTCAGCTTCCAGCGCTATTTCGAATACCAGATCGAAGAGGCACAGAAGATCTCGCAGTGATGACCCCACCGGCGGTGGCCACGTGGTGGCCTCCGTCAGACAGGCATTAGTGGCCGCTCAGGAATGCCGGGTGCTCTTGCGCTCACGGGCGAAGGACAGGTCCGTGGTAGTCACCCGCAGGCGCCGGCACAGGAAATGGGCCAGGGACTGGTACGCCTTGACGGCGATCGTCGGCTGCTTGTCAAACAAGGCCTTCAGCTCCGAAAAGCCGATGCGGACCAACTCGCTTTTTTCCAGCACCTCGACCGTCGCCGAGCGGGGCTCACCGTCCACGAAGGACATCTCGCCGAAGTGAGAACCCGACCCCAACTGCGCGATGTCCACTTCGTTGTCGCGCGCACTGTGGCTGATGCGCACCGAGCCGAACTTGATCACATACAAGGCATCCGCCGGGTCGCCTTCCCCGAAGACTTGGTCTCCCCCGGCGTAGGTCTGCACCTTCGCGACCTCGCTGATGGTCTGCAACTCGGCAGCGGACAGGTCCTTGAAGAGGGAGACGTTCTGAAGCAGGTCACCGGGCGTTGCCATGGTTCGTCCTTCCTTGCGGCGGGTTTTGGGTGGCCGCAAATGTATAGGACGAACGGACTCAGAACAAGCCCAGGCTGATCCAGTAGGCCACGATGGCGACAAAGGCGCTGGCCGGAATGGTGAAGATCCACGCCCAGACGATGTTGCCCGCCACCCCCCAGCGCACGGCGCTGGCTCGCTGCGACGACCCCACGCCGACGATGGCGCCGGTGATGGTGTGGGTGGTCGACACCGGAACGCCCAGGGCGGTGGCGAAGAACAGGGTCAACGCCCCGCCCGTTTCGGCGCAGAAACCACCCACGGGCTTGAGCTTTGTGATCTTCTGTCCCATGGTCTTGACGATGCGCCAGCCGCCGAACATGGTGCCCAGGCCAATGGCGAGGTAGCAGGCCACGATCACCCAGCCCGGCGGCGAGGCGTCGCTGGCCACGCCATACCCGGTAGCGATCAGCAGCATCCAGATGATGCCGATGGTCTTCTGCGCGTCATTGCCGCCATGCCCCAGGCTGTACGCACCGGCCGACAGCAGTTGCAGGCGACGGAACCACCCGTCCACCCGCGCGGGCGAGGTGCGCCGGAACACCCAGGCCACGAGCAGCATCATCAGCGAGCCCAGCAGAAAGCCGAGCAAGGGCGAGACAAAGATGAACAAGACCGTCTTCAGAATGCCACTGGCCAGCAAGGCATCGGTGCCGGACTTGCCGATCACCGCGCCCACGATCCCGCCGATCAGCGCATGCGATGAACTGCTGGGAATGCCGTAGTACCAGGTGATCAGGTTCCAGGTGATCGCGCCGGCCAATGCGCCGAAGATCACGTTCGTGTCCACGATGCCGGGTTGCACGATGCCCTTGCCCACGGTGGCCGCCACGCTCAGGTGGAAGACGAACACGGCCACGACGTTGAAGAAGGCCGCGAACAGCACGGCCTGGCCGGGCCGCAAGACGCCCGTGGAAACGACTGTGGCGATGGAATTGGCCGCGTCATGAAACCCGTTCATGAAATCAAAGACCAGGGCCATGCAGACCAGCAGGACGATGATCCACATCGCCGACGGCGTCACGTGAGTGAGATTCTCCATGCCCGCGTCCTCAGGCGTTCTCGAGGACGATGCCCTCGATGACGTTGGCGACGTCCTCGCAGCGGTCGGTCACGGTCTCCAGCAATTCGTAGATGGCCTTGAGCTTGATGATTTCGCGCACGTCGGGCTGCTCACGGAACAACTTGCTCATGGCGGTGCGCATCACGCGGTCGGCGTCCGATTCGAGTTTGTCGATCTCCTCGCAGGTCTTGAGCGCGGCCTCGGCCGACTTGGCCTCGCCGATGGTCCCGAGCAGGTAGACCGCGTCCTTCACCCGCTCGCAGCACTTCACGCAGAGTTCGGTCAGGCGCACGATCTCATCGGTCATCTCGCGCACGTCGTAGAGCGCCATGGTCTCGGCCGCGTCCTGCAGCAGGTCGGCCACGTCGTCCATGGTGTTGATCAGCGTGTGAATCTGCTCGCGGTCGATGGGCGTGATGAAGGTCAGGTGCAGGGTTCGGCTCACGTCCTGCGTGATGCGGTCCGCCGCATGCTCGGCCTCGTCCACTTCACGGTTGTACTGCTCGCGCAACTTCACATCGCCATAGTTCGCCACCAATTGGGCAAAGGCCCGGGCCGCCTGCACCGTGCGGTCCGCATGCTGGTTGAATTTCTCGAAGAAATTGCCGTCACGCGGCATCAGTTTTCCAAACAGCATGGTGTCTTTTTTGTGACGAATTGATGAAAGGTCGAGTTTAACCGGCGCGACCTGGCCACCCCTTGCACCCGCCAGGCGACACGAGCCAGCACGCCCGCCTCAAGCGCTTCGGAATATGAAATACACCGCGCCCACCATGCACAGCGCTGCCCAAAGGTAATCCAGCTTGAAGGGCTCGCGCAGATAGAACACCGCGAAAGGCACGAAGACGCTGAGAGTGACGACTTCCTGGATGATCTTGAGCTGCCCGACGGTGAACCCCGCCTGCTGAAAACCGATGCGGTTGGCCGGCACCTGCAGCAGGTATTCGGCCAGGGCAATGCCCCAGCTGACGAAAGCCGCGGTGTACCAGGGTGCGGTGGCCAGGTTCTTGAGGTGGCCGTACCAGGCGAAGGTCATGAAGACATTGCTGGCGATCAGCAAGAGGATTGTCTGCAGAGATAAAGGCAGGGATTGAAGCATGGTCGTTCGAGTGGAACATGAAAAAGGCCCCGGGGCTCAACACCTCGGGGCCATTCCGGATCGGCGGATTCAGGCCGCAGCCTTCTCCGCCACTTCCTTGTACTCCTCGATCTGGTCGAAGTTCATGTAGCGGTAGACGCTGGCCTTGTCGGCGTCGATGATGCCCATTTCCTTCAGGTACTCCGCCTTGGTCGGCAAACGGCCCAGGCGGGAGGCGATGGCGGACAGCTCGGCCGAGCCCAGGTACACATTGGTGTTCTTGCCCAGGCGGTTCGGGAAGTTGCGGGTCGATGTGGAAATGACCGTCGCGCCTTCACGCACTTGCGCCTGGTTGCCCATGCACAACGAGCAGCCGGGCATCTCGGTACGCGCGCCGGCCGTACCGAAGGCGGCGTAATGGCCTTCCTTGATCAGCTCGTTCTGGTCCATCTTGGTCGGCGGCGCGATCCACAGCTTGACCGGGATGTCGCGCTGGCCGCCCAGCAGCTTGGCTGCGGCGCGGAAGTGGCCGATGTTGGTCATGCACGAGCCGATGAAGGCTTCGTCAATCTTCGTGCCCGCCACGTCGGACAGGAACTTGGCGTCGTCCGGGTCGTTGGGGCAGCAGACGATGGGCTCGGTGATGTCGGCCAGGTCGATCTCGATCACAGCCGCGTACTCGGCGTTCTTGTCGGCTTCGAGCAGATCGGGCTTGGCCAGCCAGGCCTCGACCTTCTCGATGCGACGCTGCAGGGTCTTGGTGTCGGCGTAGCCCTCGGCGATCATGTTCTTCATCAGCACCACGTTGCTGGTGAGGTATTCCTTGATCGGTTCGGGGTTCAGCTTGATCGTGCAGCCCGCAGCCGAGCGCTCGGCCGAGGCGTCGGACAGTTCAAACGCCTGTTCCACCTTCAGCTCGGGCAAGCCCTCGATTTCCAGGATGCGACCCGAGAAGATGTTCTTCTTGCCGGCCTTGGCCACGGTCAGCAGACCGGCCTTGATCGCGTAGAGCGGGATGGCGTGCACCAGGTCACGCAGGGTCACGCCCGGCTGCATCTGGCCCTTGAAGCGCACCAGCACGGATTCGGGCATGTCCAGCGGCATCACGCCGGTAGCGGCCGCGAAGGCCACCAGGCCGGAGCCCGCAGGGAAGGAAATGCCGATCGGGAAACGGGTGTGGCTGTCGCCGCCCGTGCCCACGGTGTCGGGCAGCAGCAGGCGGTTGAGCCAGGAGTGGATCACGCCATCGCCCGGGCGCAGCGAGACGCCGCCCCGGTTGCTGATGAAGGCCGGCAGTTCGCGGTGCGTCTTCACGTCCACCGGCTTGGGGTAGGCCGCCGTGTGGCAGAAGGACTGCATCACCATGTCGGCGCTGAAGCCCAGACAGGCCAGGTCTTTCAGCTCGTCGCGGGTCATGGGGCCAGTGGTGTCTTGCGAGCCGACCGTGGTCATCTTGGGTTCGCAGTAGGTGCCCGGGCGCACGCCCTGGCCTTCCGGCAGACCGACCGCGCGGCCGACCATCTTCTGCGCCAGCGTGAACCCGGCCTTTGTCGCGACGGGCGGTTGCGGCAGGCGGAACAGGGTCGACGCGGGCAGGCCCAGGAACTCACGCGCCTTGGCCGTCAGCGAGCGGCCGATGATCAGGTTGATGCGGCCGCCGGCGCGCACTTCGTCGAACAGCACATCGTTCTTGAGCTTGAACTCGACGAGGGTCTGGCCGTTCTTCACGATCTTGCCGTCATAGGGCAGCACGTCCACGACGTCACCCATTTCCAGCTTGGACACATCGACTTCGATCGGCAGCGAACCCGAGTCTTCTTGCGTGTTGAAGAAGATGGGGGCGATCTTGCCGCCCAGCGTGACGCCGCCGAAACGCTTGTTCGGCACGAAGGGAATGTCCTGACCCGTGGCCCAGATCACCGAATTGGTGGCCGATTTGCGGCTGGACCCGGTACCGACCACGTCGCCCACGTAGGCGACCAGGTGGCCCTTCTTCTTCAGGTCTTCGATGAACTGCATCGGGCCGCGCTTGCCATCTTCCTCGGGCTTGAAGGCCGCGTCCGGGCGCGTGTTCTTCAGCATGGCCAGGTAGTGCAGCGGGATGTCGGGGCGGCTCCAGGCATCGGGCGCGGGCGACAGGTCGTCGGTGTTGGTCTCGCCCGGCACCTTGAAGACGGTGATGGTGATCTTCTTCTCGACCTCGGGACGCGAGGTGAACCACTCGGCATCAGCCCAGCTCTTGATCACTTCCTTGGCCTTGGCGTTGCCGGCCTTGGCCTTGGTCGCGACATCGTTGAAGAAGTCGAACATCAGCAGGGTCTTTTTCAGGCCCTCGGCGGCGACACCGGCCACTTCGGCGTCGTCCAGCAGTTCGATCAGCGGGTGCACGTTGTAGCCACCCACCATGGTGCCCAGCAGCTCGGTGGCCTTGGCCTTGGAGATCAGGCCGACCTTGATGTCGCCATGCGCCACGGCCGCCAGGAAGCTGGCCTTGACCTTGGCCGCATCGTCCACGCCCGGGGGCACGCGGTGGGTCAGCAGGTCCAGCAGGAAGGCGTCTTCGCCGGCCGGGGGGGTCTTGATCAGCTCGATCAGTTCGGCGACCTGCTTGGCGGTCAGCGGCAGCGGCGGGATGCCGAGCGCGGCGCGTTCAGCGACATGGGCGCGGTAGGCTTGCAACATGGTGTGCTCCTGTCAGATGAGTTCAGGGTCTGGTTGATGGTGAATGAAATGGCTTTGCACGCTCGCGGGCAGGGCCTTGCCCGTGCGGAAGGCACGCTCCAGCACCTGCCAGTAGTAGCGGTAGCTGGCGCGGTCGTGCAATACGCCCTGGTGGCTGATGGGCGCCCATTGCGCCTTTTCAGCCGCCTCGATGAGGGCGGCGGCCCGTTCGATGTCTTGCTGCTCCGGCGCGAACGCCAGCAGGATGGGTCGGACCTGGTCCGGATGGATGCTCCACATGCGCGTGTAGCCCAGCTCCCGGGCCGCGCGCCGCGCGGCGCCCTGGAGGGCGGCGGCGTCCTTGAACTCCGTCACCACGCAATGCGACGGTGTCTTGCCATGGGCATGGCAGGCCGCGGCGATTTCCAGCTTGGCACGCAGGACCAGGGGATGCTCAAACTGGCCTTGCACCGTCATGGCGCTGTCCGGAATCGCGCCGCCATGGGCCGACACGAAATCCATGAGGCCGAAGCTGAGGGATTGCACGCGCGGATGCGCGGCGATCTCGAAGGCGTTGCGCACCGCAAGTGGCGACTCGATCAAGCCATGCAAGGGCAGGCGCTGGCCCCCGGCCGCGTCCACGGCGGCGACGGCGCGCGCCACGTCGGCCACCGATTCCACCTTGGGAATCATCAGGTGGCGCAGCCGGGCGCCCGCCCGGCCCACGATGGTCCGCACATCGGACGCGAAGGCAGGATGGTCCACCGGATGCACGCGGGCCGCGACCCGGGCCGCAGGCGCGGCACCGAGGGCGAGGTCCGCCACCAGCGCGGCGTGCTCCGCCTCGCCGCCCGCGGGCGCGCCGTCCTCGCAGTCCAGCGTCACGTCAAAGACGCAGGCGCCAAACTCCTCGGCCAACTCGGCCTGCAAGGCCAGGCTCTTGCGCATGCGCGCCTCGACGCCGCAATAGTGGTCGCACACCGGCAAAAAACCGGTGGCGGCCTGGGCACCGAGGAGAACATCACGCGGATGGAGCATGGACGGGCTTGAAAGATGCGTCAGGCGCGCAGGCTCACAGCAGGTGCTTGACGCCGTCCTGCTCGCCTTGCAGCTCGGCCAGGGTCTTGTCGATGCACTTCTTGCTGAACTCGTCGATGGCCAGGCCTTCGACAATCTTGTACTTGCCGCCTTCGGTCGTGACCGGGAAGCCGAAGATCACGTCCTTCGGGATGCCGTATTCGCCGTTGGAAGGCACGCCCATGGTGACCCACTTGCCATTGGAGCCCAGGGCCCAATCGCGCATGTGGTCGATGGCGGCGTTGGCGGCGGAAGCGGCGGACGACAGGCCGCGCGCGTCGATGATGGCCGCGCCGCGCTTGCCCACGGTGGGCAGGAAGACAGTTTCGTTCCAGACCTGGTCATTGATCGCGTCCTTGACGCTCTTGCCGCCGATGGTGGCGAAGCGGTAGTCGGCGTACATCGTGGGCGAGTGGTTGCCCCAGACAGTGAGCTTCTCGATCTCGCCGACCTTGCCACCGGTCTTGGCGGCGATCTGGCTGGCGGCGCGGTTGTGATCCAGGCGCAGCATGGCGGTGAAGTTCTCGCGCGGCAGGCTGGGCGCGCTCTTCATGGCGATGTAGGCATTGGTGTTGGCCGGGTTGCCGACCACCAGCACCTTCACGTTGCGCGAAGCCACCTGGTCCAGGGCCTTTCCCTGTGCGGTGAAGATCTGGGCATTGGCGGCCAGCAGGTCGGCGCGCTCCATGCCGGGGCCGCGCGGGCGGGCACCCACGAGCAGGGCGTAGTCGACGTCCTTGAAGGCCACCAGCGGGTCCCCCGTGGGGATCACGCCGGCCAGCAGCGGGAAGGCGCAGTCTTCCAGTTCCATGATCACGCCCTTGAGGGCCTTCTGGGCCTTCTCGTCGGGGATTTCGAGCAATTGCAGGATGACGGGTTGGTCCTTGCCCAGCATTTCGCCCGAGGCGATGCGAAACAGCAGGGCGTAACCGATTTGACCGGCGGCGCCGGTGACGGCGACGCGAACGGGCTTTTTGCTCATGGCAGGAACTCCAGGATTTTGTTGAAGAAGTTGAACGCGGGAACAGCCGTGGCGCCGCGTGACTCTGCCGCAAAGAAGCAGGCGTGGCACCGCCGGGAAGCATTTGGAAGTGTAGCCCGAAAACCGGGCTGTTTCAATTTGTCTTATGTCTTATATAAGATATGATTGAGGCCATTCAAGTCCGCCGTCGAGTCCATTGCGCATCCTCATTCCGGGCTGCGTTGACCTTGCTCCCCTTGCCTGCCCATCTGCCCCGCCACTGCCATGAGCTCCCCAACGCCCCCCAGCGCCGGTGACGCCGCGGACGGCATGACCACGACGCCGGCCATGCCTCCTGCGCCTTCCGCGCTGGCACCCGCGTTCAGTCCGCTGTACCAGCAGATCAAGGGGCTCATCCTGCAAAGCCTGCAGTCAGGCGAATGGAAGCCGGGCGAGGCCATCCCCAGCGAACTCGACCTGGCCGCGCGCTACCGCGTCAGCCAGGGCACGGTCCGCAAGGCCATTGATGAACTGGCCGCGGACAACCTGCTGCTGCGCCGCCAGGGCAAGGGCACCTTCGTCGCCACGCATGCCGAGCAGCAGGTGCAATACCGCTTCCTGCGCCTGATGCCCGACGCCTTCGACGCGGGTGAGCCGCGCCAGGCCACGCCCGCTGAGCGCCACGTCATCGACTGCAAGCGCGTGCGCGCCAGCGCCGAAATCGCGCGCGCGCTCGAATTGCGCGCGGGCGATGGTGTGCTGCAGGTGCGCCGGGTGTTGTCTTTCGCGGGCCGCCCCACCATCCTGGAAGACCTGTGGCTGCCGGGTGCGCCTTTCAAGGGCCTGACGGCCGAACGCCTGCGCGACAACCTCGGTCCCATGTACGCCTTGTTCGAAACCGAATTTGGCGTGCGCATGGTGCGGGCCGAGGAAAAAATCCGCGCCGTGCTCCCGGACGCGGCGCAAGGCGCGCTGCTCAAGATCAGCCGCTCGACGCCGCTGCTGAGCGTGGAACGCATCGCCTACACCTACAACGATGTCCCGATGGAACTGCGCCGTGGCCTGTACCTGACCGACATGCACCATTACCGCAACGTCCTCAACTGAGCGACACGCCCGCAACTGAAATACCCCCATGCAGAAATGCCTTCACGCACCGACCAGCACGAAATGAATCACTCGGGAATGCAGACTCACCCTGCATTGACCTAGAATCCGGCGACCTCGCTCCCCTTGCCGCCCGCCGTGCATCGCGGAGCGAATTTTTCTTTTCAACAAGAGAGACACACCATGTCCGAGCTTGCCACTCCCACGCGGGCCCAGCGGCCCGAGTTCCGCAACATCAACGCCCTCAAAGACCTTCCCAGCTACCGCCTCCCTGCGGCGGGCTGGGTCTCCATCCTGCACCGCGTCAGCGGCGCGCTGATGTTCCTGCTGCTGCCTTTCGTGATCTGGCTGTTCGACACCGCCACCACCTCCGAACTCTCCTATGAGCGCTTCACGGCTGCCTTCAGCGCCGGCATCGGCTTCGTGCCGGGCTGGTTCGTCAAGCTGGCCACGCTGGGCCTGATCTGGGCCTACCTGCACCACATCATCGCTGGCCTGCGCCACCTCTGGATGGACGCGACGCACGCCGTCTCCAAGGAGTTCGGTCGCAAGTCCGCCGTCGTCACGCTGGTCCTGTCCATCGCGCTGACTGTCGTGCTGGGCGCCAAGCTGTTCGGCCTCTACTGAGTCAAGAAGGAGCACACACCATGTCCGTCAATTACGGCTCCAAGCGCCTTGTCGTGGGCGCGCACTACGGCGTGCGTGACTGGATCGCCCAGCGCGCCACCGCCGTCATCATGGCCCTCTTCACCCTGCTGCTGCTGGCGCGCGTGCTGTTCACCAGCGGCCCGCTGGGCTACGAGAGCTGGGCGGCCGTCTTCGCCCCGCAATGGATGAAGGTCTTCACCTTCGCCGTCGTCATCGCGCTGGTCTGGCACGTCTGGGTCGGCATGCGCGACATCTGGATGGATTACGTCAAGCCCGTCTGGCTGCGGCTGTCGCTGCAGGTCTTCACCATCGTCTGGCTGGCCGGCTGCGCCGGTTGGGCCCTCCAAGTTCTCTGGAGCCTCTGAGTCATGTCTTATTCCTCTTCGTCCATCACCAAGCGCAAGTTCGACGTCGTCATCGTCGGCGCCGGCGGCTCCGGCATGCGCGCCTCGCTGCAGCTGGCGCGCGCGGGCCTGAACGTCGCCGTGCTGTCCAAGGTTTTTCCCACCCGCAGCCACACCGTGGCGGCGCAGGGCGGCATCGGTGCCTCGCTCGGCAACATGTCCGAGGACAACTGGCACTACCACTTCTACGACACCGTCAAGGGTTCCGACTGGCTCGGCGACCAGGACGCCATCGAGTACATGTGCCGCGAAGCCCCGAAGGTCGTGTACGAGCTGGAACACTTCGGCATGCCCTTCGATCGCAACCCGGACGGCACCATCTACCAACGCCCCTTTGGTGGCCACACCGCCAACTACGGCGAAAAGCCCGTGCAACGCGCCTGCGCCGCGGCCGACCGCACCGGCCACGCCATGCTGCACACGCTGTACCAGCAGAACGTCTCGGCCAAGACCCAGTTCTTCGTCGAATGGATGGCGCTGGACCTGATCCGCGACGCCGAAGGCGACGTGGTGGGCGTGACCGCGCTCGAGATGGAAACCGGCGACCTGCACATCCTGCAGGCCAAGACCGTGCTGCTGGCCACCGGCGGCGCGGGCCGCATCTTCGCCGCGTCCACGAACGCCTTCATCAACACCGGTGACGGCCTGGGCATGGCCGCGCGCTCGGGCATCCCGCTGCAGGACATGGAGTTCTGGCAGTTCCACCCCACCGGCGTGGCCGGCGCGGGCGTGCTGCTGACCGAAGGCTGCCGCGGCGAAGGCGCCATTCTGCTGAACAACAAGGGCGAGCGCTTCATGGAGCGCTACGCGCCCACCTTGAAGGATCTGGCCCCGCGCGACTTCGTGTCCCGCTCCATGGACCAGGAAATCAAGGAAGGCCGCGGCTGCGGCCCCAACGGTGACTATGTGCTGCTCAAGCTCGACCACCTGGGCGCCGAGACCATCCACAAGCGCCTGCCCTCGGTCTACGAGATCGGCGTGAACTTCGCCAACGTGGACATCACCAAGGAACCCATTCCGGTCGTGCCCACCATCCACTACCAGATGGGCGGCATTCCGACCAACATCAACGGCCAGGTCGTCGTGCAGCAGAACGGCAACGACCGCGAGATCGTCAACGGCCTTTACGCCGTGGGCGAATGCTCCTGCGTGTCGGTGCACGGCGCCAACCGCCTGGGCACCAACTCGCTGCTTGACCTGCTGGTCTTCGGCAAGTCCGCGGGCAACCACATCGTCGAGTTCGCCTCGCGCACCAAGTCCCACAAGGAACTGCCCAAGGATGCGGCCGACCGTTCGCTGGCACGCCTGAACCGCCTGGACGCCGACGCCAAGGGCGAGTACTGTCAGACCGTGGCCAACGACATCCGCGCCACCATGCAGCAGCATGCGGGCGTGTTCCGCACCCAGGCCAGCATGGACGAAGGCGTGCGCAAGATCAACGCCATCCGTGAGCGCGTGGGCGGCATCGGCCTGAAGGACACCTCCAAGGTCTTCAACATGGCGCGCATCGAGGCGCTGGAAGTCGAGAACCTGATCGAGTGCGCCCAGGCCACCATGACTTCCGCCGCCGCCCGTAAGGAATGCCGCGGCGCGCACACGGTCAAGGACTATGAACATCCGGCCGATCACGCCACGGCGCCGCTGGGCCGCGACGACGCGAACTGGATGAAACACACCCTGTGGCACAGCGCGAGCAACAGCCTGACCTACAAGGCCGTCAACCTCAAGCCACTGACGGTGGATTCCGTGCCGCCCAAGGTGCGCACGTTCTGAGCGGAACGCAAGGGCACAAAAGGACTTACATCATGGAAAAACGTACTTTCAGCATCTACCGCTACGACCCGGACAAGGACGCCAAGCCCTACATGCAGACCATCGAGGTTGAACTCGAAGGCAATGAACGCATGCTGCTGGACGCCCTGGTCAAGCTCAAGGCCGTGGACCCGTCGCTGTCTTTCCGCCGCTCCTGCCGTGAAGGCGTCTGTGGCTCGGACGCGATGAACATCAACGGCAAGAACGGCCTGGCCTGCCTGACCAATCTGAAAACGCTCAAGGGCACCATCGTGCTCAAGCCCCTGCCCGGACTGCCGGTGGTGCGCGACCTGATCGTCGACATGACGCAGTTCTTCACGCAGTACCACAGCATCAAGCCCTACCTGGTCAACGACGAAGTGCCGCCCGAAAAGGAGCGCCTGCAGTCGCCCGAGGAACGCGAGGAACTGAACGGCCTGTACGAGTGCATCCTGTGCGCGAGCTGCTCGACCAGTTGCCCCAGCTTCTGGTGGAACCCGGACAAGTTCGTCGGCCCCGCCGGCCTGCTGCAAGCCTACCGCTTCATCGCGGACAGCCGCGACCAGGCCACAGCCGAACGACTGGACAATCTGGAAGACCCCTACCGTCTGTTCCGCTGCCACACCATCATGAATTGCGTCGATGTCTGCCCCAAGGGTTTGAACCCCACCAAGGCCATCGGCAAGATCAAGGAAATGATGGTCGCGCGCGCGGTCTGACGGTCCAGGACCCGAGAGACCCCACGCAAGAAAGTCAGGATGACCGTGACGCCGGAAGAAAACCTCATTGATGAACGCAGTCTGAGCAAGCTCAAGTGGCGCTGCCGCCGGGGCCTGCTGGAAAACGATCTGTTCATCGAGCGTTTCTTCCAGCAGCATGAAGCATCCCTGACGGTGCGCCAGGCCTCGGGCCTGGCCGCCTTGATGGAGCTGAGCGACAACGACCTGCTCGACCTGAACCTGGGCCGCAAGCCCCTGGCGCAGGTAGCCCCCGAGATGGATCGTGACGAAGTGCGCGAAGTGCTGAAGATGTTGAGAACCCCAGCTTGATGAGAGAAAGGTCAAGATATGAAACTTGCAGACAACAAAGCCACCCTGTCGTTCAGCAACGGCAAGCCCGCCATTGAGCTGCCCGTCTACTCGGGCAACATCGGCCCGGACGTGATCGACATCCGCAAGCTGTACGGCCAGACCGGCATGTTCACCTATGACCCGGGTTTCCTGTCGACCGCGGCCACGCAATCCGCCATCACCTACATCGACGGCGACAAGGGTGAACTGCTGTACCGCGGCTACCCCATCGAGCAGCTCGCGGTGAACTGCGACTTCCTCGAGACCTGCTACCTGCTGCTCAAGGGCAATCTGCCCAACGCCACCGAGAAGAAGGACTTCACCGAACTGGTGACGCACCACACCATGGTGAACGAGCAGATGCAGTTCTTCCTGCGCGGTTTCCGCCGTGATGCCCACCCCATGGCCATCCTGACCGGCCTGATCGGCGCGCTCTCGGCCTTCTACCACGACAGCACGGACATCAACAACCCGGAACACCGCGAGATCTCGGCCATCCGCCTGATCGCCAAGCTGCCCACGCTGGTCGCCATGGCCTACAAGTACGGCATCGGCCAGCCTTACATGTACCCGCAGAACGACCTGAGCTACTCGGGCAACTTCCTGCGCATGATGTTCGCCACGCCCTGCGAGGACTACAAGGTCAACCCGGTGATTGAAAAAGCGCTGGACCGCATCTTCATCCTGCACGCCGACCACGAGCAGAACGCCTCCACCTCCACCGTGCGCCTGTGCGGCTCCTCCGGCACCAACCCCTTCGCGGCAATCGCCGCGGGCGTGGCCTGCCTCTGGGGTCCGGCCCACGGCGGCGCCAACGAAGCCGCGCTGAACATGCTGTACGACATCCAGAAGCAAGGTGGCGTGGCCAAGATCGGCGAGTTCATCAAGCAGGTCAAGGACAAGAACTCCAGTGTCAAGCTGATGGGCTTCGGTCACCGTGTCTACAAAAACTACGACCCGCGCGCCAAGCTGATGCAGCAGACCTGCAATGAAGTGCTGACCGAGCTGGGTCTGGAAAAGGACCCGCTGTTCGCCCTGGCCAAGGAACTGGA
The DNA here is from genome assembly GCF_004328645.1 of Hylemonella gracilis. GTDB lineage: Bacteria > Pseudomonadota > Gammaproteobacteria > Burkholderiales > Burkholderiaceae_C > Hylemonella > Hylemonella gracilis_B. Next base: position 3,149,956 of record NZ_CP031395.1, read on the forward strand.
AAAGATCGCCCTGGAAGACGACTACTTCGTCTCGCGCAAGCTCTACCCGAACGTGGACTTCTACTCCGGCATCGTGCAGCGCGCCATCGGCATCCCGGTCAACCTGTTCACCGGCATCTTCGCGCTGGCCCGCACGGTCGGCTGGATCGCCCAGCTGAACGAAATGATCGGCGACCCCGAGTACAAGATTGGCCGTCCGCGCCAGCTCTACACCGGCTCGGAACGCCGCGACGTGCCGCACATCAGCAAGCGCTGATCGGTCACACGGCAAACGACCCGCAGCTGCTGGTGCGAGCAGCAAAAAAAGGCCCGTCGAAACTCGGCGGGCCTTTTTTCATTTCGATAGCGACTCACCCGCCCTTTGGCGGCCTGAGCGGGTGATGAATCAGGCACCGCCTTGTGATGCAGTGCGTGCTTTTTCCAGCTCTTGCTCGATGAGCGGTGCGGCCCAGACATCGTTGGCGTGCTGGGTATCCAGGTACTCTCGGACCGATACGATCTTGCCGTCTCGGAACTTCAGAAGCATGTGGTACTCCTGCCGATACTGGCGTCCATTCTTCAAGTCGCCCTCGGAGACGACCTCAAGGGCGACATGATCGCCTTCGGCGATGCAGGACACCACCGTCATTTTCAAACCGTTCTCCAGCGCATTGACCATGCGATGAAAGAGGCGGCCAATCTTGTCCTTGGGGTACAGGCCAGCAGAGGGCGACCGTTCCTTTTTCCCGGGTATCCACCATGTCGCGTCATCGGCCATCGTGTCCAGGGCGCCTTCGAGATCACTGGCCGTGAAGCGCTCGAAGAATCTGAAAGCGACGACCTTGTTCTCTTGCGTGTTCATGGGCAATTCGTCCTTCACAGTGATGGGTGGCAGGAGATCGATCCAGGGATTGTTCACAGCCTGACAAGGCCGCTCGTCATTTGTCAAGTCGGTCGAATGATCTGCAGTTGACGAAGTTGGTGCTCCAACTCTGCCATGCCGCTCCAGGGCAGGATGGGCGAGTTCTTGCGTTCGTCAGGAGGATGGGATGGCAGCGTATCGGACCACCCGCCGCAGCCCACCAAGGGCAAGAGCGGGCGCTTGTGCAGCCAGGCCAGGCAGACCTCCGAAATCGTGCCGGCGCGCCCGCCGATGACCAGACAGGCGTCTCCCGACAAGGCCATCAGCAGGTTGCGCGCGTCACCCATGCCGCAGGGCACCACCACCGTCGCGGGCCAGTCTGCAGGGGGCATTTCATCGGGCGGCACGATGCTGAGCACCAGCCCCCCTTCGGCGATGGCCCGCTCCGCCGCGACCCGGGTCGCGGGGCTACCGCACCCGCTGACCAGAGTGATGCCGTGCCGGGCCAGCAGTGCACCGGCCCGGCCCGCCAACTCGTAGGCGGTGGAACCCGGCTCGGCGCTGCCGAGTACACAGACCTGGGGTTTACGGACAGATGCAGATGCACGGGACATGGTGATGACGTTCCTCGTTTTCAGTTTCGGCGCCCCATCCAATCAGGCCGGCCCCTTGGACCGCAGCTCCTTGCGCACGACCAACTTCAGGCCGGACCAGACCTCCGTGACCGCGCAAACCTTCACATCGACCCAGCCCAGCGGCAAGGCCAGTTCGCGGATGGTGTCTTCGGTGACCGTGGTCGGCACCTTGGCGGACTTCTTGGGCCACGACACCCAGACCACCGCGTCCGGGTGCAGCGCCTTGCGCAAGCGCGCCAACTCAGACGCCAGCACCTCGCGCTCGGTCACGAAGAGGTGAACCAGGTTCGTTCCGGCGCCGAGTTTGGCATTCACGCGCACACCGGCAGGCAGCTCACCCACGATGGCAGCATAGTCGCTCGGCCCGTTGAGAACGACGAGGAGTGTCGCCTCGGTGATACCCAGTTTTTTGGGCAAGGGAGTTCCTGAGTAACCAGCAGGCATGGTGGCTCCTAGACAGTCTGGTCTTATCGCTGACACATGAATTCACTGTCCCGCAGGGGGCTGCCAAAGTTCGACTTTATTGCCCTCCGGGTCCATCACCCATCCGAACTTTCCATATTCAGAATCATCGGTCTTCCCAATGACATTGCAGCCTTCTTCGCGCAGTAGTTGCAGCAAGGCCGCGAGATCTTCGACGCGGTAGTTGACCATGAACGTGGAACGGCTGGGAGCGAAAGGATGCTCATCCTCTGCACTGATCGCCCAGGTTGTTGTTCCCTTGCTAGGGTTGCCATCCGGGTCTGTCCAAGTGAAGGCGGCACCGCCCCAGTCTTGGACATCAATGTCCAGATGCTTCTTGTACCAGGCACGCAGTGCCTTCGGATCTCTGGCGGCAAAGAAGATGCCGCCTACGCCTGTGACTCTTTTCACCAGCTACTCCAAAGTTGTTCGATGTTTCAGCTTCCTGTCGCTGCGCTGGATTCCAAACAGCAAACGCAAGCCCTAGAGCGTGACGCTCTCGGAAGGACGTTCCCCATCCTGGTACGTGCAGCGGGTCCTTCTATATCAGGCTCTTTCTTGCCTCGCAATTCACTCGTCCCGCAAACATCCACTCAACCGGTGGATGCACGCATCACGAAAGCGCAAAACGAGAAAAATCGGCGCGGCGCAGCTGGGCCTACCTCCCCCCGCTGTTGCAGCGCGGGTCCCAGCGCCGATCAACGCCAGACAAATTTTTCTTGGGGTCCCCGGAGTCCGTGAATCGCCAAGCGCAATAGCCATATTGAAACCAGCGCGGGAAAGATACCCCGCAAATGGCGGTGAGTTCCTCTGGGGTATGGTGCCAATGGGGGGAATGGCCGCGAAGAAAAGATCATTCGCGACCCGCTTGAATCGAATGACGAGGGACCGTGCAAAGTGCTTGGACGATCCCCTGGGGGCGAGCCGGTCCACGTCTGGATGTGAGTAGAAATAGCGAATGCCTTGCAGCGCCTGCCCGAAATTGAGGGCTGCGTGCTTTGCGTATTCTTCCAACCAGCGCTTCATGGACATATTCGACACCTGCCAAGATCCAGTACAAAACCCTCGCCACCTCCGCCGGTGAGAAACTCGGGTTCAAAGGAAGTCAACCGTTCCAGCACGGCTATTCAGGTCGATGGCAGACGGCCTCGACATTGTTGCCCTCCAGGTCAATGACGAAGGCGCCGTAATAGTGGGCGTGGTAGTGCGGACGCAGACCAGGCGGCCCGTTGTCCCGACCGCCAGCGCTGATTGCGGCCTTGTAGAAAGCATCCACCGCCGCGCGGCTGCTGGCTTTCCAAGCCAGGTGACAGCCCGTCGTCGCGGGCGGACCGCCATAAGGCGAGGGACCGTCAATGAACCACACGTCCGCCTTCTTGCCATCAGGCTCGGAGGGGTCTGGGTAAGCGAAGCCCAGGAGGTTCGATCCGTAGTTGCCCTCGAAACAAACGGTGTACCCCAGGGGTGCTAGCGCCGCGCTGTAGAACGCCTTCGCGCGCTGGATGTCGTTGACGCGAAAAGTCATGTGATCGAGCATGCGCAATATCTCCGGTGTATCAAAAATTGACGACAGTCAGGACGTTTCACGCCCGCCATGGAGGCGGCCCGAGGCGGACTGTCTTCCGCCCGTGGCCGACTGCAGCACACCCGCCTTGCCCAGGCCAAATGGCGGCATGTTGACGTAGACGTTTTCATAGCTGCCTGCCGAAGCCTGGTAGGTCTCGTGCCAGATGCCCACCGAGCCGTCGGTGCCGATCGCCTTGTTGAAGGCTCGCCAGGCGGGCAGATGCGCCGCCTCCTTGTTCTTGGCGTAGGCCAGCAACTGCTCCATCGAGCGCCAGTACTGCACCAGGACGATGGTGCGCGAGAACCACATCTCGGCATGCAGCAGGCCCAGATCGGGTTGCTGGCTCAGTTCCTTGAGCATGCGCGGCATGGCCTGGGCGACGGGGAACCATTTGTGGATCAACCACGGTTTGTTGATCCGCATCCCGATCAGGAAGACGACAAAGTCGCCCTCCAGCGTCGCAGTCAAACGTTCCTTGTGAACCATGGTCAGTCGGGCGTCACGTCTTTACCGGCGATGGCGAAGCAGGAGGACCTTCGAACTGCTCAAGCGATTGATCAACGCAGGCCCAGCTGGGTGCACTCGCGACCCAGATGTTGGTGGTCGGCTTGATCGCCGACGGATCATCCAGGGTGCCAACACGGACCACCGTGAGCCCTGGACGACCGCTGGAATCGGAAAAAAGCTGGCTGCCGCATGTGGCGCAGAAGCGTCGGGTGACCGTGTTGCCGCTGTCTGCCTTCTTGTCATGGCGGCTCGGCGTACCCGTGATCTTGATGGCGTCGCTGGGAAAGATGACGTTCACGGTCCCATTCGATGCGATGCGCTGGCAGTCCTTGCACCAGCAGAACCTGGATGGGCCTGGGTCGGCCCTGACCTCGTAGCGAATTTCGCCGCAAAGACAAGCACCGGTGAACAGCTTCATGGGAACTCCCCGCATTTCTAGGGTTGTGCGCAGTTGCGCCGTGGATATCGATGGAGAGACCAGCCCGGCCCGCGGAGACTGCGGCGCGCCCAAGAGGACTCAGGCCACATTCTTGACCAAACGGATATCGACTTCTCGGGAGACATAACGCCACTCGGGTGAGGAGCGCAATTCGAGCAGCATGTGGTCGAACTGTGCTTCGTGTTCCGGGGCGTACTCGAACCAAGTCAGGAAGTCAAAAGGCTCCTCTTCCGATATGTCCCGGCAATGATGCAGTCTGCGCGCGATGGCAGGCAGATAACGCAGGCCGATGGCGATGTGCTGCGATTGCGCTTCGAAGATCTGGCGTCGCTCGTCCTGGGTGAGTTCCCACCAGGCGGCAGATTTTCGGATCGGGATCAGGGCCGCAAACGTGGCGGCGGGCCGACCCAGGCCTTCCTGCTTGGCCTGCAGCGCAGTCTTCTCCTCCTGCTCCACATAGCGGACGTTGCTGGTGATGCCTCTGAGCGTCCATAACGAACCCGATGGGACCTCGAACCCGGATAACACGCTGATGGCGGCCGGCTGATCCAAGGCAGGTCCACAGACCGTCGTTTGAGAGCGGACGAGCCACTCGCCTGTGCTGGCGGCAACGAATGTGAATGATCGAGTGGACATGGCAGGAAAAGCTTGCTTCGATTCAAGGAAGTTGTGCGACGGGCCTCTCGCCGCCGGACTGAGGCCGCGCTACCGCACCCCGTGCGGCTGCTCACGCTAAGGCACATACGGCCCCTTGACCTCGCCCCAGCCCCACTTGGGCATGGGCGCATCGGGGTTGACCTCCGCGCCGTCTTGCGAGTTCAGCACCGCGAGGCGGGAACCCCACTCCAGGTAACCCACCAGGGCGGACCGGAACTCGGGGTCATCGGGCATGCCCAGTTCGTCGGCGGTGTCGAGCAAGAGCGCGAGCCAAGCACGCCGCTGCTCCTGGGTGAGGTGTCGGTTCAGGTGCTGACGGATCATGTGCGGATGACCGCCATGGTCAGCCGAGTACGTCTCTGGTCCGCCCAGCACCTCCGCCAGAAACGCGGCGACGTGCTGGGCGTGCTCGGGGTTCATGTGGGCGAACACCGGCGCCAATGTCGGGTTGGCGGGAACACGCTCGTAGAAACGCGTGGTCAGGCGCAACAGCGCGTCCATGCCGCCGAGCCAGGCATAGAGGGAGGGAGGGGTTGGGGTTTGCATCAGCACGCCTGCTTTCAGAAGACCTTCTGCCAGTAGCCGACATCCAGCCACCGGCCGAACTTGTACCCCACTTGCTCGAAGCGAGCAACCTGTTTCATCCCGAACTTCTCGTGCAGGCGCACGCTCGCTTCATTCGGCAACACAATGCCGCCCATGGCGGCATGGATGTCGCGCTCCACCAGCGCGGCAAACAACGCCTCGTACAAGCGGCTGCCTAGGCCTTGCGCCTGGATGCCGTGCTTGAGGTAGACCGAAATTTCCACCGAGTAACGGTACGCCGAGCGCGTTTTCCATTTGCTGGCATACGCATAGCCCAGCAGTTGCCCCGACTCTTCCAACACCAGCCAAGGCAGACCGGCCGCCAGGATGTCCTCGATCCGCGCGCTCATCTCTTCGACGGAGACGGCTTGCTCCTCGAACGTGACGGTCGTGTTGGCGACGTAGTGGTTGTAGATGCCGACGATGGCTTCGGCGTCGGAGGGTTGGGCAAGGCGAATCACATCAGGTCTCCCGAATCGCTGCGTTGTCAAGACTGCCGCCTCGATTCAAACCAGTCAAGGTCCGCAAACGCGCAGCGATTCATCGGGGAACGAACGCCAGGAACTCATCCACAGACAGTGATTTTGAGAAGAACCAGCCCTGACCCAACCGGACGCCAAGCTCTCTGAGTGTTCTGGCTTGCACTTCGTGCTCTATGCCCTCGGCCACGATCACCGGACGGCCTGCAGCAGCGACACGTCTGATTTCTTCTTTCGTCTCTTCGATCATTCCGTCGCTCAAGATTTGGTCAACCACGCTCTTGTCGATTTTGATGTAGTCCAGTTTGGTTCGCGCAAGAAGCAAGAGATTCAGGTTGCCGGACTCAACGTCATCGATCGCAATACCGAGACCGAGCCGACGGGCAGAACGCAAGCCTTCGAGAGAAATATGATCCGGTGAGCCGCGCTCGGTCAGCTCAAGGACGAACTGCGGATACAGATCTTTGACACCGGCATGGTGGGCTGCGTACTGCAGCCCACCGCGGCCAAACAGCTCAGGGGGAACATTGAGCGATAGGTGAAAGTCTCGGTGCGCTCTCAGCCACGCGCCCAACTCCAAGGCCACTTGCTCCACCAGCCAGTATGTCAGGACCCCTATCGCAGGAGTTCCTTCTATTTCGGGAATGAAAACCGCTGGCGAAATCGTTTTTCCGTCCTTCTTCCAACGAACCAGAGCTTCCGCAGCGACACACGCGCCCGTGGCCAGCGAAACGATGGGCATGTATTCGACGTGAAATTCACCCTGCTCGATCCCCCAAATGACATCGTCATTGCTCGTCGTCACAGATCCTCCCGAATGTCTATCTTGAGCTGATTGCTCATTACTTTGGTCATTCTAAGATTTGTGCTCGGGAGTCGGGATCGACTGCGAGGGAATGATGTTCGCGATCGATGGAGTGAACGCCCTCGGGGAAAATACCCGGCTCATCGACGCGGAGGCGAGATCAGATCAACCGTCAGACGAACCGGGCTCCACCCACGCTGCAAGACGCCGATAACTCTTGCGGCTCTTATGCAGCCGCTTGTATTGATAGTCTTGTGGTGACGCAGATGCCATGTCGGCACGGGACTTCAATGATCCCACCTCAGATGCCGGATATACGATTGCAAGCGCTTTACCCACTGGTCCTCAATCGCTCAGCTTCTTGCCGTTGAGGGGGAGTCCATGTACGAGGGGTTAGGCGTCAGCGCTCACGGCTCTGGGGTTCCAGTGTCTTGCGTTCCGGCAATCAACTGTGCCCGCGCAGCTGCGGCGAGTGCCTGATATTTAGTGCGAAATGAATCGAGTGCTTCCTCCTCAAGTTCTTCAAGATCGAGCAGGGCGTTGTGCGCACCCTTGGTCGCACGAATCAATTCATCGAGCTTCACTTGAATTGCCTCGGTATCGCGATTCTGAGTGTTCTGAATGAGGAACACCATCAAAAAAGTAATGATCGTGGTCCCGGTATTTATCACCAACTGCCAAGTGTCACTGAACGCGAAGACTGGGCCTGTGATGATCCAAACGACGATCACGGCCAATGCCAAAAAGAAAGTCCTAGGCCTCCCGCAGAAGCGGGATGCGTTCTTTGCGAGGCTTGAGTACCAAGAGGCAGAGCGCATGATGGGCTGGTCCTGCTGACGTCTAAAGTGATAGGGACCGCAAAAGCGCGGAATAACATGGGCGAATTTTCATCTTCATGTCTCCCTTGCAGCAAGCCAAGTGCTTGTTTTCACGGAAGAACTCAGACCAATATAGCGCAAGCCTGCGTGCATCACAAACCGCGAACCCCGGCCAAGGCGCCGCATGGCAATCGGCGCTGAATCTATTGATCCTCGAGGCGTTACCTGCCGTTCCGGGGCCCTGCTTCACAGCCTGCACAGCGATCGCAAGACTGTCACGCAGAGCCAGATGAGGCCCTGAGCCTCAGCCCAGCCGCAACAACCCCTGCCCCGCCCTCACCTCGCTCCCCGTCGTCAGCCCCGCCACCAATTCCAGCCCCGGCGGCGCCAGCACCACGATGGTGGAGCCATGTTCGAACCAGCCCATCTCCTGCCCGCGCTGCAGGGCGGCGTCACAGGGCAGCACCTGCGGCCCGGCGTAGCCGTGGTGCAGGTTCAGGTCGAGGAAGTGCAGGCGCACGCTGGCCACGAGGATGGCGCCCACGGGCACCAGGGTCAGCGAGCGCGCCTGTCCCTGGGCATCGTGGAAGGTGGTCTCGATCACGGCGCGGTCGTTGCGGCAATAGAGCGACTTCACGCGCTTGAGCGCGATGGGGTTGACGTTCCACGCATCGCCCTGAATGTGGGTGACGCGCTGCACCCGGCAATCGGTGGGCGCGTGAAAGCGGTGGTACATGCCGGCGCGCAGGCGCAGGGTGACGTAGCTGCCGCCCTGGTGCTGTTGCGCCAGTTGGGCCGCCGCCGCGTCGTTGCCCAGCAGCTCGGTCAGGCTGTAGGGCATGCCCTTGATCTGCAGCAGCTCGTCGCCCTGGATGCGACCATGGCCACCGATGATGCCGTCGCTCGGGCTGCACACCAGGTGCGGGCTCGCGTCGAAGGTCCGGGCACCTGGCTTCAGTTCGCGCACGAAACAATCGCGCAGACTGTCGAACTTCTGCTGCTTAGCCTCGCCCAGGTCGGGGCGGGCGAAGAACTTGAAGGCGGCGATGGACGGCACGCGCACCAGCGGGTTGCGAATCTTGGCGAAGCGCCCCATGAAGCGCGTGAGCGCCACGCGCGGCAGGCGGTTGGTCAAGACGAAGTTCAGGCTTTCCTGCTGCAGCAGGCGGTGGATGACGTTCATGCGTCGACTCTAGGGCGGATTTGTTGCAGAACGACGAAACGGGGGTGACAGCCGCCGCGTCACGGGGTTTTCACGCGGCTGTCAAATTGCCCGCCTACAAAGAGCCTTTCAGTCACGGAAACTACACAACCATGGTGGATGAATTTGCCTGGACGGCCGGCTTGCTGGGCGCGGCCGCTCTGACCCTGCCCAAGCTCAAGCGCAGGCTGGAACTCTCGCGCGCCAAGCACCCCTCGCTCACCGGCCACTCGCGCATGGCCAAGCGCCTGGCGCGCCTGCTGCCGGGCTACGCCTACGACGAAGCGCAGTTCTTCAACAGCGACGGTGCGCCGGAGGCCGTGGTGCAGCAGCGCCGCGCGGGCTTTCACGCACTTGCAGGACGCCTGCAGGCCAAGGCACCGAAGTCCATCGCGCTGACCAAGGAAATGCGCGACGGCATTCCCGACCTGCGTTTCACCGGCGCGTACCGCGTGCCCTTCCAGTACAGCCCTTACCTGCGCGAGCACATCGCCAGCGGCGCCTTCGTGCAGTCGGCCAGCGGGGTGACCGTCACCGATCTGGATGGCAACCGTTATTACGACCTCACCGGCTCCTACGGCGTGAACGTACTGGGCGTGGATTTCTACAAACAGAGCATGGCTGAGGGCGCGGCGCTCACCCAGGACCTGGGCCTGGTGCTGGGCATGCTGCACCCCTGCGTGGCTGATAACGTGAAGCGCCTCAAGCGCATCAGCGGCAAGGACGACGTGTCCTTCCACATGAGCGGCACCGAGGCCGTGATGCAGGCCGTGCGCCTGGCGCGCTACCACACGCACAAGAAGCATCTGGTGCGCTTCTCGGGCGCCTACCATGGCTGGTGGGAAGACGTGCAGCCCGGCCCCGGCAACCCCCTGCCCCCGCGCGAAACCTACACCTTGCGCGAGATGCACGAGGCCTCGCTGAAGGTCTTGCGCACCCGCAAGGACATCGCCTGCGTGCTGGTCAACCCGCTGCAGGCCCTGCACCCGAACAAGAACGCGCCGGGCGATTCCACCCTGCTCGACAGCAGCCGCAGCGCCAGCTACGGCCCCGAACAGAAAGAGGCCTACGCCGCCTGGCTGCGGCAGTTGCGCGAGGTGTGTACGGCGCGCGGCATCGTGCTGATCTTTGACGAGGTGTTCCTGGGTTTTCGCCTTGCGCCCGGCGGCGCGCAGGAATACTTCGGCGTGCAGGCCGACCTCGTCACCTATGGCAAGACCTTGGGCGGCGGCTTTCCGGTCGGCGTGGTCTGCGGCAGCCGTGCCTTGATGCAACGCTTCCGCGAGGACAAACCCGCTGACATCTGCTTCGCCCGCGGCACCTTCAAGGAACACCCGTATGTGATGGGCGCGATGAACGCTTTCCTGCGCCAGCTGGAAACACCCGCCGTCCAGGCGCTCTACCAGGACTTGGACGCCGTGTGGGATGCGCGGCGCGAGCAGTTCAACGCCCGCATGGTGGCGGAAGGCCTTCCTGTGCAGGCCGCCAACCTGCAAAGCATCTGGACACTGAGCTACACCCGCCCCTCGCGCTACAACTGGATGTACCAGTACTACCTGCGCGATGCGGGCCTGGCCCTGAGCTGGATCGGCACCGGTCGTTTCATCTTCAGCCTGAACTACAGCGGGGCCGATTTCGACGCCGTGCTGGAGCGCTGTGTGCAGGCCGCACGGCTGATGCGACAGGACGGCTGGTGGCATGCATCCGGCAACGATGACCTGTCCGAGCTGAGCAACAAGGCCATCAAGCGCACGGTACTGCGCGAGACGCTGGCGCGTTTTTTCGGACGGAGCTGAGAGCGGGTGGTGCTCGACCGATCGGCATGGAGATCTGATCGAGCATCCTAGTCCTACCCCGCAAGCCAGGGACGAGAAAAAAGGGCGGCAACCGAAGTTGCCGCCCTTTTTGTTGTTGAACCCGGCATGCCGAAGCATCCCGGGTCATCCATCAGCCCTGCGCGAATTCCGGCTTGTGCTCGTCCTCGTGCGCCAGGTGGTGACCGGGATCGATCAGTTGACGCTTGACGAAGAGGTAATACGGCGACTTCCAGTACATGACGATGTCGTGGAAGGGATCGGTCAGGATCTTGGTGGCCCAGACGATGCCGGTGTACAGGTTCTGCTTGCGCCACAGCTGCAGCACGCGGACCAGCAGGCCCGAGGCGCCCAGCCAGAGCCAGAGCCAACCCACGTTGAGGACAAAACCCGCCAGGTCCTGGTGGGGTTCCATCAGGCCGAAGAAATCCGGGTCCAGCCACAGCGCCAGGGGCAGCCCCGCCCACACGGCCATCAACACCACCTTGCGCTGGATGTTGAAGCCCACCTTGATCTCTTCCTTGTACTCGTCCGTCACCTGGTTGATGTGGTCATAACCACGCGGCTCGAAGAAGAAGTGACCCGACTGGCGCGTGACCATGGAAATCAACCAGCCGATCAGGCCAGCCACGGGCGGGTTGATGATGAGGAAGGCATAAGCCACCAGGAAGGAGATCGCGCTGATGAAGTGCAGCGACTGGTTGATGCGACTGTGGTGGTAGTAGCGGTGGTCGTCCCAGCGCTGAACCTTGAGATCGTGCAGAAATGAAGACACGGAAAACTCCTAGGGAAGATGATCAAAACCGGCTTGCGGATGGGCCTGCCGCGCGACGCCATCCACGACAAGGCCGCGGGGTGTAACAGCCTTGCCATATTCGACGCTGCACGTGAAAAAACGATGACAAGCGCGCCACCCGCGCACCACGCTGGCGCGATCCGGGTCGACCTGTTGTTTTGTCGCGCCGTTGCGCCGACCGGTTTCACGAAGATGCCACGGTACCGTCATCAATCTGAGATGTGACGCGCACAAGATGGTCGGCATGAAGCCCCTCTTCGATGACTCCGACATGGCCGATGCGGCGTACCAGGAACTCTGCATCGAAAACCTGCCCGCCACGCAGACCCAACTGCGCCTGGCGGTGGTGACGGAAACCTATCCGCCGGAAGTCAACGGCGTCGCCATGACCTTGCAACGCGTGGTGCAGGGCCTGCGCGAGCGCGGCCACCAGGTGCAACTCGTGCGCCCGCGTCAGACGCATGAAAAGACCTCGATCGCGCCGGGCGGCAACGACGCGCCCTCCAGGCATGTGGCGGCAAGCGAAGAGGCGGACATGCAGGCGCAAGCGCAGGACGTGCTGCTGCGCGGCATGGCCATCCCCCACTACCCGCATCTTCAGATCGGTTTCCCGGCGCGGCGGCAATTGCGCGCCCTGTGGTCGGTGCAGCGACCCGACCTCGTGCACATCGCGACCGAGGGGCCGCTGGGCTGGTCGGCGCTGCGCGTGGCACGCAAGCTGCGCATCCCCGTCACCTCGGACTTTCGCACCAACTTCCACGCCTACAGCGGGCACTACCGCCTGGGCTGGCTGGCCAAGCCCATCATGGCCTACCTCAAGCGCTTCCACAACCAGGCCCAGGCCACCATGGTGCCCACGCGCGAGCTGGCGAGCGAACTCGAGGCCCGTGGCTTCGAACGTCTGCAGGTCGTCGCGCGCGGCGTGGATACGCAGTTGCTGCACCCCGCCAAGCGCGACGCCAAACTGCGCGCGCAATGGTGCGAGCAGGCCGGCGTGCGGGCCGACGCGCCCGTGCTGCTCTGCGTGGGCCGGATCGCGCACGAGAAGAACCTGGGGCTGCTGATCTCGGCCTGGAAGCAGGCGCGCTTGCAGCAACCCGAATTGCTGCTGGTGCTCACCGGCAACGGGCCGGCACGCGAGGAACTGCAAGCCGAACTGGCGCCCTACGGGCCGATGGTGATTTTCACCGGCGTGCTGCAGGGCGAGGCGCTGGCACGTTGCTACGCCAGCGCGGACATCTTCGCCTTCCCCAGCCGCACCGAGACCTTCGGCAACGTCGTGCTCGAAGCCATGGCCAGTGGCCTGGCCGTGCTGGCCCTGGACTACGCCGCCGCCGCGCAGCACATCACGCACGGCCACAATGGCCTGCTCGCCCCCCTGGACGACGAAACGCTCTTCACGCGACAACTGGTCAACCTGGCGCGGGATGCCGACCTGCGCGCGCGCCTGCGCGTGCGCGCCCACGAAACCGCGCGCCGTTGCGGCTGGGGCGGCATCGTGGCCCAGGTCGAGACGGTGATGAAGAACGCCATCCAGCCGCTCCGCGTCAGCATGGATGCGCCCGCGGTTGAAGCCCAGGCCGAACCAGCCTGACACGGCGACGTCATCGCCGCGTCACGCGCGCTTTCTAGACTGCCCGCCCATGTCTTCCATCCAGTTGCTGGGTGTGCGCAAGCAGTGGGGCCCGACCACCGCGCTCGCGGACATCAACCTCACCATCGAACCGGGCAGCTTCTGCGTGCTGCTGGGGCCCTCGGGCTGCGGCAAGTCCACCACCCTGCGCATCATCGCCGGGCTGGAAAGCGCCAGCGCCGGCCGGGTACTGATCGACGGGCGTGACGTCACGGCGCTGCCACCCGCGCAGCGCGGCATCGCCATGGTGTTCCAGAACTACGCCCTGTTCCCGCACCTCAGCGTGGCCGACAACATCCGCTTCGGTCTGTCGGTACGCAAGCTGCCCCCAGGCGAAATCAGCCGGCGCTTGCACGAGACCGCGGAGCTGCTGGGCCTCACCGCTCTGCTGGCGCGCAAGCCGTCCCAACTCTCGGGCGGCCAGCAGCAGCGCGTGGCCCTGGGCCGCGCCCTGGTCGCGCAAGCCAAGGTCTGCCTGATGGATGAACCCTTGTCCAACCTGGACGCGCAACTGCGCCAGGACATGCGGCGCGAGCTGCGCGAGCTGCAAAAGCGCCTGGGCCTGACGGTGGTCTACGTCACGCACGACCAGACCGAGGCCATGAGCATGGCCGACCAAGTGCTCTTGCTCCACCAAGGCCAGATCGAACAAGCCGCCACGCCGCGCCTGCTCTACGCGCAGCCGGCCAGCACCTTCGCGGCGCGCTTCATCGGCACCCCGCCCATGAACCTGCTGCGCCTGCGCGCGGGTCGCATCGCCGGCAGTGACCTGCCCGTGCTGGGTCTGACCGCCGACCTGGACCAGGCCGCCTTTCTGGGTCTGCGACCGGAGGCGGTCCGGCTGCTCCCGCCCGATGCCCCTCAAGCGGACGCAGGCATGGCAACCCACAGGATCGCCCAGGTGCGCGGCAGCGAATACCTCGGCGCCGACCTGGTGCTGCATTGCGCCATCGGCGAGGAGACGCTGACCGTGCGCCTGGACGGCCGCGCGGCACAGGGCAACGCCACGCCCCTCGACGTCGGCGCGACCGTGCGCCTGGACTGGGACGCGGCCGATGCCCACCTCTTCGACGCTGACGGGCGCCGCATCACGCCAGCATCGTCCCTGCACTGATTTTTCCAACCCCGGAGCACGCTCTCATGCAACGCAAGACCTTCAACCGCTTCCTGATGACCTCGGCCATGGCTTTGGGCCTGGGTCACCTCGCGCTGGCCCAGACGGTGACGGAAGTTCCCTTCTTCTACCCGGTGGCCGTCGGTGGCCCCATCACCAAGGTGGTCGATGGCCTGGCGGAGGAATTCAACAAGGCCCACCCGGGCATCCAGATCAAGCCGGTCTACGCCGGCACCTACCAGGAAACCATCGTCAAGGCACTGACCGGCCACAAGTCCGGTCAGCCGCCGGTAGCCGCCGTGCTGCTGTCGACCGACCTCTTCACGCTGATCGACGAAGACGCTATTCAGCCGCTGGACGGCTACGTCAAGACCGCCGCCGACAAGGCCTGGCTGTCGAGCTTCTACCCCGGCTTCCTGCTCAACAGCCGCACCGGCGGCAAGACCTGGGGCGCGCCCTTCCAGCGTTCGACCATCGTGATGTACTACAACAAGGACCTGCTCAAGGCGGCCGGCATCGCCAAGGCTCCCGAGACCTGGGCCGAGTTGGCCGAAGCCGCGAAGAAACTCACGAAGAAGGACAGCGCCGGCAAGACCGTGCAGTACGGCATGCAGATCCCGTCCACCGGCTACGGCTACTGGATGCTGCAGGCCCTGGCCACGCAGAACGGCGCCGTGCTCGCCAATGACGCAGGCAACGCCGTCAAGCTGGACGACCCCAAGGTCATCGAAGCGCTGGAATACTGGGTCAAGCTGGCCAAAGATGGCGTGCACCCGCAAGGCGTCGTCGAATGGGGCACCACGCCCAAGGACTTCCTGGAACAGAAGACCGCCATCATGTGGACGACCACGGGCAACCTGACCAATGTGCGCAAGAACGCCAGCTTCGACTTCGGCGTGGCCATGCTGCCCGCCCAGCAACGTCGCGGCTCGCCCACCGGCGGCGGCAACTTCTACATCTTCAAGAAAGCCACGCCCGCGCAGCAGCAAGCCGCTTTCCAGTTCATCCAGTGGATGACCCAGCCCGAGCGCGCCGCGCGGTGGAGCATCGACACCGGCTACGTCGCCACCTCGGCCCAGGCCTACGACACGCCCGCGCTCAAGGCCTACGCCAAGGACTTCCCGCCCGCGCTGGTGGCGCGTGACCAGCTCGCCCACGGCGTGGCAGAGTTCTCGACCCACGAGAACCAGCGCGTGACCAAAGCCCTCAACGACGCCGTGCAGGCCGCGCTGACCGGCGGCAAAACCCCCGCGCAAGCGCTGAAGGATGCGCAGGCCGAGGCTGAGCGCATCCTGCGCAGCTATCGCTGATCGGCCAACGCCATCCTGCCGCGAGCAGGGGGCGTGCCGGCCGCCGATTTCGATTTGCGCAGCAAATCACATGAGGCGGTCGGCATGCCCCCTGCTCGTGGCAAGCGCACCACGATGAATCAGAAACCCATCACCGCCTGGCTGTTGCTGCTGCCGGCCCTGCTGTTGCTGCTGGCCTTCACCCACCTGCCCGCCGTCGCCACCTTCATCGACAGCTTCTATTCCACGCCCCGTGGCAGCCGCCCCGCCGTCTGGGTCGGGTTGGAGAACTATGCGGTGATGTTCGAGGACCCGGTGTTCTGGCGCGCGCTGCGCAACAACCTCTGGTACGCCGGCGCGACGATTCCCCTGTCCATCGGCCTGGCCCTGCTGATGGCGATCTGGGTGAACGAACGCATGACCGGCCGCGCCTTCCTGCGCCTGGCCTTTTTCACGCCCACCGTGCTGCCCATGATCGCGGTGGCCAACATCTGGCTCTTCTTCTACACCCCGCAGTACGGCCTGCTGGAACAGATCAGCGGCGCGCTCGGCCTGCCCTCGCACAACTGGCTCGGCACGCCCAGCACCGCGCTCGGCGCCGTGACCCTGGTCGCGGTCTGGAAAGAGGCGGGGTTTTTCATGATCTTCTACCTCGCCGCGCTGCAAGGCCTCAACCCCAGCCTGCGCGAGGCCGCGGCCATCGAAGGGGCCTCGCGCTGGGCCTACTTCCGTCGCGTGCAGTGGCCGCTGCTGATGCCCACCACCCTCTTTGTCCTGGTCAACGCCGTCATCAACGCCTTTCGCACCGTGGACCACATCATCGTGCTCACGCGCGGTGGCCCCGACAACGCCACCCTGCTGCTGCTCTACCACCTCTACGAAGTTGGTTTCAAGTTCTGGGACACCGCCTACGCCTCGGCGTTGACCGTGTTGCTGCTCCTGGTCCTGGGTGGCGTGGCGCTGCTGCAGTTCTTCGTGCTCGACCGCAGGGTGCACTACCGATGAACGCATCCGCCCCTCGTCGATCCGTCTGGAATGAACCGGACTGGCTCGACACCCTGGCCGCCTGGTTGCTGGCCCTGCTCTGGGTATTGCCCCTGCTCTACGCCGTCTGGACCGCCTTTCACCCCGCCGCCTACGCGACGCGCTTCGACCTGACGGCCCCGCTCACCCTGGACAACTTTCGCCGCGCCTGGGAGGCCGCGCCTTTTGCGCGGTATTTCCTCAACACCACATTGATCGCCGCCACGACCCTGGCCGCGCAACTGGTGCTTGCCACGCTGGCGGCCTACGCCTTCGCGCGCCATGAATTTCGCGGCAAGCACCTCGTGTTCTCGCTCGTGCTGCTGCAACTGCTGGTGATGCCCGACATCCTGATCGTCGGCAACTACCAGACCATGGCGCGGCTGAACCTGGTGGACACGCTGCTGGCCGTGGGTCTGCCCTACTTCGCCTCGGCCTTCGCCATCTTCCTGCTGCGCCAGACCTTCATGGGCATCCCCAAGGAACTGGACGAAGCCGCGCGCGTGGAAGGCGCGAACACCTTGCAGACCCTGTGGCGTGTCTACGTGCCGCTGGCGCGCCCCACCTACCTGGCCTTTGCCTTGGTCTCGGTCAGCTTTCACTGGAACGACTTCCTCTGGCCTCTGGTCATCACCAACTCCCCGCAAACACGACCGCTCACCGTGGGACTGCAGGTTTTCGCCTCGGTCGAGCAGGGCGTGGACTGGTCCATCATCACCGCCGCCACGCTGCTGAGCTCGGCGCCGCTGCTGATCGCTTTTCTTCTCTTCCAACGTCAGTTCGTGCAAAGCTTCATGCGCGCCGGGATAAAGTAAACACCCCCGACTCTCGCTCACGGGGTGCAGCTCGCATCCCCCGGCGCTCCCCATGGCCCGGCAGAACCGGCCCCACGCGAGCCCCCGCTTTGGCAGTCGTCGCTCACCGAGACCATCTATTCCGCGAGCCTCTCTTCATCATGAAATTGATCACCTGGAACACACAATGGTGCCAAGGCCTGGACGGTGTCGTCAGTCCGGAACGCATCGTGGCCGAGGCACGGGCCATGGCGGATTTCGATCTGCTCTGCCTGCAGGAAGTCGCCGTCCACTTTCCGGCGCTCACCGGCAGCAGCGCACCCGACCAGGTGGCGCGCCTGCGTGAATTGCTGCCCGACCACGAGATCCATTTCGGCGCGGCCGTGCAGGAACGTGGCCCGGACGGTCGCTGGCGCCAGTTCGGCAACCTGGTGGCCAGCCGCCTGCCCGTGCTGCAAGCCCAGCATCACGCCCTGCCCTGGCCTGCCGACCCGGGCGCGGAAGGCACGGGCGTGCGCTCCATGCCGCGGATGTGCACGGTGGTGACGGTGCTGGCGCCCTTCGCGCCGCGACCCCGGCCCTTGCGCGTCATGACCACCCACCTGGAGTACTACTCGCCCCTGCAGCGTGGTGCGCAGATCCAGGCCCTGCATGCGCTGCACGAGTCGGCCTGCGCGCGGGCGCTGTGCCCGCCCTGGGTCGACGCGCAGAGCACGGGCCCCTTCCAGGCCAAGCCCCACACCCAGAGCGCCCTGCTCTGCGGTGACTTCAACCTGCCCCCCGGCGCGCCGGAACATTGGCTGATCCAGCAACCGCTGGACGACGCACGCATGCCCGCGCTGCACGACCTCTGGCCCGTCGTGCACGGCGACCGCCCGCACGACCCGACCTTTCTGGTGCACGAGCGCGCATGGGGCCCCGAACCCGTGGCCTGTGACTTCGTGTTCGCCAGCGGCGACCTGCTGCCGCGCGTGCGGCGCATCGAGGTCAGCGGCGGGAGCCGCGCCTCAGACCATCAGCCCGTGCTGGTCGAGTTGGACGAGCGGGTCGCCGACTGAGCCCGGAACGAGAGGAGGCCCCGAAAGGGGCGTCGTCGCCTCGCCATTTGCCAGCCGACGAATCCGGCCAGGGTCAAGCCAGCCAGCGCCATCACCCCTTGCACCGGCATGTGCAGCGCGATCAGTCCCGCGTACAGGGCCAGCGCGAGCAGGATGCCCAGGTTTTCATTGAACCCCTGCACCGCGACGGACTGCCCCGCGCTCAGCAGGCGATGGCCGCGGTGCTGCAGCAATGCGTTCATGGGCACCACCATGACGCCGCCCAGGGCGCCCAGGGCCAGCAGCACGGGCAAGGCCCAGCGCCAGTCGCTGATCAGCAAGGGGCCAAGCACCAACAAAACGCCCATGGGCAGGCCAAGCGCCAGCACCCGCAGGGCATGGCGCAGGCGCAGGCGCGTCGCCACCCAGACTGCGCCACCCACCACGCCCGCCGCCACCGTGCCCTGCAGGTAGGCGGCTTGGTCCAGCCCCAGGGCCAGCGCGCGGGTGGCCCATAGCAGGACCGCGAACTGCAACAGCGCGGACAGGCCCCAGAACACCGAGGTCACGGCCAGGGAGAGCCCACCGGCACGGTCCCGCCAGAGCGTGCGGTTGGCGGCGCGAAAATCGGTCCACAGCCGCCGGGGCGAGGCGCCTGCGGGTCGAGGGGGGTAGCGCACGCCGCTGGGTCGGATGCCCAGATGGCACAGGGCCGCGAGCAGGTATACCGCGAGCACGCACAGCAGCGAGACCTGCAAGGTGCGCAGGGTGGACCCGAGTTCAGGTGGCAGGGAGTGCGGGAACGCGGAAGGCAGGCAAGCGCCCAGCCAGGCCAGCCGTTCGCCCGCCACCACGGCCTGCACCCAGCTCGACTGCAACCAGACCGGCGCCACCAGGGCGCCGCCCAGCACCACCCCCAGCAGCACCGAGAGCACCACGGCCGATTCGACCCAGCCATTGGCCGCGACCAGCACGGCTGGCGGGGTGCTTTCCGTCAGCAGGCCGTACTTGGCTGGCGCGTAAGCCGAGGCCCCCAGGCCCACAAGCGCAAAGGCAGCCAGCGGATGCAGGCCGGCCAGCAGGGCCAGGGCGCCCAGCAGCTTCAAGGCGTTCATCATCACCATCAAGCGGCGTTTGCAAATCCGGTCCGCCAGCGCGCCGACAAAGGGCGCAAGCAGCACATAGGACAGGGTGAAACTGAACTTGAGCAGCGGCGCCCACCAGGGCGGCGCGCCCAGCGCCAGCAGCCAGGCCATGGTGACGATGAGCAGGGCGTTGTCGGCCAGCGCGGACAGGAACTGCGCGGCGATCAGCCAGATGAAACCGGCGGGAAGCCGGGTAGATCGTGCCGGCACGGAGCGTGAATGACGCCCACCCGATGGCGCCCGCTGCTCGCCCCGGGTCACGTGCGCCTCGTCATGAATGGCTTCTCGTGCATGCCGGCTCAGGCGTTCGCCCGCGCGTCCGCGTCGGCCCCGGCTGCGGCCCGCGCAGGCGCATCCACCATCACGTGCAGGCCCCCCGCCAGCTTGGCCTCGTGTTTGGACAGGGAGGCCTTGGTCGCCAACTCCTCGGCATAGCGGTAGTCACCACCGGCCACGCGCACTGCGCCGATGGACACCGTGGTGCAGGGAAAGAAACGCCGCACGCCCTGCCGGTCCTCGGCCTCGACGCCACCGCGCGTGCGCCCCTCCTCGTCGTAGAGGTCACGCGCCTGACGGGCAAAGGCCGCGATGATGCGTTCGCTGCGCGGGCGCCAGTCCTCGCTCTGAAACAGAATCATGAAATCGTCACCACCGACGTGGCCGACGAAGTCGCGCTGCGGGTCGCTGTGCGCCACGGCCAGGCGCGCCAGCAGGCGAATCATCTCGTCGCCACGCCAATAGCCGTAATGGTCGTTGTAGGGCTTGAAGTTATCCAGGTCCAGATAGCAGACGGTGAAGGCGCCGCCGCTGTCGAGCAGGCGCTGCATGTGCAAGCTGATCGGAATGTTGCCGGGCAGAGAGGTCAGCGGGTTGGCGTGGCGCGCCGCCTCCAGCCGCAGCTCTGTCACGGAACGTACCAGTTGATCGCCTGTGCCCAGGCCCACGTAACGTCCGTTGTCGGTGACGATGAAGCCGTCGTTCAGGTAGCGCTGATCCTGCGAAGTCAGGATGCCCACCAGCTCCTCGATGTCGAAGTTGCGCTCGATCAGGCGCGGCTCGCGGTTGGCGTGCTTGATGCAGGACTTGCGGCCATGGATCTCGCGGAAGTAGAGCGTGGCGTAGTGGTCCATGAACTGCTGGCGGTTCAGGATGGCGACGGGCCGCTCGCCACCATTGCCGTCACCCTTCGCTTCGCTCTCCAGCACGGCCATGGCATGCAGGCCGGGATGGGCGTGGAACAGCGCCGCCGCCTCGTCGTTGCTGGTCGCGGTGCTGAGCGTGGGCGCATGGATGATGGACAAGTGCCGCAGCTGGCCACGCTGCGCGGCGTAACGCTGCTCGGGCAGCACGGCCACGCGCGTGTCGCGCAGCACGTTGCCGGCTTCGCGCAGCGGTTCGGTGCGCGGCGCTGCCTCGGGGCGCCCCAGGAACCAGCCTTGCCCGTAGGTGATGCCCAGGTCGCGGATCACGCGCAGTTCGGCCTCGTGCTCGATGCCCTCGGCCACCAGCGAGGTACCAAAGACATCGGCGATCTGCAGCAGGGCCTGCACGGTCTTGAGCCGGTCGGCGCTCTGGTGGATGTCGTGGCTGAAGTACTTGTCGATCTTGACGATGTCGGGCTTGAGCTGTGACCACAGGCGCAGGCTGGAGCGCCCGTCGCCAAAATCGTCCAGCGCCAGGGCCAGCCCTTCCGACTGCAACTGGCGCGAGACCTCGCCCAGGGCGTCCATGTCGTCCACGCGCTCGTGCTCGGTGATCTCCAGCACCACCATGCGCGGCGAGACCTGCAGGTTGCGGATGCCTTGGGCCAGCATCGTGGTGCCCCCCACGTCCACCAGGCGCGACAGTGCGTTCGCGCTGATGTTGAGGAAGAGCCGACCGGGCTGGCGCAGCGTGCCCCAACGCCGCAAGGCCACCTGCAGGCAGAAAAGCTCGAATTCGTAGAGCAGGCCTTCGTCCTGCGCGGCACGCAGCAGGGCTTCAGGCCGATGCAGAGGGCTGTCCTCGGGTCCGCGGATCAACGCCTCGTGGGCATGGACCGCGGCCGACTTGAGGTCTACGACGGGCTGAAACACCGCGCGCAAACCGCCTTGCCGCATCAAGGCGGCGAGCGAGCCCGTGCCGTCCCGCGTCAGCGCATCGGGCACATAGAGGTGAACTTGGTCAATCACCCATTCATACTGCCCCGCCTGCATGACGAAATGACGTCATGTCAGTGAATAAACGATGACAACACCATGACCACCGCATGAACCCGCCGAAACGCGGTAGCAGTTTCATGGCCGAGTCGGTATAACCGCCTGCTTTTGCAAACCCAATCCTCACGCCACCGCGCCATGAACTCCTCTTCCAAGTCCAAGCTCAAGCCCAAGCCGAACAAGACCGCCACCGCCCAGGTCGAACCGGCCTCCAAGACCAGCAAGAACACCACGCCCGCAAGCGTGGCCAAGGCCAAGACCCGCAAAGACGCCAAGCCCCTGAAATCAGCCGCGACCCCCGAAGGCACCCGGGGCGCCAAGACCCCGGCACCGAAGAAGACCAAGGCCCAGGCCAGGGATAAAAAGCCGAAGCTCGTGCACGACCGCTACAGCCTGCCCAAGGACGAAGACGTCGCGCTGGACACGCTCAAGCAGCGTGTCACGGCGCTCGGTCTGAAGGTCAAGAAGAACAGCCTGCTGCGCGCCGGCCTGCTGGCGTTGGGCAAGCTGGGGGACGCCGCTGTGCTGGAAGCGCTGCGCGCCCTGCCGGAACCGATCCATGCCGTGACGTCCGGTGATGCACCCAAGTCCGCCAAGGAAAAACCCGCCAAGACCAAGGCGGCCAAGGCCCCCAAGAAGACCGGCAAGTCGAGCAAGCCCGCGACACCCGAGACGGGCGCCGACGCGACTCACGCGCCGTAACGCCCCATCAGGGCGCGCTGCACGCTCAGGGCCGGCGCACCGCTGGCCGGCTGCAGGCGCTCATAACGGCCATCAGGCATCAGCTCCCAGGCCCCATCGTTGTCCTGCAAGGCGGCGCTCAGCGTCTCGTCGATGACCCGCTGGCGCAGGGCCGGGTCGAGCACGGGCCAGGCCAGTTCGACGCGGCGCAGCATATTGCGGTTCATCCAGTCCGCGCTGGCCAGGTAGAGGGACTCGTCGGCCTCCACGCCTTCGCCATGGCGGAAATAAAACACCCGCGCGTGCTCCAGAAAGCGCCCGATGATGGAGCGCACGCGGATGTTCTCCGTCTGCCCCGGCACGCCCGCGGGCAACATGCAGGCACCGCGCACGATCAGGTCAATCTTCACGCCCTGTTGTCCGGCCTCGATGAGCGCGCGGATCAGGGCTTCATCGGTCAGCGCATTCATCTTCGCGATCAGGCGCGCGGGCCTGCCCGCGGCGGCGGCGGCCTGCAAGGTTTCGATCTTCTCCAGCAGCTTCTTGTGCAGATGGAAAGGCGCCATCCAGAGCTGATGCAGGCGCGGCAGGCGGTTCTGTCCGGCCAGGTGGATGAAGACCTGCTCCACGTCGGCCGTGATCTGCGGGTCGGCCGTCAGATGACTCCAGTCCGTGTAGAAGCGCGCGGTCGCCGGGTTGTAGTTGCCAGTGGACAGGTGGGCATAGCGTCGCAGACTCGGCCCACCGGCTTCGCCCCCAGCACCCGGCACGCGGCGCGTGACCAGCATGGCCTTGGCGTGGGTCTTGAGGCCCACCACGCCGTAGAGCACCTGCACGCCGATGAACTCCAGGCGCTCGGCCCAGTCGATGTTCACTTCCTCGTCGAAGCGTGCCTTCAGCTCCAGCACCACCGTCACTTCCTTGCCCCGGCGCACGGCCTCGCGCAGCAGATCCATCAGCGCCGAGTTCGCACCGGTGCGGTAGACCGTCTGGCGGATGGCCAGCACCTGGGGGTCGTTCACGGCCTCGCGCAGGAAATCGAGCACCCCGTCGAAGCGCTCGTAGGGCTGGTGGATCAGCACGTCGCCGCGCTCCAGCCGTTCGAAGATGGACTGGACGCCAGCCGCGCCGGAGGCCGAAGCACCGCCCTGGGCCGTGCCCGCCAGTTGCGATGGATAGCTGGCCCGGTAGGACGGAAAGCGCAGTCGTTTTTCCAGCTGCGGATCACTCAACAGATCCACGAGCTGGCCCATGCGCCCCAGGTTCACGGGGCCATGCACGCGGTAGAGCGCGCCCTCGGGCAGGTCGAACTGCGACAACAGAAAGTCCGCCAAGTCCTGCGGGCAGCCGGCCGAGACTTCCAGCCGCACGGCCTGGCCGTAGTGGCGGTGCTCCAGCCCCTGACGCAGCGCGGTGCGCAGGTTCTTCACGTCTTCCTCGTCCACCGCGAGGTCGGAGTGCCGCGTGACGCGGAACTGCGAGAAGTGCAGCATCTCGCGACCAGGGAACAACTCCTCCAGGTGCGCGCGGATGACGCTGGACAGCGAGACGAACAGTCGCCGCCGCCGGCTGCCATGTCCGCAGAGCTTGTCCGGCATCGGGATCAGGCGCGGCAAGGCCCGCGGCACCTTGACGATGGCGATGTCGTTCTCGCGCCCGAAGGCATCCTTGCCGCCCAGGCGCACGATGAAGTTGAGCGACTTGTTGGCCACCTGCGGGAAGGGGTGCGAGGGGTCCAGCCCCACGGGGATCAGCAGGGGCTGCACTTCCTGCTCGAAATACTGCCGAACCCAGCGCCGCTGCGCCGCGTTGCGGTCACCATGGGAGACGATCTCGATGCCCTCCTTGCGGAAGGCAGGCGTGAGTTCGTCGTTGTAGAGCGCATACTGCCGCGCCACCAACTCGTGGATGGCGGCGGACAGGCGCGTGAACGAGGCTGCGGTGTACAGGCCCTGCGTGTCCTTGCGCTGGTAGGCCATCAGGTGAGGCTCCGAGCGCACCTCGAAGAACTCGTCGAGGTTGGACGAGACAATGCAGAGGTAGCGCAGGCGCTCGAGCAAGGGCACGTCGGCGCGGCAGGCCCAATCGAACACACGCCAGTTGAAGGCCAGCACGCTGTGGTCGCGGTCGAGCAGCGGCAGGGCTGCTGCCTTGCCCGAGGCCGCGGCGCCCGCGATGTCACTGATCACGGTGGGCAGGTTGGTGTTCATGGCTGGGACACCAGGACGGGCGAGACTTCTTCAGCGTTCTTCTCATCCGTGTCCGCACCGCGCTCGCGGCCGTCACGTGCGTTCGCAATCACGCCGGCGAGCACCTGGCCCCAATGCACGATCTCCAGTCGGCCATCGTGGTGCTCCACCAGGGCGGTCAGGCTCTCGACCCAGTCGCCATCGTTGCAGTACAGCACGCCATCGATCTCGCGCATCTCGGCATGGTGAATGTGGCCACAGACCACGCCGTGGTGGCCACGCTTCTTGGCTTCGCGCGCGACGGCGACTTCGAAATCGCTGATGAAATTCACGGCTTTCTTGACCTTGAGCTTCAGATAGGCCGACAGCGACCAGTAGGGCAACCCGAGCTTGGCGCGCCAGTGGTTCAGGTAGCGGTTGAGCTTGAGCGCCCATTCGTAGAGCGTGTCACCCACGTAGGCCAGCCACTTGGCGTATTGGATCACGCCGTCGAAGTAGTCGCCGTGCGTCACCCACAGGCGCTGGCCGGTCGCGGTCACGTGCACGGCCTCCTCCACCACCTCGATGCCGCCGAATTGGTGGTCCAGGAACTGGCGGGCGAATTCGTCGTGGTTGCCGGGCACGAAAATCACCCGACTGCCCTTGCGCGCGCGGCGCAGCAACTTCTGCACCACGTCGTTGTGCTGCTGCGGCCAGAACCAGCGACGGCGCAGTTGCCAGCCGTCAATGATGTCGCCGACGAGGTAGAGGCACTCGCTGCTGCTTTCCCGCAGGAAATCCAGCAACGGGCCAGCCTGGCAACCAGGCGTTCCCAGGTGCAAGTCAGAGATGAAGACGGCGCGGTAGCGCGGCCGTTTCCCGTCCGTGTCCTCATGGTCTTCCATGGCCACTCGCATGTTTTCAATGAGCGTGTTTTTCATCACCGCCCCAGAAAGCGCTTGCGATACCGTGCGGGCATGTCGACCAGGCGCAACATGACCGGCAGATCGGCGCAGTTGAAATCCGGATCCCAGGCCGGCGCGCCCAGCACCTTGGTGCCTAGACGCAGATAGCCCTTGATGAGAGCGGGGGGCTCCACGGTCAGCGTGTCGTCGAGTTGCTCCACCGGCAGGGGCAGGCGCGGCCAGACCTGGTGTTCGATGGGCGCCAGGTGCATTGCGCGCAGTTGCCGCCAGACGCTGGCTGCCGCGCTGCCATGGATGCCGTTGACCGCATCCCGCATGGGGATGCTGGCGCAGCCGATCATCGCGTCGATCTGGTTGCGGTCCATGAACCGGATCAGCTCACCCCACAAGCCCAGGATCGCACCGCCTTCGCGATGGTCAGGATGCACGCAGCTGCGCCCCACCTCGACCATGCGGTCGCGCAAGGGACGCAGGCGGGTCAGGTCAAACTCGCTGTCGCTGTAGAAACCTCCGAGCCGCCGGGCCTGCGCGGGTGTCAGCATGCGGTAGGTACCGATCACCTCGCGGGTGGCCACATCGCGCGCCAGCAGGTGTTCGCAATAATCGTCGTAGAGGTCGACGTCGTGGCCGGGCACCGGGGTGTTCAGTCGCGCCCCCATCTCACCGGCGAACACCGCGTAGCGCAGACGCTGGGCCGCACGGACTTCGTCCAGATGCCGCGCCCAGCTCACCTCGACCCCTCCCTCCTGCCGCTCGGCCAGCCGCTGCGCGGGCTGGCTGACGGGGCGCTGACCACGGGCCAGCATGGAAGGCAGGGCCTGGGCGAAGGCCGATGAGATCCGCGTCGGAATCCGCGGAATCTTCGAAGCCAAGGGCAAGAGTGACAGCGGGAAGCTCGGACGCGTGTGTTCTTTCATGGTGTCTGCGTTGTGTTCATCCTGTGTGACACCAGTGTGGTGGTCAGGCGTGACGGCACCATGTCCGATTCATGACGAATCGGTGACAGAACTTCGCGGACCCGGGGCCACGGGCGAGACCGTGGAGGCGCGGTTTGTCGGGCCCTGTATCAGGGCACGCGGTTCAGCAAGTCAGAGCCCGGCCAGGCTGCGCGCCGAGGACAGCGCGAGCACCAGGAAGGCCAGCGCGCAAGCGCGGTGGGTCCAGCGGGCCCACCGCGCATTGGCGCCCGCGAAGAACCGCGCGACGAGGGCCGCGCAGACGAAGCACCAGACAACCGAAGACACCATGAAGCCGGTGAAGAAGATGGCGTAGTCGGTCCATTGGGGATCGCTGACACCGGCCGCGCCCATGGCGCTGCCCAAGGCAGCCCAGTAGGCCACGTTGTGCGGGTTCGTGATGGAAAGCAGCGCCCCAGCGCGCAGGGCGGCACGTCCGTCGTCTGGCACGGTCATGGCCGTGGCGCCGCCCGCATCGGCCATGGTGCAGGTCACACCCGCCGCCGCGCTGCCCTCGGTCCTGTCCAGGGCCGCCGGCGGATGCACACGGGAAGCCCGCCAGGCATCGAACGCCAGCCACAGCAGGTAGGCGATGCCGGCCAGCGCGACCGGCAGGCGCAAGGCCTCGGTGCGCGCCAACAGGCCCACGCCCACGAGGCCCAGGACAGCCCAGAGCGCGTCTCCGCTCAGGGAACCGACCTGGACCAGCAAGGCCCCACGGTAGCCACCTTGCAGGCCCCGACGTATGGTTTCGGCGAAGATCGCGCCGGGCGCGGCATTGAAGACAAAGCCCAGCATCAGGGCCGACAGGAACAGGGCAAGCACGGGACCGGGCGACGAGAAAAAACGACGGGGCACTATAACCGCCCCGATGCCCCCTACCCCAATGCATCCCCGCGCGCGGCATACGCCGTCGTGTTTGCTATGCTTCGCCGCCGCGCGCCTGGCTGCCCGGCAGCCGTTGGCCGTTGGCGCGGGCTGCCGACGCGCGGGTGGTTCCATTTCTCGTGGTGCATACGTTTTCGGCTTGGTTCCCGGTGCATTCTTCGTCCGCTTCTCCTCGCTCATCCGCCCGCTTCGCGCGCCTGCTGCTCGCGCTGCTGCTGCCGACCCTGGCCGGTCTGCACGCCGGCGCTCAGGAGCCTGCGGAACCTCGACCTGCCGCAAACCCGGCCAGCATCGACAGCGGGACGGCGGCAGCGCCTGAATTGCCTGCGCCGGTGCAACCGCCGCGTGTTGCCTTCCACTACGAGTTGGACGCCTACTACAGCAACGTGGGCGCGGACATCGCGCTGACCGACGCCGACGAACCCAACGGCGGACACCTGGAAGAAACCGAGGTCTACCGCCGTCTCTTCAATGACGCCTTCCAGCCCCGCCTGTTCCTGCTGGAAGCCAGCGTCAACCCGATGCCCGTGCTTGGCACCTGGTACAAGCGCAAGCATCCGGACGGCTACGACAGCTACGACGTGGGCTCCGCGGGCGGCAACAACTTCAACCTGATCGATGCCGTCACGGCGGGTTTCCAGGAACCCTGGGCGATTTCCGCCTTCCTGGGCAGCTCCATGAAGTTCCGTCGCGAGGGCGAGGACGAGAAGCAGAGCAACCGCGGCTACATGGGCTACCTGCTGTCCTGCGGCACCCAGCACATTCACAACAATGTGCTGATCGACGACGACTGGTGCGAACTGGAATGGAAGCTCAAGGGCGAACGTACCTTCCGCGAGGAAGAACTGAGTTGGAGCTTTCGCGTCGGGCTCAAGGAGCACGGCAACCCCGACATCCGCGACCTCTTCTACATCGGACTGCGCCGCACCAACCTGAGCTACACCTCAAAGCTGCTGACCTTCCTCAACAACGCCAACGTCGAATTCCTGACGGAGTTCGCCCGCGACGATGGCCAGGTGATGCGCCAGCAAATCATCTTCGGTCGCAACTTTCCCCTGCCGCGCTACCGCGTCGCGCTGGCCCTGGACGTGGGCTTGATCTACGAGAACAGCCGCAAGTATTCCGGCCGGTTGGCCGACTCGGACGCCGACGAACTGACGTTCGTGTTCCGGCCCAACATCAAATTCTGACCGAGGCGCCGGGGCGCGGTCGGGATCGGCCGCGCAGGGCCTTCGCGAAATTTTGCCCTCCTCGCCAAAGCCGCGCTCACCCTTTAGCATGAGGCTTCGTCGGTGCGGCAGAGCCGGCTGCGGTGCCCCCGGAGTTCGCCGCCACCTGCCCACGCCACCATCCCCACCAGCAGCCACGCCCGTGCCCCAGTTCATCCCCCGCCTTCGAATGGTCCGCCCGCGTGGATGTGCAGCGCGCTCGCACGCCTGCCCCCGAAGGAGCGGTCCATCCTCGCCCTGCTGCTGCGCCACCCGGCGGAACCGGTGAGCAAGGAAGACATCATTCGGCAGGCCTGGCCACGCCAGAAGATGGTGTCGGACGAAAGCCTGGTGCGGTGCATCAGCCAGTTGCGGCGGCGCGTGCCGCAGGCCCACATCGAAGCCGTTTACGGCTATGGCTACCGGTTGCTGCCGACCGCGGCACCCGGCCCACAAGTCCATGGGGCCTTGCTGCAAGCGGCGCAGGCCCCGGCGGACCTGGTCGAGCAATTCATGCACGCCTGCAGCCTGGTGCAGCGACAGACCGCCACCCCCCTGGCGCGCGCCATCGACTTGTTGCGCAAGCTGACGGAACGGCAGCCGGACTACATCCCCGCCCGCGTGCTTCGGGCCCATGCCATCTTGCTGGCCCACCGACTCGACCTCAACGCGCTGGCCCAGGCCAGCCTGGAGGAAGCCTGGGTACAGATCGGCCTCGCCCAGGCCCTGGCGCCGGACTCCCCGCTGCTGGCCGCCACCCAGGCTGGCCTCTACGACCTGGATTGGCGCTTCACCGAGGCCAGCCGCTTGCACCAGATGGCGCTGCAGGATCTGCCCTACTCCTCCCATGCGCTGCAACCCTACATCTGGCACCTGCTGGCCACTGGGCGGACGGCGCACGCGCACCCGTGCCAGCACCGCATCCTCGCGCAGCGACCGCACGCGGCCATCGAACGGGTCAAGTGGGCCCGTCTGCTGGCGCAGGCCGGTGAACGCGACGCGGCACTCGCGGCAATGGACGCAGCCCGCGCCGCTCACCCAGGCAGCGCGCTGGTCGCCAGCGCCTGGTGCGCCCTGCAGGCCAAGTTCGCGCCACGCAGCGCCTTGATCCCGTTGGCTCGTGAACTGCACGACATGGCGGAGCTGCCCCGCTACGCGCGGGTCAACCTGCCCTACGTGCTGGCACGTTGCGGCAGACGCGCCGAGGCCCGGCGCGCGCTGGACGCAACGCCTGCTGGCCGGCATCCCTCCACCCTGCACCAGCGCATGGCGCGGGTTCCCACCCTGATCGAACTCGGCGAACTGGACCATGCCGCCGAGGAGATCACCCACGCCTACCGGGACCGTTACAGCGGCCTGCCAGGCCTGCTGCATTCACCGACTTGCGCGCCCCTGCGTCAGCACCCGCGCGGGCGGGAAATTCTGCAGAAGTTCAATCAGATGTTCCAGGCCGACACGCCCTGGCGAACTTGAAGGGCTCCCGGGCATCCGTCCCGCTCCGGAGGGCCCGAACGCGCCGACCTGCGACACATGCCTGCGACGCGCGGCCGCTGGCGGCCGTCGTCGCTTCGCCATCAGACCGGTCCGATGGCCGGCTGCTGGGCCTCGTCCACCACCATCGTCTTCGCGCCGGGCACGGCGGCACGGGCCAGCAAGGCGTACATGGTGGGCACGACGAAGACGGTGAGCAGAGTGCCCAGGGACATGCCACCGACGATGACCCAGCCGATCTGCTGACGGCTTTCAGCGCCCGCGCCATGGGCCAGGGCCAGCGGCAAGGCACCCAGGACCATGGCGCCGGTGGTCATGAGGATGGGCCGCAGGCGCTGACTGGAGGCCTGCACCAGCGCATCCACCATCTCCAGGCCGTGCTCGCGCAACTGGTTGGTGAACTCCACGATCAGGATACCGTGCTTGGTGATGAGTCCCACCAGCGTGATGAGGCCAATCTGTGAATAGACATTGAGTGATCCACCCGTCCACTGCAACGCCAGCAAGGCACCGACCATGGACAGGGGCACGGACAGCATGATGATGAAGGGATCGATGAAGCTCTCGAATTGAGCGGCCAGCACCAGGAAAATGAAGAGCAGCGCCAGCGCGAAGACCAGGCCCAGCGCGCCTTGAGAGTTGCGGAACTCGCGCGAGGTGCCGTTGAGTTCAGAGCTGTAGCCGGTCTTGAGGACCTTGGCCGCGGTGGCATCCATGAAGGCCAGGGCCTCGCCCAGGGAATAGTCGGGCGCCAGGTTGGCGGTGATGGACGCGCTGCGGCGCTGGCCAAAGTGGTTGAGTTCGCGCGGGCTGACGCTTTCGCGCGAGACCACCAGCGCGGATAGAGGCACCATGGCGCCGTTCTTGCCGCGCACGTACATCTTGTCGATGTCTTCCGGCGTAGTGCGGCCCGTGGGGCGAGTCTGCACGATCACGTCGTACTGTTCAGCGTCGCGCTTGTAGCGTGTGACGCTGCGCCCGCCAAGCATGGTCTCCATGGTGCGTGCGACCGTGTCCACGCCAACGCCGAGATCGGCGGCCTTCTCACGGTCGACCTCGATGCGCAACTCGGGCTTGTTCAGGCGCAGATCGGCGTCGGGCGAGATGATGCCTGGGTTGCGCGCCATCGCGTCCAAGAACTGCTGCACGACCGCGCTGAGGTTCTCGTAGCTGTCCGAGGTCTGGATCACGTAGTTCAGAGGCCGGTCACGGAAACCTTGCCCCAGCGAGGGCGGCGTGATCGGAAAGGCGTTGACACCAGCCAGAGTGTTGAACCGCGGCCCCAGTAGCCGCGCCAGTTCCAGGGTACTGCGCTGCCTTTGCTCCCAGTCCACCGTGCGGTAGATGACGCTGCCTTGCGAGACGGTGGGGTTGCCAATGTTGGCGAAGATGCGGTCAAACTCGGGGTACTTCTGGCCCATCTCCTCCATCAGGCGCGCATAGCGGTTGGTGAACTCCAGCGTGGAACCATCGGGTGCGTTGATGTTGGCGATGATGGTGCCGCGGTCTTCCATCGGTGCGAGTTCCTGCTTCATCGCGGGGTAGACGCGCCAGATGGTCAGCGCACACAACAGCATGGCACCGATGACCAACCAGCGTGCCTGCAGCAGCCACGGCGGCAGCAGGCCGGCGCGCCGGCGGGGCGGAAGTCCCAGGCCGCCCAGCGGCCCCACCGACATGGACGGCGCCGGAGTCGCCGCTCGGGCCGTGATCACCCAGCGCAGCAGCCGGCCATAGCCGTCGGACAGCGCCGTCAGCCAGCGCTCCATGCCACGGTCGAATCGGTTGGGCTTGGGGTTGTGCCTGAGCAGCAGCGAGCACATCATGGGCGAGAGGGTGAGCGCCACGAAGCCCGATACCAGCACGGCCCCCGCCAGCGCCAGCGCGAACTCCACGAACAGGCGTCCGGTGCGGCCCGGCGTGAAGGCCAGCGGGGCGTACACCGCCACCAGGGTCAGGGTCATCGCGATGATGGCGAATCCAATCTCGCGCGCGCCCTTGATGGCGGCGGCGAAGGGATCCATCCCGTCCTCGATGTGCCGGTAGATGTTCTCCAGCATCACGATGGCGTCGTCCACCACCAGGCCGATGGCCAGCACCAGGGCCAGCAAGGTGAGTGTGTTGATGGAGAAACCAGCCAGGGCCATCAGCGCGAACGCCCCGACCAGGCTGACGGGAATCGTGATGATGGGGATGATGGACGCGCGCAGGGTGCGCAGGAACACGAAGACCACCAAGGCCACCAGGGCCACCGCTTCAAGGATGGTCTGGTAGACATTGCGGACCGAGCGGTCGATGAAGACCGAGTTGTCATTGGCGATGTCAATGCTGATGTCGGATGGCAGGTCGGCCTGCAGGCGGGGGATGGCGGCCCGTACCTCGCGTGACAGGTCCAGCGGGTTGGCCGTGGCCTGGCGAATCACGCCCGCGGAGATGGCGTCCAGTCCGTTCAGGCGCACGGTGCTGCGCTCGTCGGCCGGGCCCTCGACCACCTGGGCCACGTCTCCCAGCTTGACCGGAAAGCCGTTGACGCTCTTGATCACGACGGCCGCGAACTGCTCGGCACGCGCGAGGTCGGTCAACGAGGTGACGCTGAATTCACGTTGCTGTGATTCGATGCGGCCAGCCGGCAGCTCCAGGTTGCTGCGGCGGATGGCGTCCTCCACCTCCTGCGTGGTCAGGCCGTAACCGGCCATGCGGTCCGGGTCCAGCCAGACACGCATGGCGTAACGACGCTCGCCATAGATGCTCACGTCGGCCACGCCGGTGACGGTCTGCAGCCGCGGCTTGACGATTCGGTTGACGAGGTCGTTGATCTCCAGTCGGCTGCGGCTCTCGCTGGTGAAGGCCAGCCAGATGACGGGCGAGGCGTCGGCCTCGACCTTGGCGATCACCGGTTCGTCGATCTCGGCGGGCAGTCGACGACGCACGCGGGAGGCGCGGTCACGCACCTCGGCGGCGGCGGCATCCGCGTCCTTCTCCAGCTTGAAACGCACGGTGATCTGGCTGCGTTCCGGTCGGCTGATGGAGGTAAGCACGTCCACGCCGTCGATGCCGGCGATGGAATCCTCCAGGGGCTTGGTCACCTGCGACTCGATCACCTCGGCCGAGGCGCCCGCATAGGAGGTCGACACGGTGACCACGGGTTCGTCGATCTTGGGGTACTCGCGCACCGACAGACGCGAGAAGCTGACCGCGCCGATGAGCACGATGAGCAGCGAGAGCACGGTCGCGAAGACCGGTCGGCGGATGGACAGTTCGGCGAGTTGCATGGGGCGGCGTCAGACTGGCGTGGCGCGCCAGTCAGCAGGATTCGGAGAGCGAGCCGCCGAACTTACCACCGAAACATGAAGGGGGCGTAAATCCCAAGCCTGCGCTCAGCCTTCCTGACGCCGGGGTTCCTCGGTGTCGGCGGGCTCGGTGGTCTGGGGTTGCGTCTGGTCGTGGTTGTGCAGGTCGTCGATCAGTTCGGCACGGGCCCGCCGGTAGTCGGCCCGGCTGATCATGCCGCTGGCGTACTGGCGTGACAAGGTTTTCAGATTGGTGTGCATGGTCGAATCTCCGTTGTTCATACCGGTCAGCGCGCGGGCACGACCGGCGCGGGCGCCGCAGCGGAAGAAGTGGGTGCCTCGGCCTGCAGCAGCGGTTTCTGCACATCCTCCAGCAACAGGCGGAAACCCGTGACCTCGTCCGCCCGGCCCGTATGGTCGCGCACGAAGTTCAAGCTGCATTCGGCATGGGGGTCCTGATAGGAAGCACCAACCGCCTGCAGGCGGTCGCCGGTGAGCACGAGCTCCTGGGCGTTGCCGATGAAGTTCTGCAAGCCCCAGCCGTTCTGGTGGCCGCTGGACACCGACGTCAGCTGGTCGCCCTTGAGGACCTGCCCGCCCAGGCGCACGGTGCAGTTGTAATCCTTGGGGGGCTGCTGTCCGGCGGCGCCGGCGGCATGCAGCCATTCCGCGCGCGTGGGCAGGCGGTAGGTCTTGCCCGTGCGCTCGGACAACCAGGCGGTGTAGGCAAGCACCTCCTTCTCGCTCAGGCCGACCTTGGGCAGGGTCTTGGCCTTGCGATCGTCCACCGGGCACTGGCCACTGAAGAAGCAGAACTTGTTGTAATCCTCGTTGGACACCTCGTACTTGCTGACGGCGAAGTACTTCCCACCGGAGGCCGCGGCGCCACGCTCGCCCATGGGCGGCACCACCACCATCAGGGGGCCGCGCACCCGGTCGTGCAGCATGTCGAAACAGATGGCGCGCGCCCGTCGCCCCAGGCCGGCCAGGCTGTCAGTACAGGGCGTGGTGCTCTGGATCGGCGTCCAGGCCTGCCCCGCCACGTCCGCGCCGGTGACGCCCTTGCTGCTCGTCAGGCTGCGGATGTCGGCGTCGCGCTGCAGGATGCGCCCTTGCCAGCGTTGCGCCGCCATCTTCTGGCTCAAGGTGGAGATGGCGCCCCGGTAGGTCGGGTTGTCGGACCAGAGCTGGCGTGCCGCGCCCAATTGCTCGCGTGCCTTGTCGTATTCGCCCGCGTCCATGCTGGCCTGGAACTGTGCGTAGGTGGTCGCCGCTTCGTCCTTGCGGGTCTTGAGGTCCTTGGCGAAATCGGCCACCTCCGGGTGATCGGGCAGGCGCTTGCGCGCGGTTTCCAGCATGCCCTGGGCTTCGTTGAGTCGCCCGGTGCTGAGGGCGGCACGGGCGGTGCGGCCATCAATCCAGGGCGGTGGCGCAAGCTGCGAGCGCAGCTGCGTGAGCCGTGTGTTGTCCGGAAACAGGATGGCGGCACGCGTGGCCAAGCTCTCTGCCTGCGAGCGGCTGGTGGACTGCCCTCCCTGGGCCAGGGATGCGACGCGATCGATCAGCATGCCGGTGTACTGACGCTCCAGATCGGGATACCGATCTGGGACGAAGTTGCGCACCTCGTCGAGCATGCGCTGCGCCCCCGGCGTGTCGAAATGCTGGGCGTCGCTGAAAAGACGGTTGAGCGCGATGATGTTGTATTCGGCCACGTTGCGCTCGCGCACCTGCTGCAGCCGGATTTCGTTGGGCGACACCACCAGGCCACGCTCGGCCAACTTCACCGCTTTCTGGTATTCGCCCGCGTTGCCCTGATTGCGCGCCAGCTCCAGGTAGGCCTCGGTCATGGCCTCGGCCGCGGTCACGGTGAAGAAGGGGTCGCGCTCGCTGAGGTACTGCTTCAGCTCCGCCAGCGTGGACTCGGCCGCGTCCATTTCGCGGGCCCGGGTTTCCAGCAGCAGGCTGTTCTGCAGACCAGTGACGCGGGCCTGCTGGGCCAGTTGTTCGCGCTCACCCAGGAATTTCTTGTAGGCTGCGTCGATGCGTTCACGCGCCTGCCCCACGCGGACGGGATCCAGGCGCAGGGGACGGATGTCATCGACGATGGCCTGGGCCAGGCTGTAACGGCGCGCGGCCTCCAGAGTCTGGATGCGCGCGAGGTAGATTTCAGCGAGCTTGCCCTTCGCGGCCTCCCAGCGCGGGT
Source organism: Hylemonella gracilis (assembly GCF_004328645.1). Lineage (GTDB taxonomy): Bacteria > Pseudomonadota > Gammaproteobacteria > Burkholderiales > Burkholderiaceae_C > Hylemonella > Hylemonella gracilis_B. The sequence goes on from NZ_CP031395.1 coordinate 3,185,606, forward strand.
TCAGCGCGGCACCCAGGTCCTGCTGCTGGCGCGCCAGGTAGAGGCTCAATTGCAGGACTTCGGATTGCCAGTCCGCTTCTCCCTTGCCGTCCTTGCCCTCTTTGGGCGGCGCTGCCAGCCGTTGCTCCAGCTCGCGCAAGGCATCGTCGAGACCGAAGCCCTGCTGAGCCAGTTGCGTGTGCAGACCGAGCGCGAGCAGCACGTGACGATCCGCCTGCGGGGCGCCGGTCCGCTGCACGGCCGCGACCTGCTGGTTGCGTTGCTGCTCATCCTTGGCGCGCTGCCAGCGGTCTTGCGTGTTGATCAGGTCGATGTCGTCCGGCAGGCGCGCCAGGCTGGCGTCCAGGTAGGTACGCGCCTTGTCCAGGTCCCCGATGTTGATGGCCTCCTGGGCGTTGGTGGCGTAGGCATCCGGGATGCGTGGGTCACGCAGCAGTTCGTGCTTGGGCGCCACCGACTCGACCGTGGCCATGATCTCGGTGATCGCGCGCCCCGGATTCTTGGGGTCCGGCAAGAGCCACTCGCTCTTGAGGGCCGCATTCAGTTTTTGGCCCAGCAGGTGCAGGTAGCGGTTGCGCTGCAACTCGACGTAGGCGGTCTGGTCGGTCAGCGCAGCCGAGTCCGGAAACAGCAGGGCCATGCGCTGCAGTTCCCGCTCGGCGCTGGCGAAGTCGTACTTGCGCTCTTCCAGATTGATCGCAGCGTTGATGCGCTGGCGAAAATAGGCTTGAAACACCTCACGCCCGCCTTCGGCAATGCGTGCGCGTGCCGTCACGCCAAACTGCGGCAGGCGCCCGATGGCCTGCTCCAGCAGATCGGCCTGGCCGGTTTTCACGTCGGTGATGAGGCTCTGGACGCGCAAGTCCTCCAGATAATTGACGACGGGGTTGTAGGCTGCGATCGCCAGCACGATGGAGAAGGCGCTGCCCAGAACCCAGGGGTTCTTGTGCCAATTGGCCTTGCCTTCCAGTTCGACCAGGAACTGCTCCACCGTGGGCGTGCGCTTTTCCTTCTCGAAGGCCAGGCCGTGCCACAGGCCCTTCATCTGGCGCTTCTTGAGGTTCTTGATAGGCGCCGGGATCAGCTTGGCTTCCTGCGCCTGCAGGGCCGATTTCTTGTTGAAGGGGTGGTAACCCGTCAGCAACTCATAGGCCACGCAGGCCAGGGCGTACAGGTCGTCCTGCGTGGAAGGGTCCTTGCCCTGCAGCATTTCCAGCGAGGCGTAGGCCGGCGTGAGGGCGCCGAGCGAGCCGGCGTCGAATTCACCGTCCTTGTCGTTGTCCTTTTTCTCGCCCCCCTTCTCGCCGCCGCTGGCGGCGCGGGCGATGCCAAAGTCCAGGGTCTTGACCACGCCGTCGTCGCAGAGGAAGGCGTTGCCCGGCTTGAAGTCGGAGTGCACCAGGCCTTGCTTGTGCGCGTAGATCAGCGCCGAGCCCAGTTGCTGGATGATGGGGAATGCCTCCTCGAAGGGCAGACCGCCCTTGGGCCGCACCACCTTGCGGATGTAGGTGTCCAGTGGCTTGCCGACCAACAATTCCATGGTGATGAACACCTGGGTGCCGGTCATGCCGATGCGGTCGAAGTCGTAGACCGTGGCGATGTTGGGGTGGGCCAGCTTCTGCTGGCGGCTGGCCTCGCGCTGCAGGGCGATGAAGGCCTGCGGGTGCGCCTTGAAGTCTTCCGTCAGCACCTTCATGGCCACGTAGGGATTGCTGTCCTTGGCCTCGACCTTCAAGAGGTCGCGCGCCTGGAACACCTTGCCCATGCCACCCGCGCCCAGCACCTTGTCGAGGATGAAGCGCTCCTTGATGATGGAGCCGGGGCCGAGTTTCTGCAGCTGCGGGCTGGTGGCACCGTGCAGGTCCCAGGAGAGCTGGGACGCCCGGGACGTCTGATTGCTGGTGCTGCCCGTGCTCTGCTGGGTCTGCTCACGATAGCCCGTGGGACTGGTCGGCGCGTGCGTGAAGTTGTCGGTCGTCGAGGGCGCCAGGGTGTTGCTGACGAGGGTGGGGGCTTCGTCGTCCTCGCCGCCAACCGGGTCCACACCCGGCCCCCGTGGGCCCGTGCCTCCCGGGTAGGCGATGATGGTCGCGCCACCTCCGTCTTCCTCGTCCTCCGGCGGCTCATCGGATGGTGGCCCGCCCGGGCTCGTCGGACGCGGATACGCCACGACCGTCGCAGCCCCGTCATCCTCGTCCTCGGGAGGATGGCTGGGCGGCGCGGGCACGGACGCGCCGATGCCTGAAGCCTGCGGGTAGGCGACCACGGTGGCGGCGCCATCGGCCTCATCGTCGTCGTCCTCGTCAACGGGGCCGTCCTCCGGCTCGTCGCCTGGCTGGGTCTCTGGCAGGTACTGGCGAATGCGCTCGACCGTGTCCGCGCTCAAGCGCCCGGCGCTCAGGTATTCGTCCAGCGCCTCGTGCATCTGCTGCAGGGTGAAGGCCCGCCGCTGCACCAGGCCGGGCATGACACCCAACAGTTCCGGCAACGCCAGTTCCGTGCGGGCAAGATCGTCGAGCAATCGGTGGGGATCAACCATGGTGCGCTGCCTCGTGCTTGCCTGGCCGCCCTCAGGCGATCTCCACCACCAGAGTGGTGACGTTGTCCTTGGCCCCGCGGCTCAAGGTCAGGTCGATCAGCTTCTGGCAGGCTTCCTGCGGGGTACCCTCGCCGAGCAAGCGACCGATTTCGGCGTCGCTCAGATGACGGGTCAGCCCGTCACTGCAAAGCAGAAACCGTTCACCGGGGGCGAGCTCGCAGAGATCGGCCTCCAGAAAAAGTTCGTCCTGGCTGCCCACCGCGCGGGTGATGATGTGGCGCTCCGGATGGGTTTTGGCCTCCTCCGGTGTGATCAGGCCCTGCTTCAGGTAGGTGGCGATCTGCGAATGATCGCTGGACACCTGTTCCAGGGCGCAGCCCCGGCGCAGGCGGTAGACCCGGCTGTCGCCCGCCCACATGACCACGCCGACATGCCGGTCCTCCGCCGCCAGCAAGGCGATGGTGCTGCCGATGACCGGAGGCCGACCGGTCGCGGACGACGGCGCGTCCTGACTTTTCGCCTGCGCTTGACTGCGTTCAAGCAGGCTGCGGTTCACCCGGTCCAGGATGTCCTCGATCTCGTTCAGGCGATCGGACAGGCTGCCGTTCAAGGGCGCCTGACGCAGGCTGTCCACGATCAATTGGCTTGCGACGTCGCCGGCTTCGTGCCCACCCATGCCATCGGCCACGACCCACAGGCCCTTCTGCGGCAGGTCGAGGTAGGAGTCCTCGTTCACCTGGCGCACATGCCCCTTGTGGCTCATGCCGCAGGAGATGGCGATCTCCGGTCCGGCCACACCGGACTTCTGGCCGGCTCCGTTGGGGGGAGCTTCTTTTTTCAACAACGACATGGTGGGGTTCCTCCTGATCAACCTTGCAGGCTGTAGCGAATCAATTCCTGGGGGTTGTCGTCCATCGCACGCCCCAGACTGATCAAACCTTCGCCTGTCAACTGTATTTCTTCCCTGCGCACCACCGCCTGAACACCTCCGCTCTGCACCCAGGTGCCGTTGGTACTCTGGTCGATCAGGAAAAACTTGTCGCGCCGCAACTCGATCTTGATGTGCTGGCGCGAAGCCTGGGTCTCCGCCACCGCGATATCGCAGGTGGGACTGCGCCCGAGCACGGCCATTTCACGGGTGCTGTTGAGCACCAGGGCGATATCGCGGTACTCCAGGCGCAGTTGCACGGCCTGGCCGACATTGGCGGCGACCTTGCTGGGCAGGTCGACGGACATGGTGGTGACGTCGTCTTCCTTCCAGATGAACTCGACGATCTCCATCTCACCCTTGCCCTTGATGAAGGCGTGGTCCACGAAGCGGGTGCTGCTCTGCAGCATGGAGGGCAGCAGTTTCGCGGTCTCCGCCGTGGTGATGATCTGGCGGGCCTTGGCCTGCGCCGCCATGCGCGCGGCCACGTTGACCGCGTCGCCGTGCACGTCGCCGTCCTCCTGAATGCAGGGGCCGTAGTGATACCCGACCCGGATGTTCACCGGCACCTCGGTCGCGCCGCCCTCGTTGGCTTCGTCCAGACTCTCCTGCATGTCGCACGCGGCCTTGGTGGCGATCTCGGCATCGTCGAAGGTACACATGATTTCGTCGCCGATGGTCTTGATCACCGTGCCCTTGTAACGGGCGACCACGTCACTCAAGAGCGTGAGGGTGGTGGCCACCACCTTGCGGGCACGTTCGTCGCCCAGGGCGTCATACAACTTGGTGCTTCCCGAAATGTCGGCGAACAGAATGGACAATTTGCTGGCTTTACTGGACATGTTGACTCGCCTTGTAATGACTGAACTGCGATCTTTCTTTTTTCACTTTAACGCTTGCTTCTCTCGTGATTCATGGGTCGTTCGGAGGGCATATCGTCGGCACGATGCCTACTCCAGCGGCAGAGGTTGCTCGGCATCCTCGAACCGCACCAGGGGCACCTTCTCATTCGGAAAGGGCACCGCGGGCGCGGCATTGAAATCATCAAACACGAACTGATCGGACCAGTTGCCCTCCAGCTTGGTCCGGTCAATTTCCGTCTCCACCTTCGACACCGAGGCCTGCAGTTTGTCCGCGCCATCCTGGAGCGCCCGCAGCGCCTGGCGCAGTGTCTCCTGTTTTTCCGGTGTTTCCTGCTCCAACCGATTCGTCGCCTTGCGCAGCCGTTCCTGCATGCCCACGATCTCCTGGTCATTGACACCCGAGACGCAGTGCGGCTCGTCTCCGCAGGCGGCCAGGGTCAGCACCAGGCCTGTCTGCACGTCCTGAAGCTCCTTGAGTTCCACCGTCAAGTCGACCGCCGCGTCGGCGGCCTTTTCCGTCGATTTTTCCGCCGGCTTTTCTGCTTTGACAGTCTCGCTCCCGGCTTCACCACGCGCCGGCACGCTGCGCGTTGCCTGGACCGCGGTCGTCGGTTTGCTTTGGGCCGACGCCATCGAAACCACGCAACAGAAGGAGATCACCAAACCCGGTGGCAGCGCCGCCAATGGCTTGATCCAGGTCCGATGATCCTGCGCCATCATCATTCGACCTCGTTCTTCCCTTGCAGCATGCGTTCGATGCGGGCCTCGGCACGGGTGGCCGATTTCAAGGTGCTGTCGATGATCTCGCTCAGGCGCTGGTCGTTCAGATCCAGGCCGGTGCGTTCGGCGAACAGTTTGCGCCGCTCTTGATTGAACCGCAAGTTCTCCAGGAAACGCACGCGGGTATAGATGGTTTCGACCACCTTCACCTCGCGCTCCATGGCTTGCATGTCGATCTCCGCCGCGCCCGTCTTGCCGAATTCATCCTCGAACTGGGCCTCGAAGCCGGTGAAATCGGCGAGATCCGTGCGGTAGGTCGTGTACTCCTTCTGACGGCTGCGGTATTCGCCCAGCAAGGCCTCGACCTGCTTGCGCCGCTCGGGGTCCTTGGTCTGCAGCAACTCCGCCTCCAGTTGCTGGATGTTCAGCTGGATCTGACTCAGCGTCGTGCTGAGCTCTTCCAGCGTGACGTTGGGCGTGCAGCCCTCCACCTCCTCGCACTGGGCGAAGGCCAGGGCGACGCCCTCGCCCAAGCGACCGAAGAGCGTCAGGTCCTCCTCGAACAAGGCAAGGTCGATCACCTCGATGGCCCGCACGCCAAGCATGGCGGCGGCCGGGTTCGCGAAGCTGACCGAGACGCTGACCAGCTGCAGGTTCAGGCCGTTGACGAAGGCCTGCGTTTTGGTGCTCAGCGGAATACTGCGCGCGGTGGACAGACTGTTGGGCTGGGAGGTTTGCTCCTGTCCGGCCGCCACGGCCAACTCGAAGTCGCCACCATTGAACTTGAGGGTCAAGGCACTGGCATTCTGAATGCCCCGCGCCGCGATGACCTGGCCGCTATCGGCATTGATAGTGGTGGCCGCCGACACGATCAGATCGCCAGTGCCGCCCAGCCCCGCGCAGCCATTGCAAGTGCTGCCCCCCGCGATCAGACTGGTGCTGCCGCCGCTCGTGATCGCCGCGCCGGTGAGCTCGATGTCCGAGCCCAGCAGCACCAGATTGCCACCCGTGAGCAAGGCGTCCGCCACAGTCAACCGATCGGCATTGATCACCACCGTGCTGCCCCCATCCAGGGGCAGGTTGGGCGGGGTGAGGGCGCCACCGATGATGAGATTGCCCGTGAAGCCCGCCAAGTTCGGCAGATAGAGATCGCTGCTGCTGATGCTGAAATTGCTCTTGCTGGTCTGCCCATCGCGCTGAGCAATCGTCAAGCTGCCGTTGCCCGTGACGTTGCCCTGGGTCAAACGCGCACCCGACGTGAAATTCCAACGGTTGGTGCCCGCCAAACGCACGGTGCCGCTGTACTGACCGTTGGAGGTGAAAATGTTCTCGCCTCCGGTGCCGCTGTTGATCTGCGTGAACCCGGAGAAACTGGCCGCCGTGCCCACGGTGATCGTGCCGCTGCTGGCCCCGGTTAGGCTCCAGGTCGTGCCTGCGGAGGAGCTGCCCTGCAGCACATCCCCATTCCCCACCAAGGTTTCGACGTTGCTGAAATCCTGGCCCCACACTACGGTGCGGGGATGGCTGGCGCCAGAGAGATCAAAGGTATCCGAGCCGCTGCCGCCATCGAAACTTCCCACCGTGCCTGAACCCAATAGACGCAGGATGTCGTTGCCGGCCAGCCCTTGGATGCTGCCTGCGTGGTTCCCGGTCACATTGAAGGTGTCTGCGTCATCGCTCCCGACCAGCGTGGAAAAGCCGCTGAAGCCGGCAACATTCGAGCTGGTGCCAATGTCCGCATGCGTCAGACTGCCGCTGCCGTTGCCGGTCACCGACCAAGTTCCTGACCCCGAGGTATAGCCTTGCAGCGTGTCTCGGCCACTGCCCGCCAGCACGACGCTGGTGCCAGACAGGTCCAGCCCGTTCAGGTCGAGGGTGACACCAGCACTGTTGTTCGCTTGGTTGACACGCAAAGTCAACACGCCGGATCCACCCGTTCCAGCCTGCAACGTCACGCCATCGGCATCGTGCGTCAGGTTGTTCTGCAGCGTCAGCGTCATATCCTGCGCCGCCGACACCGTGTCCTCGGCATACAGGTCAGCAGCCGCCAGCGTGAGGCCGGCATCCGCAGTCACCGTGTCCAGCAGGGTCAAGCTGCCACCGGCTTGGAGGGTGTGGGTCCCCTGCACGGTGACTGCACCGGAATAGCTCTGATTGCCGGTCGTGATGACGTCGCCCGCCATCGTGCTGGTGCCGGCCACGTTCAAGCTGCCCAGGCCCGTCGCGTTGCCGGTCAGCTTCCAGTTGCCCGTGGCAATGTTCAGGCCCCGTCCAGCACCCGTGAGCCCGGCCCGCATGTCGACCAGCTGCCCGCTGCCCGCCCGCAGCTCGCGCGTCCCCGCGCCCGCCAAGGTCACCGTGCCGAAATACGTCTGGGCCCCCGTGGTGGTCACATCACCCGCCAGCGTGCTCGTGCCGGCCACGTTCAGGCTGCTCAGCCCGGTGGCATTGCCGGCGAGCTTCCAGTTGGCCGTCGCGATGTTCAAGCCCAGCCCGCCGCCTAAGAGCCCGCCCTGCATGTCGATCAATTGGCCGCTGCCCGCCGTCAGCGTGCGCGTGCCTGTCGCCAGCGACACCGCACCAGTGTAGGTCTGCGCGCCTGTCGTCGTCACGTCGGCACCCAGCGTGCTCGTGCCGGTCACGCTCAGGCTGCTCAAGCCCGTCGCCGCAGCCTGCAGGTTCCAGTTGCCGTTGATCACCAGCCCTTGCCCCAGGCCGTCGAGCGTGCCATTGAAGTTGATGGCTTGCAGCACGTTGCCGGCATTGCGTGCCGTCAATGTCGTCGCGCCGTCCAGGGTCACGGCACCGTTGTAGGTCTGGGTGCCCGTGCTGTGGATGTGGCCTTCCAGCTCAATGGCATTGAAGGTGACGTTGCCCACCAGCAGGCTGCCATTCGCGGCATTCAGCCCGCCAGCAAAGGTCATGCCCCCGCCATTGGTGCTGGTCAAGGTCGTGGTGCTGGAGAGGTTGATGCTGCCTGCGTTGATGCTGAGGGCCTGGCCGCCATTGTTGATCTGGCCATTCACGTTGAAGTTGGCCAGACGGGCAAGCCCGCCTACCGCCTGGCTGAACACCGTATTGCCATCGCCCGTGGTCACGATGCTCAGGCTCTCCGTGTTCGCCGCGGCGGCATTCAGCGCGGAGTTGAAACTGACGACGCCGCCGTTGTTGATCGTGAACAGGCGGGTCACGCCAGCGCCACCGCCCACCTCGATGCCTTGGCCAGCCGTCAAGTCCAGGGCATGGGCCGTGGTGACGTCGCCCATCAGGTTGATCTTGCCGCTGGTGTTCAGCGCCAGGTCGTAGGCCAGCGAAATGGAATAGAGGCTGATATCGCCACTGTGGCTGGTCTGCCCCAGCTGGAGCGTGGCCGCCGAGAAGGTGAAGGTGTTGCCCAGGTTATAGACCGCGCCCGTTAAACCGCAATTGGGAAGGACGCTGCTGCAAACGCTCAGAGCCGTGCTGGCATTCTGCGGCGCCAAGGTGATGGTGCCATTGCCCGCCTGGATATCGAGGTTGGTGATGGTCAGGTTGTCAGTGATCAACGCCACGTCACCACCGGTTCCGCCATTGCCGTCCGACGTATCCAGCGTGATCTGCGAGCTGCCCGCCCCACGGTCGATTTCATTGGCATTCAAGTGGATCGAACCGGCTTTCAGTTGCAGGCCGTCGCTCAGGGTCAAGGTTCCGCTGGCCTGAGTCACCTCGAAATCGCCCGTCAGGGTGACGCTGCCATCCAACGTCACGTTCTCGGCTTGAGCGATGGTCAAGCTGGAAGTCGTCGCCTCGGTCAACGTGCCGTTGAAATTGATGTCACCGCCATTCAAAGCGGTCAGCGTGAAATCGCCATTCAACAGAACGTTGGACTTGAAGGTCTGATCGCCCTGGGTCGTGATGGAGCCCCCTGGTTGCAGGCGGGTAATTCCCGAACCATTGCCGCTGGCACCACCCGGATCGAGTATCAGTGAGCTGCCTGCTGTGCCCGTGAGGTTGCCTGCCACAACGATGTCGGCGTCATTGCGCACCCACAGGCCATAGTTGAAGGTAATTCCTTCCAGCGTGATGACGGCATGATGATCGACCGCGCCAAAACCGATGGTTCCCGCAGTGATGGCCAAGCTGCCCAGGTCGTAGGTGGTGTCATAAGTGCCGCCACACGAGCCCGCCACATTGCTGTTGCAAATGTGCACCGTGCGGGTCTTGGTGAAGGGCGCCAGAGTGACTGTCCCCGTGCCCGCATTGAAACTGGTGCTGCCAGCAATCGACAGCAACTCGTCCACCTGGAGGGTGATGTCACCATTTCCGGTGGTATTCAAGGCAACACCGTCCAAAACCAAACGATTGACCTTGAGATCAATGCTGCCCACCGTCAAGGCACCGTCCAGGGTCGTGGTACCGGTGCCTTCCGTTTGCTTGAATTCCCCGGCCAGCGTGATCTGCGACGAGAACGTGGCGTCGTGGGCCTGGGTAATTCGCAGGTACTCCAGTTGGGTTCCGTTGCCAATGTCTCCCGCAACGGCGATGTCACCGGCCCCAGCATTGAGTGTCAGCCCCTCTTGCCCCGACGCGGTGCCATCCACCGTGGAATTGAAGTTGATGTTGCCGTTGCCTGAACTAGTGTTCAGCGTGACATCCGTCGTCAGCCTCACCGCCTGCGCGAAGGTCAGGTTGCTGCCAGTCGAGAAGTTCCCCCCCAAGGAAATCACACCTGTTTGACCGGTACGACCGATTTGCAGGGTATCCGCAATGATCCGGTTGGATGGCGGCAAATTGCTCAGCACGATACCGGCACCTGCTGAGGACGCCGACAAGATGACCGTTCCATTCACGGCACTGATGTTGCCAGTCGCGCTGATCTGCGTATCGGCACGCAGGTCCACGTTGCCAGTGCTGGCGGTGATGCCACCACTGCCCACATCCAGACTGCCGGTGCCACCGTCGATTGTGACGCTGGTGCCGTTGGCGGTCACGGCACCGCCGAAACTGTTGCCAGCGTTGTCCAGCGTGATCGCGTTCGCACCCGCGGTCAGCGTCGTCGTGCCTGTGACGCTCACGCTGCCCGTGTCGCTCACCGCACCTGCGCTCGTCACACCCAGGTTGCCACCCACGCTCGTGACCCCGAAGCTCGTCGTGCCCGTACCCGTCGTCGTGGTCGTCAGGTTGTTGCCGAACGTCCCGCTCACCGCCAGGTTGCCCCCAGCCGTCAGGTTCGCCGCACCCGTCGTCGACGTCGACACCACCGTCAACGCGTTCGTATCGTTCAGCGTCACCGCCCCAGCACTGGTGAGCGTCACCGTCCCGCCGAAGTCGTTCGCGTTGTCCAGCGTGACCGCGTTCGTGCCCGCCGCCAGCGTCGTCGTGCCTGTGACGCTCACGCTGCCCGTGTCGCTCACCGCACCTGCGCTCGTCACTCCCAGGTTGCCACCCACGCTCGTGACCCCGAAGCTCGTCGTCCCCGTGCCCGTCGTCGTGGTCGTCAGGTTGTTGCCGAACGTCCCGCTCACCGCCAGGTTGCCCCCAGCCGTCAGGTTCGCCGCACCCGTCGTCGACGTCGACACCACCGTCAGCGCGTTCGTATCGTTCAGCGTCACCGCCCCAGCGCTGGTGATCGTCACCGTCCCGCCGAAGTCGTTCGCGCTACCCAGCGTGACCGACCCCGAACCCGCGTTGAATGTGCTCGTGTTCGTGCCCGTGATCGTCAGTGCACCCGTTTGCGTCATCGCGCCACCATTGCTGGTCGCGCTCAGCGCACCTCCCACCGTGCCGCTTCCCAGGTTCAGCGCACCCGTGCTCACCACCGTCAGCGCACCCGTGTTGAGAACCCCCAGCGTCAGCGCGTTCGTGTCCGTGATCTGCGTGATCCCACCCGTCAGACCCACCGCACCCACAAAGTTGTTGCTGCTGTTGGTCAGCGTGATCGCCGCGCTACCCGCGTTGATCGCGCTCGTGGTCGCCACGCTCAGCGCTCCGCTCTGACTCACCGCCCCAGCGCTCGTCACATCCAGGGCACCTCCCACGCTCGTGGTCCCGAAGCTCGTCGTCCCCGTGCCCGTCGTCGTGGTCGTCAGGTTGTTGCCGAACGTCCCGCTCACCGCCAGGTTGCCCCCCGCCGTCAGGTTCGCCGCACCCGTCGTCGACGTCGACACCACCGTCAGCGCGTTCGTATCGTTCAGCGTCACCGCCCCAGCGCTGGTGATCGTCACCGTCCCGCCAAAGTTGTTCGCGTTGTCCAGCGTGACCGCGTTCGTGCCCGCCGCCAGCGTCGTCGTGCCTGTGATGCTCAGATTACCCGTGTCAGTCACCGCACCAGCGCTGGTCACGTCCAGGCTCGTCGCACTCGTCGTGCCGAACTCCGTCGTCCCCGTGCCCGTCGTCGTGGTCGTCAGGTTGTTGCCGAACGTCCCGCTCACCGCCAGGTTGCCCCCAGCCGTCAGGTTCGCCGCACCCGTCGTCGACGTCGACACCACCGTCAGCGCGTTCGTATCGTTCAGCGTCACCGCCCCAGCGCTGGTGATCGTCACCGTCCCGCCAAAGTCGTTCGCGCTACCCAACGTGATCGACCCCGAACCCGCGTTGAATGTGCTCGTGTTCGTGCCCGTGATCGTCAGTGCACCCGTTTGCGTCATCGCGCCACCATTGCTGGTCGCGCTCAGCGCACCTCCCACCGTGCCGCTTCCCAGGTTCAGCGCACCCGTGCTCACCACCGTCAGCGCACCCGTGTTGAGAACCCCCAGCGTCAGCGCGTTCGTGTCCGTGATCTGCGTGATCCCACCCGTCAGACCCACCGCACCCACAAAGTTGTTGCTGCTGTTGGTCAGCGTGATCGCCGCGCTACCCGCGTTGATCGCGCTCGTGGTCGCCACGCTCAGCGCTCCGCTCTGACTCACCGCCCCAGCGCTCGTCACATCCAGGGCACCTCCCACGCTCGTGGTCCCGAAGCTCGTCGTCCCCGTGCCTGTCGTCGTGGTCGTCAGGTTGTTGCCGAACGTCCCGCTCACCGCCAGGTTGCCCCCAGCCGTCAGGTTCGCCGCACCCGTCGTCGACGTCGACACCACCGTCAGCGCGTTCGTATCGTTCAGCGTCACCGCCCCAGCGCTGGTGATCGTCACCGTCCCGCCGAAGTCGTTCGCGCTGCCCAGCGTGATCGACCCCGCACCCGCGCTCAATGTGCTCGTGTTCGTGCCCGTGATCGTCAGTGCACCCGTTTGCGTCATCGCGCCACCATTGCTGGTCGCGCTCAGCGCACCGCCCACCGTGCCGCTTCCCAGGTTCAGCGCACCCGTGCTCACCACCGTCAGCGCACCCGTGTTGAGAACCCCCAGCGTCAGCGCGTTCGTGTCCGTGATCTGCGTGATCCCACCCGTCAGACCCACCGCACCCACAAAGTTGTTGCTGCTGTTGGTCAGCGTGATCGCCGCGCTACCCGCGTTGATCGCGCTCGTGGTCGCCACGCTCAGCGCTCCGCTCTGACTCACCGCCCCAGCGCTCGTCACATCCAGGGCACCTCCCACGCTCGTGGTCCCAAAGCTCGTCGTGCCCGTGCCCGTCGTCGTGGTCGTCAGGTTGTTGCCGAACGTCCCGCTCACCGCCAGGTTGCCCCCAGCCGTCAGGTTCGCCGCACCCGTCGTCGATGTCGACACCACCGTCAACGCGTTCGTATCGTTCAGCGTCACCGCCCCAGCGCTGGTGATCGTCACCGTCCCGCCAAAGTTGTTCGCGTTGTCCAGCGTGACCGCGTTCGTGCCCGCCGCCAACGTCGTCGTGCCCGTGATGCTCAGATTACCCGTGTCAGTCACCGCACCAGCGCTGGTCACATTCAGGCTCGTCGCACTCGTCGTGCCGAACTCCGTCGTCCCCGTGCCTGTCGTCGTGGTCGTCAGGTTGTTTCCGAACGTCCCGCTCACCACCAGGTTGGCCCCCGCCGTCAGGTTCGCCGCACCCGTCGTCGACGTCGACACCACCGTCAACGCGTTCGTATCGTTCAGCGTCACCGCCCCAGCGCTGGTGATCGTCACCGTCCCGCCGAAGTCGTTCGCGCTACCCAGCGTGACCGACCCCGAACCCGCGTTGAATGTGCTCGTGTTCGTGCCCGTGATCGTCAGCGCACCCGTTTGCGTCATCGCACCACCATTGCTGGTCGCGCTCAGCGCACCTCCCACCGTGCCGCTTCCCAGGTTCAGCGCACCCGTGCTCACCACCGTCAGCGCACCCGTGTTGAGAACCCCCAGCGTCAGCGCGTTCGTGTCCGTGATCTGCGTGATCCCACCCGTCAGACCCACCGCACCCACAAAATTGTTGCTGCTGTTGGTCAGCGTGATCGCCGCGCTACCCGCGTTGATCGCGCTCGTGGTCGCCACGCTCAGCGCTCCGCTCTGACTCACCGCCCCAGCGCTCGTCACATCCAGGGCACCTCCCACGCTCGTGGTCCCGAAGCTCGTCGTCCCCGTGCCCGTCGTCGTGGTCGTCAGGTTGTTGCCGAACGTCCCGCTCACCGCCAGGTTGCCCCCGCCGTCAGGTTCGCCGCACCCGTCGTCGACGTCGACACCACCGTCAACGCGTTCGTATCGTTCAGCGTCACCGCCCCAGCGCTGGTGATCGTCACCGTCCCGCCGAAGTCGTTCGCGCTACCCAGCGTGACCGACCCCGAACCCGCGTTGAATGTGCTCGTGTTCGTGCCCGTGATCGTCAGTGCACCCGTTTGCGTCATCGCGCCACCATTGCTGGTCGCGCTCAGCGCACCTCCCACCGTGCCGCTTCCCAGGTTCAGCGCACCCGTGCTCACCACCGTCAGCGCACCCGTGTTGAGAACCCCCAGCGTCAGCGCGTTCGTGTCCGTGATCTGCGTGATCCCACCCGTCAGACCCACCGCACCCACAAAATTGTTGCTGCTGTTGGTCAGCGTGATCGCCGCGCTACCCGCGTTGATCGCGCTCGTGGTCGCCACGCTCAGCGCTCCGCTCTGACTCACCGCCCCAGCGCTCGTCACATCCAGGGCACCTCCCACGCTCGTGGTCCCAAAGCTCGTCGTGCCCGTGCCCGTCGTCGTGGTCGTCAGGTTGTTGCCGAACGTCCCGCTCACCGCCAGGTTGCCCCCAGCCGTCAGGTTCGCCGCACCCGTCGTCGATGTCGACACCACCGTCAACGCGTTCGTATCGTTCAGCGTCACCGCCCCAGCGCTGGTGATCGTCACCGTCCCGCCGAAATTATTCGCGTTGTCCAGCGTGACCGCGTTCGTGCCCGCCGCCAGCGTCGTCGTGCCTGTGATGCTCAGATTACCCGTGTCAGTCACCGCACCAGCGCTGGTCACGTCCAGGCTCGTCGCACTCGTCGTGCCGAACTCCGTCGTCCCCGTGCCCGTCGTCGTGGTCGTCAGGTTGTTGCCGAACGTCCCGCTCACCGCCAGGTTGCCCCCAGCCGTCAGGTTCGCCGCACCCGTCGTTGACGTCGACACCACCGTCAACGCGTTCGTATCGTTCAGCGTCACCGCCCCAGCACTGGTGATCGTCACCGTCCCGCCGAAGTCGTTCGCGTTGTCCAGCGTGACCGCGTTCGTGCCCGCCGCCAGCGTCGTCGTGCCTGTGACGCTCACGCTGCCCGTGTCGCTCACCGCCCCGGTGCTCGTCACTCCCAGGTTGCCACCCACGCTCGTGGTCCCGAAGCTCGTCGTGCCCGTGCCCGTCGTCGTGGTCGTCAGGTTGTTGCCGAACGTCCCGCTCACCGCCAGGTTGCCCCCCGCCGTCAGGTTCGCCGCACCCGTCGTCGACGTCGACACCACCGTCAACGCGTTCGTATCGTTCAGCGTCACCGCCCCAGCGCTGGTGATCGTCACCGTCCCGCCGAAATTATTCGCGTTGTCCAGCGTGACCGCGTTCGTGCCCGCCGCCAGCGTCGTCGTGCCTGTGATGCTCAGATTACCCGTGTCAGTCACCGCACCAGCGCTGGTCACGTCCAGGCTCGTCGCACTCGTCGTGCCGAACTCCGTCGTCCCCGTGCCCGTCGTCGTGGTCGTCAGGTTGTTGCCGAACGTCCCGCTCACCGCCAGGTTGCCCCCAGCCGTCAGGTTCGCCGCACCCGTCGTCGATGTCGACACCACCGTCAACGCGTTCGTATCGTTCAGCGTCACCGCCCCAGCGCTGGTGATCGTCACCGTCCCGCCGAAGTCGTTCGCGTTGTCCAGCGTGACCGCGTTCGTGCCCGCCGCCAGCGTCGTCGTGCCTGTGACGCTCACGCTGCCCGTGTCGCTCACCGCCCCGGTGCTCGTCACTCCCAGGTTGCCACCCACGCTCGTGGTCCCGAAGCTCGTCGTGCCCGTGCCCGTCGTCGTGGTCGTCAGGTTGTTGCCGAACGTCCCGCTCACCGCCAGGTTGCCCCCAGCCGTCAGGTTCGCCGCACCCGTCGTTGACGTCGACACCACCGTCAACGCGTTCGTATCGTTCAGCGTCACCGCCCCAGCGCTGGTGATCGTCACCGTCCCGCCGAAATTATTCGCGTTGTTCAGCGTGACCGCGTTCGTGCCCGCCGCCAGCGTCGTCGTGCCCGTGATGCTCAGATTACCCGTGTCAGTCACCGCACCAGCGCTGGTCACGTCCAGGCTCGTCGCACTCGTCGTGCCGAACTCCGTCGTCCCCGTGCCTGTCGTCGTGGTCGTCAAGCTGCTGCCAAACATGCCGCTCAGCACCAGGTTGTCCGCAGCAGTCAGATTCGCCGTACCGGTGGTCAATGTCGACACCACCGTCAACGTGTTCTGATCTTTCAGCGTCAACGCGCCTGCGCTGGTGATCGTGACCGTGTCGACAAAGTCATTGCCGGTGTTGCCCAAGGTGATGGCGCCGGTCCCGGCATTGAGCGTGCTCAAGCCTGTCACGCTCAGCGCTCCTGCCTGCGTGACGACACCGTTGTTGCTCGTCACATTGAGCGCGCCGCCGATCGCGCCACTGCCCAGATCCAAATCACCGGTCGTGATCACCGTCAGCGCTCCGGTGTTGAGAGCCCCCAATGTCAACGCGTTCGCGTCCGTGATCTGCGTGATCCCACCCGTCAGACCCACCGCACCAACAAAGTTGTTGCTGCTGTTGTTCAAGATGACGGTGGCGCTGCCTGCGTCGATCGACGACGCTCCCGTCACGCTCAAGGCCCCGGTCTGGCCGACCGCATTCGCACTTGTGACATCCAGGGCCCCGCCCACGCTGGTGAGCCCGAAACTGGTCGTGCCAGTACCTGTTGTCGCGGTCGTCAGGTTGTTGCCGAACGTGCCGCTCACCGTCAGGTTGCCACCCGCAGTCAGAGCCGCTGCGCCCGTCGTCGACGTCGACACCACCGCCAGCGCGTTCTGATCCTTCAGCGTCACCACCCCTGCGCTGGCGATCGTGACCGTGCTGCCAAAGTCATTGTTGGCGTTGTCCAAGGTGATCGCACCTGCACCGGCATCGAGCGTGCTCAAGCCTGTCACGCTCAGCGCCCCTGCCTGCGTGACCTCGCCATCGTTGCTGTTCACAGTGAGCGCCCCACCGATGGTGCCACTGCCCAGGTTCAGATCCCCCGTGCTGATCACCGTCAGCGCTCCGGTATTGAGCGCCCCGAGGGTCAAGGCGCCGCCGCTCGCGATCTTCGTCGTCCCGCCCGTCAGCGCCACCGCGCCGCCAAAGTTATTGCTCGCGTTGAGCAGTGTGATCGACTGACTCGCAGCGCCGATCGTGGTCGCGCCCGTCACGCTCAACACGCCGCTCTGGGTCACCGCCCCAGCGCTTGTGACCCCAAGATCCCCCCCACCGTGGTGGCACCGAAATCCGTCGTCCCGGTGCCGGTCGTCACGGTCGTCAGGTCATCATCAAAATCTCCGCTTACCGCCAGGTCGCCGCCTGCCGTCAGAACCGCCACTCCCGTGGTCGACGTCGACATCACCGTCAGCGCGTTTTGATCTTTCAGCGCCACCGCCGCGCCACTGGTGATCGTCAGCAGTCCGCCAAAGTCATTGCCGGTGTCGTCCAGCGTGATTGAATTCGCACCCGCTGCCAGCGTTGTCGTACCTGCGATCGTCAGCGCACCGGTCTGGCTGATTGCCCCCGTCGCGGTCAATGTCAGGTCGCCCCCGTCAGAGACCGTGGTGGTGCCCAATTCCAGCGCACCGGTGTTGTCGATCACGACGTCGCCACCCCCGCTCTGACTGATCGTGGCCGTCAGCGTCGTGGCCGTGTTGGTGAACTGGATGTCGCCAGCCCCCGTGTTCGTCGCATCGAAGCTCCCGACCTGGTTCGCCGCATTGAGAACAATGCCACCCACTGCAGTGATGTTCAATGCAAGTGTCTCGATCGCCCCGCTTTGACTGACGGCCCCACCAGAATTGATCGTGAAGTCCACGCCCACGCTCGATGTCCCGATGCCCGTGACCCCGCCCGCACCGGCCGTCATGGAGACACTTCCATCAGTCGTGATCCCATGGCCATTCATGGTGATCGCATTGCCGGCATCCACGGTCAGGGTGTCCGCCGCGCCCTGAGCAGCCATGCTCAGGTCACTCAGGAAGATGACGTCGTTACCCGCGAGCAAGGTGACGTTCCCCGTGACGGCGGCCAGGGTCGCGGTATTCACCCAATAGTCATCGATGTGGTCATTGGCTTCGAAAGGACCGGAGACGAGTTCAAGTTGCCCCGCAGCAGGATCGGTGTCGGAGATATAAAGATTGTCCGGGTCCAGCAGCAAGGAGCCCAGTTGCCCCTGGGCGGCCGAGAGATCCACCTGACCCGAGAACGCCAGACGTTGCTTGCCCGACACTTCGGCGAATCCGCCATTGCCGCCTGCGGCGCCCCCGCGGGCGCTGATCGAACCGAAATACCGTGTGTCCCCATCGGCCCACAGAATGACCTTGCCACCATTGCCCCGCTCGATCGCGTCGGCCTTGATGCGCACGCCGGACCCCACAAAGACCCGCTCCGCGTTGGGAATGTCCGGATTCTTGCCCTGGTAGTCACCCCCGATCAGGACTTCACCCCCACCCTGGGCGCCGCTGGCATCGACGAGGGCGTTGCCGGTCAGTGCAACGCGCTCGCCCAGCACATGCACTTGGCCGCCCGTGCTGGATGCGTCACGGCCCGCGGCGTCCAGCGTGCCGCTGTTGAGGACCGAGCTTTCACTGCCGCCGAAGCCCACCAGGCGGATCACGCCGCCACTGTTGTCGATGCGCCCAGCCTTGATCACCCCTTCGTTGTTCACCACGTGGGCGAACACGTCGCGCGCCACGCGGCCTTCCAGCACCACCTGGCCGCCTTCGGCCCGCAGTTCGCCGCTGTTGTGGATGGCCGTGTCCAGGCCATCGATCTGCTCTTGCAGCGCTTCGTCCACGGCGAAGCGCATCAGGCCGTCACCGTCGAAGTCGAGCGTGATGCGCTCGCCCACGCCCAGGTGGATGCGCCCGGCGTTGGCAATGATGGTGCCGGAATTCTCTACGCTGGCGCCCAGCAAGCTCACGCTGCCCCGGTGGCCGCCTGGATGACACCGCGGTTCACGACACGGCCGCTGGTCCCCGCCTGCCGCTCGAACTTGAGCTGTCCGGCCATGAAACTTTCAGTGGAGAGCCCCAAGCCCGAAGCCACCAGCGAACCGACGCTCAGTTGCGCAGTCGAACTGAAGTAGACGCCATTGCCATTGACCAGGATGACGTTGCCGTTGGCGTTGATCTGCCCCCGGATGACGCTGGCATTGCTGTCCAGGATCTGGTTAAGCACCCAGGCGCTGGACGACGGTTGGTAGAAATTGACGCGTTCATCCGCCCCCACGTTGAAGCTGTCCCACTGGACCGCCAAGCGGTGGCTGTTCTGCTGCACTTGGGTGGTGTTGGCATCCGGTTGACTGACGCTGCCACTGCCACCCACCACGGTGCCCCCTTTGGGACCGGCGTACAGCGGCAGGGGCAAGGCTCCGCCGCCCAGGGCCAAGGCGGCGGCCAGGGCGATGGGCGTGATGCGGGTCAGCGTGACCCGATCAGAAAAGCCAGGCGAGGTCGAACCAGAGCCGAGGCTCCGATTTAGCCGCTGCACTTTGCTCATTGCCGCTTTCATCGGTCAGTGGAAAGGCAAGCTGAATCCGTGAATTCAGCTTGTTCGGGATGTTGAAACGCAGGCCCACGCCCGCGTCGGACAGTTGGTAGTTGTCTTGCGGCTCGTTGGGTAAGGGCTTGTTCTTGCGGCCCAGCGCATGATCGTAGAACACGGACATCTGCAACAGATCGCGCCAACGCCAGCCGCCGCCAAAACCGCTGAAGGGGGCCTGGGTATCGCCCAGCCCCGGCGCTTGCAAGATGTACTCCAGCGTGAGCAGGCCACCTGTGTCGTACAGCGTGTAGGAGCTGTCATAGCCGCGCAAGTGATCCGCGCCGCCCACCGCGTACTGCTCCATCGGCACCAGCAGATCATTCGAGACTTGGAACTCGGTTCTGAGCAGCACGGACGAGCTGCCAGTGATGTTCTGCAGGCGCGAGTAAAAAGCCAGCAACTTGCTGAACGCGCCTTCGGCGTAGATGTTCTGGTTGGAGGAGGTTCTCTCGCCACTGAGGCGACTCGGACGCCGACCTTGATCCAAAGAGCGTGCGCTGTTGCTGTCGCCCATCGCGCCCAGCAGGTCGTTGAAGCCCTGGCTGTACTCCAGACCTGCGTAGTTCAGGCCGCTGTAGCGCGTGTCCACCGAATCGTAGTTCAGGCTCAGCTTCAGCACGGTCAGCTTGTCTTCGTTGGCCGGGGCGCCGAAACGTTCGGTCGACGAGGACTTGGAGGCGAGTTCTTGCTGGGTGGAAAAATTGCCTTCACGGCTGCGCCACCAGACCTGCTTCACGTACAGACCATACTGTTCGGACGAGCCACTGAGTTGCTGATCCGCGAACTCACCGCCAACGGTGAATCGGTTGCCGCGAGCAAAGCCACCCCCTTGCCAGAAGCCGTCATGGATCTGCAGGTAGTCCAGCGCCCCGTAGAAATTGTTGGCGGGCTGCGCGCTTTGCTGCAAGGTCAGCGAAAGGCGATCGGCATGGTCAGTCGGGTTGTTCCAGTGCAACTGGGTACGGGCCCGGTAGACCCCGGTGGTCTCGCTGCCCTGATTGTCGATGTGCACATTGCCATTGAAGCGGTCCTCATTGGGCACGCGCAGCAGCAAGTCTGCCTCGCCAACCCGCTTGCCAGGCTGGAACGTACCGAATACGGCCAAGCCTGGGTAGTCGGTGAGGGTCAGCAGCGCGGATTCCGCTTCTTGCTGACTCACGGGCTCACCCAGCAAATCGTGAAAGGGTCGCGCCAGCGCGCGGGTGGAGTACAGGCCATTGCCCTCGGCCAACACCTGACCCAGATGGCCTTCGATGACCTGCAAGGTCACGACGCCGTCGTTGACCGTCTGCACCGGGAGCACAACCTTGGCCAGGATCAGGCCGCGTTGACGGTAATAGTTGGTGACGCGGTTGGCCACCGCCTCCATTTCACCGATGGTGAAACCATCGGCCTGCTGCTCCCCCAAGGCTTGGCCGAGCAAGTCACGCACCTCCTCGAGCCGGATTCCGTACCGCAGAAGATCACGCGCATCCACTAGGTCAAACCGCACCACCCGGACACGCGGGCCTTCACCCGGCGACAGGGAGCGCTCTACCAGCGGGGGATTTCCAGCAAACCGCCAGGCGTGGGGGCCGGCGGGATGCGCGCGGAGGCATCCGGACGCACCGCCCCCGGTTGCAAGGCATCGGGAAGCGGCGTTTGCTGCGCAAAGACCTCAGCGCCCACGATCAGTCCCGCGCACGCCATGAATACCGCCCTCCGCGCAGCGAACTTGCCGCGTATACCGTACTTGCCAGCTTTGTTGAGATGAGGCGCAAAGACACTTTCCCGGTGTTTTACGCTGGGATGTTCTGTCATGAGCGCCGGCACAAGGGGACAAGCAAAGCAAGTGGTTATTTACTCAGGCAATATCCTTGAAGTGTAAAAGAGATTCTTTTCTTTCCACAGAGGTAAATGGATGCAAGCAGCTGCGTCTTCGCACTTGCGGTGCAAGAGCACAACATATTGCACATTTCTCCTCTGCGCGGACGGGTTTTCCCGTGCCAGAACACCGTCTTTGTTACGAATTCATTGTTACAAATTCAGTGAATTACGTGGCGTGCAAACCATGCATGACGGGACCTCGTGCAGTTAGCACGCCCGCACCGACACGGCAACTCAGGAACAGGGATTGCCAGGTTCCACCGGCGTGGCACCAACGGAACGCGGCGGGGTGGACATGCCACCCAAGGCCTGCGCATTGGCGGCCGCTGCAAGGCCCGAAGCGATCTGCGCCACCCGAACCTGCGCACCGTCATTGCGCATGCGCTGCTGCCCCGCGGTGATAACCACGTCCCCTGCGGCCAGGCCTTGCACCACTTCCACCCGACCCGGCTGTCGCAGGCCGGTTGTCACTTCAACGCGACGCACCGCGCGCAAGGCGGGATCGCCGTCCTGGCCGCCCGCACCGCCACCAGGGCTGGGGGCCTCCAGCCTGAACACATACTGCTTGCTGCCTTGCGGAACGATCGCCTCCTCGGGCACGACCAGCGCGTTGTCGCGCGCGCCAAAGACCGTGGTGACACGCGCGAACATGCCAGGACGCAGCAGTAGCTTGCGGTTGTCGATGCAACCGCGCACCGCCAATGAGCGGCCATCGGCATCAACCAGCGGATCAATGGCCTGGATCACGGCCGGCATGGATTGCCCGGGAAGTGCGTCCACCGACACATAGGCACGCTGCCCGGGCCGAACCTTGGCTTGCAGTCGCTCGGGCAGGCGGAAGTCGACGTAGAGGGCTTCAATGTCTTCCAGGTTGACGATGTCCGCGCCGTCACGCACATACTCCCCCAGGTCCACCTTGGTGATGCCCACCATGCCGTCGAAAGGTGCCGTGATACGCATGCGTGCCAACCGTGCGCGGGCCAGCGCAGCCTGGGCCTCGGCCACCTGCAGGCTGGCACGGCTTTCGTCGAGCACGCTGCGAGCAACGAAGCTCTGGGCCACCAACTCCTCGTTGCGCCGCAGGTTGGCGCGGGCGATGGACAGTTGCGCCTCGGCCTGGCTCAGCTCAGCGCGCGGCAGTTCATCATCCAGACGGGCCAGCAACTGGCCGCGCTTGACGCGCGCGCCGTCGCGAAAGGCAATCTCTGCGATCCGCCCGGCAACCTCGGGGCGCAGCATCACGCTCTGGCGCGAGCGCAGGGTGCCCACCGCCTGGGCGTCGTCCTGGACGCGCGCGAGCACGACCGCCGCCGCCTCGACGCTGGGCAGGCCACCTCCCGCCGAAGCAGGCCTGGCGGAGGCCGGACCCGTTGCCGGCGCGGTCGCCATGGTCGCGCTGGTGGCGGCCGTCTGGCGGTGCTGAAACCACCAAGCCGTGACGGAGGCCACGCCGATGCCCAGGGCTGCGATCGCAGGATAAAGAAGTCTGGAAGCCATGAAGATCAATCTGGATGGAATGTTTCGCCTGTTCGCTATCCGTCCTTCGGGCGACAGGACAGGAGGATGGTGCCAGTCTAGGCAACGCTCCTTGCAACGGCAGGAAGCATGCCAGAACCATGTAAACCCTCAGTCAAGGGCGTGCACATGACGTCATGGCAGGCGAGGAGATCCCCCACTCAACGGCGACCGGCCACCTGTTCCACGCCCCGGTTGGCGAGCCCATCCGCGCGCTCGTTGCCAGGGTCGCCATCATGTCCCTTGACCCAGCGCCACTCAATCCGGTGCGTCGCGCCCTGGCCGGGCGCGCCGTTGACCAGGGTGTCCAGGCGCTGCCAAAGATCGACGTTCTTGACCGGCTGCTTGCTCGCCGTCTTCCAGCCCTTGGCCTTCCAGCCGGCCAGCCATTCGGTGATGCCCTTGAGCACGTACTGGCTGTCGGCGTGCAGGACGACCTGGCAAGGACGCTTGAGCGCCTCCAGCGCCTGGATCACCGCCATCAGCTCCATGCGATTGTTCGTGGTCGCCGGTTCGCCACCGAACAACTCCTTCTCCACGCCGCCGGAACGCAGCAGCACGCCCCAGCCGCCGGGGCCGGGGTTGCCCTTGCAGGCACCATCGGTGTAGATCTCGACCGGACTCCCATCAACGGTCATCTCCCTGCTTGCTTGTTGTTGCGCGAGGCTCAAACCTGCCGTCCTTTCCTTGTGTTTTGTCTTGTCCATCCATGCCGCGATGCGAGGTTGACACCGGCATCCAGCCCCCGGGAGCCGCGCCGACAGCCCCCGAAACCGTCGATTCTCGCTGGTGCCGCACCAGGGAGGCCGGCGCCGCCTGCTGCGCCGTGCTCGGAGCACGGCGCCAGCGCGGCTCCAGCAAACGCACACCATGCACGCGCTTGATCGCCACGATGCAGTACGCCGCGCCCAGCACGGGCCACCAGCGCGCACCCACTCCGTCCAGCCAACGCCAACGCTGCAACCAGGACGCACTGCGCAGCAAGGGCCGCCACAGGCCATAGCGGGAGCCAGGCTCGGTTTCCTCGACTTCCAGATTCAGCAGCCGCAGCCAATCCCGCAGGCGCCAGGGGCTGATGAGCCCCAACCCGGCGGGCAACACGGGATTGCAGCGGCCGGCCAACCAGTGCCAGCCTGCCTCGTGCGCTGTGCGCGCCCACCAGCAGTCGCGCCGCTGGCGCCACCCCCATAGACTCATGGGGTTGAAGCCAGTGATGAGCACCCGCCCACCGGGTGCGAGCACACGCGCCACTTCACGCAGCACGGCATGTGGGTCGGGGTGGCTGTCCAGGGCATGGGGCAAGGTCACCAGGTCCAGACTGCCCTCGGAAAAAGGCAGGGCGGCGTAGTCGCAGTGCAGCGAAACGGGCCGCGGCGTGGTGGTTCCGTCATTTGGCACCGCCGGCCCGCAGCCGGCGAGCCAGCGGTGGGGCATGCGATTGGCGGCCAGGGTGTCCAGCGCGGGCAGACCCAGCTGCAAGGCGTGGTAGCCAAAGATGTCGGCCACGGCGCGTTCGCACTGCTCCCGCTCCCAGGCCAAGAGATAGCTGCCAGCGGGGGTCTCACACCAGGACTGCAAATCTATAATTTCGCCGCTCATGACCTGTCGTCATGTCTCCTCAAGATAACCCTGCACTGTGCCGCTGCTTCCTCTGCCCGCGCTGACCGACAACTACATCTGGCTGCTGCATGACCAGCACCAGGCCATCGTCGTCGATCCAGCCGAGGCAGCGCCTGTGCTGGAAGTCTTGCAAGCCCGGCATCTGACGCTGCGGGCCATTCTAGTCACCCATCACCATGCAGACCATGTGGGCGGCGTGCCCGAGCTGCGCGCCGCGACCGGCGCGGCGGTCTACGGCCCGGTGGGCGAAGACATGCCCGAACCCCTGACCCGGGTGTGTGAAGGGGACACGGTGGCATTGCTCGGCCTACGTTTCGAGGTGCTGGATGTACCGGGCCACACCGCCGGTCACATCGCCTGGTATTGCGCGGATGGCGCGGCGCTCGACCCACCCTCACCCCTGCTCTTCTGCGGCGACACGCTGTTCTCGGGCGGCTGTGGCCGCATCTTCGAGGGCACGCCCGCGCAGATGCTGGCCTCGCTGGACAAGCTGAGCCGCCTGCCCGGCGCCACCCGCGTATGCTGCGCGCATGAATACACCTTGAGCAATCTGCGCTTCGCGCGCGCCGTGGAACCCGCCAACGAGGCGCTGCGCCAGCACAGCCTGCATTGCGAGGCCCTGCGCGCGCGTGGCCTGCCTACCCTGCCTTCTACGCTCGCGCAAGAGCGCGCCATCAACCCCTTCCTGCGCAGCCGCCACCCCGACGTCGTTCAAGCCGTCGCGCGAACGGCCGCGCATGCCTTGACCCGTCTGCAGCCCGCCGACGTCGATACCTTCGCCGCCCTGCGCCAGTGGAAAAACGAGTTCCGATGAAATCCTTGCCACCTTCCAGCCTGACCTCCCGCCTGTCCCGTCGCGCCAGCAGGGTCACCGTCACCGTCACCGTGCCCTCGCCCTCTCGCTTCTCGGCCCTGGCATTCGGATTCGTGCTCGCGCTGGGCCTGAACGGTTGTGCGCTGACCGACGCATTGACTCGGCGCAGCAATGCCCCGGACCCCACGATTTCCGCATCGGCCGCCGAGGCCACGGGCACCCACGCCCCGGACACGATCGCGAACGGCACCGCGCCGATCACGCCCATAACGCCGGTCTCGACCGCCGCGCCGGACACACTCGCGACCCCGACGGCGGACCCGGGCGTGTCGACGCCGGATATTCCACCCACGAAGGCCCTCACACTGACGTCGGTGCCGGCCATCGAGCTGCAGCCGCTGCCCAAGCCGTTGACGCCCGCCACGCACGCGGTAATTGCCCTGGCACCACCGGATGACCTCTGGCAACGTATCCGCCAAGGTTTCGCCATGCCAGACCTGGACAGCCCTCTGGTCCAAGGACGCGAGCAGTGGTACGCGGCGCGCCCCGAGGAGTTCATCGCGATGATCGAGCGATCGCGCATGTACCTCTTCTACATCATCGAGGAAATCGAGCGCCGCGGCATGCCCACCGAACTGGCGCTGCTGCCCTTCGTCGAAAGCGCCTACAACCCCCTGGCCTATTCGAGCGCGCGCGCCGCTGGCATGTGGCAATTCATCCCCAGCACCGGCCGGGTCTACCAGCTGCGACAGAACGCCTTCCGGGATGACCGTCGCGACGTGCTGGCTTCGACCCGTGCCGCCCTGGATTACCTCGAACGCTTGCACGGCATGTTCGGGGACTGGCATTTGGCCCTGGCGGCGTACAACTGGGGCGAAGGCGCCGTGGGCCGGGCCATCGCCAAGAACAAGCGCATGAAGAAACCGACGGACTACGTCTCTCTCTATCGGCTGATGCCCAAGGAAACGCGCTATTACGTGCCCAAGCTGCAGGCGATGAAGAGCCTGATCGCCGACCCGGCGCGCTTCGCCATCACCTTGCCCGATTTCGGCAATCATCCCTACTTTGACAGCGTGGACATCACGCGCGACATCGACGTGGAACTCGCCGCCGAACTGGCCGAGGTTGGGCTGGAGGACTTCAAGGCGCTGAACCCCTCTCTGCACCGCCCTGTCATCCTCGCGGCGGGCACGCCGCAGATCCTGCTGCCCTGGGACAACGCCATCGTGTTCGAGCAGAACCTGAGCGCCTACATCGAGTCGCAGAAAGGCCAGTTGGCGAGCTGGACGGTCTGGACCGCACCCAAGACCATGAAAACCACGGAGGTGGCCCAGCGCCTCAAGATCGACGAGAAGGCGCTGCGCCAGGCCAACGCCATTCCGAGCCACATGATCATCCGCGCCGGCTCCACCCTGCTGGTACCGCGCGCCAGCGATCACGAAAACGACGTGAACGAGCGCATTGCCGACCACGGACAACTCAACTTCTTCCCCGAAACCGAGCTGCGCCGCGTGGTCTACAAGGCTGGCAAGCGCGACACGGTCAGCGTCATCGCGCGCCGCTACGGCATTGCCGCAGCCAAGGTCGCGGAGTGGAACAATCTGAAGGTCAACGACAAGTTCGAACCCGGTCAGACCATCGTGCTGTACCGCTGGATGCCCGTCACGTCCACCTTGGGCACGCCGGTGCGCAAGGACAGCTGAGCCGCTCGGCCTGCGGGGGATCGGAGTAGACGCCAGGCGCACAAAATAAAAGCGGCGGGGCTGGCAGCCCGGCCGCTTTGATTTGGGTGAGACCGCCAGTCCGGACTGATCCGCCTCTCCCGTTCGCAGCCCAGGCGGCTACTTGCCCCGTTGGTGCTCCGGCACTTCCAGTCGCTTGGCCGCCAGCGACAGCAACAGCGTCATGACCAGGTAAAGCACTGAAATAGCGAGGTAGGGCTCCCAATAGCGGGAGTACGCCCCCGCCACCGTGCGCGCCGCCAGGGCCAGATCAGCCAGGCCGATGGCCGAGACCAGGGACGAATCCTTCAGCAGCATGATGGCTTCGTTGACCAGCGGCGGCACCATGCGCCGCGCCGCCTGGGGCACGACCACGTAGCGCATCGATTGCGCGTGTGTGAAGCCCAGGCTGTAGGCGGCCTGCGTCTGCCCCTGGTGGATGGACTGGATGCCCGCACGGAAGATTTCGGAGATGTAGGCCCCGGCGTTGAGCGACAACGCCACGGCGCCCGAGAAGAAGGCGCCATAGTTCTGCCGGAATTCACTCGCCAGAGAACCCGCCAGCAACAGGCCGTGCTCGGGATGCACCAGCGTGGGCATGAGCGCGAAATGCACCAGCAGAATCTGCACGAACAAGGGCGTGCCACGGAAGAAAGTGACGTAGGCCACGGCCAGCCACTGCACGGGCTTGAGCGCCCAGCGCGCAAGCGCCGAGTGGGGCGGTGGCGCCTTGCGGGAACTGGTGATCAGGCCGGTCAGCAGTCCCAGCATCAGCCCGGCCACGATGGCCACCAGCGTCACCAGAATGGTTGTTTTCAGCCCCGAGTAAAACAGGGGCGCGTACCCGACAAGGATGTTCCAGCGCAAATCCATGGTCGTCTGCTGCTTTCTTTGTGAATCAATCGCTGCGGATCAATCGGGCATGCGACTCACCCGAAAAACAGGCGGCCTGCGTGACACCTCTTAGGTCACGCAGGCCGCCGCGTCCGGATACAGATCAGGTTCGGCCGATTGATCTGACTCTCAAGTGCCGCTTACTTCTTGCCGCCGAACCACTGGGCGTGGATCTTGTCGTAGCTGCCGTCGGCCTTGATGGCCGCCAGGCCCTTGTTGATCTTCTCCAGCAGCTCGGTGTTGCCCTTGCGCACGGCGATGCCATACTGTTCGGGTGTGAAGCCGTCGTCGCTCACGGTCTTGAATTTGAAGTTGGCGTTGTTGTTGACGTAGTTCTCGACCACGCCGTTGTCGGCCACCACGGCCTGCACGCCACCGGCTTCCAGTTCCTTCAGCGCCAGGGGCGTGGACTCGAAACGCTTGATGTTGGCGCTGTCCTTGCCCAGCAGGCCTTGCACGACGTCGTCACCCGTGGTGCCGGTCTGCACGCCCACCTTCAGGGTCTTGAGGTCGGCGAACTTGGCCACGGTGGACTTTTCGGCCACGGCGATCAGTTGCTTGGCGTCGAAATAAGGATTGGAGAAATCCATCGTCTGCTTGCGCTCGGCGGTGATGGTGATAGCCGACACCAACAGGTCGCGGTCGCCTTGGGCCAGGGTGTTGAAGATACCTTCCCACGGCGTGTTGACGAACTTGACTTCCAGGCCCTGGTTGGCGGCGATGGCCTTCACCACGTCGATGTCGAAACCGACGATTGCGCCCTGGGCGTCCTGCGACTCGAAGGGGGCGTAGGCGGCGTCGGTGCCGACGACCAATGCCTTGGCGGCGACTTCTTCTTTCTTGCCGCAGGCGGCGAGGCCGGCGACGGTCAGGCCCGCCAGCACCAGGGCAGCCAGCTTGAGAGTGGAACGTTTGGATTGTGCGGTTTGCATAAAAGTCCTTGAAGGGGGTGAGAAACAAAAAAGAAACCGGAACCGTTATTGTCGCTTGGTTTGCAAGCGCCCCGGCCTGTCCGACGCAGTGCCTGTTGGCGGTGAACCGGGGCGTGCCTACTCGACTTGGCTTCCGTTCGGCCAGGGCCCGAAGCGTGGCACAAACGAGCAATATTCGTACCCGTCCGACACACCGCGCAAACCGGCAGTCGCCCCAAGGCCGGGCTGCGTCATCAACGCCGATCCGCCAAGGCATGGGCGATCGTGCCCAAGTCCACGTACTCCAGCTCGCTGCCGATGGGCACGCCGCGCGCCAGCCGCGTGACAGCCACCCCTCGGCTTCTCAAGCCTTCGGTGATCACATGCGCCGTGGCCTCCCCCTCGGCGGTGAAGTTGGTGGCGATGATGACTTCATGCACGCTGCCGTCACCCGCGCGCGCCATCAGGGCTGGCAGACCGATGTCCTTCGGGCCAATGCCATCCAGCGGGCTCAGGCGCCCCATGAGCACATGGTAGAGGCCCTTGTAGGCGCCTGTTCGTTCGAGCGCCATCTGGTCTGCGGGTGTTTCCACGACACACAGGCGACTCGTATCGCGGGCCGGGTCACTGCACAAGGCACAGACCTCGGTTTCGCTGAAGGTGTGGCAACGCGCGCAATGCCGTACCTGCGCCACCGCCTGCTGCAGGGCCCCGGCCAGCAGCTGTGCGCCTTCGCGGTCATGCTGCAGTAGATGGAAGGCCATGCGCTGCGCCGACCGTTGCCCCACGCCGGGCAGGCGACGCAAGGCATGAATCAGGGCGTCGAGGGAATGCGGATCGGACACGCAGGCTTCGAATCAGAAGGGAAACTTCAGGCCGCCGGGCAGTCCTGGCATGCCAGCGGTCAGCTTGCCCATCTTCTCCTGCGAGGTTTCCTCGACCTTGCGCACGGCAGCATTGAAGGCTGCGGCCACCAGGTCCTCCAGCATGTCCTTGTCGTCGGCCAGCAGGCTGGGGTCGATGACGACACGCCTGACGTCGTGCTTGCCTGTCATCGTGACTTTGACCAGACCCGCGCCCGACTCGCCCGTGACTTCCATCAGGGCGATCTCGTCTTGCGCCTTCTTGAGGTTGTCCTGCATGGCCTGGGCCTGCTTCATGAGGCCCGCGAGTTGTCCTTTGTTGAACATGCTTTTCCTTTTCAGATGATTGAGTCGAAGCGAGACGCGCGCCCGCGCCGCGCCCGGGGCGTGAGCTCAGGCGTCCACCGCCTTGATGCTGCCAGGCACGATTTTCGCGCCAAAGTCGCGCATCATCGCCTGCACAAAGGGGTTTTCGTGGATCAGTTGCTCGGCGGCCTGTTGTCGCTCGGCGGCGGCGGCGGCATTGCGCTTGGCCGGACTGTCGCTGACACGCCCGATTTCCACGGTCAGGGTCACGGCGTGGCCGGCAGCCTGCAAGGCGGTCTGCAGACGCTCACGGCTGCTGCCGGAATTCAGCGATTCCCGCTCGACGCGCAGCAACCAGTGCTGGCTGCTTCCGTTGGCATCGCGCGCGACCAGTTGAGATTGCAAAGCCAGTTCACGCACCAAGGCGGTCACGGCCTCGGCGGCGATGAGCTGGCGCACCAGGCCATGCCAGAAATTACCCTCCTCGGTCGGCACCAGGGGCGTGCCCGCGGCACCGGGTGCGGGAGTGTCCAGGCGCGCCTCGGGGGCCGTGCGCACGGGCAAGGGCATGGGCTCGGAGGATGACTGCGGAGTGGCCGAGATGGGGCGCGAGGCCAGCGACGCGGCGGGGCGCACCGCGTCCACCACGGGCAGGCGTTGGCCTGGCCGGAGCGAGGCTGAGGACGCAGTTGCGGAGGCCGCCGATGACTCGGCGGGCTTCAGCGCGGGTGCGTTGTCCACGGGGTTCATCGCCAAGGGGGCGGACGCTGCCGAACCCACGGGCGCGATCGACCGGGCGGGCATGGGCGCCTGAGGCGCAGCCATCCGCGCGACAGGTTGCGGCGCGGGAATGGAAATCGGCGCAGACCGGGAGGCCGGCATGGATTCCGGGACCGGCGAAGCCGTGGCCACGGCCCGCGGCGCGGCTTCAGCCAACGCTAGAGTTTTTTTTTCCTGCGCAGCACCTAAATTGGCGCCCGGCTTGAAGGCCAGCAGGCGCAGCAGCACCATGGTCAGACCGGCGTATTCATCGGGCGCCAGGCCCAGCTCGGCTCGGCCATGAAGGCAGATGCTGTAGAGCAGCTGCGTCTCATCGGGCGGCAAGATCGTCGCCAGACGGGCAATTTCCGCGCCGTCAGGATCGGCGGGGTCCGCGTGCATTCCGCCCGTGGCCTGATTGACGGCCATGCGCTGCAGTACGGCGCTCATCTCCTCGAGGGTCGCGGCGGCGGACAGACCGTGCAGGCGCAAGGCTTCGGAAGTCTCGATGACGGTCAATCCATCCCCCCGGGCCAGCGCATCGATCAGGCGCAGCACATGGCCGCGGTCGGCGCTGCCCAGCATCTGGCGCACGGCCGCCTCCTCCAGCCGCCCGGCGCCGAAGGCGATGGCTTGATCGGTCAGGCTCAGGGCGTCACGCATGGAACCGCGCGCGGCGCGCGAGAGCAGGCGCAGGGCGCCGGCCTCGGCCGCCACGTTCTCGGCGGCCAGCACGCGGGTCAGGTGCTCCAGCACTGTTTCGGGCGCCATGGGTCGCAGGTTGAACTGCAGGCAGCGTGACAGCACGGTGACCGGTACCTTCTGCGGATCGGTCGTCGCCAGAACGAACTTCAGGTACTCGGGCGGCTCCTCCAGGGTCTTCAGCATGGCGTTGAAGGCCGTGTTGGTCAGCATGTGCACTTCGTCGATCATGAAGACCTTGAAGCGCCCCTGCACCGGCTTGTAGACCGCCTGCTCCAGCAAGGCCTGTACCTCATCCACGCCACGATTGGAAGCGGCGTCGAGCTCGGTGTAGTCGACGAAACGACCGGCATCGATGTCCCGACAGGCCGGGCAGGCCCCACAGGGCTGGGCCGTGATGCCGCCCTGCCCGTCCGGCCCGGTGCAGTTCAGCGACTTGGCCAGCACCCGCGAAACCGTGGTCTTGCCAACACCCCGCGTGCCCGTGAACAGATAGGCATGGTGCAGACGCTGCTGTGTGAGCGCGTTCGCGAGAGCCTGCACGACGTGCTCCTGGCCCACCATTTCGGAGAAGCTCCGGGGACGGTATTTGCGGGCGAGCACGAGATAAGACATGGGCACGGATTCTATGTGCTGCCCGCTGCGGCCCCTGGGACTCGCCATCACCCCATCGACTCTTCTTCAAATTAAGTGAGTCAATCCGATAAAACCCTATAAAACAATCTGAATTACAGGATTGTTAAGCTCCCTCGATTTGTAACAAACCGCAGCGCAGCGCCTCCTCGGGCCAGGCCCGGACGGGTTCAGACCTTCCATGAAAAACCACCGCATCGGCACCCGCCTGGCCGCAGGCTTCGGTCTGCTCATCGTTTTTGCCCTGATCATGCTGGTCAGCGGGATCCACCAACTCCGCCATACCGCAGACGCCACGCGCCAGATGATGCAGGAACCCCTGCAGAAGGAACGCTTGGTGACGGACTGGTACGCCGGCATCAGCGCCAGCGTGCAGCGCGCCACGGCCATCGCGCGCAGCAGCGACAACGCCCTGACCGAACTGTTCGCGGCTGCCAACGCCGCTTCCAGCAAGGAAATCAGCGAGCGTCAGGCGCAGTTCGCCAAGCTCATCTCCAACCCGCAGGAGCAGGCCCTGTTTGACAAGGTCACCGAGTACCGCCAAGCCTATATCAAGGCGCGGGACGCAATCATCACCGCCAAGACCGCCGGCCAGCTCGACCAGGCTCAGCGGCTGTTCGAGCAAACGTTTTTGCCGGCCTCGCGCGACTACCTGGGCGGCCTGCAAAGCCTGCGCGACCACCAGCGCACGAGCATCGACCGCGTCGGTGCCGACATCGATGGCAGCGCGGCCCAAGGCTACGCCCTGCTGGGCGGCATCGGCCTGGCGATCGCGGTGGCGGGCGCGTTGATCGCCTGGTCGCTCACGCGCAGCATCGTCCAGCCACTGACGCAGGCCGTGCAGGCGGCGCGGGCCGTGGCCGACGGCGATCTCACGCGCGAGCTACGCACTGACGGCCGAGACGAGGCCGCACAACTGCTGCACGCACTGCGGGACATGACCGAACGGCTGCGCGGCATCGTGGGCGACGTGCTGCAGGGGTCTCAAGCCATCACCAGCTCGGCCACCCAGATCGCGGCAGGCAATCTGGACCTGTCGGGCCGCACCGAAGAACAAGCCCGTTCCCTGCAGCAGACAGCGGCTTCCATGGAAGAGATCACCGCCACGGTACGCCACAACGCGGACAACGCCCGCCAGACCAACCAGCTGGCCCAGGAAACCGCCACGCAAGCGGCGCGCAGCGGTCACGTGGCCGACGAGGTGGTGGCGACGATGAGCAGCATCCACGACGCCTCGCGGCGCATCGTGGACATCATCGCCGTGATCGACGGCATCGCCTTCCAGACCAATATCCTGGCATTGAACGCGGCGGTGGAAGCCGCGCGCGCGGGCGAGCAGGGCCGGGGCTTCGCGGTGGTGGCCAGCGAGGTGCGCAGCCTGGCCCAACGCTCGGCGGAGGCGGCCAAGGAAATCAAGGGCCTGATCGGCGACACGGTGAACAGGGTAGATGCGGGCACCCAGCTCGTGGAACAGGCCGGGGCCTCCATCCGCGAGGTCGTGACCAGCGTGCAACGCGTGCGCGACATCGTGGCCGAGATCAGCGCGGCCACGCATGAGCAGACGGCGGGACTGGAACTGGTCAACCAGGCCATGTCGCAGATGGACCTGGTGACCCAGCAGAACACGGCCTTGGTGGAGGAATCCACCGCCGCGACCCAGTCGCTGGAATCCCAGGCCCATCAGCTCGCGCGCACCGTCAGCGTCTTTCAAGTTGGCTCTTCCCAGCCCGCCGCCTTGGCGGCCCCGTCACGACGGCCGGCGACGCCATTGCGCGGCATCCCTGGTCCGGCTGTGGCCTGAGAAGGCGTGGGGCCGTAGCCCCCATGACGGCTCCGCTACAATGCCCCTCGACGGGCCTTCCCGCATGGCAAAGCGGCCTACCGGGTCAGGTGGGGAACCAAGCAGCCCACACCGTGGCGCCAGTGCCGGGGTCGAGGTCCGTCACCCTACACCCATGACGGTTCAGGCTTGACGCTCGGAACCTTCACCCTGTGCCAGAGCACGCAGACGCGGCCGCGCCTTGCGGGCCCAGGGCAGTAATTCTTCGGGCGGCATAGGCTTGGCGATCAAGTAACCCTGCGCCACCTGGCAGCCCAGTCTGCGCAAGAGCCTCCAGTCAGCTTCCGACTCCACGCCTTCGGCCACGGTCGTCACGCCCAGACGCTGCCCCATTTCCAGTGAGCTGCTCAGGATGGCAAGGCGATTGCTGCGGCTGCAGGCCCCGTCCACGAAGGCGCGATCGATCTTGAGTTCAGTGAATGGGCTGCGCGAGAGGGTCTGCATTGAGGAGTAGCCGATCCCGAAATCATCGATCGACAAGCCGAAGCCGCGCAATCCAAGACGGGCAAGGTGGGCCAGCGCCGGTTTGTTCAAGATCGCGGTCTCTGTCACCTCCCAGACGACCGATGAAGGGGAAACGCCATGCGCACCAACCACCGACGTCAATTGGTCCACAAAGCCACGATCGGCGAGATCCTCGGCGGAGAGGTTCACCGACAGCGTCAGGGTCGGCATGAAGCGGTGCCATTGCGTGAGCAGCCGCAGCGACTGCTCCACGAGGGCAAGCGTAAAACGCGCCATCAGGGGCGTGCCCTCCAGGCTGGCAATGAAGGCCGCAGGACCGAGCAGGCCACGGGTCGGATGTTGCCAGCGTGCCAGTACCTCCACGCCCTTGAGCAACCCAGTGCCGATTTCCACCTTGGGTTGGACAAAGGGCACAAATTGGCCAGCAGACAGGGCATCCTCGATCTCCCGACTATCCTGAGGGTCGACGATCTGCGGCGTCTGGCTCGCGCCTCCGGCATGGGCCCGTGCAAGCAATCGCTTCAGATCGGCCAGGGTGATCGGCTTGGGCAGGGTGCCCAGCAATTGCAGCCGGACATCCTCCGCGACCAAGCTTTCCACCGTCTCCAGCAGGCGGGGATCACGCGCGCTCGTGACGACCAGATGGTCCACACAATGCCGCTCGGCGACCTTGGAAATGAGTTCGATGCCATCCATGCCAGGCATGTCGACGTCGGTAACCAGAAGGTAGATGCGACCGCCCGCCAGCGACTCAATGACTTGCAAGGCCTCGCGACCATCGACCGCTTCCAGGACCTGACCAAACGCGAACTTCTGCAGCAAGGACACCAGGTGTGCGCGCTGGGGCAGGCTGTCCTCAACCACGAGAGCGACGAAAGCGCCGTACTCGGTCATCGCCTTCGCCAGCACGGCCATGCGTGGCCAGCCCTCATCGCCCCGCCTGCTGGAGTATTTCCCGGGGGATTGCCTGCAGGGGAACACTCCTCTCGACCGCCCCGCGTTTCACGGCTTCCTTGGGCATGCCGTAGACCACGCAGGTGGCTTCGTCCTGCGCCACGGTGCGAGCGCCGGCAGTGCGCATCTCCAGAAGGCCAGCGGCGCCATCGTCCCCCATGCCGGTCATGATCACACCCAAGGCATTGGCGCCCGCACATTTGGCGACGGAACGAAACAGCACGTCAACGGAGGGACGATGCCGGTTGACCAAGGGGCCATCCACCACCTCGACGAAATACTGGGCACCGGCCCGGCGCAGCAGCATGTGCTTGCCACCAGGCGCGATCAGAGCACGCCCGGGTACAACACGATCGTTGTTCACCGCTTCGCGGACCTCGATCTGGCACAAGCCGTTGAGGCGCGCTGCGAAGGCGGCGGTGAATTTCTCGGGCATGTGCTGCACGATGACGATGCCCGGACTCACGCGCGGCAGGTCGACCAGCACCTCCTCCAGCGCCTGCGTGCCTCCCGTGGACGTGCCGATCGCGATCACCTGCTCGGTGGTCTGGGCCAGGGCGCGCGATTCGGCGGCAGGCGGCAGGATGACATCCGCCGTGTTCTTGTCGCGCGGCGCGACGGACACGGCAGCGCCATGCCGCGCCAGGCGCGACACATTGGCACCCGCCGCGTCCTTGACCACGGAGATCAATTCGCGGGCGCTGGCATTCAGGAAGTTCTTGAGATCGAGCTTGGGCTTGGTGATGGTGGCGACCGCACCCGCCGACAGCGCTTCAATCGTCGTCTTGGCACCCTTCTCCGTCAGCGTCGAGCAGATCACGACCGGAGTCGGACGCTCGGCCATGATCTTGCGCAGAAAGGTCAGTCCGTCCATGCGCGGCATTTCCACATCCAGGACGATGACGTCAGGCCAGGTGGCCTTCATGCGTTCCATGGCGAGGATGGGATCGGATGCTGCGTTCATGACATCCAGCGCCGGATCGCTGCGCAGCACGGCCGACAGCACCTGCCGCACCACGGCAGAGTCGTCAACGATGAGGACCTTGATGCTCATGAGACCATCTTTGTATCGAGACGGTCCAGATCGGTCTTCTCAATATCCTGCAGCACCCTGCGGGTCACCAGCAAGGTCGGATCATTGGGTCTGACATGGTGCATCCAGACGTCCCCCGTCATGACATCGAACATGATCTTGCGGTAACCGGTCCCGAAGAGACTTTCGCCCACAATGGGTATGTGGTGGGACAGCAGCATCGCGCGGGCGGCATTGCCGTTGCTGCGCCCGATGTCCTTCAGCTTGATGGAACCGTCGGTCGTGAACATGGCTCCTCCGCCGAAAATCTTGGCCTCGCACTCCTGCGGAGACACGCCGACCAGTCTAAATTTGTTCAACATAAGCTCCAGGGAGTCCTCACCGTACCGCCCGTTCAGCCGCTTCTCGCCGGAGCGGCCACTCAACAGAAAATGGGACATGGCCCCCACACGCAGGTGCGGATGCCACAAGGTGATCGATACACAGGACCCCAGCAATGTCCGGATGTGACTGCGTTCATCACCGACATAAAAATCCCCCGGCAGGAGAAACACCTTGACCATGGACGGACTCATGACGAACTCAGGGCTTCATGTAGATCGATGGTGCGACCGCTCGAACCGCAGTGGTGATGTCGTTCAATGTCTCGGAATGACCGATCAGCAGATACCCGCCGGAACGCAGATGTCCCAGCAAGCGCTGCACGACCTGTCGCTTGGTTTCATTGCTGAAATAGATCAGCACATTGCGCAGGAAGATGATGTCAAATTGCCCCAGCGCGGGCAATGGTCTGTTCAAATTGACTTGTGAAAATTGCACGCGCTCCCGCAGTTCGCGCTGCAGCAGCAAGGTCCCAGCTTCCGTACCCGTACCGCGCAAGCAGTACTTTTTGAGAAATTCGGCGGGGATATTGCTCCCTCGCTCCTGCTGATAATGACCGATGCGGGCGTGACGCAGCACCCTGCTGCTCACATCCGTGCCCAATACCGTCCAGGGCAGGCTGGCCTGCGCATCGGCCAGCACCATGGCAATGCTGTAGGGCTCCTCGCCGGTTGAGCTTGCGGCGCTCCAGACGCGTAAACCGCGGTTCTCCTGCGCCGCCTCACGGGCAATCTTGCGCAGCAGATCAAAGTGCTTGGGCTCCCGGAAAAAGTAGGTTTCGTTCGTCGTCAGCAGATCCACGGCGATCTGCATTTCGCCCGGATTCGACCCTCCCTGCAGCAGCTTCAGATAGTCGGAGTAGCTGTCCAGCTTGTGATACGCCAGCCTTTTCGCAAGGCGACCACTGACCAAGGCCTTCTTGGCATCAGACAGCGTGATGCCCGCCTGGTCAAAGATGAAGCTCTGGAATTTCGTGAATTCATGGTCCTTGATGTCCGCCATTGACGCCTGCTCTCCCCTCGTGCAACCGGTTTCAGACCTGGGAATCGTCCGGCGCGGCCAGCTGCGCGATGCCTTGCAGCTGATCCAGATCATCCACCTGCAGCACGCGATGAATGTTCAGTAGGATCACGAACTTGCCATTCACCTTGCCCATGCCGGCGATGAAATCGGTCGCGATCTTCATGCCGAAGTTGGGTGCGGGTTCAATCTCCGCGGGTGCGATCTCCTGCACCGCATTCACGGCGTCGACAATCACGCCAACGACCTGATGCTCGCCTTGGTCCTCGGTCTCGACGATCACGATGCAGGTGCGCTTGGTCACTCCGCTCGAAGTTCGACCGAAACGCGCCGACAGATCCATGACGGGGACCACGGCGCCACGCAGATTGATGACACCCCGAATCGCGCCCGGCATCATGGGGACGGTGGTCAGGCCACCGTACTCGATGATCTCCTTGATGGACAGGATGCCGATGGCATAGACCTCGCCACCGAGCATGAATGTCAGGTACTGCGTGGGTTCCTGGTCATGCGTGGCGACCGCCATCGCGTTCGGATTCGAAGATCCGCTTGGAACGAGTGCTGTCATAGGTGAGCTCCATCCGCTGTGTCAGAACTTGACGAAGTTGGCTTCATCAGGTTCCCGCTCCTGAAAAGAGACGGGCGCGGAAGGCTTGATCCTGGATTCACCACGGGTCGCCAGCGCGCGTCCCCGGCCGGGAGCGGCCGGCTTGCGCGCCAAAGAGGCAGTTACCGTGGCAGCCTGCACCATGCGGCCGTCCCCCACCTTGAAGAAGGCCATGGTGCGCTGCAACTGCTCCGCCTGACTGCTCATCTCCTCGCTGGTCGCGGCCAGTTCCTCTGAGCTGGAGGCATTCTGCTGTGTGGTCTGGCTCAACTGCCCCACTGCGGAGTTGATCTGTGATACACCGGAAGACTGCTCCTCGGACGCGGCAGTGATTTCCTGCACCAGATCCGAGGTTTTCTTGATGCTCGGCACCATCTGGTCGAGCAGGTGCCCGGCCTTCTCGGCGAGTTCCACACTGCTGGAGGCAACGGTGGAAATTTCCTGGGCGGCTACCTGGCTGCGCTCGGCCAGCTTGCGAACCTCGGCCGCGACAACCGCGAAGCCCTTGCCATGCTCGCCCGCGCGGGCCGCCTCGATCGCGGCGTTCAAGGCCAGCAAATTGGTCTGATAGGCGATGTCGTCAATGATGCCGATCTTCTGCGCAATCTGCTTCATCGCGGATACGGTCGCCTTGACCGCCTCGCCGCCCTCGGTCGCCTGCGAGGCAGCCTGGGTCGCCATGCCGTCGGTCACGCGGGCATTCTCCGTGTTCTGGGAAATGGATGCAGTCATCTGCTCGATGGACGCGCTGGTCTCCTCGACGCCCGCGGCCTGCTCGCTGGCGGCCTGACTCAGGGCCTGCGCCGTGGCGCTAACCTCCTCGGAAGCGCTCGCCAGGGATTCGGCACCATTGTTGACCTCGGCAACCACCTGCGACAGTCTGCCCACCATGTTTTTCATCGCCGACAGCAGCTGCGCGGTCTCGTCACGCCCCTTCACTTCAATGTCCGCGCTCAGATCGCCCTCGGACAGGGCGTCAGCAACCATCACGGCCTTGGCGAGCGGACGTGTCACGCTGCGGCTGATGGCAAAGCCCAGCACGACGCCGAGCAGAACGCCGAATGCGATCAGCGCGATCATCATGTTGCGACTGCTGTAGTAGAGCGCCTCGATTTCGTCGTTCGCGACCTGGGCCCTTTGCTCTTTCTGCTGATTGAGTTCGGAGAACATGTTGTCCAGATTGTCCGCAGACTCACGCACCTTGGCCAAGGCATGGGAAAGCTCGACATCGCGGTCAGCCAGCGGCTTTTTACGCGCCATCTCCAACGAGTCGTGCATGTCGCGCTGGTAAGTTCCCCAGAGCTGATCGATCTGAGCGAACAACACCTTGGCCCGGTCTGACACGAACAGCGGTCGCGCCAGATCAATGCGCTCCTTCGCGGCGGCGGAATTCTTCTTCACCGACTCCAGGTGACGCGCCCGCTCCTCTTCGCTGGTGGCAAGCAGAAAATTCGAGCGAGCCCGACCCACGGCCAGCAAAGCGACGTTGGCCTCCTTGATGTGCGAAAGACCCATCAACTCCCTGGAGTACATGGCCTCGGCCAGATCATTCATGGAGGCCGAACTGCGCAGCGCGACAAAACCGACCACGGCGGCAATCAAGGCCGTGAGAATGAAGCCTGCGATCAGGCGGGCGCCGATCGTGAAATGTGAAAACATGGGGCTGTTCTTTCCTTGTATGTTGAACGGAATGGGGCGATCGCACGCGGCCCCGTGGAACGCTCTTCAGTCAAGCGTGATACGAACTTACGGATCCGGAATGCTGGGAACTTCCTCGGTGGCTTCCTGCAGCAAGGCAGGCACGTCCAGGATCAGCGCAACGTCCCCACTGCCTAGGATGGTCGAGCCACTGATGGCACGCACGCGTTGGAATACTTTGCCCAGAGGCTTGATCACCGTTTGCAGCTCGCCATTCAAGGCATCCACGACGATGCCGGCCTTCTGCCGGCCATGCCGAACCACCACGATGTTCTGACGACTTGGAAGTGGCTCCTGCAGATCAAAGATTTCGCGCAGTCGCACAAAGGGCAGTACCTCGCCACGTAGATTCGTGTAGTGCGATTCGCCCTCGTCGCTGTACGCCACGCATTCCTCGACCATGTCCAGGGGTATCACAAAGACTGATCCGCCAACCGACACCTGGAATCCATTGATGATGGCCAGGGTGAGCGGCAGTCGCACGGTCACCGTGGTGCCCACGTTCTCAACGCTCTGAATGTCCACGCTGCCCCGCAAGGCGGTGATGTTGCGCTTGACAACGTCCATGCCCACGCCACGCCCCGAGAGATTGGTCACCGTGTCGGCAGTGGAAAACCCGGGCTCGAAAATCAGTGCGTAAACTTCGCTGTCCGTCAGCACCCGACCCGGATCGATGAGTCCACGCTCCACCGCCTTGGCGAATATCTTGTCGCGGCGCAGACCGCCGCCATCGTCACCGACCTCGATGACGATGCTGCCCGAGTCGTGGTAAGCGTTCAGGCTGACCGTTCCACGCGCCGGTTTCCCCAACGCCAGGCGACGTTCGACCGGCTCGATGCCGTGGTCCATCGAGTTTCTCACCAGGTGGGTCAGGGGATCACCAATGCGCTCGACCACGGTCTTGTCGAGTTCCGTGTCCTCGCCCGACAGACGCAGCACGATGTCCTTGCCCAGTTCACGGGCGACGTCATGCACCACGCGATTGAAACGACTGAAAGTCCCTCCGATCTTGACCATGCGCAGTTGCAACGCGCTGTCACGGACCTGCTGCACCAGACCCGAGAGTCTGGAGGTGCTCTCCTCCAACTGGGGATTTCCTGACTGACGCGCCAGCAAGCTGGATGTCGCGCCCTCGATGATCAGTTCTCCCACCAGGTTGATCAGTTGATCCAGCTTGTCCGCATCCACGCGGACCGTCTTGTTCTCCTGCGCCTTGCCGTCGCCGGATTTCTTTTCGATGATGCGTTTTTGCTTCTCCAGCGCGGCATCCACCAGTTGGGGCTCGACCACCTGTTGATCGATCAGGATCTTGCCCAGCATGGGCACCTCGGGGTCGGCCTGACCCGCAGTCTGCGCGTCTGCCAGGGCATTTTGCTGGATGGACAAGGCCTCTTCCAACTCATGCTGGGTGATGCTGCCGCAATGCACCAGGATTTCGCCGAGACGAATGTCCTGCTCGGGCAATTCGCGGATCAGGTCCGCGTATTCCTGCAGCCTACCCTCGGGCGGAATGATGCGGATCCGAGCGTCGTCGCGCACGAATTCGAACACGCCTTCGATGGTCGACTTGCTGGCGCTGCTGGAAAAGGCGATCTCGAACCCGAGATAACAGGACTCGGAATCCATCTGAGCTGCGGGCGGCAGAGCATCGGGCAAGGTCGCGATTCCGACGATCTTGCCCAACCTGCCAAGATAGCGAATGAACGACAAGGGATCCATGCCATTGCGCAGCACGTTCGGGCCGAATCGCAGCGAAATGTGCCAATGGCTACGGGGGTCGGTGCCATCGCGCGCGATCCGCTCGAGCCGAGCATCGTCTTCGCGGGTGGTAGCAACCGCCGTGCTCACCGTGATCGAAGCGTCCGCGAGCGCCGGCCCACCCGCGCGTTGCACATAGGTGCGCAGTTGGGCAAGCAAGGGCACTGTCACGCCATCCAGCGCCTCGCTGGCGCTCATCTGTCCTTCTTCGATGGCGGTGATCAGCGTTCCCAAATGATCACCACTGGACAACAGAAGAACGACCAGCTCATCGTCTATCTCTAGGTGCCCATCACGCACGTGATCCAGAACGCTTTCGACGACATGCGTGAAAGCCACGATGTGGTCCAGGCCAAACAAGCCCGCCGAACCTTTGATGGTATGGGCGGCGCGAAAAATCGCGTTCACCGATTCATCGCGATCGGGGGTCTGCTCAATGGTCAACAGGGCATTTTCCATGTCAACGAGCATTTCACGGCTCTCGACAATGAAGGTTTTCAGAGCGGCATCTAGATTCACGGGGTCTACTCCAGAGGCGGCAATCAGGCCGGGCTTTCGCTGATGACCAGGGGATCACCAAAAAAAGCCGTGACGTTCAGAATCTCGAAGACTTCCACCACCGAGGGACTGTGGTTCATCAGATGCAGGTTCCGCTGCAGGGCCTGGGCGGCCTGCTTGGCCATCATGAGCACCTGCAATCCGGCAACATCCATTTCCGTCACGCCGGACAGATCAATCTCCAGATCGCCGGATGACTGCCCGAGCGCCTGCAGCAGCAGTTCCTTGAGCTCCGCGGCCCTGTAGATCGTCAACTCGCCTGCGATGTGCAACATGGCCATCTCCCGGTTTTCCTCGCGCCTGAATTCAAGGCAGGATCAGTTTTTGAACCGCGTTGAGCATCACTTCGGGGCTGAAGGGCTTGACGACCCAGGCCTTGGCGCCGGCGGCCTGCCCTTCGGCCTTCTTGGCTTCCTGGGACTCCGTGGTGAGCATGATGACCGGAGTGAATTTGTAGGCCGGCAGCTGTTTCAGCGCCTTGACGAAGCTGATGCCGTCCATGTTGGGCATGTTCACGTCGCTGATGATGAGATGCACCTTCTGCCCTGTCAGCTTGGACAGCGCGTCCTTGCCATCGGAACCTTCGATCACCTCATATCCCGCACCGCGCAGCGCAATGCCGACGACTTGGCGTAAAGAGGCGGAGTCATCCA
The DNA here is from genome assembly GCF_004328645.1 of Hylemonella gracilis. Lineage (GTDB taxonomy): Bacteria > Pseudomonadota > Gammaproteobacteria > Burkholderiales > Burkholderiaceae_C > Hylemonella > Hylemonella gracilis_B. The sequence continues at coordinate 3,228,317 of NZ_CP031395.1, forward strand.
CCACCATGATGGTCTTGGCCATGCTGAATACCTTTTCAACGATCAAAAGAAAGTGATTTCACCGGTCGATTGCGGCTTGGGCGACCCGCTGTTGTCCGCGATCTGTGCCTGTCCCGTATGAACGGCGCGCTCTTCCGCCATGGCATATGTGCTTTCTAGCTCGGCCAGCAAGCCTGCGGCATTGATCGGGGTCAAGTTCTGGTCGCGATCAAAGCTCTCTCGTTGGCTGTTCAATAGCAAGGGAGTGCGGTCGATGTTGCTGCGCACATGGGTCATGATCTGGCTGATGCGGTCCTGGAACTGGAGATGTACCAAAGCCTCGCCGATCTCGCCATGCAGGTAGTTGCGGTTTTCCCTGTTGACGTTCGAGGCCTCCAGCAAGGCGCCCGTGGCCTCGCGAAACTTGTCCAGCACGGCGCTGATGGTGACTTCGCAGGCTTGGGTGGACTGCGCCTCTTCGGCGAGAGACTGCTCGACCGATTTGCACACGCTGCGGATAGTTTCACCAATCACGGCGACCTTCAATGCCATGTTCTTGCCGGTTTCGCCGGACAACTTGGACAAGGTCCGGACCTCCTGCGCCACCACGGAAAAGCTGCGCCCTTGTTCGCCGGCGCGCGCGGCCTCGATCGCCGCATTCAAAGCCAACAGATTGGTCTGCTGCGCGATACGCGCGACATCCGCCGCCATGGAATCTAGCTCTTCGGTGAACTTCTCGAGTTCCTTGATGCGAGTCAACATCGTGGACTTGCTGCCCGTGGCTGACTTGAGCGAGACCACCACCGTATCGAGTTCCTGCTTGCTGCTGGCGAACACGCCCATCAGGCCGGCATTGGCATCCCCAGAGAGCTCGGACATTTCGGTGGCCCGGTTCAAGCGCTCGACAATGCTGGCGAAGCGCATCGACAAGCTGGCGATGGCTATCTCCATCTGACTGCGCGAGGTTTCGATCTGCCCGCTCCAGACAGGCATGACCTGAGCGCCCAGTTGTTGCAAGCTCTCCAGATGTTCGCGGATGGAATGCTGAAGCGCCTTGGCCTGTCGCTGCTGCCGACGGACACTCCACGCAGCGAGTCCGAGCAGAAGAATTGCGCAGGTCACACCCGCCATGCTGAGAGCGGAAAAATACAGCACACATGCGGCCGCCACGACAGTCAGTGCAGCCGATGCATGCGTGAGTCCATTGCGTGTAAGCCAACTGCTCAATCTTTTTCTCCCTTAGCTCAGAACACCTGCCAATCGCACCACCGCGTTTCTCACACCGCCGTACAACTGTTGCAATAAACTCACATACAGTTACTCGGGGCGGCGACTGGATTCCTGTGCGAGCGTCGCTGCCCTCACACGAAGAGGCCATATCGCCACCGAAGCGGCGCCTTCCGCAAAGATGACCCGCTACGCCGAACGCTCCGTCGTTAACGCCATCAGCCCACAAGCTGCGGATTTGTAACTTCTATCGGCCAAGGATGGAATTAATAGAGCCTTGATTCGCCAACCCCCCATGAGGGGGTGGACGTGATCGATCCAAGATCGCTCATCTCAACGGCCCACTCTCGACCGGCAAGCCGCAATGCGGCAGCCCATCCACATCCTCAACCCTCCGAGCATGACCAAGTTGAGCAGTTCTTAACCTGGGTCGGATGGTTTTCAAAATGTGCACGTCTAGATAGTAGTTGCGCTACTCATTAAGGTCAATAGTCAATAGCTGCGATAGTTTGTTGGAGCCGCAGCGGCACTAATAATCGGCAGCGATGAACGATCCGAAACGCGCCAGAATGTCCCCGGAACTCAAGGCTGAGGCCGAGCGCCTCAAGGCCATCTGGAACAGCCGACCGCACAGGACCCAGGCGGAGTTTGGGGAGGTCTACGGACTGGGCAACCAATCGAACGTCGGCCATTACCTCAACGGTCGCAGCCCCCTGAACTTCACCTCGGCCGCGGCATTCGCCAAGGAGCTGGGTTGTCAAATCGCCGATTTCAGCCCTCGCCTGGCCACGGGCTTGGCACGCATTTCTCCTGTTGAGCTTGGGTCGCTGCACGGCCTGGGCTTGTCAGAAGACGAAGTACACGCGGCATCCATGTATGCAATGCTGGCGAAGCAGGCGCTGCCGCCATCCGCATCGCATCCTGACGAGCTCTCCATCCCCCAGTACGAGACCGGCAGCCGGATCAGCCAGGGCAGCCTAGTGCTCGAAGGCAAGCAAATGGGCACGATCAAGAGCTGGCGCGTCGACCTGGAATGGCTGCGCATGAACGTCCGGCACTACACGAGCGTGCAGAACCTGTGCATCGTCACCGGCTTCGGTCCGTCCATGCGCCCACGCTTCAACCCGGGGGACCCTCTGCTCATGGACAAAGGCATCACCTCCATGGACGTGGACGGTGTCTACTTCTTCCGCATCGGCGACAGCGGCTACATCAAGCAGTTGCAGCGCATCCCCAGCGAGCGCGGCACCATCTACCGCGCCAAGTCCTACAACCCGGATTACGAGCCCTTCGACATCACGGCCAAGATGGACTTCCAAGTATTCGGCAAGATCCTGACGATCTGGAAGAGCGAGCAGGTCTGAATCAATCCGGGCGACCTTGGCAATAGGACCTGCTTTATATTCCTTGGCTACACACACCGTCTCAGAGGAAGGCATGTCAATCCAATCCGTCCTGAAAACCGCCGTGGTCACGCTGGCTGTCGTGGCTGGCACGCCCCTTTTCGCGCAAGGCACGCCGATCAATGCGCAGGCGTTTGACGCACTGATCGCTCAGGGTCCCGTCGCGGACGCCGCGACCGTCGCGGCGAGCACGTGGGCCAGTAAGATCAAGCAGGCGGGCACGCTGCGCCTTGGTGGCACGCAAACCTCGACACTTTTCTCCCTGCTGAACGAGAAGGACGGCAAGATCCGCGGCTTCGACGCAGGTCTGGCCCAACTCATCACTCGCTACATCCTTGGCAATGGGGCAAAGTACCAGTTCACCCAGGTGACCTCGTCGACGCGTGAGCAGGTGCTGATCAACAACCAGGTAGACATGGTGTTGGCCACCTACTCCATCACCCCATCCCGCGCCGAGAAAGTCTCGTTCGCGGGGCCTTACTACACGTCACAGGCCGGTGTGCTGGTCAAGTCGAACAACCAGACCATCCAGTCCTACAACGATCTTGCGGGCAAGAAAACCGCCACCCAGGCCGGCTCCACGGGGCCTGCGATCCTGGCGCAATTCGCACCCAAGGCGTCCGTGCAAGAGTTCCAGACACATCAGGAAGCCCTCGACGCGCTGCGCCAGGGACGTGTGCAGGCCTACGTCACCGACCACACGCTGCTGCTCACCGCCTTGAGTCTCGGGACTGGCGACGCAAAACTCGCGGGCGCCCCCTTTGGAGCACAGGATCTCTACGGCGTCGGTCTGCCCAAGGGCTCGGACGGAGTGACATTCATCAATGCCTTCCTGAAGAAGATTGAAGCCGACGGCACCTGGGCCAGGCTATGGACCGTGACCATCGGACAGCGCACCGGCAGCACGAACATTCCGGCGCCGCCTCCACTCCCTTAAGCCATGGGCAGTGTCTTCCAGCTATGGGCAGGCTACGGATCGGCCTTTGCGCAAGCCCTCGTGCTCACATGGAAGCTCACCGCGATCTCGTTCGCGGCCGGTTTTTCGCTCGGCGTGGTCGTGGCGGTGGCCAGACTTTTCCCGCTGCGTCCACTGCGCTTTGTTTTGACCGCCTACGTCGAGATCTTTCGCAACATCCCCAGCGTTGCGCTGCTGATCTTCATTGTGTACGCGCTGCCCGATCTGGACGCGCTGATCGACTATGAGCCCAGCGTGCTCCTGACCTTGACCCTGGTTTGTTCCGCGTTCACGGCAGACTACCTGCGCGCGGGCATCAACACCGTCGATGGTGGCCAAGTCGAGGCGGGCCTCAGCCTCGGCATGCGTCCAATGGCCATCATTTCCGTCGTGGTATTGCCACAGGCGCTGCGCGCGGTGGTGCAACCGATGACCTCGTTGCTCATTGCGCTGATGCTATCAACCTCGCTGGCGTCGCAAGTGCCGTTTCCGGGCCGGGAGCTCACCGCGCTCGTGGCCAAGATCGCCAATGACTCGGCCGCCGGCATGTCCGCGTTCGCGGTGGCTGCTGCGATGTATGTGGCTTCGGGGTTGCTGATCGCCTGGGCTGGCGCCACCCTGGAAAAGAAGGTGCGGATCCTGCGATGAACCGCTCACTGGACAACCTGCTGTTTGGCGATCCGACCCCCAATGCCCAGGCCATCACCCGAGCCACGAACTGGGCCGTCGCCGCCCTGTTGCTCGCGCTGGCCATCGGTATCGCGTTCAGGTTCCATGCCGCAGGCCAGTTCGACGCGGGGCTCTGGGAATTCTTCGCTTGGACGACCACCTGGACCTTCCTCGCCAAGGGCCTCCTCGGCACGCTGGCATCGGCGGCGATGGCCGCCGTCATCGCGCTGGTCTTCGGACTCGTGCTGCTCGTGGGCCGCATGTCTCGGCTGCGGCTCGCGCGCTGGCCCAGCGTCGTGGCCATCGAGTTGCTGCGTGGCGTCCCGACGCTGCTGCTCATCTACGTGTGTTTTCTGGTTCTTCCGTCAGTCGGGATCAAGCTGAGCACCTACTGGATGTTGACGCTGCCCGTCGGACTCAGCACCGCCGCGATGGTGGCCGAGGTCTACCGCGCTGGCGTGCTCGCCGTTCCCCGCGGCCAGACTGCCGCTGCGCGTAGCCTGGGGCTGACTGAGGCCCAGGTCTTCTTCCACGTCGTCTTTCCCCAGGCCCTGCGTTACATCGTCCCGGCATTGGTCGCGCAATTGGTCATCGTGGTCAAGGACACAACCTTCGGCTATGTCGTTACCTACGGTGAGCTGATGCAGAACGCCAAGGTACTCATCGCCAACTACAACGCGCTGGTGCCCGTGTACCTCGTCGTGGCGGTGTTGTACTGCCTGGTGAACCACGCCATATCACGGGCGAGCCAACGACTCGGCCGATCCATGCATTGACCCCTACGAAGCCGCTCACTTGACCTGTGACGCAGCTTGGCGATGCCGGTGGATTCAACGGCGGGGAAACGAAGGGGGCTCTGACACCCCCCAAAAAAAAGCCATCCAGCTGAGTCCAGCTGGATGGCTTTGATCGATATATGGTGGAGCTGGGGGGATTTGAACCCCCGTCCGCAAGCCTTCTTCGTACAGTTCTACATGTGTAGCCATCTGATTTAAGTCTCGCTTCTTGCACCGCGCAGTGGCACGCTATGCAAGACGCCAGCAACCTATTTTCTCGGCCTGCCCTAAGTTACCCAAGGCAGGCCCAGCCGAATGAAGTTACCCCACAGCCTGGACAGCTTGCGCCACCCTTGCCCAGCCTATCGGCTTGCTGTTGTGAGGCTCACGTGCAATTAAGCAGCGAGTGCGAAACGTTCGTCGTTTGCAGTTAGTTTGTTTGAATCTGTTTTACGAGCACATTCAGCTCGACATGCCCTGCCACGCGTCCGAACCCACGTCGAAACCAGTGCAGCCCCTGAGGTTCACATTTTAGGCCCGATCGCGCGATTTCAAGCGAGCCAGGCCAGAAGTTCTTGCGGCGCCTCGATCGCGGCGTCCGCGCCCCAGGCCACGGCCTCATTTTTGGCACCCAGATAGCCGTAGATGGCCGCCACCGTGCGCATGCCAGCTGCCCGGCCGGCGACGATGTCGCGTTCGTCATCACCCACGTAGACACAGCGCTGCGGTGCCAGGCCCAAGCGACGCGCCGCCTCCAGCAAGGGGGCGGGATGCGGCTTGGGATGCGGCGTGGTGTCGCCGCTGACAATAGCCCGCGCGCTGGCGAAGAGCGGCATGCCCGCCGTCAAGGGCAGCGTGAAGCGCTCGATCTTGTTCGTCACCACGCCCCAGGCCAGGCCGCGCTGCCCCAGCGACGCCACCAAATCGGGCACGCCGTCGAAGACCACGGTGCGCTCACGCATGCAACGCTCATAGTTGTCGAGAAACTCGGCGCGCAGGGCAGGAAACTCCGGGTGCTCGGGGGTGTAGCCCTGTTCCGCGAAGGCCACGCCGATCATGCCGCGCGCGCCCGCGCCGGCCATGGGTCGGTACTGCGCCAGTGGCAAGTCCGGCAGGCCGCGTGCCGCGCGCATCAGGTTGGCGGCACCGCCCAGGTCGGGCGCGCTATCGATCAACGTGCCGTCCAGATCGAACAGCACCGCCTGGATCTCCTCGCCATCGGCGCCGAAACCTTTCATACCGGCACCACCTTGCGGGTCGCGAGGAGATAGTTGACGCTGGTGTCGTCGTTCAAGGCATAACGACGCGTCAGCGGGTTGTAGCCCATCCCGCGCGTGGCCCGGAGTTCCAGGCCGGCCTGGCGCACGTCATGGGCCAATTCGCTGGGGCGTATGAACTTGGCGTATTCATGCGTGCCCCGCGGCAGCAAGTTCAGCACATATTCGGCGCCGACGATGGCGAACAGGAAGGCCTTAGGGTTGCGGTTGATGGTGGAGAAGAACACCCAGCCGCCCGGCTTGACCATCGTCGCGCAGGCGCGCACGACGGAGGCTGGATCAGGCACATGCTCCAGCATCTCCATGCAGGTCACCACGTCGAAGCTGGCGGGCGCCTCGGCGGCCAGGGCCTCGGCGCTGATCTCGCGGTAATTCACGCTCCCGCCTTGCACCGGTTGTTCCAGCGCGTGCAACTGCGCGACCTTGAGCGCCTTGGTGGACAGGTCGATGCCCGTCACCTGGGCACCGGCCCGCGCCATGCTGTCGGACAGTATGCCGCCGCCACAACCCACGTCCAGCACCGTCTTGCCGCCCAGTCCCTTGGCCGCGCCATCGCTCACCAGGCCGGACAACCAGTTCAAGCGCAGAGGGTTGATTTCGTGCAGGGGGCGGAACTCGCTCTGCGGATCCCACCAGCGATGGGCCAGATCGGAAAATTTCGCCAGTTCGGCGGGGTCGGCATTGACTCGGGTTGCACTCATGGAACGGGATTATCGCGGCAGGCAAGGCGACCGTCCCAAAGCAAACCTGACAAGAAAAAGGGCTGTCATAGACAGCCCCTGCGCTGCGGTACCTGCCCCAGGGCAGGCCACGCTCACTGGACGATGACCAGCTCGACGTCCGCGCGCCGGTTCACGGCGCGACCTTCCTCGGTGTCATTCGAGCGCGCGGGCGCGCTCAGACCTTTGCCCTCGGTGAAAACGCTGGCCGGGTCGATCCCCTTGGACGTCAGGTGAGCCTTGACCGCCTCGGCGCGCCGCACCGACAGCTTCAGGTTGTAGCCCGGCGTACCGATCGAGTCCGTATGGCCGACCACGATCGTGGCCTCCACGGTCTTGCCCTTGGCCTTGGCGGCCAAGGCATCCAGCGTGGCGATGCTGGCGGGCTTCAGTTCCGACTTGTCGAAATCAAAGTACACGGTCGCCGTCTCGACCTGCTTGGGCCCCAGGGGGGACGTCAGCACGATTTCAGGTTGCGGTTTGGTCTCGGGCTTGGGTTGCGGAGCAGCTGCTGCCGGGGCCGGGGCCGGGGCCGGCGCGGGCGCGACACTCTGGGGAGCCGGCGCGGTTTCGGCCTGGGGCGCCGGTGCCTGGACCGAAGCCGCGCAACCCGCCAGCACGACAGCCGCGGAGATCACCGCGAGCACATGGGAGATGCGGGAGATGGGGGAGAAACGACCGAAATGGGCGCGCACGTTGGCCTCACTGATTTTTTTCATGGAATCCTCTTTGAAGGTTCTCCCCTGACCCAGAAAAAGGCTGGATAGGCGTCAGGAGGACGGAATCGCCCGATTCTGCCAGAGCGCTGAAAAAACCTCGCCCAACCGTGAACCCAATTGTCACGCGGTACACGCCAGGCGTCTGACCGAATCAAGCCGCCTTACCCTGCAAAGCCCAGGGCAGCGCACTGCGGCGGCGCGCTGGCGGTGGCCACGCACCTGAGCCGAACTAAAATGGCGGATTGCCTTCGCACGGCTTGTTTTTTTCCGCGCCCGCGCGGCCCATCGCATCCCAAAGAGCACCTCGTTCCAGCCCATGACCGAATTCGCCAAGGAAACCCTGCCCATCAGCCTGGAAGAGGAGATGCGCCGCAGCTACCTCGACTACGCCATGAGCGTCATCATCGGACGGGCCCTGCCGGATGCACGTGATGGCTTCAAGCCGGTGCACCGCCGCGTGCTGTTCGCCATGCACGAGTTGAACAACGACTGGAACCGCCCTTACAAAAAATCGGCGCGCATCGTGGGCGACGTGATCGGCAAGTACCACCCGCACGGCGACCAGTCGGTGTACGACACCATCGTGCGCATGGCACAGGACTTTTCCATGCGCCACATGCTGGTGGACGGCCAGGGTAATTTCGGCTCGGTGGACGGCGACCCGGCCGCCGCCATGCGTTACACCGAGATCCGCCTGGCCAAGATCGCGCATGAAGCACTGGCGGACATCGACAAGGAAACAGTGGACTTCGGGCCCAACTACGACGGCTCGGAAAAAGAACCGCTGGTGCTGCCCACGCGCGTGCCCAATCTGCTGGTCAACGGCTCGGGCGGCATCGCCGTGGGCATGGCGACCAACATCCCGCCGCACAACCTCAACGAGGTGGTGGACGCCTGCCTGCACGTGCTGAAGAACCCCAGCGCGTCGATTGACGAATTGATGGAAATCATCCCCGCGCCAGACTTCCCCACCGCCGGCATCATCTACGGGATGCAGGGCGTCAAGGACGGCTACCGCACGGGCCGGGGCCGGGTCGTCATGCGGGCCAGATGCCATTTCGAAGACATCGACAAAGGCCAGCGTCAGTCCATCATCGTTGACGAGCTCCCCTACCAGGTCAATAAGAAGACTCTGCTGGAGCGCATCGCCGAGCTGGTGCACGAGAAGAAGATCGAAGGCATCAGCCACATCCAGGACGAGAGCGACAAGTCCGGCATGCGCGTGGTCATCGAGCTCAAGCGCGGCGAGCTGCCCGAGGTGGTGTTGAACAACCTCTACAAGCAGACCCAGTTGCAGGACACCTTCGGCATGAACATGGTGGCCCTGGTGGGCGGCCAGCCCAAGTTGTGCAACTTGAAGGACTTGATCGTGGTCTTCCTGGACCACCGCCGCGAAGTCGTCACGCGCCGCACGGTGTTCGAGCTGCGCAAGGCCCGCGATCGCGGCCACGTGCTCGAAGGTCTGGCCGTGGCCCTGGCCAACATCGACGAGTTCATCCGCATCATCCGCGAGTCGCCCACGCCACCGGTGGCCAAGGCCGAGCTGATGACCCGCGCCTGGGACAGCAAGCTGGTGCGCGAAATGCTCACCCGCAGTCGTTCCGATGGTGGCGTGGTCAACGCCGACGACTACCGTCCCGAGGGGCTGGAACGCGAATTCGGCATGCAGAACGATGGCCTGTACCGACTGTCCGAGACTCAGGCCCAGGAAATCCTGCAGATGCGCCTGCAGCGCCTGACCGGGCTGGAACAGGACAAGATCGTCACTGAGTACAAGGACGTGATGGCCGAGATCGAGAATCTGCTGGACATCCTGGCCAGGCCCGAGCGGGTGGCCACCATCGTGAGCGAGGAGCTCACGGCCATCAAGCAGGAGTTCGGCCAGACCAAGCTGGGCGCGCGCCGCAGCGTGGTCGAGCACAATGCCCAGGACTTGGCCACCGAGGACCTGATCGCCCCCGAGGACAAGGTGGTCACGCTCTCCCACGCAGGCTACATCAAGAGTCAGCCCTTGTCCGAATACCGGGCCCAGAAACGCGGCGGACGTGGCAAGCAGGCCACCCAGACCAAGGAAGACGACTGGATCGACCAGCTCTTCATCGCCAACACGCACAACTACATCCTGTGCTTCTCCAACCGCGGCCGCCTCTACTGGCTCAAGGTCTGGGAAGTGCCCGAGGGTTCGCGCACCTCGCGCGGCCGGCCCATCGTCAACATGTTCCCGCTGGCCGAAGGCGAGAAGATCACCGTCGTGCTGCCGCTGACCGGCGAGTTCAGCAGCTTCCCGTCCGACCACTATGTGTTCATGGCCACCAGCATGGGCACGGTGAAGAAGACCACGCTGGACGAGTTCAACAACCCGCGCAAGGCCGGCATCATCGCCGTCGACCTGGACGCGGGGGACTACCTGATCGGCGCGGCGCTGACCGACGGCCGGCATGACGTGATGCTGTTCTCCGACGGCGGCAAGGCCGTGCGCTTCGACGAGAACGACGTGCGCCCCATGGGTCGCAACGCGCGTGGCGTGCGCGGCATGATGCTGGACGAAGGCCAGAGTGTCATCGCCATGCTGGTCGCCCAGGATGAAACCCAGAACGACGTCAATGGCGAGGTGGCGCGCACCAGCGTGTTGACCGCCACCGAAAACGGCTATGGCAAGCGCACGCCGATCGCTGAATACACTCGTCACGGCCGCGGCACCAAGGGCATGATCGCGATCCAGCAGAGCGAGCGCAATGGCAAGGTCGTGGCGGCCACCCTGGTGCATGCCGACGACGAGATCATGTTGATCACCGACAAGGGCGTGCTGGTGCGCACCCGCGTGGCCGAGATCCGGGAAATGGGCCGCGCCACGCAGGGGGTGACCCTGATCGCGCTGGACGACGGCACCCAGCTCAGCGGCCTGCAACGCATCGTCGAGAACGACGCCAATGGAGAGATCCATGGCGATGCGAACGGCAACGAGAGTGAGGAAGGCGGCGAGGCATGAACGCGCGCGTCCTGCCATCCCGCCCCTACAACTTCTCCGCCGGGCCGGCGACCATTCCCGCCGAGGTGCTGAGCCAGGCCGCCGCCGAGATGCTGGACTGGAAGGGCAGCGGCATGAGCGTGATGGAGATGAGCCACCGCGGCAAGGAATTCGACAGCATCCACAACCAGGCGCTGGCCGACCTGCGCGAGCTGCTGGCCATCCCCTCGAACTTCCGCATCCTCTTCATGCAAGGCGGCGGGCTGGCGGAAAACGCCATCGTGCCGCTCAACCTGTCCGCGCGGAAACCGGATCAGGTGATGGACTACGTGCTCACCGGCAGTTGGAGCCAGAAATCCGCCAAGGAAGCCCGCCGCTACGGCGAGGCCCGCATCGCCGCGAGCGGCGAGGCCGACGGGTTCACCCGCATTCCGGACCCGGCCAGTTGGCAACTCAGCCAGAACGCGAGCTACGTCCACCTCTGCTCGAACGAAACCATCCACGGCGTGGAATGCCACCAGTTGCCCGACCTCAAGGCCCTGGGCTCGGACGCGCCCCTGGTGATCGATTTTTCCTCGCATGCGGCCTCGCGACCGGTGGACTGGTCGCGCGTCGGCCTGGCCTATGGCGGCGCGCAGAAAAACCTGGGGCTGGCCGGGCTGACCCTGGTCGTCGTGCGCGAAGACCTGCTGGGTCGTGCCCTGCCCGTCTGCCCCAGCGCCTTCAACTACCAGACCGTGGCTGAGAACAACTCCATGTTCAACACACCGCCCACCTACGCGATCTACATTGCAGGACTGGTGTTCCAGTGGCTCAAGAAACAAGGCGGCATTGAGACGATCGAGGCACGCAACATCGCCAAGGCCCAGCTGCTGTACGACTTCATCGACGGCTCGCAGCTCTACCTGAACAAGGTTGCCAAGGGCAACCGCTCGCGCATGAACGTGCCCTTCTTCCTGCGCGACGAAGCGCGCAACGCGGCCTTTCTGGAAGGCGCGAAGGCCGCCGGGCTGCTGCAGCTCAAGGGCCACAAATCGGTGGGCGGCATGCGCGCCTCCATCTACAACGCCATGCCCCTCGCGGGCGTGCAGGCGCTGGTGGACTACATGCGCGACTTCGAAAAAACTCAAGCCTGAAATCATCCGAGACGCCATGGCCCGATCCCTCGCCGAACTCCGTACCGCGATCGACGCGGTAGACCAGGAATTGCTGGCCCTGATGAACCGTCGCGCGGCGCTCGCGCATGAGGTGGGCGAAGTCAAGAAGATCGACGGTTCGCCGGTCTTCCGCCCCGAGCGCGAAGCCCAGGTGATCGCCAGCCTCCAGCAGCGCAACCCCGGCCCGCTCAAGCCCGAGGGCATCGCGCACATCTGGCGCGAGGTCATGTCGGCCTGCCGCGCGCTGGAAGCGCGCCTGCGCGTGGCCTATCTCGGTCCGGCCGGCACCTTCAGCGAGCAGGCCGCGCTGCAGTTCTTCGGGGCCAGCGTGGAACGCGTGCCCTGCGCCAGCATCGACGAGGTCTTCCAGGCCACCGCGGCGGGCCGGGCCGATTACGGCGTCGCGCCCATGGAGAACTCCACCGAAGGCGTGGTGTCGCGCTCGCTGGACCTGCTGCTGAATTCCCCCGCCCACGTGGTGGGCGAGACCAGCCTGCTGGTACGCCACAACCTGCTGCGCAGCACGCCCTCGCTGGAAGGCATCACCGCCGTCTACGCCCATCCCCAGGCCCTGGCCCAGTGCCAGCAGTGGCTCAACACCCACCTGCCGAACGCCGAGCGTCACGCCGCCAGCAGCAATGCCGAGGGCGCGCGCCTGGCCAGCACCCACCCGACCTGGGCCGGCATCGCCAGCGAACGCGCGGCCAGTGAGTTCGGCCTGCACGTCGTGGCACCGGCCATCCAGGACGAAGCCGGCAATCGCACGCGTTTCGCCATCCTCTGCCTGCCGTCCACCCTGGCCATGCCCACGCCCAGCGGCCCCCAAGGAGGACGCGACTGCGTGAGCCTGGTCTTGTCCGTGCCCAACCGTCCAGGCGCCGTTCACGACCTGCTGACACCGCTGAAGAGGCATGGCGTGTCGATGACGCGCTTCGAATCCCGCCCCGCGCGCTCCGGCAGTCCCGTCTCGGCCTGGGAGTATTACTTCTACATTGACCTGCAAGGCCACCCATCCGAACCGCAGGTGGCCGCGGCCTTGAAGGAGCTGCAGGCCCTGTGCGCCTTCTACAAGGTGCTGGGCGCCTACCCGGTTTCGGAGTGAGGCGCGGCATGGACTTTCACGCCTTGGCGGACAGCACCAGCACACCGCAGCAGACCGCACCCCTTTTTGACCAATTGGGCCTGATCGGCTGCGGCCTGATCGGCGGCTGCTTCGCGCTGGCGCTCAAGCAAGCCGGCCTCGTGCGCCACGTGGTTGGCTATGACACGCACCCCGAGTCCGTGCAGGAGGCGCTGGCGCGTGGCGTGATTGATCGCGCCGCGCCCACGGCCGCCCACACGGTCGGCGCCTGGCATGACGACAGCACCGGCCAGGACGTGGCCGGTGCCGATCTGATTTTCCTGGCCGTGCCCGTGTCCGCCACCGAAGAAGTGCTGCGTGGCATCGCCCCCTACATTCAACCGCGTGCCCTGCTGATGGACGCGGGCTCCACCAAGGGCGACGTCATCGCGGCGGCACGGCCCGCGCTGGGCGAACGCATCGGCAACTTCGTGCCGGCCCACCCCATCGCCGGCAAGGAAAAGGCCGGCGTCGCGCACGCGGAAGCGACGCTGTTCCGGGGACGGCAGGTCATCCTCACGCCCATGCAGGAGACCCAGACCGGTCAACTGGCACAGGCGGCCCGGCTCTGGCGGGCACTGGGCTGCGAGGTGCGGCACATGAGCGCCGAGGCCCATGACGCGGCTTTCGCCGCCGTCAGCCATTTGCCGCATCTGCTGGCCTTCGCGCTGATGGACAGCGTGGCGGGTCAGACCCTGGGCCCGGAATGGCTGGATCTGGCGGGCAGCGGTTTTCGCGACAGCACCCGCATCGCGGCCAGCGACCCCAGGGTCTGGCGCGACATCCTGCTGGCCAATCGCACGCAGGTGCTGGCGCAGTCGCGGCAGCTGCAGAATGCCCTGCGCGCCTTCGACGCGCTGATCGAACACCAGCAGGCCGCCGCGCTGGAAGCGCGCATCGCCCGGGCCAGCGCCGAGCGCGCGCGCATGAATGGCCAGCAGGACACGGACTGAGATGTACACCACGCCTTTTCTCGACCTTCCCCCGCTGAACCAAGCCCAGGGCAGGGTGCGCCTGCCCGGCTCCAAGAGCATTTCCAACCGGGTGTTGCTGCTTTCGGCCCTCTGCGAGGGGCGGACCACGCTGCACGACGTGCTGGACTCCGACGACACCCGCGTGATGCTGGCCGCCCTGCGCCAGCTCGGTTGCGGGGTGACGCAGAGTGGCAGCACCGTGGTCATCGACGGCATCGCGGGACGTTTGCCTCAAACGCCGCTGAAATTCTTCATGGGCAACGCGGGCACGGCCATGCGTCCCCTGACCGCCGTGCTCGCGATCGCAGGGGGTGATTTCGAGCTCTCGGGCGTGGCCCGCATGCACGAGCGCCCCATCCGCGACCTCGTGGACGCGCTGCGCCCACTGGGCTGCGCCATCGACTACCTGGGCCAGGAGGGCTACCCGCCGCTCCATGTGGGTCGACCGGCGCTGAAACTCGACGCCCCCATCCAGGTGCGCGGCGATGTGTCCAGCCAGTTCCTCACCGCCCTGCTGATGGCCCTGCCGCTGGTCACCATGCATCGCCCCCCCACGCTCGGCACTGGTCTGTCCTCGCAGCCCCCCGAGGCGGTTGTCCCCTCTTGGGGCGACCCGACGACCGGACGCGACGTCACCATCGAAGTCGTCGGTGAACTGATCAGCAAGCCCTACATCGAGATCACGCTGAACCTGCTGGCACGCTACGGAATTCAGGTGGAACGCGAAGGCTGGCGACGTTTCACCATCCCGGCCGGCAGCCGCTATCGCTCCCCAGGCACCCTGCACGTCGAGGCCGATGCCTCCTCGGCCAGCTACTTCATCGCACTGGGCGCCCTGGCGGCCGACACGGCCACGCCGGTGCGCATCGAGGGGTGGGCGAAGACTCGATCCAGGGCGACATCCGCTTCGTCGAGGCTGCGCGCCGCATGGGCGCGCAGATCTGGAGTGGCCCCAACTGGCTCGAGGTCTCGCGCGGCCATGGCCCCCTGAAGGCCATTGACCTGGATTGCAATCACATCCCCGACGCCGCCATGACGCTGGCGGTGATGGCCCTGTTCACCGACCCGGCCGGTGGCCCGACCACCCTGCGCAACATCGCCAGCTGGCGCGTCAAGGAGACCGACCGGATCGCCGCCATGGCGGCGGAATTGCGCAAGCTGGGCGCCACGGTGGAGGAAGGCCCGGACTACATCCGCGTCACGCCCCCTGGAACGATGGCTGCCGCCGCGCAGGGCCGTCCCAAGCAAGGCACGGCCCCCTCGGGGGGCAGCGCAGTACGCGCAGCGACCAGCGTGGGGGCATGGAGTGCCGCCACCATTCACACCTACGACGACCACCGAATCGCCATGTGCTTCTCGCTGGCGACCTTCAACCCGGCCCACCTGCCGGTGCGCATCCTGGACCCGCAGTGCGTGGCCAAGACCTTCCCGGACTATTTCGAGACCCTGTTCTCGATCACCACCCCGGTGGCTGGCACCGTGCCCGTGCTCTGCGTGGACGGCCCCACGGCCTCGGGCAAGGGCACGCTGGCCGCGCGGCTGGCGAAGCGACTGGGTTACCACCTCCTGGACTCCGGGGCACTCTACCGCGTGACCGCCCTGGCCGCCCGGCAGGCCGGACTGGACATCGACCCGGCCAACGAGGCGGCCATTGCCGAACTCGCGCGGCACCTGCCCGTGCGCTTCGAGGGCGACCGGGTACTTCTGGACGGCGTGGACGTGAGCGACGCGATCCGCAGCGAGGAAGGCGGCATGAACGCCTCCAAGGTCTCCGCCCTGCCTGCCGTGCGCACGGCCTTGGTCGCCCTGCAACACAGCTTCGCCCGCCTGCCCGGCCTGGTGGCGGACGGGCGCGACATGGGCACCGTGATCTTCCCGGCGGCGCCGCTCAAGGTCTTCCTGACTGCCAGCGCCGCCCAGCGCGCCGAGCGCCGGCATAAGCAATTGATTTCCAAGGGAATTCCGGCTAGAATCGACGTCCTTCGGGCTGACCTTGAGGCGCGTGACGCGCGGGACATGAACCGCAACGTGGCGCCCTTGAAGCCCGCCGAAGATGCCCTGCTCCTGGACAACTCCAGCCTTTCCATCGACGCCTCGGTGGATCAGGTGTTGACTTGGTGGCAAGACATACAACCGTTCGAGGCTGCTTGAGTCGCGCAACTTGAACGGTTGACTGGTCCCATCGGTCCTTCTCGCGCAGCAGCGCACCGATTGATGGGTTCATTCACTCTTACCGCGGAACATCCGCAAACAACCACCGTCGAAAGCTAGCCTCCATCGGCAATGGTGCCGATGTCACGCCACCTGCCGCATCGCAAGCGCGGCCCGTGGACGCTTAGACGGACAAGGAACTTCAATGTCTGAATCTTTTGCCGCCCTGTTCGAAGAATCCCTCAAGCGCTCAGAAATGAAAGCGGGCGAGGTCATCACGGCCGAGGTCGTGCGCATCGACCACAACCACGTCGTGGTGAACGCTGGCCTCAAGTCCGAAGCCTTCGTGCCCGTCGAGGAATTCAAGAACGACCAGGGCGAGCTCGAAGTCCAAGTGGGTGACTTCGTGTCCGTGGCCGTCGACGCCATCGAAAACGGCTACGGCGACACCATCCTGTCGCGCGACAAGGCCAAGCGCCTGGCTTCCTGGATGAGCCTGGAAAAGGCCCTGGAATCCGGCGAATTCGTGACCGGCACCACCAGTGGCAAGGTCAAGGGCGGCCTGACCGTGTTGGTCAACGGCATCCGCGCCTTCCTGCCCGGTTCCCTGGTGGACACCCGTCCGACCAAGGACCTGACGCCCTACGAGAACAAGACCCTGGAATTCAAGGTCATCAAGCTGGACCGCAAGCGCAACAACGTGGTGCTGAGCCGCCGCGCCGTGGTGGAAGCCTCCATGGGCGAAGAGCGCGCCAAGCTGATGCAGAATCTCAAGGAAGGCGCCATCGTCAACGGCGTGGTCAAGAACATCACCGAATACGGTGCGTTCGTGGACCTCGGCGGTATCGACGGCCTGCTGCACATCACCGACATGGCCTGGCGCCGCGTGCGCCACCCCAGCGAGGTGGTGCAGGCTGGCCAGGAAATCATGGCCAAGATCCTCAAGTTCGACACCGAGAAGAACCGTGTCTCCCTGGGTCTGAAGCAAATGGGCGACGATCCCTGGCTGGGCGTCTCGCGTCGCTACCCGCAAAGCACGCGCCTGTTCGGCAAGGTCACGAACATCGCCGACTACGGCGCGTTCGTGGAACTGGAACCCGGCATCGAAGGCCTGGTGCACGTCTCCGAAATGGATTGGACCAACAAGAACGTGGCCCCGTCCAAGCTCGTCTCCCTGGGTGACGAAGTGGAAGTGATGGTGCTGGAGATCGACGAAGACAAGCGCCGCATCTCCCTGGGCATGAAGCAGTGCAAGGCCAACCCCTGGCAGGAATTCGCGCAGAACACCAAGCGCGGCGACCGCGTCAAGGGCCCCGTCAAGTCCATCACCGACTTCGGCGTGTTCGTCGGCCTGGCCGCCGGCATCGACGGCCTGGTGCACCTGTCCGACCTGTCCTGGAACGAGCCGGGCGAAGCTGCCGTGCGCAACTACAAGAAGGGCCAGGAAGTGGACGCCATCGTGCTGGCCATCGACGTGGACCGCGAGCGCATCAGCCTGGGCATCAAGCAGCTGGACGGTGACCCCTTCGCCACCTTCACCTCGATCAACGACAAGGGCGCGACCGTGACCGGCAAGGTCAAGACGGTGGATGCCCGCGGCGCCGAGATCGATCTGGGCGAGGACGTGATCGGTTACCTGCGTGCCTCCGAAATCAGCCGCGACCGCGTGGAAGACGCGCGCAACGTGCTGAAGGAAGGCGACGAAGTCACGGCCGTGGTCACGAACGTGGACCGCAAGACCCGCAACATCCAGCTCTCGATCCGCGCCAAGGACTTGGCCGACGAGCAAGGCGCCATGGCGAACCTGAACCAAAACTCGGGCAACGCCGGCACGACCAGCCTGGGCGCGCTGCTGAAGGCCAAGCTCGACGGCAACAACGGCTGATGATGGCGGACTGACCTAACCGCGCATGCGGCTCCGCCGACGCAGGACCTTCACGGGTCCTCCACGTCGACGGGGTCGTGGCGGCGAGGTCCCGCAGCGACCCACGCGCACGTCACGTCATGACCCGCTCCGATCTGGTTGAAGCGCTGGCGGCCCGTTTCGGGCAGCTCACGCACCGCGACGCCGAATCGGCCGTCAAGGCCATCCTGGACGCGATGAATGACGCCTTGGTGCGTGGGCGCCGCATTGAAATTCGCGGCTTCGGCAGCTTTTCCATCAACCGTCGTCCACCGCGCATGGGTCGCAACCCGCGCAGTGGCGAAAGCGTCGCCATCCCCGAGAAGCGTGTTCCCCATTTCAAGCCGGGCAAGGCCCTGCGCGAGGCCGTGGACGCCAGCGAGGCGAGGGACAGCGAACATCCGGACTGAACGGCGCGCGCTTAAAATCGGGCCTCCCACCTGCGACGAACAAGGGTGGACAACAGGGGTCGCACGATGAACAAATTGGTCTGGCTGCTCAAGTGGATGCTTCGGGCGGCCATTTTTTTCGCCCTGCTGGTGTTTGCACTCAACAACCAGGCACGGGTCACGCTGAATTTCTTCTTTGACTACCAATGGAACACCCCGCTGGTGTTCGTGGTGCTGGCCGCCTTCGCGCTCGGCTTGGCACTGGGCATTCTGGTGATGCTGCCGCGCTGGCTCGGCCAACGCCACGCGGCGCGCAAGGCACGCCGCCAGCTTGAATCCGAAAGTGAAAGCAAGCTCGGCATGAGCACGCAGTTCACTCCGTCCAAACCGTTTCCGCACGACCACCCCGTCGGATGACGCCCTTCATTCCCGCCCGCCGGACCTTCCCCACCCATGAATCCTGAACTGAGCTGGTTACCCAGCTGGCTGACCTTTGGTCTGATGGCCTTGCCCGCGGCCTTCGCCCTGGGCTGGCTGGCCTCGCGCCTGGATTGGCGCCAGTTGCGCCTTGAAGACCGCCGCAACCCCCGGGCCTACTTCCGAGGACTGAACTTCCTGCTCAACGAACAGCAGGACCAGGCGATCGACGCCTTCATCGAGGCCGTGCAGAACGACCCCGACACCTCTGAACTGCATTTCGCACTCGGCAATCTGTTCCGCCGCCGGGGTGACTACGAACGCGCGGTGCGCGTGCACCAGCACCTGCTGTCACGCGGCGACCTGAGCGAAACCGAGCACCAGCGCGCCCAGCATGCACTCGCGCTCGACTACCTCAAGGCGGGTCTGCTCGACCATGCCGAGAACGCCCTGCTCAAGCTCGAGGGCACGCCCTTCCAGACCCAGGCCCGTCTGGCGCGGCTGGCCAACTATGAGCGCGCGCGCGATTGGCCACAGGCCGCCGCCATCGCCCGTTCCCTCGATGGCGTCCAGGACAAGACCGCTGGATCGGGTTCCGGCATGCAGCTCGCCGGCAGCTTCGCGCCGCGTCTGGCGCACTATCTCTGCGAGCAGGCCGCCGAACGCCTTGCGTCCCGTGACGTGGAAGGCGCGCAGGATCTGCTGCGCCGTGCCATCCAGACCGCGCCTCAGGCGCCGCGCCCGCGCATCGAGCTCGCTCGGCTGCAAATGCAGCGAGGCCAGGCTGCAGAGACCGAAACCGCGCGCGTTGACGCCGCGCGGCAAGCCTGCGAGACACTGAGTGCCGCGCTGGACACCAGCCCCGCCGCCGCGCCACTGATCGCCGCGCCCCTGGTCAAGGCCGCTCAAGCCTGCGGCAAGGAGACCTCCGTTCAGGCACGCCTGCAGGCACTCTATGAACAAGCCCCCTCGCTGGACCTGCTGGAAGCCTTGATCTCGTTGCACGCGCCGGTGCCAGACCCCACGCAAGCGGGCGCCCCCTCGTCGAAGGACCTGCGCGCCTGGTACCTGCATCACCTGCGGCACGAGCCGTCACTGGCCGCGGCCAGCAAGTGGCTGGCCGGCGAAAAGCTGGAACACGAGGACCAGCACCCCTTGGTGCAGCGCGCGCTGGACCGCGCGGCCCAACCCCTGCTGCGCTACCGCTGCGCCGCCTGCGGCTTCGAGGCCAAGCAACATTTCTGGCAATGCCCGGGCTGCCAGTCCTGGGACAGCTACCCGGCACGTCGGGTGGAAGAGTTGTGAGTTCCCACCCAAGCTGGTCATCCGCGCGCTGAGCACGGGCGTGCCACTGCATCGCAGACAAACCCCCATGCAAATCACGAAGGAACAACTTTCTCAATCCCGCGTGCTGGTGGTTGGCGACGCGATGGTCGACCGGTACTGGTACGGCGCGGTCGACCGCATCAGCCCCGAGGCCCCCGTGCCGGTGGTGCGCGTGACGCGCGAGGAACTGCGCATGGGGGGCGCGGCCAATGTCGCGGCCAACGTGGTGGCGCTGGGGGCCCAAGCGTCGCTGATCACCGTGGTGGGGGACGACGAAGCGAGCCACACCCTGGAAAATCTGGTCGCGCAAAGCGGCATCCAGTCGCACCTGGGTCGCGCTCCCGCGCTGCAGACCACGGTCAAGCTGCGGGTCATTGGTCGCCAGCAGCAACTGATCCGCCTCGATTTCGAGAGCAGTCCGCCCGGTGAAGTTCTGGCCTCGCAGACGGCCAGGTTTCTGCAGTTGCTTCCGAAGCACGATGCCGTGCTGTTTTCCGACTACGGCAAGGGTGGACTGGAGCACGTGCACCACATGATCGAGCACGCGCGTGCCGCCGGCACGCCGGTCTTGGTCGACCCCAAAGGCTCGGATTATTCGTACTATGTCGGCGCGACCGTCATCACCCCCAACCGCGATGAGCTGCGCCAGGTGGTTGGGGCCTGGCGCGACGAACAGGAGCTGCGTGCCAAGGCCCATGCCCTGCGCGAGAAACTCCAGTTGACCGCCCTGCTGCTCACGCGCAGCGAGGAAGGCATGACGCTGTACGACGCCGAGGGCGAGAGCAGCGTGGCGACGCAGGCGCGCGACGTGTACGACGTGACCGGCGCAGGCGACACAGTGATCGCGACGCTCGCCGCCCTGGTCGGCGCGGGCTTGCCGCTGCGCACCGCCCTGCCCTGGGTCAACAAGGCCGGTGGCATCGTCGTCGGCAAGTTCGGCACGGCCACCGCAAGCTACGGCGAATTGTTCGGTGACTGACCTGCCCCAAGGCGCCCGAACTCAAAAATGACCGCGTTGCCCGCGCGGTCCAGCCTGGCCCCTCAAGGGCAGCGATACACCCCGTAGGCGCGCTGGCCGAATTCGGCCGAGGCGCCGCGGACCAGCGCATTGCCACCCATGCGGAAAGCCTGACGCCGGGCCTCGATCAGCAGGTTCTCTTCCACGGCCTCGGGGACCCGGGCCACGGGCCCGACGCCGGCCCACACGGTCACCGATGTGCTGCCCAGATTCTGGCAAGTGAAGACCTCCACCTCCGTCGCCAGACGGATGTCTTCATGCTCGCGTGAGTTCAGGGCGCTGCAGGCCGACAAGGCACAGGCGGCGAGTGCAAATGCGCCGGCGGTTCCCAAGAAACCTGTACCGAGCCGCGTTGATGAGATGAACCATTTCCTCATGCCATGCCTCCTTTCAAGCGTGGATGCCGGTCACCTGCAGGTAACCGGCGCGGGTGGCGGGCGACACCGCCTCCAGCAACTGGGCATGCCGGGTCTGGTGGCGCGTGACCATGCGCGCATCGGCCACCGCGCGCGACCGGCAGAACCAGTGGCAGCTGTGTTGCATCAGCAGCAACTCCGCCATCAGGGTGTAGGCCTTGTCGCGCGGCGAACGCTGGCCGCGGTTGTCCGCCACCGCGCCGATGCCTTCGGCGTGCATGGCCAGCAGGGCGCGCATGTCGAATGTCCGCCGCGGCAAGAGCTTGTCCGCGTAGGGGAAGGACCAATCCAGGGTGCTGACCAGGGTCTGGTCATTCCAGACCTTGGCGAAGTCTTCGGCGAAACGTTTGAACTGGCGGCTCAAGTCCTGTTCGGCGCCCTGCAGACTGGCCCAGATCTGCTCGCGGCGGACCGGTTCGTTGGCGTCGAGCGCGCGCAGATAGCCCTCCGTCACGGTCTGCATGAGCTTTTCGATCTGATGCTGGTTCAGAAACCGCGCCAGCAACAGGATGCGCCGACGCTGGTCTTTCACCTTGAGGAACTGGAAGCCCAGGATGGGCGCGAGCACGAGGGCGAGGAATATCTCCATGCGTTTTTCTGATAGGTCGTTGCGGATGAACAGCCCATCAGTGTAGCCAAGGCTCAGCTGAGCGTGCCATATCCCCCGCCGCCCGGCGTGTGGATTTCGAAGACGTCACCGGGCTGCATCTCCGCGGTCCCGATGTGCCCCAGCACTTCCACCGAATCGGCCGCTCCACCACGGAACGCGCGGACGACCCGGTTGATGCCCGGCTGCCCCGGCGCGCCACCGGCCATGCCGAAAGCACCGTGCACGCGACCATTCGACAGAATGCCCGCGGTCATCCTTTCCAGGAACTGGACGCGCCGCACGCCGCCGTCGCCGCCTCGCCAACGGCCAGCACCGCCCGAGCCCCGGCGAATCTCGTAGGCCAGCAGGCGCACCGGGAAACGGAACTCCAGCACCTCGGGGTCGGTGAGGCGCGAGTTGGTCATATGGGTCTGCACCACGCTCGTGCCGTCGAAACCGCTCACCACGCGCCCGGTTTCGTCGATCACCGCCCCAGCGCCGGAGCCCCCCGAGATGGTCTCGTAGTACTGGTACTGCGCATTGCCGAAGGTGAAGTTGTTCATCGTGCACTGGCTGGCCGCCATCATGCCCAGGGCGCCATAGAGCGCGTTGGTGATGCAGGAGGACGTTTCCACATTGCCCGCGACCACCGAAGCCGGCGGATTCGGGTTCAGCATCGAGCCCGGCGGAATGATGACCTTGAGCGGCTTGAGACAGCCCGCGTTGAGCGGAATGTCGTCGTCGACCAGGGTACGGAAGACGTAGAGCACCGCGGCCATGCAGACGGCCGTGGGCGCATTGAAGTTGTTGATCTGCTGCGGGCTGGTGCCGGTGAAGTCGATCTCCGCGCCACGGCTGGCGACGTCGACGCGCACCGCCACGCTGATCTGCGCGCCGTTGTCCAGTGCCAGGGTGTAGCTACCGTCCTTGAGCCGGGTGATCACACGGCGCACCGACTCCTCCGCGTTGTCCTGCACGTGCCGCATATAGGCCTGCACCACGTCCAGGCCGAATTGCGCGACCATCTTGCGCAGTTCCTGCACGCCTTTTTCATTGGCGGCGATCTGCGCCTTCAGGTCGGCCAGGTTCTGCTGCGGATTGCGCGAGGGGTATTCGCCACTCGCCAGCAGCGCCAGCACCTCGGTTTCGCGCAGCGCGCCACGGTCCACCAGCTTCACGTTGTTGATCTGCACGCCCTCTTCCTCGATGCGCGTCGAGAACGGTGGCATGGAGCCCGGTGTGGTGCCACCGATGTCGGCGTGGTGGCCGCGCGAACCGACGTAGAACGTGGGCTCCGCGCTGCCCTGGATGTAAACCGGCGTGATCACCGTCACGTCGGGCAGGTGGGTGCCGCCGTGGTAGGGATCGTTGAGCATGTAGACGTCGCCCGGCTGCATGCGGCCGGCGTTCTCGCGAATCACGGTCTTGATGCTCTCGCCCATGGAGCCCAGGTGCACCGGCATGTGCGGTGCATTGGCGATCAGATTGCCCTCGGCGTCGAACAGCGCGCAGGAGAAATCCAGCCGCTCCTTGATGTTGACCGAGTGCGCGGTGTTCTGCAGCTGCAGGCCCATCTGCTCGGCGATGTTCATGAAGAGGTTGTTGAACACCTCCAGCAGCACCGGGTCGGCCTGGGTGCCGGCGGCGTAGCGCTGCTCGCGCGCCACTCGGCGCTCCAGCACCAGGTGGTCCAGCGCGGTCAGCTTCGCTTCCCAGCCAGGTTCGACCACGGTGGTCGCGTTCTTCTCGGCGATGATGGCCGGGCCGGTGATCAGGTCGCCGGGGCGCAGGTCCTCGCGCACGACCAGGGCCGCCGGGTGCCACGCACCACCCGAGTAAAGCCGCACGGTGTCGCGACGCGGCGTTTCGCGCACCGGGCTCAGGGCCTGCCGCCGTTCGGTGGGTGCGTCGCCCGCGATCACAGCCTCGACCGACACCGCTTCGACGATCAGACCCTTGCCCTGCATCAGGAAGGCATAGCGTTGGCGGTAAGCAGTCTCGAAGGCGGCGACGATGCCCGCGTGGACAGCTTGCGGCGTCGCAGCCTCCGGGCAGGACACGACCAAGGCCGCATCGCTGCCTTCGTAACGTACATGCACGCGCCGCTGCACGGTGATCGCGCCTTGGCTGACCTGCTGCCCCGCAAGTGCCTGCGACGCACTGTCCGCCAGGGCATCGAGCCGCGCCGTGAGGTCGGGCAAGGCCGCCTCGCTCAACGCCGTTTCCACCGCCTGTTCGCGGATCAGGCTCTGGTCGGCCAGGCCCATGCCGTAAGCCGAGAGCACGCCCGCGAGCGGGTGCACCAGTACCCGCGTCATGCCCAGGGCATCGGCCACCAGGCAGGCATGCTGACCGCCCGCGCCACCAAAGCATTGCAGGGTGTAGCGAGTCACGTCGTACCCACGCGCGACCGAAATCTTCTTGATGGCGTTGGCCATCTGCTGCACGGCGATGTTGATGAAGCCCTCGGCCACATCCTCGGCGCTGCGGCCGGTGCGGGTCGCCAGTCCGTCGAACTTGGCGCGCACGGCCTCGGCATCCAGGGTTTCATCCGCCTTCGGACCGAACACCTTGGGGAACCAGGCAGGCTGGATTTTCCCGAGGAAGACGTTGGCATCGGTCACAGCCAGCGGGCCACCGCGCCGGTAACTCGCCGGCCCGGGGTTGGCGCCCGCGCTTTCGGGTCCGACCCGGAAACGCGCACCGTCGAAGCTCAGGATGGAGCCACCGCCGGCTGCCACCGTGTGGATGCTCATCATGGGCGCGCGCATGCGCACCCCGGCCACCTGGGTCTCGAACTCGCGCTCGAAGGCGCCCGCGTAATGGCTCACGTCGGTGCTGGTGCCGCCCATGTCGAAGCCGATGACCTTCACGCCGCCCTCGGCCGGCGCGGAGGCCGCATCGGTGAAGGCCAACTCGGCCGTGCGTGCCATGCCCACGATGCCGCCCGCCGGCCCGGACAGGATGGCGTCCTTGCCCTGGAAGGCATGGGCATCCGTCAAGCCGCCCGAGGATTGCATGAAGTACAGAGGCACGCCAGGCATCTCGCCCGCCACCTGCTCGACGTAACGGCGCAGGATGGGTGATAGATAGGCATCCACCACTGTGGTGTCGCCCCGGCTCACGAACTTCATCAGCGGGCTGGTGCCGTGCGAGGTGCTGATCTGGGTGAAACCAACCTCGCGCGCGAGGTTGGCCGCCCGCGCTTCGTGCGCGGTGTAGCGGTAACCGTGCATGAACACAATGGCCACGCTGCGCAGGCCCGCGTCGAACTGCGCCTGCAAATCCTGCTTCAGTGTCGATGCGGCCGCCTCATCCAGGGGCGCCACCACCTCGCCGTGCGCGTCCATGCGCTCCTCGGCCTCGACCACGGCGGTGTAGAGCAGTTCCGGCAGCAAGATGCGCCGATCAAAGAGGCGCGGCCGGTTCTGGTAGGCGATGCGCAGCGCGTCGCGGAAACCCCGGGTGGTGACCAGCAACGTGGGCTCGCCCTTGCGTTCCAGCAAGGCATTGGTCGCGACCGTGGTGCCCATCTTCACGCATTCCACCAAGGCGGGCGTGACGGGTTCGCCCGCCTTCAGGCCGAGCAAGTGCCGGATGCCGGCCACCGCCGCGTCCTTGTACTGCTCCGGGTTCTCGGACAGCAGCTTGTGCGTGGTGAGGGTGCCATCGGGGCGCTTGGCCACGATGTCGGTGAAGGTGCCGCCACGGTCGATCCAGAATTGCCAGCGGCCTGCACTCAGAAGCGGATTCTTTTCAGTCATGTTGCAAATGAAGTGATGATGAGATTTTTCAGAACACCGCCATGCGGCTGTTCAGCAAGTCGGTGACCAGCATGTGACCGGGCGCGTGGGTGATGCAGAAATCCGGCTTGACGGCGGCCACGACCGATTGCGGCGTCACGCCACAGGCCCAGAACACCGGGACTTCGCCCGGCCGGATGTCCACCGCGTCGCCATAGTCGGGACGATGGATGTCGGTGATGCCGATCTCGGCCGGATCGCCGAAATGCACCGGTGCGCCATGCACGGACGGGAAGCGCGAAGTCACCTGGATGGCGCGGATGGCGTCGGCCGCCTTCAAAGGGCGCATGGACACCACCAGCGGCCCCTGGAACACCCCCGCCGCCTGTGTAGGCACACGGGTGCGGTACATGGGCACGTTGCGCTGCTGTTCGATGTGGCGCACTGGCAAATCGTTCTCCAGCATGGCTTCCTCGAAGGAAAAGGAACAGCCGATCAGGAAGGACACGAGGTCCTCGCGCCAGAAGTCGCGCACATCGGTCGGCTCGGCGACCAGTTGCCCCTTTTCCCAGACACGGTAGCGCGGGATGTCGGTGCGGATGTCGATGTCATGCCCCAACTCGGGCAGCGCCGGGCTGCCGGGCTCGGACATGGCCAGCAGGGGGCAGGGCTTGGGATTGCGCTGGCAGAAAAGCAAAAAATCATCGGCCAGGGCCCGCGGCAGGATGGCCAGATTGGCCTGCACTCTGCCGGGAGCCAGGTTCGCGGTGGGGCCGGTCAGTTGACCGTTGCGCGCGCTCAGACGCACCTGGTAGGCGGCCTCGTCCATCCGGGTTTCGTGTTTCATGTGGCAGTCTTGTGCAGGCGGGCCTCGATGGCCAATCCGATGGACAGGATGCGGCGGTCGGCGCCATTCGCGCCAGCGAGCATGAGACCCACGGGCGCGTCACCTGCGCAGTGGCACGGCAGGGACAAGGCGCAGCCATCCAGGAAATTGATGAGGGTGGAGTTGCGCAACATCAGCAGATTGGTCGCGCCATACAGTTCATCGGAGGCCTCCAGGGCGGCAATCGGCGGCGCGATCACGGGCGTGGTCGGCATCAGCAGCGCGTCATACCCCGCGATGCGCTGTTCAACGCCGGCGACCCAGGCCTTGCGCGCGGCCATCAGGTCCAGCCAATCGGCAGCGGACAGGGCGGCGCCACGCCGGATGCGCGAGATCACCCGGGGGTCGTAGCGCTCGGGCGCGCGCGCGATGTGCGGGCGATGCCAGGCCCAGGCCTCGGCAGCGGTGAATCCGCCCTGCGCATTGAGAGTGGCGAGCTGCGCGAATTCTGGCAACGCGATCTCCTCCACCTGCGCACCCGCGGCCGACAGCGCTCGCACACTGGCGTCAAAAGCGGCCGCCACATCGGCGTCCATGCCTTCGCGTACCAAGGTCAGTGGCAAGGCCAGGCGCAGATGGCGCAAAGAGGCTGGCGCGGGCAAGTCCGCGTTCTGCTCGCCGGACAGAATCGCGTCGAGCGCCGCGCAACAGGCCACGCTGGCCGCCAACGGACCGATAGAGTCCAGTTGGGCGGACAAGGGCAACACCCCGTCCATCGGAACCCGACGGGCGCTCGGCTTGAAACCCGTCAGCCCGCACAGGGCCGAGGGAATGCGCACCGAGCCACCCGTGTCCGAACCGATGGCGGCCACTGCCATGCCGTCGGTCACCGAAACGGCTCCTCCCGAGGTGGAGCCACCAGGGATGCGCCCGGTGGCACGGTCCCAGGGGTTGCGTGGCGTGCCGTAGTGCGGGTTGAGTCCCAGGCCGGAATAGGCGAACTCCGTCATGTTGGTGCGCCCCACGATCACCGCGCCGGCGGCGATCAGGCGCTGCACGACAAGCGCATGCGCCTTGGCGGGCTCGGCGTCACGCAGCACCACGGAGCCCGCCAGCGTGGTCTCACCCGCCACGTCGAACAAATCCTTGATCGACACCGGCAGGCCTTCGAGCAGCGAGCGCGCCAGCCCGGCCCCCAACAACCAGTCGGAGGCTTGAGCCTGCGCGCGGGCGCGTTCGGCGTACACGCGGGTAAAGACGCGCACGCCCTCGCCGGCCGGGTCGCTGGTGCGCGTCAGCGCCGTCTCGACCAGATCGCGTGCGGTCACGCGACCCGTGCGCAGGGCCTCGGCCTGCTGCTGCAAGGTAGGCAGGCTCATGTCAGGACACCTCGGGCAACACGTCGATCTGGTAGCTGTGCCGCAAGCTGCGCTGGCGCCGCGGGTCGTACAGCTCCATCGTGAACGACGTCGCCGGGCGGATGCCACCGATGGCGGCCATGGTGCCGCAGGTCATGCCCGCGCCCTCGGGCAGCACACCACGCTCATGGTCGACGATGAGTTCCAGCGGCGTGCGCAGGGAAGCGACCTGCCCTTCCTGGTAGAGCACGCTCTGGCCGTTCTCGACGATGTAAGACCGCAGGATCAACTCGTCCCAATGGTCGGCCACCTCGCTGTGCAACCAGGCCGAGCGCGCCACCGGCTTGACGCACACTTGCTTGGACAGCGCCACGCTGTGTGCCTCCAGCTTGCGATCGGTGTGGTCCGAGGCCACACTGACGTAAAGCGCGCCGCCCTGCGTGAAAACGAAGGCTTCCGCCTCGCCCGAGGTGTGCGGCCCCACGACCTGCACACGGTCGGCCTGCGTGAGTTGATTGCTCGCGACCCGGTAGTACAAGGGCACGCGGCTGGGACGCGGCACGCCCAAGGCTTGCAACTCCTCGATGTGGTGCTCGACGGCGGCGCGATCGCGCCCGGCCCACCCCGCGACGATCAGCGTGTGGAAATCGATGTCCAGGGCTCGTGGACCCGTGTTGGTTTCAACTTGAAATCCGGTTTTCATGGTTCAGTCAGGGAAAGAGTCATCCAAAGACACGGGGCAGCCAAAGCGCCAGATCAGGAAACCAGGTCAGCAACAGCAGCAGGACCGCCATCGCGCCGACGAAGGGCAGGCTGCCAACGATCACGGCCGTCATGGAGCCGCTCTTGCGCACGCTTTGCACGACAAAGAGGTTGAGCCCTACGGGCGGCGTGATGAGCGCGGCCTCGACCAACACAATGATCAGGATGCCCAACCAGACCGGGTCGTAGCCCAGTCCGATCATGATGGGCGCGATGACCGGGATGGTCATGATCATCATGGACAGGGTTTCCATGAAACAGCCCAGCACCAGATAGAACAAGACCACGATCAGCAGCATCCAGCCGGGTGACAGTCCCAGCCCCGTGATCGAACGGGTCAGCGCATCAGTCAGCCCTGTCGCCGCCATCACGAAGTTGAGGAAAGCCGCCGCCAGCACGATCAGCATGATCATGGCCGTGGACTTCATCGCGCCTTCCACCGCGTCGCGCAACATGGACAGCGTCAGGCGCCGGGAACAGGCTGCCAGCACCAGCGCGCCCAATACGCCCAAGGCGGCAGCCTCGGTGGGCGTGGCCAGGCCAGCGTAGATGGAACCAACCACCAGCAGGAAGATGCCCAGCGGCGGCAGCAGGTGCAACAGGCTCGCGAAACGCTCTCGCCAGGTCGCCTGGATCTTCTTGCCACCCCAGGCGGGTTTGATCACGCAGGCAATCCACACCGTGAGCATGAACAACCCCGCCAGCAGCAGGCCGGGGAGGATGCCAGCGAGGTAGAGCTTGGGCACCGAGGAATTCGTCAGCACACCATAGATGACCAGATTGATCGAGGGCGGGATCAGAATGCCCAAGGTACCGCCCGCGGCAAGGCTGCCGAGGAACAAGGGTTCGTTGTAGCCGTTCTTTTGGATCTGCGGAATCGACACCGTGCCCACCGTCGCCGCCGTGGCCACGCTGGAACCCGAAGTCGCCGCGAACAGGGCCGAGGCCCCGATGTTGGCGTGCATCAGGCCACCCGGCAGCCAGGACAGCCACAGACTCATGGCGCCGTACATGCGTTCGGCGAAACCGCCCCGCAGCAGCACTTCCCCCAACAGAACAAAAAGAGGGATGGAAACGAGAAGAAATTCGTTGTTGGTGCTCCAGGCGATTTCACCGATGCCACGCGTCAGCGGCAACATGGAAAAAAGGCCATCCAGCGTGAAGCCCAGCAAACCCAGGGCAGCACCCACGGGCAGGGACAGGCCAACCAGCACGAGCAGCAGGATCAGGGCGGTGGCGATCATGCGCGTTCCTCCATCAGCAGACGCTCGCCGGCGGCGGCTTCGTCCTCGGCTTCCTCCTGGGAGGAGCGGACACCGCCGATCTCCTTGACCGTCACCAAGTCACCCGTGACCAAGGCGGTCGAAGCGCGCAGCAGCATCAAGGCCACCGTCACACACATCCAGGCCAAGCCCAGCAACCACAGGCCCTGGGGTATCCACAGAGGCGTGCCCAGCGGCGTGTTGGCCGCCGATTTCTGGATCCAGGAGGTCTCGACCATGTCGTAGACATAACGCGTTAATACCGTCATGAACACGCCCAGGGACGCCAGCGCCAGCCAGTCGATCACCGCGGACAGACGAACTGGCAGATGCTGGTAGATCACGTCCACGCGCACGTTCGCGCGCTGCAGCGTAACGAAAGCCAGCGACCAGGACGTCCCGATGGCGAAGGCGTAGCTCGACAGCTCGTCGGCCCCGCCCACGGTGAAGCTGAAAAGCTTGCGCGCGATCACGTCGAAGGAAATCAGCAACACGCTCGCAATGGCAAGCGCTCCTCCGAACCAGACCGCGCCGCGGGACACGGCCTCGGCGCGACGCAGGAGTTGGCTCAGCATCATTTCTTCGCCACGAAACCAAGCGACTTGCCGATGGTGGCATTGAAGTCACTCACGCACTGATCCGAGCAGCGCGCGGCCCACTTGGGCAGCACGATCTCGGTGGTCAGCTTCTTGAGCAAGGCCTTGTCCGCGGCACTGGGTTGAACGATCTTGACCTTGCCCTTGACCGGCAGGGTACAGGCCGCGGCGCCCCCGTTGCAGTCATACCCTAGCTGGGTCTGCTTGGCGGCGGCGTCCCACATGTCGTTCATCAACTTGTCGATATGGGTCTGCAAAAAGGTCTGCACCTTGGGGTCGAGCTTGTCCCAGGCCTTCTGATTGACGGCGTGGATCTGCTGATTCCAGTTGATGGGCAACGCGTAAAGGTGCGTTGCCACCTCGTACCACTTGGCCGAATAGCCCGACAGCGAGCCCGTGATCGCACAGTCCACGACCTTGTTCTGCATGGCCGGAACCACTTCGCCAAAAGCCATGGTCACGCTGGTTCCCCCAGGGCTTCCACGAACTCGGCTTGCGTGCGGCTGCTGGTGCGCACTTTCTTGCCCTTCACATCGGCCAGCCCATTGAGGGTCGCATTGCAGAACAGCACCTGGGCCGGATAGGGCGAGATACCCAGGATCTTGACGCTGGAACCCTGGCCATAGAACTTGTCGTAGACCGGCTTGAAGAGATCGGTCACCTTGCGCGCGGCCGCGGCATCAGGTGCGAGGCCAGGCAGGTCGATCGCTTCATTGATCGGGTTGTCGCTGGCGAAGTACGACAGGGTGGCCGTGCCGAACTCCAGCACGCCAGAGGACAACAGGCGCATCAACTCCGGACCCTTGACGCCCATCTCGTTGAAGCCCTTGATCTCGGCCGTCACCTGCCCTTTGGACAGCTCAGGGATGGTCTTGGTCCAGAACGGCTGTTCGAACTCCTGGTACGCGGTGAGATTGCTCAGGCCCCCTGCGATCTTGAGCTGCGTGCGGGGCAGGTTCTGAGCCAAAGCGGGAACTGCCAGCACCGTGGCAATCCAGGCGAACAAGGTGAGCGCGTGTTTTTTCATGAGGGGAACTCCTGTGCGGTTGAGAAAGGAACGGTGTCCCATTCCAACCGAGCGGGCATGAACTGTCCAATCGCGATTTCGGATGCCAAGGTATAAATTTTTCTTGGGTCTCAAAAATCTCATGCCCCAACCTTTTTGCGCGCACCTTTGCCGCGACGCTCGTACTCGGACGCCGTGCGCTGCGCCAGCTGCGCGATCGATTTCAAGGTGCGGCTTTCCGCCCCCTGCGCCCAGGTGGCCGTGAACACCAGGTCCGGCAGCTCGCCGGCGCGCACATCCAGAATGCGCAACTCGCCGTTGGCCAGTTCCTTGTCCAGAAAGATCGGCGCGATCACGCCGACCCCGACGCAGTCAAGCATCATCTTCACCACCATGGACAGGGAGGCGCTGCCGATCATGCGTGGCGCTTTGATCCTGGCCCGCGCCAGCATGTCACGCACCACTTTGTACGGCGCGCTGTTCGAGGGGTAGGTGATCACCGGAAAACGCGCCACCTGCGTCAGCTTCAAGGTGCCAGCCCCTTGCTCCAGACGCGGACTCGCCACCCAGGCCAGGGGGTAGGCACACAGGTGCAGGTTCTCCAGGCGGGCTTCGTCCACCGGACCGAGCATGAAGGCCAGGTCGATCTGGCGCGCCAGCAACTGGCTGCGCATCACATGGGACGTATCGACCTCGATCTGCGGCACGAGTGCCGGATAGGCCGTGTGCAAATGCTCCAGGAAATGCGGCAACCAGGTCTGCACGACGGTCTCGGCCACGCCAATGCGGATGGGTCCACTCATGACGTTCTGCTCACGCGCCGCCAACATCATGTCCTGCCGCATCTGCAACATGCGCTCGGCATGAGACAGCAGTTCCTGCCCCTTGGCGGTCAGACTCACGCCCCGGGCATCGCGCTCGAACAGACGCACGCCCAGACTATCCTCGAGCGAGGCAATGCGCTGCGATACGGCGGGTTGCGTGGTGTGCAATTTCTCCGAAGCCGCGCGGAAACTACCGAGCTGCGCCACCCAGAAGAAGGTCTCTATATGGCGCAGGTCAACCATGGCACACGCCGCAAGGCGGAGTGACGAGACAGGAACGCACGGACGCCGGCGCGCCATCCGGCGTCACGCCGCGGACACGGAATCCGCCTGAGGCCAGCTTTTTCTTCATAGGCTGGCGGCCGAACGGGCGGCTTGGTCATACACACCCGAGAGCACTCGCAAGAGCCGCGCAAGTTCACCAATGTCGCGGTTCAGCCCGTCATCGGCCTTGAGCGCGTCGATCAGGCAGGTTTCACGGATCTCCCGATAGCGCTGCACATAGGCCTGCCCCTGCTCGGTGGAGGCGTAGGTCACCTCCTTGCCGTTCTTGCTGGAGGCCACCACGCCCAGGCCCTGCAGCTTCTTGAGCGAGTAGTTGATGAGATGGGTGTCCTCCACGTTCATGATGAAGCAGATGTCGGCCAAGCGCTTATCACGCGCGCGATGCGTCACATGGTGCAGCACCAGCACATCCAGCGGCATCAGATCCTTCAGGCCGGCCGCACTCATGCAGTGCGCGATCCAGCGGTGGAAGGCATTGCCCGCGACGATCAAACCGAACTCAAACTCGCTCATTTCGGCGCTGCGCGGCGAGACCAGGTGCGCCGAGGACACGATGGGCGAACCCGGGGGTGTCTTGGTGGCGGATGAAACAGCGGCTTTGCGCGGCATCAGCGAGCTCCTGTCTGGCATTGATATTGCATGCGACAAATTGTAGGGAGATAAAAAACAATTTACCAACGAAATGTTGCCATTTCGGGAAAACACCAAGCACCTTCCGTGCCACCTTCAATACAGTCTGCAATCCGTTTTCAACCCATTTCACTGGAGATCACATGAAACGTCGCCTGTTCACTTTCGCCACTGCGGCCCTCGCCTTGATCGGCGGCAGCGCCCTGGCTCAGACCAAATGGGACCTGCCTGCGGCCTATCCGGCCACCAATTTCCACACCGAGAACCTCATGCAACTGGCGACCGACGTGGACAAGGCCACGGGCGGCAAGCTCAAGATCACCGTGCATGCCAATGCGTCGCTTTTCAAGGCCACGGAAATCAAGCGCGCGGTGCAGGGTGGACAAGCCCAGATCGGCGAGATCCTGTTGGTGAACTTCTCCAATGAATGGTTGCCCTTCGGCGCCGACGGTCTGCCCTTCCTGGCCGATAGCTACGACAGCGCCTTCAAGCTCTACCAAGCCCAGAAGCCGCTGCTGCAGAAGAAGCTCGATGAACAAGGCATGACGCTGCTCTACACCGTGGCCTGGCCGCCCCAAGGCATCTACGCCAAGAAGCCGATCAATAGCGCGGCCGATCTCAAGGGCGTGAAGTGGCGCGCCTACAGCCCGGCCACGGCGCGCATCGCCGAGCTGGTGGGCGCGCAACCCGTGACTGTGCAGGCCGCGGAGTTCGCCCAGGCCCTGGCCACCGGCGTGGTGGAAAGCACCATGACCTCGGGCGCGACCGGCGTGGACAGCAAACTGTACGAACACCTCAAGTACTACTACGACACCCAGGCCTGGCTGCCCAAGAACGCGATCATCGTGAACAAGGCTGCCTTCAGTGCCCTGGACAAGTCCACGCAGGACGCTCTGCTCAAGGCTGCCGCCGCCGCCGAGAAACGTGGCTGGGACGCGAGCCGCAAGGTCAACACCGAGACGCTGGCCAAGCTCAAGGCCGAAGGCATGCAGGTGCTGTCGCCCTCGCCCGCGCTCAAGGCCGACTTGCAAAAGATCGGCGAGACCATGCTGAAGGAATGGCTGGAGAAATCCGGTGCCGACGGCCAGGCCCTCGTGGCGACCTACAAGAAGTAAGCCGGTCTTCCAGACAAGAGGGCTGATTCATGATGCGCCGAACACTCAACGCCCTCTATGACAGCGCCGCCGCCGTGGCGGCGCTGTGCATGGTCGGCCTGCTGATCTCGGTGCTGCTGTCCATCCTTGGACGGCAGTTCCATTTCCACATCTCCGGCATCGACGCCTACGCCGGCTACCTGATGGCGGGCACGGCCTCGCTGGCCTTGGCGCACACGCTCAAGCGGGGCGAGCACATCCGTGTCACCCTGCTGCTGGCCGCGCTCAAGGGCACCTGGAAACGCCTGCTCGAACTCTGGGCCCTGGGCCTGGGCACCTTGCTGGCTGGTCTATACGCCTGGTACAGCGTGCGACTGGTCTGGTTCTCGCACGCATTCAATGACGTGTCCACTTCCAACGACGCCACGCCGCTGTGGTTGCCGCAGATCGGCATGGCCGTGGGCGCACTCATTCTCGCGATCGCCATGCTCGACGAGCTGGTGCTTGAAATCCTGGGCCGCCGCGTCGCCGCGGACGGCGAAGCCCTCCACAACGAGTAAGACCGCATGAACGACTTCGCCATTACCGCCTTGCTGGTGCTCTCGCTGTTCCTGATCCTGGGCAGTGGTGTGTGGGTCGGGCTCACGCTCTCGGGCGTGGCCTGGATCGGCATGCAGCTCTTTTCCTCGCGCCCCGCCGGCGACGCCATGGCCGTCACCATCTGGGGCTCGGCCACCAGTTGGACGCTGACCGCCCTGCCGCTGTTCGTGTGGATGGGTGAGATCCTGTTCCGCACCCGGCTGTCGCAGGACATGTTCAAGGGCCTCGCCCCCTGGATGCAGTCCCTGCCCGGCCGTCTGTTGCACACCAATGTCGCGGGCTGCACGCTGTTTGCCGCCGTCTCGGGTTCCAGCGCGGCCACCTGCGCCACCGTGGGCAAGATGACGCTGCCCGAGCTGAGGAAGCGCGGTTACCCCGATGACATCGTGATTGGCACGCTGGCCGGCGCCGGCACGCTGGGCCTGCTGATCCCGCCGTCCATCATCATGATCGTCTACGGCGTCATGGCCGAGGTCTCGATCGCCAAGCTCTTCGTCGCGGGCATCCTGCCGGGCGTCATGCTCGCCTTGCTGTTTTCGGGTTACATCGCCGTCTGGGCCTGGCGTCATCCGGACCGCGTGCCCCCCACGGACACGCAGCTCGGCTTCGCGCAGAAGTTGGCCGCCTCGCGCAGCCTGATTCCCGTGGCACTGCTGATCACGGCCGTGCTCGGCTCCATCTACACCGGCATCGCCACGGCGACCGAAGCCGCCGCCGTCGGCGTGGTGGGCGCACTCGTTCTCTCGGCCGTACAAGGCTCGCTGAACTGGGCCACCTTCCGTGACGCCCTGATGGGTGCGACCCGGCTGTACTGCATGATCGCGCTGATCCTTGCGGGTGCGGCCTTCCTCACGCTCTCCATGGGCTACATCGGGCTGCCGCGCCACCTGGCCGAATGGATCGGCACGCTGGGCCTGAGCGAATTCCAATTGCTGGTCGCGCTCACGCTCTTCTTCATTCTGCTGGGCTGTTTCCTGGACGGCATCTCCATGGTGGTGCTGACCATGGGCGTGCTCATGCCCACGGTGCAGAAAGCCGGCATTGACCCGATCTGGTTCGGCATTTTCGTGGTGCTGGTGGTCGAGATGGCGCAGATCACCCCGCCGGTCGGCTTCAACCTCTTCGTTCTGCAGGGCATGACGGGCAAGTCCTTGGGCTGGATCGCCCGCGTCACCATCCCCATGTTTTTCCTGATGATCGCGGCCGTGCTGCTGCTGTGGATGTTCCCGGCGATCGCGACCTGGCTGCCCGGACGGATGTGACCGCGAACCTCACGATGAACAAGCTGCTCCTCTCCCACCGCCTCACGCTCGGCTTTGGCGTCGTTCTGGCGTTGCTGGCCATCATCACCACCACGTCCTACTGGGGACTGGCACGCATCACCGATGGTCTGCGCTACATCGCCGAGGTCTACACAAGCAAGGCTGACCAATCCCAGCAGATGGACCGGGCAGTCAACCATGTTCTCCTCGCGATGCGCAACCTTTCACTGCAGGAAACCCGCGAAAACGAACTGCGCCAGATGGACCAACTGCACCAGTCGCTCCAGCGCTACGACGCGGTGAAGGCCCGGCTCGCGCCCACGGTGACGAGCGTGGAGGAAAAGGCGCTATTCGACAAGCTGGCACGCTCCGAGCAGGACGCGCGGCAGATCTTCCTCGACGCGCGCCAGCAGGCTGGCGGCGATGACCCGGAGAAGAACGCCTTCCTGCTGCGCTTCGACCTGCGCCGCAACATGGAGAAGTGGGATGCGCTGCAACGCGCCTGGAGCCTGGACATCGAAAACCTGGCGCGCCTGGAGGCCGAACTCGGCCAGCGCTACTCGTCGGAGCTGCAGAACACTTCGGGCAGCATCCAGACCCTCCTGCTTGCCGTGGCGAGTGTCGCGCTGTTGGCCGGCATCGGTGCCTCGCTGCTGATCGCGCGCTCCATCACGCGCCCCCTGGCCTCTTCGGTCACGCTGGCGGACCGCATCGCCCAGGGCGACTTGTCCCGACCGCAACACACCGAACGACGCGACGAGATCGGCCAGTTGCTCACGGCGCTGGAATCGATGCGAAGTCAGTTGCATGATCTGGCCTCCGAAGTCAAGGCCACCACGGATGGCATCGGCAGTGCCTCGTCAGAGATCGCGCGCGGCAGCACGGACCTGTCGCAGCGCACCGAGGAAACCACCAGCAGCCTGGCGCAGACCGCGCACTTCATGAGCCAGCTGACCCAGCGGGTGCGCGACGCGGCGGACGTGGCGCGGCAGGCCAGCCAGCTCGCGGTGTCGGCCTCCGACGTGGCGAGTCGTGGTGGCGCCGTCGTGACCCAGGTGGTCTCGACCATGGAAGGCATCGCGACCGACTCGGAACGCATCGCCGACATCGTGGGCATGATCGACGCCATCGCCTTTCAAACCAATATCCTGGCTCTGAATGCCGCCGTGGAAGCGGCGCGCGCCGGAGAACAGGGGCGCGGTTTTGCCGTCGTGGCGGGCGAGGTGCGCAACCTGGCGCAACGCTCCGCGGAGGCGGCCAAGGAAATCAAGGGCCTGATCGGCACCTCCACCGAGAAGGTGACGGCTGGCACCCGCCTGGTGCGCGAGGCCGGCTCCACCATGGGCGACATCGTCAATTCGGTGCAACGGGTGACACAGATGATCGGCGAGATCAGCACTTCCGCCGTGGCGCAAAACGAAGGCATTGCCCAGGTCAACGACGCGGTGAACCGGCTGGACGGCATGTCGCAACAGAACGCCGCGCTGGTCGAGGAATGCACCGCCACCGCCGCCCTGCTGGCCGACCAGGCCAGCGCCTTGGCCCAGGTGGTGCAACGCTTCAAACTGGTGCCGGGCGAGGTGATCGGCCTCCCTCAGGCCCTCGGCCACAAGACCCGCCCCGCTCCCCGGATCGCCCTGAACTGACGCAGTCAGCCCGCCGCACGCTAGCGCCGAGCAGGCGTTTCACCGCGCCTGTGCATCGGCGGCGCTCTGCAACAACTCGGCGAACTTCGCCGCCGGCAGGGCCGGGTGGTAGAGCCAGCCTTGAACCTCGTGCACATTGAGACCGAGCAGGATGGTCCGCTGGATCTCGGTCTCCACGCCCTCGGCCGTGACCTCCAGCCCCAGCGTTGTCGCCATGACCGCGATGGTGCGCGTGATCGCCATGTCGTTCGGATCGGTGGCAAGGTCTCGGATGAAGCTGCGATCGATCTTGAGCCGCGTCAAGGGCAGGAACTTGAGCATGGACAGGGACGAGAAGCCCGTGCCGAAATCGTCCAGCGCCAGGTGCACACCCAGTGCGCGCAGTTTGTGCAGGGCACGCTGCACGGCCTCGCCATGCTGGAGCGAGGATTCCGTGAGCTCGACCTCCAGCATCGTGGGGGACAGGCCATGGCGCGCCAGCGCCTCGCCCACGCCTTCGGCATACCCGTCCTGCTGCAGCTGCAGGGCCGAAACATTGATGGCCAGGCGCCCCGCTTCCAGGCCCAGCGCCTTCCATTCGGCGGCGTTGCGGCAGGCCTGCTCCAGCACCCAGTCCCCGATCGGCAGGATGAGGCCGGTTTCCTCGGCCAGCGGAATGAAACGCTCGGGGCTGATGCGGCCCGAGGCGCCATGGTTCCAGCGCAGCAAGGCCTCGGCACCGGTGATGCGCCCGTCGCGCATGTCGATCACGGGCTGCCACTGCAGTTCCAGCTCGCCACGGACGATGGCCTGGCGCAGGCCCTGCTCCAGTTGAAGGCGCTCCAGCGCGCGTCGGGCCAGGCTTTGCGAGAAAACCGCACTGCGGTTGCGACCCGCCGACTTGGCCTCGTACATGGCGGTGTCGGCGGCCTGGACGAGCTCGTCCGCGCTGTCCGCATGCTCGGGGAACAGGGCGATGCCGATGCTGGCCGTCGCGCTGACGGTCTGGCCCACGCTGGTGCGTATCGGCTCGCTGATCAACGCCAGCAGCTTGCGACCGAGCGCCTTTGCGTCGTCGA
Organism: Hylemonella gracilis; assembly: GCF_004328645.1. Taxonomy (GTDB): domain Bacteria; phylum Pseudomonadota; class Gammaproteobacteria; order Burkholderiales; family Burkholderiaceae_C; genus Hylemonella; species Hylemonella gracilis_B. Next base: position 3,267,421 of record NZ_CP031395.1, read on the forward strand.
TGCTGCGCAGCTTGTCCAGCAGGATCAGGAACTCGTCCCCGCCCATGCGGATGGCCACGTCGTTCTGACGCAGGGTGGAGCGGAAGCGGCGGGCGATCTCCACCAGCATCTCGTCGCCGACCGCATGACCCAGTGAATCGTTGATGTTCTTGAACCCGTCGAGGTCGATGACGAGCAGGCCGAAACCGCCGTCCTCGGTCCGGGTGGCCGCGCGGGCGATGTTGTGGCGCAGGCAGATGTCGAGCTGATGGCGATTGCCCAGACCTGTCAAGGCATCGTGCAGGGCGATGTGCGTCAGGCGGCTCTCGACACTGCGCAGGGCAGAGATGTCGCAGAAGGTCAGCACGTAGTGCGTGAGCTTGCCCACGCGGTCGATCACGGGTGACAGCCCCTCCCAGGCGGGGAACAGGGAGTTGTCGCGCCGGCGGCAGGTGATCTCGACCTGGACGGAATCAGGGTCATCCGACCCCGCGATCCGGCGCCGGTCGCCGATGCGCGAAGCGTGCAGAAAGTCATCGGGCCGCTGACCCAGAACGTCCTGGACACGCCAGCCGGTGATGCGCTCAAAAGCCTTGTTGGCCATGCACACGCGCTGTTCACGGTCCAGGATCAGGATGCCGTCGCCCGTCGTCTCGAACACGACCGCGGCCTGGCGCAGATGCTCCTCGGCCTCGATGCGCTCGCTCACATCGCGCAAGATGCCGACCACGCGGTCTTCCTCGGTGAAGTAGCTGGCATGAATCTCAAGCCAGATGCGTTCACCACCGTTGCAGCGCCAGGCGACGCACACCTGAATCATCTTTCCGGACAGCAGCAGTTCCGTCGTTTTCTCGCGCACCTCCACGTCCTCAATGTGCCGCAAAAAACCGTCCCGACTGACGGTGAAGCCCTGCGAAGGTAGTTCGAATATCGACTCCAGGTAACCGTCCACCTCGATCTGCTGGCGTCCGACATCGAATTCCATCACGCCGAAATGCGCGGCCTCCATGGCCAGCCGGAAACGACGCTCGGCGCGGCGGGTCTTTTTTTCCTCGTTCACCCGAGCCAGCGCCGCACGGATGGTGGCGTTCAGTTCGACGATGTGCACAGGTTTGATCACGTAACCGTAGGGCGCCGCCTTGATCGCCTTCTCCAGAATGTCGTCACCGGCATTGGCAGTCAGATAGATGACGGGCAACTGCAGGTTTTTCGTCACTTCCTCGGCAGCGCGCGTGCCGTCCCCGCCCCGCCCGAGATTGATGTCCATGAGCACCAGATCAGGTCGTTCGCGCCGCGCCAGTTCGATGGCCTGCCGCTCGCTCGAAGCAATGCCGGTGACGCTGTACCCCAAGGACTCGAGGCTTTGCTGAAGGTCGTAGGCGAAGATCAGTTCGTCTTCGACAATCTGCACTCGCACAGGTTGGGGCGATTCTGTATTCACTGCCGTTTCCATGCCTTGCTCCCTTTTCTATTCTTCGATCTGGAACGTGAAGCGCAGGCTGGCGCCCGGGCCTTGCAAAATCTCCAAGCGGGCGTCGATCTGCTGAGTCAGCATGTGGATCAGCTGGAACCCCATCGATCTCGACGCCGTTGGATCGAAGCCTGCAGGAAATCCGACCCCGTCGTCACTCACCTGCAACGTAGCCTGCGGACCGTTCTGAATGACCGCGACCTGAATCTGCCCCTGTTCGCGGGAAGGGAAGGCATGCTTGTAGGCGTTCACGATCAGTTCGTTGACGATGAGTCCGCACGGCACTGCCTTTTGCGTTTCAACCCGCATGCCGCTGGACGGGAAGTCCAGAACGATGTCCACCCGCGTCTTATCGCGTTGGTACGTCTGTTTCAGCAGCTGCACGAGCTTGTCCAGATAGGGACCGAATTCAAGGCCGGAAAAATTGTTGCCTTCGTAGAGCAGCTGATGCGTCATGGCGATCACGCCCACTCGGCTGCGACTTTCGCGCAGGGCGTCTCGCGCAACGCCCTCCACGCTGCGGGACTGAATGTTGAGCAGGCTGGCCACGATCTGCAGATTATTCTTGACCCGATGGTGCACCTCGTTGAGCAAGAGCGTCTTTTCGCGCAGCGAGGCCTCCATCGCAGCCTGCGCCGCCAGACGGTCCGTGATGTCCACGACGGTCGCGAGTACCTCCGGCGGGTTGCGCCCTGGAATCGGATTGAGTGCCACCTCCACGGGAAACTCACTACCGTCCAGTCGCACCGCCGTGAGCTTGCGGCGCTCGGCCATCACGCGCTGCGTCGGCGCCTGCAGATAGCGGCCCATCTCGACGCGATGGGTGTCACGCCGTGTCTGCGGCAGCAGCATGTTCACGTGCTGCCCGATCAGCTGTTCCGGCTCGCAGGCGAACAGCCTGCACATATTCCGGTTGACCAGCAGCATCTGGCCCTGCGAATCAACAAGCGTCATGCCCTCCGGGGCTTGCTCGAAAAGACTGCGCAAGCGCGCTTCGCTCGCCGACAATGCTCTCTGGCTGGCTTGCTGCAGCGTCACGTTCACTGCTTTTACCAGGATACCCACAACAGCACCATCGCGCGTGCGGATGGGCAGGTAGCTGGCGCGCCACTCGGAGGGTTTACCCGGCAGGCTGGGCACCTCGGCCATCACACTGAAATCTTCCTGGGGCTCTCCGGCCAGAACCTTGGCCAGCATGGGTGAGATTTCAGGATAGGCCGAAGGCAGCACCTCTGAAACCGTGCGCCCGATTGCCGCGCCCGCCTCCACGCCATTGAAAGCGGCCAGAACGCCGTTGATGCGCCGGTATCGCAGTTCGCGGTCGAGCACCGCCAGGCCCAGGCCCAGATCGCTGCTGAACAGCGCATCCAGGAAAGCATCGTCCTGTATGGCAAAAGAATCCATGCGTCCCCCTGATAAAGCTCGCGAAGGTTTTCGCACCGCTTTTCTTATTGGTACCAAGTTAGCACATCTACCTCGCTCTTCCCAGCCCCTTCCGCCGTTCCAATGTGCTTCGGTGCTGACGCCTCGGAACGGGATCGCGGCCATTTCAGCAAGCGATGAAGATCAGCGCTGGCAATCACCAAGACGTGGGAAACGTGAAAAACGCACGCCCTATGATCTCCGTCCAACCACCGCGTTTAGACGGAACGCATGAAACACCGACTTCCAATGAACTCCGGCTTGAATTTCCTCGTTGCCGCCCGCCAGTGCGAAATCAGCGAACTGGAGCACCTGGCTCTCACCAGCGAACTGGTGGGGGTAATCGGGCGCCTGGTGCACGCACTGCAGAAGGAGCGCGGCATTTCCAATCTATTCCTGGCATCGCGCGGCGAACGCTTCGGCGCGCAGCGCGCCCCCCAGGTGGAAGAGTGCCAGCGCCTGCAGGCCGAAGTGATGGCGCGTTTCGACGCGCTCGACACCGACGCCAGCCGCGCGCGCAACGGCGCGCGCCTGTTCAACCGCATCGCCTACGTGCTGCAGGCGCTGGACGGCCTGCCCGCGCTGCGCGCGCGCGTCGCCGCCCTGGCGCTCACGGCCGAGGAAACCACGGCCGCCTTCGTGCGCCTGATCGCGGGCCTGCTGTGCGTGGTGCTCGAAGCCGCGGACAGCGCGACCGACCCCGAGATCTCGCGCGCGCTGGTCGCCCTGTTCCACTTCATGCAGGGCAAGGAGTACGCGGGCCAGGAGCGCGCGCTCGGTTCGGCGGCCTACGCCTCCGGCCGCATTGACCCGGAACGCCAACAGCAATGGCGGCACCTGATCGAGGCACAGGACGCCTGCTTCCAGGTCTTCCAGGATTTTTCCGACGCCAACGCGCGCGCCACCTGGTTGGGCCAGCAAGATGCCGAAGCCCTGGCTGCTCAGGAAAAGCTGCGTCGCGTTGCCGTAGACGCACGGCTGAGCAGCGCGCTCGACCCCAACGCCAGCCTGCCCTGGTACGAGAACTGCACGCGGCGCATCGACGCCATGCGCCAGGTCGAGGACGCGCTGGCCATTCACCTGCGCAGCCTGTGTGAGCGCCGCATCGCCCAGGCGCGCGCGGAGCTGCGTGACCAGCAGGCCAGCCTGCAGGCCTTGCAGCGCCAGGCCGCGGCCTCGGACGCCGAACCAGCGACCTCGCTGCTGTCGCCGCCCCTGAGCCCGCACCTGGAACGTTCGGTGCTGGGCATGGTGCAGGAGCAGAACCGCCGCCTGCAAACCATGAGCGACGAACTGGCGACCACGCGCGCCGCGCTCAATGAACGCAAGGTGATCGAGCGCGCCAAGGGCCTGCTGATGGCCTCGCGCAAGCTGAGCGAGGACGAAGCGCACACCATGCTGCGCCAGACGGCGATGAACCAGGGCAAGCGCCTGGTGGACGTGGCGCAGACCGTACTCAGCATGTCGGACTACCTCTGAGCCGCGGCTGCGCCGCTCCTCTCCCTGCCCGCTTTTCAAGCACATCGCCCCTCACGCACCCCGCACCGGTCGGGTCGGAACGCACCGGACCCAGGCTGGACCGCCCAGTAAAAGTGCGGCGCACGATGCCCGACAAACGTCGTAGAACCGCACTACGACAAGGCAAGCCATTGATTCACATCGATTTTTTCAGGACTTCACGTCCACCATGAAGCCTGGCACGCATCATGCTTTGAATTGAACGCCCCGCGCCAACGACGGTGCAGGCAACGCCCACCCGGGCCTGGACAACGGCGTCCATTTCCCGCGAGCTCATGTTCGCGGCGGAATGGACGCCGTTTTTGTTTTTGCGCTCTGTCTTGTCTACGTCTTGTCACCAGGAGTCATCCCATGAAGAACCGCCCGCCCGCCTCTTCCACCCGCCGCGCCCTCCTGCGCCAGGCCGCCGCCGTGGGCGGCGCGGCCATGGCCGGCAGCCTGTGGTCCAGCCGCGTCGCGGCTTCCACCAAGCTGGAAACCACGGCCGCCAAGCTGGGCTTCATCGCGCTGACCGACGCCGCGCCGCTCTTCGTGGCCGATGAAAAGGGCTTCTTCAAGAAGCATGGCATGACCGAAGTGGAAGTGCTCAAGCAATCCTCCTGGGGCACGACACGCGACAACCTCGTGCTGGGCTCCAAGAACAACGGCATTGACGGCGCGCACATCCTCACGCCCATGACCTACCTGATGACCACCGGGGCCATCACCGCGAACAATGTGCCCACGCCCATGACCATCGTGGCGCGGCTGAACGTCGGTGGCCAGGGCATTTCTGTGGGCAGTGAATACCAGGACCTCAAGGTCGGCCTTGACGCCAAAGCCTTCGGCAAGGCCATGCAAGCCAAGCGCGCCAAGACCGGCAAGCCGGTGAACGCGGCCGTCACCTTTCCGGGCGGCACGCACGATCTGTGGATGCGCTACTGGCTCGCCGCCAGCGGCATCGACCCCAACAAGGACATCAACACCATCGTGGTGCCGCCGCCGCAGATGGTGGCCAACATGAAGGTCGGCAGCATGGACACCTTCTGTGTCTGCGAACCCTGGAACCGTCAACTCATCAACCAGAAGATCGGCTACACGGCGCTGACCACCAGCGAGCTCTGGATGGACCATCCCGAAAAGGCCCTGGGCCTGCGCAAGGATTACGTCGACGCCAACCCCAACGCCACCAAGGCCCTGATCAAGGCGGTCATGGAAGCCCAGATGTGGTGCGAGGACCCCGCCAACCGCGCCGAGGTGGCCGAGATCTGCGCACGCCGCCGCTGGATCAGCGCGCCGGTCGAGGATGTGATCGACCGCGTCAAGGGCGACTTCGACTACGGCACCGGCCGCGTGGAGATGAACAGCAAGTTCCAGATGCACTTCTGGAAAGACCACGCCAGCTACCCCTTCCAGAGCCACGACCTGTGGTTCCTGACCGAAGACATCCGCTGGGGCTACCTGCCGGCCAACCTGGACACCAAGGCCCTGATCGCCAGGGTCAACCGCGAAGATCTGTGGCGTGAAGCCGCCAAGGAACTGGGCCTGGCGGCCAAGGACATCCCCACGTCCACCTCGCGTGGCGTGGAGAAGTTCTTCGACGGCAAGGTCTTCGACCCGGCCAACCCCAAGAAGTACCTGGACAGCCTGTCCATCAAGTACCTCAAGAGCGCCTGAGTCCGTCCCGCCGCCCGCAGAAGGAATTCCCATGAGCACCCCCGATACCCTGGAGCCCCTCCGGCTCGCGACAGCGACACCCGCGTCGCGGGCTGGCGCCTGGCTGATCGCCAAGACGCGCGCGCTGGCCGTCCACGTGCTGCCGCCCTTGATCCTCATCGGCCTGCTGGTGCTGATCTGGGAACTGCTGTGCGCGCGGCCCGGCGCCACGCTGCCACCGCCGAGTCGGGTGGTGCAGGACACCTGGGAGCTGATCGTCAGCCCCTTCTACGACAACGGCGGCAACGACGTGGGCCTGGCCTGGCAGCTGCTGGCCAGCTTGAAGCGTGTGGCTTACGGTTATGCGCTGGCGGTGGTGGCTGGCGTGGGTCTGGGCGTGCTGGTGGGCCAGTCCAGCTGGGCGCTGCGCGGCCTGGACCCCTTGTTCCAGGTGCTGCGCACGGTGCCGCCACTGGCCTGGCTGCCGATCTCGCTGGCGGGCTTTCGCGACGGCCACCCCTCGGCCATCTTCGTGATCTTCATCACCGCCATCTGGCCCATCATCATCAACACCTCCATCGGCATCCGCAACATCCCCGAGGACTACCGCAACGTCGCGCGCGTGATCCGGCTCAATGGGTTCGAGTACTTCGGCAAGATCATGTTGCCCGCCGCCGCACCCTTCATCTTCTCGGGGCTGCGCATCGGCGTGGGCCTGTCCTGGCTGGCCATCGTGGCGGCCGAAATGCTGATCGGCGGTGTGGGCATCGGCTTCTTCATATGGGATGCCTGGAACTCCTCGCGCATCAGCGACATCATCCTCGCCCTCGTCTACGTCGGTCTGATCGGCTTCCTGCTCGACCGACTCGTCGCCTGGATCGGCCACATCGTGACGCGCGGCACCTCCGCCAGCTGAACCCGACCCGACCACCCACGGAGAACGACGCCATGAACAACGCTTACCTCAGCCTGTCCCAGGTGGACATGACCTTTCAAAGCCGCGGCGGCGCCAGCAACCCGGTGCTGCGCAACATCAACCTCGACGTGCGCCGGGGCGAGTTCATCTCGCTGATCGGCCATTCGGGCTGCGGCAAGTCGACCGTGCTCAACATCGTCGCCGGCCTGCTGCGGGCAACGCAAGGCGGCGTGATCGTCGATGGCCGCGAAGTCAACGCGCCCGGGCCGGACCGGGCGGTGGTCTTCCAGAACCACTCGCTGCTGCCCTGGCTCACCGTGCACCAGAACGTGGCGCTGGCGGTCGAGAAGATCTTCCGCGACAGCAAAACGGCGGCCGAGCGCAAGGCCTGGGTGCTGCACAACCTGGAGATGGTGAACATGACGCATGCGCTGCACCGCCTGCCTTCCGAGATTTCGGGCGGCATGAAACAGCGGGTTGGCATCGCGCGGGCGCTGGCCATGGAGCCCAAGGTGCTGCTGCTCGACGAACCCTTTGGAGCGCTGGACGCCCTGACCCGTGCCCACCTGCAGGACGAAGTCATACGCATCCAGGGTGAACTGGGCAACACCGTGCTGATGATCACCCACGACGTGGACGAGGCCGTGCTGCTGTCCGACCGCGTGGTGATGATGACCAACGGCCCGGCCGCCACCATCGGCCAGATCCTCGACGTGCCCCTGCCACGTCCGCGCAATCGCATCGCGCTGGCCAGCGACAGCGCCTACAACCACTGCCGGCAGGAAATCCTGAGCTTCCTGCACGAAAAGCAGCGCAAGGTGGAACCCATCACCACGCCCCGTTCGGACACGGCGACCGCCGCCCTGCGCGCCTGAGCCGCTGCAAGCACCCCACCCCAGGAGACTCCCATGGACATGCGCGCCCGCAAACAGAAGCTCGTGATGATTGGCAATGGCATGGCCGGCGTGCGCAGCCTCGAAGAGCTGCTCAAGCTCGCGCCGGAAATGTATGAGATCACCGTCTTCGGCACCGAGCCCCATCCCAACTACAACCGCATCCTGCTCTCGCCTGTGCTCGCGGGCGAACAGCAGCTCGAGGACATCGTGCTCAACGACTGGGCCTGGTACGAGACGAACGGCATCACCCTGCACGCGGGCTGGACGGTGACGGAAATCGATCGCCGCCAGCGCCTCGTGCACGCCCGCAATGCCCAAGGCGAAACACGCAGCGCGCCCTACGACCGGCTGATCCTCGCCACCGGCTCCAACCCCTTCATCCTGCCCGTGCCCGGCAAGGATCTGCAAGGCGTTCTGGCCTACCGCGACATCGCCGACACCGAGGCCATGATCGCCGCCGCCGCGCAATACAGGCACGCCGTCGTGATCGGCGGCGGCCTGCTGGGTCTGGAAGCCGCGAACGGGCTGATGAAGCGCGGCATGGACGTCACCGTGGTGCACGTCGCACCCTGGCTGATGGAGCGCCAGCTGGACGAGGTGGCAGGCCGCATGCTTCAGAAGTCACTGGAAGACCGAGGCATGAAGTTCCGCATCGGCGCACAGACCGGGGAGCTGCTGGGCGACGCCACGGGTCGGGTCGCCCGCGTGCGCTTCCAGGATGGCGATGAACTGCCCGCCGAACTCGTGGTAATGGCCGTGGGCATCCGCCCCAACACCGCGCTGGCCGAGCAGACCGGATTGCACGTGAACCGCGGCATCGTGGTCAACGACACGCTGCAGACCACCACCGACCCGCGCATCTACGCCGTGGGCGAATGCGCGGCGCACCGGGGCATCGCCTACGGCCTGGTGGCGCCGCTGTTCGAACAAGGCAAGGTGCTGGCCAACCACTTGGCGCAGTTCGGCATCGGCCGTTACACGGGTTCGCTCACCTCGACCAAGCTCAAGGTCACCGGCATCGACCTGTTCTCCGCCGGGGACTTCCTCGGCGGACCGGGTACCGAGGAAATCGTGCTCAGCGATCCGCATGCCGAAGGCGGCGGCGTCTACAAGAAACTGGTGCTCAAGGACGACAAGCTGGTCGGTGCTTGCCTCTATGGCGACACGGTGGACGGCAGCTGGTACTTCAAGCTGCTGCGCAATGGGCGCAACGTGACCGACCTGCGCGACAAGCTGATGTTCGGCGAATCGAACATCGGCGACGCGGGCCACCAGGGCCAGTCGCGCGCCATGGCCATGGCCGATGGTGACGAAGTCTGCGGCTGCAACGGCGTCAGCAAGGGCGCGATCTGCAAGGCCATCAAGGAAAAAGGCTTGTTCACCCTGGACGAGGTGCGCAAGCACACCAAGGCCAGCGCAAGTTGCGGCTCCTGCACCGGCCTGGTGGAGCAAATCCTGATGTTCACGGCTGGTGGCGACTACAGCGCCACGCCCAAGACCAAGGCCCTGTGCGCCTGCACCGAGCATGGGCACCAGGCCGTGCGCGACGCCATCCGCACGCCCTTGCCCGACGGGCGCAAGCTGCTGACCATCCCGGAGGTCTACCGGCATCTGAATTGGAAAACACCCAACGGCTGCGCCACCTGCCGCCCCGCGGTCAACTACTACCTGCTCAGTACCTGGCCCAAGGAGGCCGTGGACGACCCACAAAGCCGCTACATCAACGAGCGCAGCCACGCCAACATCCAGAAGGACGGCACCTACAGCGTGGTGCCGCGCATGTGGGGCGGCGAGACCACGGCCGACGAATTGCGCCGCATCGCCGACGCGGTGGACAAGTACAAGATTCCCACCGTCAAGGTCACGGGCGGGCAGCGCATCGACCTGCTGGGCGTGAAGAAGGAAGACCTGCAGAACGTCTGGCGCGACATCGGCATGCCCAGCGGTCACGCCTACGCCAAGGCGCTGCGCACGGTCAAAACCTGCGTGGGCAGCGAATGGTGCCGCATGGGCACGCAGGACAGCACGCAGATGGGCAAGGACCTGGAGCGCGCGCTCTGGCGCATGCAGGCGCCGCACAAGGTCAAGCTCGCGGTCAGTGGCTGCCCGCGCAACTGCGCCGAGTCTGGCATCAAGGACGTGGGCGTGATCGGCGTGGACAGCGGCTGGGAGCTCTACGTCGCGGGCAATGGCGGCATCAAGACCGAGGTAGGTCAGTTCTTCTGCAAGGTCAAGACCGCCGCCGAAGTGCTGGAGTACAGCGGCGCCTTCCTGCAGCTCTACCGCGAAGAAGGCTGGTACCTGGAACGCACCGTGCACTACGTGGGCCGCGTGGGACTGGACTACGTCAAGAAAAAGATCCTCGACGACCACGAAGGGCGCAAAGCCTTGTGGGAGCGCCTGCAGTTCGCGCTGGACGGTGAACCCGACCCCTGGTTCGAGGCTGACAAGGCCCGCGTGGACCAGCGCCAGTTCATCCCCATCCAGGTCGAAAAAACCACGGCCTGACGGACTCCCACCCGCCAAGCAAGCCCCCCATCCGCCATGAACATGAACCAATGGACCCCCATCTGCCAGGTCGAGGACATTCCCCGACTGGGCGCGCGCCGCGTCGAACGCCCCCAGGGCATGGCCGTGGCGCTGTTCCGCACGGCGCAGGATGACATCCACGCCTTGCTCGACCGCTGTCCGCACAAGGGTGGCCCGCTGTCGCAAGGCATCGTCTTCGGCGCCAGCGTGGCCTGCCCGCTGCACAACTGGACCATCGAATTCGCCAGTGGCTGCGCCCGCGCGCCCGACGAAGGCAGCACGCCACGCTTTGCCGTCATGGTGGACCAGGGCGTGGTCCACCTCGATGCAACTGAACTTGCCACGCTGGCGCTGGACGTCGCACCGCCCGTGGCCGGCCCCTGCCTGCGCAAGGTGGCCTGCGCCTGAGGGTGACCCCGGAACTTGGCATGCCTAAGGAAACTCGCTCCACCTGTCCCTACTGCGGTCTCGCCGCTGCGCGGCGCGCCCGCTGGGCGTGTACAGGCAACACCTCCGTAGGGACTCGGCATGCCTAAGGAAACTCGCTCCACCTGTCCCTACTGCGGTGTGGGCTGCGGTGTGATCATCGAAAGCGAGGGTGACCAGATCACCGGCGTGCGCGGTGACCCGGAGCATCCGGCCAATTTCGGCCGGCTCTGCTCCAAGGGTTCCACCCTGCATCTGACGGCCGCGCCCGAGATCACGCGCCAGCACCGGCTGCTGCAGCCCTTGCGGCGCGCGCAACGCGGCGACGCGCCCGTGGCGATCGGCTGGGATGAGGCGCTGGACGACGCCGCCACGCGTTTCGCCCAAATCGTCCAGGCGCATGGACCGGACGCGGTGGGCTTCTACATCAGCGGCCAATTGCTCACCGAGGACTATTACGTCTTCAACAAACTGGCCAAGGGCCTGATTGGCAGCAACAACATCGACACCAACTCGCGCCTGTGCATGAGCAGCGCCGTGTCGGGCTACAAGCTCACGCTGGGCGCGGACGCGCCACCGACCTGTTACGAAGACATCGACCACGCCGGCTGCCTTTTCATCGCGGGCAGCAACACCGCCTGGGCGCACCCCGTGCTCTTTCGTCGGATCGAGGATGCCAAGCGGCGCCGACCGGACCTGAAGATCGTCGTGGTCGACCCACGGCGCACCGACACTGCGAGCGGCGCCGACCTGTTCCTGCAGATCCAGCCCGGCACCGACGTGGCGCTGTTCCACGGCATGCTGCACCTCATGCTGTGGGAAGGCTGGACGGACAGCGCCTACATCGCCGCGCACACCCAGGGCTTCGACGAACTCAAGAGCCGCGTCCGTGACTGGACACCGGACCGGACGGCGCAGGTCTGCGGCATCCCGAAGGAAGCATTGGCCGAGGCGGCGCGCCTGTTCGCCACCGGTGGGGGAGATCCGCAACACCGCCGCCCCACCCTCAGTCTCTACTGCCAAGGCCTGAACCAGAGCAGCAGCGGCACGGCCAAGAACGCGGCCCTGATCAACCTGCACCTGGCCACGGGCCAGATCGGCCAAGCCGGCGCTGGCCCCTTCTCGCTCACGGGCCAGCCCAACGCCATGGGCGGGCGCGAGGTCGGCGGCATGGCCAACCTGCTGTCCGCCCACCGCGACCTGGCCAACCCCGCGCACCGTGCCGAAGTGGCCGCGCTCTGGGGCCTGCCCTCCGTGCCCGAACAGCCCGGCAAGACGGCGGTAGAGATGTTCCAGGCCGCCGCCGATGGCGAGATCAAGGCGCTCTGGATCGCTTGCACCAACCCCGCGCAGAGCATGCCCGATCAGGCCACGGTGCGACGCGCGCTGCAACGCGCCGAGTTCGTGGTCGTGCAGGAAGCTTTTACCACCACGGCCAGCTGCGACTTTGCCGATCTGCTGCTGCCCGCCACCACCTGGGGCGAAAAAGAGGGTACGGTCACCAACAGCGAACGCCGCATCAGCCGTGTGCGCGCGGCGGTGCGACCGCCTGGCCAGACCCGGCACGACTGGAAAATCGTGGTGGACTTCGCGCGCCGTCTGCAAGCACGGGGTATCGGCTCGCGGCACGCGCTGTTTCCCTACGATGGCCCTGAAGCCATCTGGAACGAACACCGCGCCAGCACGCGCGGACGTGATCTCGACATCACGGGTCTGAGCTATGAACAGCTGGAAGCGGCACCTCGGCAATGGCCCTGCCCCGCCGACACGACCCGGCATGACCCGGGCCAGACCCCAACCCTCATGCCGCAGCACCCCGGGGTCTCGCTCGGCAAAGCCCGTCTGTACGAGGACGGTCGCTTCCCCACCCCCGATGGGCGCGCACGTTTCGCTTCGGTGGACTACCAGCCGGTGGCCGAACCCCGCAGCGCGCGCTTTCCCTTCGCCCTGACCACGGGCCGTCTGCGCGACCAATGGCATGGCATGAGCCGCACCGGCACCCTGGGTCGTCTCTTCGGTCATGCGCCTGAGGCCCTGGTGCAGATCAACGCCAGCGACATGGCGCGGCGCGGCCTGAAGGAAGGAGAGCTTGTGCACCTCACCAGCCAACGCGGCTCCATCGTCCTGCCCCTGCAGGCCAGCGAGGACGTGGCCAGTGGCCAGGCCTTCATGGCCATGCACTGGGGTTCGGAGTTCCTCGGTGGACACAGCAGCACGGGCCAGCCCCTGGCCGGTGTGAACGCGCTCACGACTGCGGCCTTCGACCCGCTTTCCAAACAACCCGAGCTCAAGCACACCGCGGTCAAGATCCTCAAGGCCGAACTGCCCTGGACCTTGCTCGGCCTCGCCTGGTTGCCGCCCGAACGCGTGGGAGAAACGCGCGCAGCCTTGCGTCACCTGATGACGCGCTTTCCCTACACGAGCTGCGTGCCCTTCGGGCACGACAAGACCGGCCTGCTGCTGCGCGCGGCGGCCGACGCGGCCCCACCCGAGGAACTGCTGAACCAGATCGAAGCCCTGCTGGGCCTGGACGTCACGGGCGTGCTGCGTTACGTCGACCGCAAGCGCGGCCAACGCCGTGCCTTGCTGCTGCGACGGGACGCGGCCGCCCCGGCCGGACCGGCCACGCTGCAGGCCGTGCTGCTGGGCGGCGACACCCGTGCTGAAAGCTGGCTGCGCAACCTGCTGCAGGACGAACTGCCCGCGCAGGCCTACGGCCGCCTCTTGCTCATGCCGGGCGCCCAGGCACCGGCCGCCCCGGACGCCGCGCGTCCACGCGCACGCCAGGTCTGCACCTGCTTCAACGTGGACGAAGACACCATCACCCAGACGCTGACGCAATGTGGTGGTGACGATCGCGAACGCTTGGTCGCCTTGCAGGACACGCTGAAGTGCGGCAGCAATTGCGGGTCCTGCGTGCCCGAGCTGCAACGCTTGGTGCGCCGCACGCAGGCGGCCCTGGCGCCTGCGCAACCAATTTGAGAACATCCGCTGAGCCGCGAAACCCTCTCCCGCAGCCGGCCCCGTCCCCATGTCCATTCCGCGCTTTTCCGCCCCCACCGCCGCCCGGCCCGCGACGCCCTTGTTGATGCCCGACACACAGATCCGCGACGCGGCGCCCGCGACCCCGCCGCACCCGCAGGGCATCTCCATCGTGAACCTCGCCGCGCGCCAGCGCATGCTGTCGCAACGCTTGATCCTGCAGATCCTGCTGGCCGCGCGCGGCGACACGGCCAAGCTGGACGAGGCGCGCCGCACCTTGCAGCTCTTCGGCGAGAGCCACCAGCGTTTGACGGGCGCTGCCACGGCCACAGGACTGGGCGACGCCGAAGCCCGCCGCATCCACGACACCTACCGCGGCCCGGCAGGCGTGGGACCAGTCATCGATGCGTTCATGCGGCTGGTGCGCGAGGCCATCGACCGCATCGTGGCGCGGGACACGACCACCCCTGAAACCATCTCCCAGTTGGTCGACCAGACCGACCGCATCCTGTCGGCGCTGGACACCGCGACCACGGCTTTCGATGACATCACCCGCAGCCGCTCTGGCGCCATGCTCAAGGAACTGGTCAGCATCGTGGGCGACATCCAGGGCGTGGCCAAGGAGGCCAAGATCGTGAGCTTCAACGCCCAGGTGATGGCCGCCCGCGCGGGCCAGCACGGACGCGAGTTCGCCGTCGTCGCCAACGTGCTGTCCAACATCACCGATGTGATCGACGGCCTCACGCGCAAGGCCGCGGTGCTGGCCGAACAACGCCACACGCTCGCGGCCTGAGCACGGGCCCGGCCCGGGCTAAACTTCCCGTCATGCTTGCTTCCATTCCCGCGATCTGCCTCGGTGCCTGCCTCGGCGCGCTGGCACGCTGGCAACTCGGCCTCTGGCTCAACGCCTCCGGCCCCATCGCTGGCACCTTCCTGCCCTGGGGCACGCTGGCCGCCAACCTGATCGGCGGCTACCTGGTTGGCGTCTGCGTCGCCGTGTTCCAGGCCCTGCCGCAATTGGACCCAACCTGGCGCCTGCTGCTCGTCACGGGCTTCCTGGGTGCGTTGACCACGTTTTCCAGTTTCTCCGCCGAGGTGGTGAACATGCTCATGCAGCAGCGTTATGCCCTGGCCCTGGGCACGGCGGCGCTGCACCTGTTTGGCTCGCTGCTGCTGACCATCGTGGGCATGCAGAGCGCGAAATGGGCTCTCCCGGTCCTGCTGAGTCGCACGGCATGAACACGCAGATGCAAGTGTCCAGCGCCCGTGCAGAGGGCCGTGTCTACCTCGTCGGCGCCGGCCCCGGGGACCCGGAGCTGCTGACCCTGCGCGCCGCGCGCATCCTGGCCCGGGCCGATGCCCTGGTCTACGACAACCTGGTGTCCGACGGCGTGCTCGCCCTGGCCAACCCGACGGCCCAACGCATCTACGCGGGCAAGCGCCGCAATGAACATACGCTGCGCCAGGAGCAGATCAACACCCTGTTGGTGCAACTGGCGCGCGAAGGCCGCCAGGTCGTGCGGCTCAAGGGCGGCGACCCCTTCATCTTCGGCCGCGGTGGCGAGGAGATGCAAAAGCTGGCCGAAGCCGGCGTGCCCTTCGAGGTCGTGCCTGGCATCACGGCGGCCAGCGGCGTGGCCTGTTACGCGGGCATTCCACTCACCCACCGTGACCACGCCCAAAGCTGCCTCTTTGTGACGGGCCACCTGAAGCATGTCCAGGATGCCGCCGACACCACGTCCGACGGCGCGCAGGGCCCCACGCAACCCGACCTGGACTGGGCCGCGCTGGCACGGCCCCAGCAGACCGTGGTGATCTACATGGGTTTGTCCGCCCTGCCCGCCATCTGCCACAAACTCATCGAGCACGGCGCACCACCCACGCGCCCCATCGCGGCGGTGCAGCATGCCACGCTGGCCACGCAGCGTGTCGTCATCGGCACGCTGGCTGACCTGCCCACGCAGCCCGGCGTGCAGGCGCTGCGTTCGCCCAGCCTGCTGATCGTGGGCGACGTGGTGACCTTGCATGGCGCGCTCGACTGGTTCGACCCGAGCGCCGTTGCCGCCATGCGCCTGAGCCACGACGAGCTGCGTCCGCCACCATCCTTGTCCCCTCCAGGAGCCTCCTCATGAGCGCAGCGCTCGATTACCTCGTCCAGGCCCGTCCCGAGGCCATGACGCATTACTTCAGCTTCCTCAAGGACGCCGGCAAACACCTCGACCCCAAGACGCGCAACCTGATCTCGGTCATCACCAAGGTGCACGCGCAGACCGAGCGCGGCCTCAAGCAATACCTCAAGCGCGCGCTGCGCGAGGGCTGCAGTGCCGCCGAGGTGATCGACGCCCTGCTGATGGCCTTTCCCGCCCTGGGCCTGACCAAGATCGTCTGGGCCACGGACGTGATCCTGTCCATGAACCTGCCCGAATTCACGCTTGAGGCCTTGCAGGGGGGCAAGGCGCCTGGACGGAAGTCCCCTGACACCTCGGACGAAGCAGCCCCGCGCTGGCGCGAGGCACTGGCGCTGGACGAGGTGCCCGACGGGGAAGTCAGACGCGTGGACTGCGACGGCCGCGGCCTCTTCATCTACAGGGGCAAGCAAGAGGGGGGCGAGACCGTGCGGGTCTACGACAGCCTCTGCCCGCACAACGCCACCAACATCCCCGAGCTGGCGCTGGAACGAAGCCGCAAGGCAGGTCAGGCCGGTGAAAAAAGCCTGACCCTCACCTGCCCCAAGCATGAGTGGCAATTCGACGTGCAAAGCGGCGACTGCATCAAGAAGGGTGACACGCCGCTGACCCGTCTGGACAGCAAAGTGGAGGCAGGGCGCGTCTGGGTGCGCTGGTAGGCTGTTCCGGTCCGTCGAATTCCAAACCGGTGCCTGCTCGCTGTGGCACCATCACGGACCCGAAACTCCCCACACCCTCATGTTCCAACGTGCCGAAACCGAACGCCAGGCCCTGCTGCAAGCCCTGGCGCTCGGGGTGTTGCTGACGCTTGCCGCCCTGTTGACCGCCTGGCTCACACGCGGGCAAGCGATCTTTTCGTTGTTGCCTCCCGGTGGCGACGCGCCCGACATGCGGCCCGAGCAGCGCTTCGACCTGCACCTCACCTTCTTCACCATCTGGGCCACCATCGCGCTGGTCACGCCGGCCCTGTGCCTGTTTCCCTTCATCCGCGGCTCGGCCCTGGCCTGGCGTTACTGGCTGGCTTTCTGGACCGTCTCGCTGCTGGCCTTCGCCATCCACTTCTACTGGGCCGTGGTGCTGGTCTTCGGCAATGACTGGTCGCGCATCCTCAACACCCCGCGCGTGAGCGCGCCGCGCCTGGACACGGTATTCGCCATCTGGTGGGTGGCCGACGTGCTGCTGGCCTGGTTCCACCGCAGTGACGCGCTGTGGGTCCGCGCCCAGCGTCTGCTGGTGCACCTGCTGGCCTTCATCCTCTTCTTCATGGGCGCCGCGCGCGAGGGAGAACTGCTGCTTTCGCGCGTGATTGGCTACACCATGGCTGCCGCCGTGCTACTGGCCGTGCTGACCCGGCTCTGGCGCCTGCGGCCGGGTGCCGGGCGTCGGACGGGCTGAATCAGACGTTCCTTGCGGCCCGCCGGCGCAACACCACGCCGAACAGCAGAATCTGCGCGAGCAGCCCCGCCAGCGAGGCCCCCAGCATCAGCAGGCCGAGGTTGACCGGCCCGTCGTGCGACACCAGTCCCACGCCGTAGGCCGCCAGCGCGCCCAGCAACTGCTGGGTCATCCCGGCCACGGCGGCCGCCGAGCCGGCCAGTGCGGGCACCAGACTGACCGTGCCCGCGAGCGCGGGTGGCGTGAGCAGGCCATGGCCCACCCCGATGAAGACCAAGGGCAAGGCAAAGGCCAGCGGGCTGCGCCACCCCGCCCAGGCCAGCCCCAGCAGCAGGGACAAGCCCAGCAGCACCGCACACTGGCCCACGGCCATCAGGCGCCGCTCGCCCCAGCCTTCCACCAGGCGCGTGGTCAACAGATTGCCCAGCACATAGGGAAAGGGCACGGCCATGATGTACCAGCCCACCTGCTGCGGCGCCACGCCATAGCCGGCAAGCACGATGGGCGCGCCCGAGAGAAAGCAGTAAAAAGCCGCCGTGGTGGAAGCCAGCACCACCACGTAGAGCAGGAAGGCTGGCTCGCGCGCCAGCCGCGCGTACGCGCTGGCCAGGGTACGCAGCCAATGCCGGGGCGGCTCCTGCGCGGAGCCACCCGCGGGCATGGCGCGCGCCGGACGACCGGGCGGAATGTCCCGCCAGGCCATGACCCAGGCCAGCAGCGCCAGCGCGGCCAGCAGCACGAAACCCCAGCGCCAGCCGGCCTGCACGTGGATGTAGCCACCCAGCAGCGTGGCCAGGGGCGGACACAGGCCCATGACCATGCCGATGTAGGCCATGATGCGCGGGCGCTCGTGGCCGGCGAACCAGTCCTGCACCAGGGCCCGGCCCACCACCATGCCGGCCGCGGTGCCCGCGCCCTGCAGGGCACGCGCCGCGATCAGGGTGGACAGATTGGGCGCCAGGGCCGCCAGCACGGAGCCCAGCACGGCCAGCGCCAGGCCGAAAAGCAGCACGGGCTTGCGGCCCAGGCGATCCGACCAGGGGCCATAGACCAGCTGCAGGCTGCCGTACGCGGCCACATAGGCGCTGAAACTCAGTTGCACGGTGGCCTGGCTGGCACCGAACTCATGCGCCCAGTCGGGCAGCGCCGGCAGGCACAGGGTCATGGCCACGAGGCCGAAGGCGACCTGCAGCACCAGATTCACGGTCATGCCGCGGCGCGGGGAAACAAGAACAGACATGCTCACCAACCCAGGAATTGAAACAACAGCCCCAGCAGGGCACAGACCCCGATCACCTCCAGCACGGGGCGCCGGTAGCGCCACAGCCCGAGCAAGGCGCCGAGTGCGAGGCCCAGAGAGGCCAGGTCCACGCGCCCGCCGAGGCCTTGCGGCCAGGCCACATGGACGGCGAAGAACAGCGCCAGGTTCAGGATCACCCCGACCACGGCGGCGGTGATGGCGGTCAGCGGCGCGGTGAAAGACAGCCGGCCCCGCGTGGACTCCACCAGCGGCCCGCCCGCGAGGATGAACAGAAAGGACGGCAGAAAAGTGAACCAGGTGACCAGCAGCGCCGCCAGGGCACCGGCCAGGAACAGGGCATCCGGCCCCAGCAGCGCCTGGTTCCAGCCCCCGGCGAAGGCGACGAAAGCCACCACCATGATGAGCGGTCCCGGTGTGGACTCGCCCAGGGCCAGACCGTCCATCATCTGCGCATTGCTCAGCCAGCCGTAATGGCCCACCGCGCCCTGATGGATGTAGGGCAGCACGGCATAGGCACCGCCAAAGGTCAGCAAGGCCGCCTTGGTGAAGAACCAGCCCATCTGGGTGTAGTCGTGCCGCCAGCCGAGCAGGCCCCAGAGCAGGCCCATGGGCAGCAGCCACAAGAGCGCGCCGACCAGAAGCACGCGCGCCAGGCCGGACCAGGCAAAACGCGCATGCGCGGGCGGTGGCGTGTGGTCGTCGATCAGGGCGGGTCGCTCGGCGGACGGCGTCGCGGCTCGCGGCGCCTCGTCGGTGGAGGCGGCCGCCACCCCACTGTCACGGTCGCCGCTGCGGCCGACACGGGAGGAACGGCCCCAACGTCCCCCGACCCAGCCCAACAAGGCCGCCACCGCCACGATCAGCGGAAAGGGAGGCTGCAGGACGGCAATGGCCAGGAAAGCCATCACCGCGATGCCCGTCAGCCCGACGTCCAGGTGGCCGTCGCAGTACAGCACGCGCGCGCCGATGCGCCAGGCTGCAAAGGCCACGATGGCTGTGATCGCCGGTTTGACACCATGGAACAGCCCCGCCACCAAGGGCGTCTGACCCCAGGCCATGTAGAGCCAGGACAGCGCGATCAGGATGAACAAGGAGGGCAGCACGAACAGCGCCCCGGCGACGATGCCGCCCCAGCGACGATGCATCAGCCAGCCGATGTAGGTGGCAAGCTGCTGGGCTTCGGGCCCGGGCAGCAGCATGCAGTAGTTCAACGCATGCAGGAAGCGCTTGCCCGAGATCCAGCGCCGCTGCTCCACCAGGTCATGGTGCATGAGCGCGATCTGGCCCGCCGGGCCGCCGAAACTCAGGAAACCCAGTTTCAGCCAGTAGCGCGTGGCCTGGCCCAGCGAAACCGGCTCCGGCTCGGCCTGCGACTCCGACACCACGGACGCGGGCGGTCCGCCCCCCGACATCAGGCCAGGCCTTCCGCCTTCAGCGCGGCGTGCACGCCAGGACGCGCCGCCACGCGGGCCATGTAGGCCGTCAGGTTCGTGAAGGCACTGATGTCCAGCTTGACGGGGCGAGCCCAACTGGCCACGGTGAAGAGGTAGGCGTCGGCCACCGTGAAGTCGGCGCCCATCAGGTAGTCCTTGCCCGCGAGCTGCTGGTTCACCCAGCCCAGGCGGCGCTCCAGGTTGGCGCGCGCGAAGGCCTTGGCCTCCTCGGGCATGGCCGCGTTGAACAGGGGACTGAAGGACTTGTGGATCTCGGTGCCGATGAAGGTCAACCAGCTCTGCAGGCGATAGCGCTCGATCGTGCCGTTGGCCGGCGCGAGCTTCTTATCGGGTTTCTGATCGGCCAGGTACTGCACGATGGCTGGGCCTTCGGTCAGCACCTCGCCGCTGTCGAGCTGCAGGGCGGGCACATAGCCCTTGGGGTTGATGGCCAGGTAATCCGAGCCATCGGCCAGCGTCTTGGCCTTGAGATCGACGGCCAGTGCTTCGTGCGGCAGGCCCAGTTCCTCGAGCACGATGTGGGGAGAAAGAGAGCAGGCGCCGGGCTTGAAATAGAGTTTCATGGGTCAGAGGGTGCTGATTGAAGAAAAGAAAAAAGCGGCCCCGGCCTCTGGAAGCTGGGACGCGCCGGCGAAAACGTCGAGTGTAGGCAAATCCGCGCGCTCCGCGCTCACGCGAGTGGCACAATCCGCGACCTCCAGAGCGCTGCTGCGTTGTGACCCGCGCCTCTCTCCAGGTCGCTGTCGGTGGCCTCGCTGTCTGCCGCCACGACTGTCCCCAAGCCATTTTTCACGTTCTCCACGCTTTCCGCGCATGACCCGCACGCTCACCGGCACTCTCGGCATCGACTTCGGCACCTCCAACTCCGCCATCGCCTGGGCCGAGCCCGGAAGCCGGGCGCGCCTGATCCCCCTGGAACACGACGCCACGGCCATGCCCACGGCCGTGTTCTACGACAACGAGGACTTCAGCACCCATTTCGGCCGGGACGCCCTCGCGCTGTACCTGGAGGGCGCGGAGGGCCGGCTGATGCGCTCACTCAAGAGTCTGCTGGGCAGCCCCTTGCTGCAGGAGACCACGACGGTGCACAACCGCGCGCTGAGCTATCAGGACATCATCGCCACCTTTCTGGCCACGCTGCGCGAGCGCGCCGCGCAGGCGCTGGGCGCAGCGCCCACGCGGGTGGTGATGGGCCGGCCCGTGCACTTCGTGGACGACAATGCCGAGCGCGATGCGCTGGCGCAGGCATCTCTGCTCCACGCCGCGCGGGCGGTGGGGTTTCAGGAGGTGTCCTTCCAGCTGGAGCCGATCGCGGCGGCGCTGGACTATGAACGGCGGCTGGACCGGGAAAGCACCGTGCTGGTGGTGGACTTGGGCGGCGGCACCTCGGACTTCACCGTCGTGCGCCTGGGGCCACGACGCATGCAGGCGCCCGATCGCGCGGGCGACGTGCTGGCCACCACCGGCGTGCACATCGGCGGCACGGACTTCGACCACAAACTCAGTCTGGAACAGGTGATGCCGCTGCTGGGTTACCGCCATCTGGGGCCACAGGGCCGCGAGGTGCCCAGTCGCATCTTTTTTGATCTCGCGACCTGGCACCTGATCCACTGGCTCTACCAGCCGCGCGCCATCGCCGAGGCCCAGGCCCTCTGGACCAACTATGCCGACGCGCGCCTGCACCAGCGCCTGATGCGCGCGCTGCGCGAACGCCACGGCCACCGCATCGCCCACACGGTGGAGCAGGCCAAGATCCGCTGCTCGCAAGAGGACCGTGACTCGTCGATGGATCTTTCAGAGCTGGAGCCGGGCCTCGCCGCCCCGATGTCGGTGAGCGGGATGCAGGAACAGCTGCGCGCGCTGCTGGCGCGCACCGTGGCCTGTGCCCGGGAATGCGTGCATCTGGCGGGGGTGGCCGATGGCGCGCTCGCGGCCATCTACCTCACCGGCGGATCGTCCGCCCTGCGCCCTTTCCAGCAAGCCTTGCGGGCGGAGTTCGCGGGCGTGCCGCTGGTGAAAGGCGATCTGTTCGGCGGAGTGGCCTCGGGCTTGGCCTACGGCAGCGGTGCCTGAGGCGCACGCAGCACCACTGCAACAGCGCTGACGCCCGCGCGCGTCAGGCCGGGCACGCGCGAGGACGCGGGGCCCTGGCCCGCTCCGTCGTTCACACCGGCAAGGGGTGCTTGCTCAAGGCCTCGCGCACGATGGGCAGCAGAGCCTCGGCCTGACCGGATTCCATCGCGGACGCCAGCTCACGGCGCATGCGCACCTCCCAGAACTTCTGGATGTGGTTGGCGATGCCCTCCAGTGCCTCGGCCCGGTCAGGCATGGCCGCGAAGAAAGTGCCGATCTGGTTGGCCATGCGGATGAGGTGTTCGAGGTTCATGGTTGAGTCTCACAAAATGATTCTTCGAGGATGGCTGTACACGGACAGATCCTGGCCGCGGGCGAACCCCAGCAGACTCAGGCCGCAGTCCTGGGCCACGTCGATGGCCAGTCCCGTCACGCCGGACACGGCCGCCAGCAGCGTCACGCCCGCGCTGGCGGTCTTCTGCACCATCTCGTAACTGGCGCGGCTGCTGACGATGATGAAGCCTTCATTGGCGCGCGCCAGCTGAGCAGGCGCGCCGGGACGGGACAAGGCGCCGATCAGCTTGTCCAGCGCGTTATGGCGACCCACGTCTTCGCGCAGCAGGACGATCTCGCCATCCGCCGCACACCAGGCCGCCGCGTGCGTCGCCCCGGTGATGTTCAGCAGTCGCTGGCGCTCCCGCATCCGGCCCATGGCGGCCGACACGGCCGCGGCGCGGAACACGGTATGGGCATCGGTGGGCAAGGTCCTGGGAGAGCGCACGGCCTGATCCAGGCTGTCCGTCCCGCACAGGCCACAACCCGTGCGTCCGGCGAGGGTGCGACGCCGCTCCTTGAGCCGGGCAAAGCTGGCGGAAGCGATGTCCAGACTCACCGTGACGCCAGCCTGCCCTTCGCAGGAGACATCGGGCTGCACCTCGATGCCGTAGACCTGCGACGGGCTGTCGACGATGCCCTCGCTCAGGGAGAAACCAAAGGCAAAGTCTTCCAGGTCCAGCGGCGTGGCCAACATGACCGCGTGGGAAATGCCGTTGTAGACCAGGGCCACGGGGCATTCCTCGGCCACCCAGTCCTCGCCGTGGAACACCTGCCCGTCGCGCAGGCTCGTGACGGGGACCTTGCGTGCGTCCTTCATCACCGCCTCGGCGTGCGGCAGCGTTTGCGTGGGCAGGTCTTGCAGTTTCATGCCTGCATTGTCAGGCAAACTTACTTGCCCACCACCTCGGCCTGCGCGGCCTGCAAATGCTGCAGCTGCTCGCGGTTGAAGCGCTCATAGCCCTTCTGCCATTCGGACGGCTGTGTCACGGGCATCACCTGCACCGCCGTCACCTTGTACTCAGGGCAGTTGGTGGCCCAGTCGGAGTTGTCGGTCGTGATGACGTTGGCGCCCGATTCGGGGAAGTGGAAGGTGGTGTAGACCACGCCCGGCTGCACCTTGTCGGTGACGATGGCACGCAGCACGGTCGCACCTGAGCGGCTCTGGATGCCAACCCAGTCGCCCTCATGGATGCCGCGGTCCTCGGCATCCTGCGGGTGGATCTCTAGCCGATCCTCGCTGTGCCAGTGCACGTTCTCCGTGCGCCGGGTCTGCGCACCCACGTTGTACTGGGACAAGATGCGCCCGGTCGTCAGGATGAGCGGGTACTTGGGCGTGACCTTCTCGTCGGTCGGCACGTACTGGGTGATGATGAACTTGCCCTTGCCGCGCACGAAGCTGCCGATGTGCATGGTCGGGGTGCCCTCGGGCGCCTCGTCGTTGCAAGGCCACTGCACGCTGCCCAGCTTGTCCAGCTTGTCGAAGCTCACGCCCTTGAAGGTCGGCGTCAGCGCGGCGATCTCGTCCATGATCTCGCTGGGGTGCTGGTAGTTCATGGGGTAACCCAGCGCATTGGACAGCATCTGCGTGACTTCCCAATCGGCGTACTTGGCCTTGGGCGGCATGACCTTGCGCACGCGCGAGATGCGGCGCTCGGCGTTGGTGAAGGTGCCGTCCTTCTCCAGGAAGGAAGCGCCCGGCAGGAACACGTGGGCATACTTGGCGGTTTCATTCAGGAACAGGTCCTGCACCACCACGCACTCCATGGATTCCAGGGCATGGGCCACGTGTTGGGTGTCCGGATCGGATTGCACCGGGTCCTCACCCTCACAGTACAGGGCCTTGAAGCTGCCATCCACCGCGGCGCCCAGCATGTTGGGGATGCGCAGGCCGGGCTCGGCGCGCAGCTCCACGTTCCAGGCGCTCTCGAACAGGCTGCGCGCGGTGGCGTCCGACACATGGCGGTAGCCCGGCAGTTCGTGCGGGAAGGACCCCATGTCGCAGGAACCCTGCACATTGTTCTGGCCGCGCAGCGGGTTGACCCCCACGCCCTCGCGCCCCACGTTGCCGGTGGCCATGGCCAGGTTGGCGATGCCCATGACCATGGTCGAACCCTGGCTGTGCTCGGTCACGCCCAGGCCGTAGTAGATGGCACCGTTCTTGCCCTTGGTGGCGAAGAGCCGGGCCGCGCCACGGATCTGCTCGGCCGGCACGCCGGTGACGGCTTCCATCGCTTCGGGCGAGTTCTCGGGCTTGGACACGAAGTCGCGCCACTCGTTGAAGGACTTGGCCTCGCAACGCTCGGCCACGAAGGCTTCGTCCACCAGGCCCTCGGTCACCACCACGTGCGCCAGGGCGCTGATGATGGCCACGTTGGTGCCGGGCTTGAGCTTGAGGTGGTAGTCCGAACGGATGTGCGGGCTCTTGACCAGGTCGATCTGACGCGGGTCCACCACGATGAGCTTGGCGCCGGCGCGCAGGCGCTTCTTCATGCGCGAACCGAACACCGGGTGGCCGTCGGTCGGGTTGGCGCCGATCACCATGATGATGTCGCTCTTCTCCACCGACTTGAAGGTCTGCGTGCCGGCGGATTCGCCCAGCGTCTGCTTCAGGCCGTAGCCGGTGGGGGAATGGCACACGCGCGCGCAGGTGTCCACGTTGTTGTTGCCGAAGGCCGCGCGCACGAGCTTCTGAACCAGATAGCCCTCTTCGTTGGTGCAACGCGAGGACACCAGCGCGCCCACCGAGTCACGGCCGTACTTGGCCTGGATGCGCTTGAATTCGCTGGCCGTGTAGTTGATGGCTTCGTCCCAGCTCACCTCGGTCCACGGATCGTTGATGCTCTTGCGGATCATGGGGCTGGTGATGCGGTCCTGGTGCGTTGCATAGCCCCAGGCGAAACGGCCCTTGACGCAGGCGTGGCCTTCGTTGGCTTGGCCGTCCTTCCACGGCACCATGCGCACGACCTCGTTGCCCTTCATCTCGGCCTTGAAACCGCATCCCACGCCGCAGTAGGCGCAGGTGGTGATGGCGCTGTGTTCGGGCTGACCCAGCTCGACCACGCTCTTTTCCTGCAGGGTGGCCGTGGGGCAGGCCTCGACGCAGGCGCCGCAGCTCACGCACTCGGACGCCATGAAAGCCTCGTCCTGGCCGGGCGAAACGCGGCTGTCGAAACCGCGACCGGAAATCGTCAGCGCGAAAGTGCCCTGGGTCTCCTCGCAGGCGCGCACGCAGCGGTTGCAGACGATGCACTTGCTTGGGTCGTAGTTGAAATAAGGATTGGAAAAATCGATGAGCGGCTTGCTTTCGCCCTTGAAGTGGTTCGCGCCTGCGTCCGCGCCCTGACCGTAACGCACTTCGCGCAGGCCGGTCACGCCGGCCATGTCCTGCAGCTCGCAATTGCCGTTGGCCGAGCAAGTCAGGCAGTCCAGCGGGTGGTCGCTGATGTAGAGCTCCATCACGTTCTTGCGCAGGTCCTGCAACTTGCTGGTCTGCGTGTGCACCTTCATGCCGTTCTCGGCGGGCGTGGTGCAGCTGGCGGGGAAACCGCGCCGCCCTTCCACTTCCACCAGGCACAGGCGACAGGAACCGAAGGGCTCCAGGCTGTCAGTGGCACAGAGCTTGGGCACCTTGACGCCCGCGTCCACCGCGGCGCGCATGAGGGACGTGCCCTCGGGCACGGTGACGGTCTGGCCGTCGATCTCCAGCGTGACCTTTTTCTCGGATTCACGCAGGGGCGTGCCGTAATCGATTTCGAGCTTCAGATGGTCGAGCATGGTGCGCTCCTTCAAAGGTTCGGTGGTCCGGGACTCAGGCGGCTTTCTTGTCCGGGTTGGACAAGCCGAAATCCTGTGGGTAGTGGTTGAGGGCGGACAGCACCGGGAACGGCGTCATGCCGCCCATGGCGCAGAGCGAGCCGTTGACCATGGTGTCGCACAGGTCGCGCAGCAGCTTGACCTGCTGGGCCTTGACCTCGGGCTTGCCCTGGCGGTCGGCGTCGGCGAGGCGGTCAATGACCTCCACCCCGCGCGTGGAGCCGATGCGACAGGGCGTGCACTTGCCGCAGGACTCGATGGCGCAGAACTCCATGGCGTAACGCGCCAGCTTGCGCATGTCGGAGGTGTCGTCGTGCACCACGATGCCGCCGTGGCCGACCGTGGCGCCCACGGCGGTCCAGCCTTCGTAGTCCATGGGCAGGTCCCAGTGTTGCTCGGGCACATAGGCACCCAGCGGCCCACCAACCTGGATAGCCTTGACGGGCCGACCGCTGGCCGTGCCGCCACCATAGGTGAACACCAGTTCACGCAGCGTCACGCCGAAGGCTTTTTCCACCAAGCCGCCATGCTTGATGTTGCCGGCAAGCTGGATGGGCAGCGTGCCCTTGGAACGGCCCATGCCGTAGTTGGCATAAAAGGCCGCGCCCCGCGCCAGAATGATGGGCACGGAGGCGTAAGTGATGACGTTGTTGATGACGGTCGGCTTGCCGAACAGGCCCTGCAGGGCCGGGATCGGCGGCTTGGCGCGCACGATGCCACGCTTGCCTTCGATGCTCTCCAGCATGGCGGTTTCCTCGCCACAGACATAGCTGCCCGCGCCCTTGCGCACTTCCAGATGGAAGGCCCGGCCCGAACCCAGCACGCTGTCACCCAGGAAACCGGCCTTCGTGGCGCGGGCGATCGCTTCGTTCAGATTGGCGATCGCGTGCGGATACTCGCTGCGCACGTAGATGTAGCCGCGCGTCGCGCCGGTCGCCATGGCGGCGATGGTCATGCCTTCGATGAGCATGTAGGGATCACCCTCCATGGTCATGCGGTCGGAGAAGGTGCCCGAGTCGCCCTCGTCGGCGTTGCAGACCACGTACTTCTGGTCCGCCTGGGCGGCAGCCACGGTCTTCCACTTGATGCCGGCCGGGAAGGCCGCGCCACCACGGCCGCGCAGGCCCGAATCAAGTACCTGCTGCACCACGTCGGTGGGCTTGATCTCGAGCGCCTTGCGCAGACCCGCATAACCCTCGTGCGCCTGGTAATCCTCGAGCGAGACGGGATCGGTGATGCCCATGCGGGCGAAGGTCAGGCGCTCCTGCTTCTTGAGGTAATCAATCTCCTCGGTCAGCCCCAGGCCGAGCTTGTGCGCGCCGCCATTCTGAAAGCCCACGTCGAACAGACGCGCCACGTCCTCGGCCTGCACCGGACCATAGGCCACGCGACCTTTCTGGGTCGCCACCTCGACCAGTGGCTCCAGCCAGAACAGGCCACGCGAGCTGTTGCGCACCAGCTCGATGGCGATGTTGCGCTTCTTCGCTTCGCTCTGAATGGCCGCTGCGGTTTCGTCCGCGCCCAGGGCCAGGGCCGCGGAATCACGTGGCACGTAAATTTTCACGGCGGTGCTCATGCGGCCTCCTTCAGCTGCGCCAACAGACGGTCGAACTTGGTGGGTGTCACACGCGCGTGGAACTTGTCCCGGATCTGCACGGCCGGCGCGGTGGCGCACAAGCCCAGGCAGTACACCGGCTCCAGGGTCACGTTGTGGCCCGCCGCGCTCTTGCTGGCGTGCTCCCACAGTGCTTCGGAACCACAGGACTGGCAGGCCTCGGCCCGGCACACCTGAACCACGGCGCCCTGGGCGGGTTCGCTGCGGAAGTGGTGGTAATAGGTGATGACCCCGTGCACCTCGGCCCGGGAAACGTTGAGGGCTTCGGCGATGTCGGCCACGACATCGGCGGGGATGTAGCCCAGCTGGTCCTGAATGTCATGCAGGATGGGCAGCAAAGCGCCGGGCTGCTGGCTGCGCGCGTCGAGCACCGCACGCACCGTCGCTTTCTGCTGGGGGCTGGAGGGATAGTTCCGGGCTGTGCCCGTGGTCTTGTTCATGCTTGCCTCGCTCGGTCTGACCCCATCACAGGGATGGACGGGTCGGTGCGATCAGTTTCATCGCGGATCCGATCAATGGCAAATTTGTTTAGGACATGCTTTGATTCATTCGGTGAATGAATCGATGGCCTATTTCGCCATTTTTGCGAATGAGAATCTATTTCAATCGCCTTGACAGCTTCAACGGGTCGCCCCATCAAGGCAAACCGCCCCGGCAATGTTCAGAATGCCGGGCTCGTGAACACCGCCGGATCGATCCGGGCAGCGGAACGAAAAGCCGGGCGAGCAAACAAATACCCCTGCATCAGGCAGATGCCGACATCGCTCAGGAAATCGCGTTCAGCCGGAGTTTCGATGCCCTCGGCGATGAGTTGGATGCCCATGTCCTCGCACAAGGCCACCATGCTGCGCACGATGGCCTGACGTGGCCGGTCAAGGTGGACGCCCCGAATCAGGTCCATGTCCAGCTTGATCAGGTCGGGCTGGAAGTCAGACAGCAGCTTGAGCCCCGCGTAGCCGGCGCCGAAATCGTCGATGGCCGTCTTGAAGCCGCAGCGCTTGTACTCCCGCAGGATGTCGGCGAACCAGGGTCCGTCCTCGACGCGCTCGCCTTCGGTCACCTCGAAAATGATGCGCTCCACCGGGAATCCGTGCACCCGCGCGGCTTCCAGCGTGGTGCGGATGCACAGCTCGGGCTTGTAGATGGCATTGGGCAGGAAATTGACCGAGATGGATTCGGCAATGTCCAGCTCGCTCGCCGCCTTGATCGCCTTGACCCGGCAAGCCTGGTCAAAGCGGTAACGGTTGTGCTCGTTGACCTGGGCCAGCACGCTGGCCGCGCCCTCGCCCGCCGGCCCCCGCACCAGCGCCTCGTGCGCGAAAACAGTCCGGGCTCGAACGTCCACGATGGGCTGAAAGGCGTATTCGAACTGGAAGCCCACCCGCTCCGCCCGGCCACAGTCATCGCAGTCGCGCGCGCTGCCGGTCAGGGGTACAAAATCAATCGGAAAAGTCGGATTGAAACCGTGGCTGGAATCCTTGCGCATGCGGTCATTGTGACAGTAGCCGGCCGGGCAAATACCCGACTGGGCGCCTACAGCACAAGCACGACGGACTGTCGATGTTCGTATACCCTTAGGGGCTGCGTGGCGCAACTCCTGATCAATGTCAAGCACGGCTCGGCGGCGACGTGCTATAAAAAACCAACGCCAGTGCATAAACCCATGTCCAGATTCGGTCCTCCGACCCTGCGCGAACTGCGAGCCGACATCGCCGCCATGTACGACGGCGACGGGCCCGAAGCCGCGCGTTTGCGCGGCGCGCACCTGAGTTCGGTGATCCGACTGACACCACCGCTGATGTTCGCCAACTTCGGCAGTGGCGCTCTGGCGGTGTGGTCGTTCGCACCGGATATCCCCCTCGGCCTCTGGATCTGGATGGCCGCGCTGTGCACGGTCTGCGGCTTGGCCATGCTCAACTGGGTGCGACGGCGGGGGCGGCAGGTGCTCACGGCCTCCCCACGCAGCGTGCGACGCGCCACCCTGCATGCCCTGTTGCTGGCCAGTGCCTGGGGCACGCTGCCACTGCTGTGGTTCGGAGGTTCGACCATCGACCAGCAGTTGCCCCTGGTCGCCCTGATCAGCGGCATGCTGGGTGCCGGCAGCTTCGTGCTCAGCCCCCTCCCCTACGCCAGCCTGGCCTGGGCGGCGGCCATTTCTCTGGGGTCCATCGGGGCGCTGATCAACGCCGACAGCGCGTCCGCCGCCAAAGTGGGCCTGCTGGTGAGCCTGTACGCGCCCATCGTCGTGATTGGCTCGCTGGTGAGCTGGTACAAGTCCACCGCGCTGCTGCGCGCGCAGGCGCAATCGGCACGGCAGGAACAGATGCTGTCTGTGCTCCTGCAGGACTTCGAGCAGAACGCGGGTGACGCCCTTTGGGAGACCGATCCGGCCGGACGATTGCGGCATGCCTCGAAACGCCTGCGCGAACTGCTGGGTCTGCCCATCAAGGCACGGGAACCCGATGCGCTGCTGGAACTGCTGTCGCAACGCTGCCGCACCTGCGCCGACGCGCTCGGCCGCCAGTTGGCGTCCGGTCAGCCCTTCCGCGACCTGCGCCTGTCCATCCAGGATGAACGTGGCACGGTGCACCTGCTGATGAACGGCAAGCCGCTGTCGGACGAGAACGGCAACTTCCTGGGCTGGCGGGGCGTGGTCAGCGACGTGAGCGAGAAAGTGCTGCACGAGGAAACGCTGCGGCGGCTGGCGCACACGGACTCGCTGACCGGTCTGGCCAACCGCTTCCTGCTGCGCGACAGGCTGAACCGGCTCATCGTGCAAAAACACCCCCTGGCCTTGCTCGCCATCGATCTGGATCGCTTCAAGACGGTGAACGACAACCACGGCCACAGTGCGGGCGACGCTGTGCTGCAGGCGGTCTCCGAGCGCCTGCGCGCGCGCTTGCCCGCGGACGCGCTGCTGGCGCGTCTGGGTGGTGACGAATTCGCGGTCGTGCTCTCGACCCCGGCCGACATGGCGATGGTGGAGGTTCTGGCCCAGCGCGTGGTGGACAGCTTGAGCGAACCGATGGAGATCGGCTCGCGCATCCTGCGCGTTGGCGCCAGCGTGGGCCTGACCACGCGCCACAACGAACCCGTGTCGCTGGACGGTCTGCTGGTGCAGGCCGACATGGCCATGTACGCGGCCAAGGACGCGGGCCGCGGACGCTGGGCGCGCTACACGCCCTTGCTGGGTGAGCACAGCCGACGGCAACTGGCGATCGAGCAGGGACTGCGCACCGCGTTGGAGCGGGGTGAATTGGTGCTGCACTGGCAGGCCAAGCTGGATCTCGCCTCCTCCCACATCACCGGCGCGGAAGCGCTGATGCGCTGGACCCATCCCACCCTCGGCCCCATCGGGCCCTTTGAATTCATCGCCGTGGCGGAACAGTGCGGCCTGATCGACGCCATGGGCCAGTGGGCGCTGCGCGAAGCCTGCCGCGCGGGCACCCAGGAACTGGCCGGACTGACCGTGGCAGTCAATGTGTCGCCCGCCCAATTGCAGAGTGGTCATTTTCTGAACCAGCTGCGCGACGCACTGAACACCTCGGGCATGGACCCGGGTCGGCTGGAACTGGAGATCACCGAATCCGTCTTCATGGAAGACGCCGAACAGGCCCTGCGCCTGCTGCGCGACATCCGCCAAACCGGCGTGCGCCTGGCGCTGGACGACTTCGGCACCGGCTACTCTTCCCTTTCTTATCTGCGCAGCTTCCCGTTCGACACCCTCAAGATCGATCGCTCCTTCGTGACGGAGCTGCTGTCCAGGGAGCAATCCCGTGCCATCGTGCGCATGATCGCCGAGCTGGCCGCCACGCTGGGCATGCGCACGGTGGCCGAGGGCGTGGAAACGGCGGAACAGATGCAGGCCGTGCGCGCGGCGGGCTGCGACGAGGTTCAGGGTTATCTGGTGTCACGCCCCAAGCCACTGGCGGAATTCCGACGCAGCTTCGAAATGGCCGCGATCGCGCGGACACCGGGCTGAGCGGCCCCAGCCCGATGCGTTGACCCGACGGCCAGGTCGGCACCGTAGCCGGGCCCGGGCCTTGCCTCTATACTGACAAGGTTTCCAGGGAAACCCGATGGCCAGAGCAGCAACAAAACCCACGCGCACCGAAACCGTCAGCCCGCTCGAAGCCCACCTTGGCTTCTGGTTGCGCTTCGTCTCCAACCACGTGTCCGCGCGCTTTGCCGAACTGCTCGCAGCACACGGCATATCGGTCAGTGAGTGGACCGCCCTGCGCACCCTGCACGACCGCACGGAGACCCGCCATGCCGCGCTGATCGAGGCCCTGGGCATGACCAAGGGCGCCGCCTCCAAGATCGTGACCCGGCTGGAGGCCAAGGGCCTGGCCGAACGCCGTCTGGCCGAGGACAGCGCGCGCGATCAGGTGTTAACCCTGACGTCGCAGGGCCGGCGCCTGGTCCCGCTGCTGGCCGCCCTGGCCGACGCCAACGAGGCGCATTTCTTCGGCCACCTCAAGGCAGCGGAACGCCAGGCCCTGGTGGACAGCATGCGCGCCCTGGTCGCTCACCACGGGCTCGAGTCCGTTCCGGTGGACTGAGACCCGGGCCACACGCCCCGCCTTCCCCCTTTCTTCGCCCTCCAGGTCCTGCACTTGCAAAAGTTTCCAAGGAAACTACAATTGATAATTGGTATCCACGGAAACCAACTCACGCACAGCAAACCCGGAGCCTCTCATGAACCCCACCACCCTCTCCGCCATCGAATCCACCTTCGCCGCGTCCAAGGCCGGCAGCATCCACTTCGGCCAGGTCGTCGACCGCTTGATGGCTGCCGGGGTGGAGGCCTACCACGTGGATTACCGCGCCGCCCGCGTCACCTATTACCTGCCCGACGATGAAACGCACACACTCGGTTTCGAACCGCCCGCCGTGCCCGTGGCCCCTGCTTTCAACGCCGAGGGCATGGTGGCCGCCATCCGCGGCGCGCAAGCCGGCACCGTGAAGTACCCGGAATTCAAGCGTCTTTCGCAAGCCGCGGGCTGCGCGAGCTACACGGTCTGGATCGCGGGCCGTCACGTCACCTACTACGGCCGCAAGGGCGAGATGCACGTGGAGCGGTTTCCAGACTGAACCCCAGCGCCCTCCCACCTCACACGCACCAGGAAACATCATGATCGACCACATCGGCTTGCGCACGGCCCAGTTCGAACGCAGCAAAACCTTCTATACCCATGCGCTGGCCCCACTGGGCATCACTCCCCAGGTGGAGTACCCCGGCGGCGTGGGCTACGGCCGCGCGGGTGTGCCCATGTTCTGGATCGGCCAGTCGGAACAGGCACCGTCCAGCATGCACTTGGCCCTCACCGCCCCCGACCCGGCCGCCGTGAGAGCGTTCTACCAGGCGGCCCTGGCTGCAGGCGCGAGTGACAATGGCGCCCCGGGCCTGCGGCCCGACTACCACGCGCGCTACTACGCAGCTTTTGTGATCGACCCGGACGGCAACAATATCGAAGCCGTCTGCCACGCAGCCTGAGGTCCACATGCAGACCCGTGCATTCTTGCTAGGTGGTGTGTTGCCCACCGTCTTGCTGGGCCTGGGCACAGTCCTGATGAAACTCAGCATGCGCGAAGGTACCAGCGTGGCCAACTTCCTGCTCCACGTCGGCTTGGCCGTCCTCACCGTGGGCTTGGCGGGAAGTTGGCTGGGCGGCGGGTGGAAGATCACGCCGCGCGGCCTGCTTTACGCCACGGCCATGGGACTGTGCTGGTCCGTCGCCATCGGCGCCATGGCCTACGGCGTCTCCACGCTGCGGATTCCGCTCGCGGTGCTGGCGCCACTGACCAACGCCAATGCGCTGGTCGCGCTGACGCTGTCGCTGCTGATCTTCAGGGAATGGGAGGATCTGAAGCTGGCCCAGGCGCTGACGGGCACGGTGCTGATCATCGCGGGCGCGGCAGTGGTCTCAACCGCCAAGAGCTGAACATCAGCCCGGCACAATGCGCGCCATGCCCCGCCCCACCGCTCCCCCCGAAGCGCAGGAATCCGCCCCCCTGCTCAAGAACCTGCTCGACGCCCAGGTGCTGGCGCAGATCGCCGACGCCGCCGTGCAGGTGCACCCGGCTTTCGACCGCAAGGCCTTCCTGGCCCGCACACGGCGCGGCCTGGACGGCCTGTCCATCATGGCGCGCATCGCCCACGCGGCCGACGGCCTGCGCGCGCACCTGCCCGAGGACGTCCCGCGCGCCCTGGCCCTGCTGCGCCGCATGGCGCCGCACGCACCGCGCGGCCTGCCTGGCCTGGTGCTGCCCGAGTTCGTGGGTCGGCACGGCCTGGACCACTTCGATCTGTCGCTGGACGCGCTGCGCGAACTCACGCCCTACAGCAGCGCGGAATTCGCCGTTCGCCCCTTCCTCGCGCAAGACCCGGCCACCGCCCTGGCCCATGCCCTGCGTTGGGCCGAGGACGACAACGACCATGTGCGCCGCCTCGCCAGCGAAGGCACGCGCCCGCGCCTGCCCTGGGCGCGGCGCCTGCCGCTCTTCATCGCCGAACCCCGGCACGCCCTGCCCATCCTGGAACGGCTGCGCGCCGACCCCAGCGACTACGTGCGCCGCTCGGTGGCCAACCACCTCAACGACATCGCCAAGGATCATCCCGAGTGGATGCTGGACTTGCTGGCAAGCTGGCCCACGGACCAGCCCGAGACAGGCTGGATCGCCAAGCACGCGCTGCGCAACCTGATCAAGGCCGGCCACCCCCGCGCGCTCGGCCTCATCGGCGCGAGCGCCGACGCGCAAGTGGCGCTGGACCACTTCAAGGTGAAACCCGCCACGCTGCAACTGGGCGAACGCCTGCACCTGAGCCTGGCCCTGCGCTCCACCGCGCGCGAAACGCAAAACCTCGTGGTGGACTACGCCATCCACTACGTCAAGAAAAACGGCGAGACCAGCCGCAAGGTCTTCAAGTGGCGCACGCTGCCGCTGGACGCTGGCGCCACACTCACGCTGGACAAGCAACAGACCGTGCAGGACTACACCACGCGCAAGCACTACCCGGGCGTGCACACGGTGGAGGTGCTGGTGAATGGGGTGACTGTGGGAACGGAGCGGTTTCGTCTGGTGACGGACTGAAGCGAGGTCTGAGGGAGGTTGATCGCTTCAGGCAGATATCAGAGGGATGGTTTCGCTGCACGAGCGACCACAGTCGTTGAAACCAATCATTCACCGGACACAGGCTCATATGGCCGTTCGGCGACCAAGAACAGTTTTTCGATCAAGATCGGTTAGACGCTGTCGCAAAACCTACTTGCGTTGGGTATGAGCTGGTACGGTCAATCCACGTATGGCACGGAATACTTTACGGAATCTGGTGCGTTCATTCTGAAAAAAACAGCACCCCTAAAAGGCTTAGATAGATGGCAGACGTCAGCCATAGCATCACCTCTCTGGCTATGCGATTGCCTTTGCCATTCCCGTCAA
The DNA here is from genome assembly GCF_004328645.1 of Hylemonella gracilis. Classification (GTDB taxonomy): domain Bacteria; phylum Pseudomonadota; class Gammaproteobacteria; order Burkholderiales; family Burkholderiaceae_C; genus Hylemonella; species Hylemonella gracilis_B. Next base: position 3,302,771 of record NZ_CP031395.1, read on the forward strand.
GCTCAATGAAAGTCACTGGCCACATTCCTTTATCTATGCCATAGGCCAAAAAATTCCACGAAAAAAATACCCAAATCAGTGGAAGAGCCCTACTTGGATAGACGGCCAAGTCTTTGACGCAATACAGCAGCAGCGTAAGGATCGTAAGAGTCAGCCAGAGGCAAAGCGATTTTTTTGTCTTGCTCACTTTTCTTCATCTCAAGAGAATCCGACTCGACACGTTCGACAAATGCGACCACCCCCGAATCGACATGCAGTGGCCAGACACTTTCGACCCATAGCCGACGGACAACAAAAGTATTCGAGCGTTAGCTTTGCTACCTCAGAGGTCAAGCAATTCAACGTCCCAGCCACGCCGGTCGCAAATCCACGTGCAGTTTTGAAACAAACGAAATGTGTACATCCGCACGATTACTTGATTGCCCAGACCGTGTCATATGCGTACTCGGCAAGTCTGGTGGTACGCTGCTCGATTTCCGCGTTCGTCCAGGCCATGGCCGTCGCAATTTCTGGCTCTAAGGCATAGCCATGCTTGATAAGCAAGGCCTTCTTCTGGACAAATGGTTTGTCCCCCAAGACCTCGCCGTTGAACTTCACTGGCACAACTAACAGATTGCCAATGTTGTGCACATTGCCCGACCCGCCAGACAGCGGCATTAGGTGTTCAATAGACGTTGAGGAGCGATCTATGTCCACCGCAGAATTTCTCTTCTGATCGAGTCTCCACAGGGTGTAGCGAATTACCTCGCGTTGGCGCTGGTTCTGATACGAGAGTTGCTTGAACTTCGAAATAAAGACCTCTCTAGAAGGTACCTTGCTTACTATCTTCCTCTTGAAGTCCATTATGCAAATTCCCCTGCTATTGGCATCTGACGCATTGGCTATATCACGCGCGTGTGCCGCGTACATCTTGCTAACGCCGCCAGATGAAGGCTGCGCACTGATAGTCGTGAAAATGAAGTGGTAGCGCTCCACCAACGAGAATAGCTCACGCACCTGACCATCCTTCAAGAGCTTTGCTTTGTAGAGGCGAAGCACCGTCAGCAGTAGAGGGTTGGCGATCTGGATATTCAAAATGCCCGAGATACATAGCAAGGAGTCTTCTATGTCTCGCGTGGCCTTATTCCAGAGCGCCAAGTTGCCTGGCTCTGTTATGCCTCGGTACAAGACTGCGTCCGATCGCAACTCGTCGAGAAGATCTTTGACATTCAAGGCAGTGACTTCATCCTTGATCGCTTTGAAAAGCCGCTTCTCCGTAGTGAAGGGATACTTCGAGAGCCAGTAGTGATGCAGGAATGTCTTGATCTCGATGGGGCGTTCTGCCGCGTCAAGCGTAGACTGAATTTCGTTCCAATGATCCTTCGGCCTGTCCAGTGCTTTGCCCTTGTCGGGCAGCAGTCGTAAGAAATGATTCTTCGCTAGGTCTGCGGCCGTCAGGTCTTTGCCACGGGTATTCAGCGTCTCGAAGATCAAGTACGCGTCATCTTGGTTGTCCAGCGTGATCGAAATAACTTTGAGCGCTAGGAGCTTGTTACGAGCCTGCTCCAACCACTTCTTGCCAGCGTCCTTGGCTTTGGATGGATGCACATTTTCAATCGCTTTATCGACCCCCTCCTTGATGTAGCCGGCGATAGTCTGATAAGCCACACTAAGTGCCTTCTCTTCCTGGCCTGCTTCGATGTATGAGCTCTCCTTGTCCAAGCTCTGAATCTTGGCCTGCAGGAATGGGTACGAAGTTTCTGTCTTGAGGACGAACTGGGTCTGGTCGTTAAGATCACGAGTTTCAATAAGGCGATGCACTCCCTTACCAAGGGCATCGTGGCCGAGTTCTATGAACTTATCCCGAATAGCGCACAAGGCAATGGTGATAGTAGTTAGGCGCTGCTGGCCATCCACCAGGCCATAGGAAGAACTGGAAAGGTTGTATGAGACGAAGGCCCCGATAAAGTAGTCCTTCTTGACCTCGGCTGTGCTATCAATCCAGAACTCCTCGACGTGCTCTTTCTCCCAAGAGAATGGCCGCTGGAAACGCGGAATCAGGTATGTTCCCGATTCCAGTACCTGACGGATGTCGCGTTCTATGCATTGAATCTTCATGTCCACCCCTTTTGTTACTTGGGGGACAGTTTAGTGGCGTTATAGCCGGCTTTGATTTTTCATCGCTACGGACCCTTCAGTTTTCAAGCGCCCCTACTGCATCTCCGATTGAAATTTCCCTTCTGACCGTGAGCAGTCCCCAGGCAGCGTTAACTGACCAGCCGCAACCGCTACCAACCTGTGCCCCCGTTTTCGCCAGACGTCCCGCAACGATTGATTTCCATTCTGGGGGCCCCGGACTGCCCGCGCACCAGGGGCCCAGCCCCCGGCTCATCCACACAGCGGCGTCTCAGAACCCGAGACTGGCGCCCGCCCCCATCAAGGTCGCCACACCCAGCACCGCGAAGATGAGTGCCGCGATGCCATGCACCAGGCGGATGGGCAGTTTGTGCGCGAGCTTGTCGCCGATCAGCACGGCGGGCACGTTGGCCAGCATCATGCCCAGGGTGGTGCCCATCACGACCAGGAAAGCATCACTGTAGCGCGCGGCCATGGCCACGGTCGCGATCTGGGTCTTGTCGCCCATCTCGGCCAGGAAGAAGGCGACGAAGGTGGCGCCAAAAACACCCAGCCGACGTGCGGCCAGGGAATCGCCTTCGTCGTCGTCCATCTTGTCGGGCACCAGGGTCCAGGCGGCCATGGCGATGAAGGACAGGCCCAGCACCCAGCGCAGCACCTGCGGGCTGGTCAGGCTGGTGAGCCATGCGCCGAGCGCGCCCGCCAGGGCATGGTTGAGCACAGTCGCGACCAGGATGCCCGCGATGATGGGCCAGGGGCGCTTGAAGCGGGCGGCGAGGATGAAGGCCAGCAGTTGGGTCTTGTCACCGATTTCGGCGAGGGCGACAACGCCGGTCGAGACGAGGAGAGCTTCCATGAGAAATGTCCAAGGCCGGTGTACAGAGACGATTGACCACGACGCATCCCCGGCCAAAACGGAGGCTTCGTGGTCAAAGGTCTTGCCAGGCTAAGGGCTGCTTGCGCCATGACCGATAGGTCAAGTGTGTTGACGCAAGCCTCTTCGCGGAGAAGAGCGGCTACTCCCCAATGACGGGGCGTATTCTAACAAAGGGAATCACCGGGCCCAGGGCTTAAGCGCCCGCGGACTCGCGCACGCCCTGCAACCAGGCCGTGGGCGTGGCCCCTTCCACCTGTCCGAAGGCGCGCCCGAAGCTGGCCGAGCTGCCATACCCCACCTCCAGCGCAACCTGCTTGACCGGCCGGCCCGCGCGCAAGAGACGCTTGGCCAAACCCACGCGCCAGCGCTTGAGGTACTCGGCCGCCGGCATGCCCATCACCGCGGTGAAGTGCCCGGCGAAGCGCGAGCGCGACATGCCCGCCCGCGCGGCCATGCGCTCCAGCGTCCAGCCCGACTGCGGCGCGGCGTGGATGGCGGTCAGCGCGCGCGCCAGGCGAAGATCAGCAAGCCCGGCCATGACGCCCCGGTCCATCAGTTTGCGTTCCATGGCCAGGCGCAGCAGGCGCACGACCAGCACCTCGGACAGTCGTTCCAGCACCGCCGCCTGGCCGCAGTGACGGACGGCAGCCTCCTCGAACAAGGCATCGATCAAGGAAGCGACGCCCTGCATGTCGGCCAAGGGCAGGCACAAGGGCTGATCCAGCGCTTGCAGAAGCGGGTTTTCATCGCCCGCGCCGAATTCGATCAGGGCACCGAGCAGGTGGGCGCGCGCCTCCCCCACCGGCCGCAGGGTGTGGCGCTGGGGACAGGCATAAAAAACCAGCGTGGGTTCGCGCAGAAGACAGTGGCGGCGGCCCGGTCCGGCCAGCTCAACCGCCCCCTGCCGCAGCAGGTACAGCCGGCCAGCGCCTTCCGAGGCCTCGGCTTGCAGGGGGCGCGCCAGCACGCCGTTGTGCAGCAAGGTGGCACGCAGCTCGAAGCGCTCAAGAAAGTCAGTCAGGCGGTCCACAAAAACAAAACCCAAAAAACACAATCCAGGACGAAAAGTGAATCAATCAGTCATTCTGATCACTCATCGTACCGGATTGTCCTCTACGATCACGCCATCGCCCATTCCTCACCCCTCTCAGAGACGAAAGCTTTCACATGAAGATCTTGATCCTTGGCGCCGGCGGTATCGGCGGATATTTCGGCGCGCGCCTGATCCAGGCCGGCGCGGACGTCACCTTCTTGCTGCGCGAGCGGCGCAAGCAGCAGGTGGACAGCGAGGGCCTGAAGATCGAGACGCCGCGCGGCCCCTTCAGCGTGCAGCCGCGCACGGTGACGGCGCAGGCCGTGGGGCCGGACTATGACTTGATCCTGCTCACGCCCAAGGCCTATGACCTGGACAGCGCGCTGGCCTCGCTGGCGCGCGCCGACGGGCGCGGTGTTCTGCTGCCCTTCCTCAACGGCATCGACCACCTGCAGGCGCTGGATGCGCGCTACGGCCGCGCGCGCGTCATGGGCGGCGTGGCCCACATCGCGGCCGCGCTCACGCCCGAGGGCGTGGTGAAGCAGCTCAACGATCTGCACCGCCTGACCGTCGGGCCGCGCGACCCGGCCCATGAGTCCCTGGCGCGCGACTTCGCGGCCCTGGGCACGGGCGCCGGCTACGACAGCGTGCACAGCGAGGACATCGAACAGGTGCTGTGGGACAAATGGGTGTTCCTCGCCACGCTGGCGGGCATGACCACGGTCTGCCAGGGCTCGGTGGGCGAGATCGTGGCCACGAGCGAAGGCGAGGCCCTGACGCGCACCATGTACGCGGAGGCCTGCGCCGTGGCCCAGGCCGAGGACCACGCCGTCGGCGCGGCCGCGCAAAACCAGGCCCTGGGCATGCTGACGCAGCCGGGCTCGGCCTTCACGGCCTCGATGCTGCGCGACCTGCAAGGCGGGCTGCCGACCGAGCACGAGCACATCCTGGGCGCGCTGGCGCGCCGTGGCCGCCAGCTCGGCGTGGGCGTGGACCTGCTGCGCCTGGCCTACTCGCACATGGCGGTGCGGGCCGCGCAGTCGCAATCCCAATCCCAATCCCAATCGCGGTCGTAATTCGAAGCCCGGGGTCTGACAAGCCGGCCCCGGGCCTGAGCTGGTGCCGTCAACGCACCAGCGCGGCCGACTTCACCTGCGCCCAGACCGGCAGCCCCGGGCACAAGCCCAAGGCCTCGCAGGCACGGCGGGTGATGCGCGCCAGCAGCAGGGATTCGCCGCAGCGCAGGCGCACCAGCACTTGCGAGGCATGGGCGTCCGGCGCGATGGCGTCCACCACGGCCGGCAACAGGTTCTGGATGCTGGTCTGGCGCGGCTCGGCCAAGGCCAGGCTGACATCGCGGGCCAGCACGCGCAGGCGCACCTCGCGGCCCACGGGCAGGCCCTCGTCGCGCACGCTCAGTTCGCCGCCCGCGAAGCCGACCCGGGCCAGATGCCAGGCTGCATCGCGCTCCAGCACGGTGCCTTGCAGCAAGGCCCCCGCGTCCTCGCCCACCACCAGCGGGCTGTCGAGGGCAGCCAGCACCTGGGCCACCGGACCGGCCGCGCGCACCTGTCCGCGTTCCAGCACCACGAGGTGCGCGGCCAGCCGCGCCAGTTCGTCGGCCGAATGGGTGACGTAGAGCATGGGCAGGCGCAGTTTGTCGCGCAAGCGCTCCAGCCAGGGCAGGATGTCCTGACGGCGCGCAGCGTCGAGCGCGGCGAGCGGCTCGTCCAGCAACAGCAGGCGCGGCCCGGTGGCCAGGGCCCGCGCGATCGCCACCCGCTGGCGCTCGCCGCCGGACAGTTGCTGCACCCGCCGCGCGAGCAAGTGCTCGATGCCCAGCAAGGCCACGGCCTCGTCCAGCGCGCGCCGGCCTTGGGCCAGGAGCGCACCGCGCCAACTCCTCTTGAGCCCGTACTGCAAATTGCCGTGCACATCGAGGTGTTCAAACAGGCTGGCTTCTTGAAACACATAACCCAGGGGCCGACGGTGCGTGGGCAGGAAGACGCCCCTCGCCTCGTCCTGCCAGACCTCGCCGCCCACGACCACGCGGGCGGGCGTCTCTTGCCCCTGCCCGGTGGCCGATCGCGCGCGCTCCAGTCCGGCCACGCAGCGCAGCACGCTGGTCTTGCCCGAACCCGAAGGCCCATAGAGCACGGTGATGCCGCGCGCGGGCAGCGTGAGGTCCACATTCAGATCAAAGTCCGCGCGCGCCAGACTCAGGCGCACGTGGAAGAGCTCATCCAGCAGGGTCGCGACGGTCGTCATGGCCGACTCGCTCACCATCGGGACATTCAGCACCTGTTGATTCACAGCCGGGTCATTCATGGCATGACCCGATCACGCCCGCGCCGCAGACCGGCCAGGACCAGCAGCACCGCAAAACTGAACAGCACCATGCCGCCTGCCAACCAATGCGCTTGGGTGTACGCCATGGCTTCCACGTGGCCGTAGATCTGGGTCGAAACCACGCGGGTCTGCCCAGGGATGTTTCCGCCGATCATCAGCACCACACCAAACTCGCCGACGGTGTGCGCGAAGCTCAGGATGGCCGCCGTCAACACACCGCCCTTGGCCTGCGGCAGGGCCACGGTGAAGAAGGCGTCCAGCGGACGCGCCCGCAACGTGGCCGCCACTTCCAGCGGACGCGCGCCGAGAGACTCAAAGGCGTGCTGCAGGGGCTGCACCGCGAACGGCAGTGAAAAGAAAACGGAGCCGATCAGCAGGCCCGTGAAGCTGAAGGACAGCAAGCCCCAGCCCAGCGCCTGGGTGAGTTGCCCCAGCCAGCCGTTGGGGCCCATCAGCACCAGCAGATAAAAGCCCAGCACCGTGGGCGGCAGCACCAAGGGCAAGGTGACGAGCGCGCTCACCGGCGCCCGCCAGCGTGAAGGGCTGCGTGCCAGCCACCAGGCCAGGGGCGTGGCGATGATCAACAGCAACAGGGTCGTGAGCGCGGCCAGCTCCAGCGTGAGCCGGATGGCCTGCCAGTCATCGGCGGAAAAAACCATCCCGTCAGATTACTCCAGGCCGTAGCCGAAGGACTGGATCACGGCGCGGGCCTTTTCGCCCTTCAGGTACTTGAGCAGAGCGACGGCGGCGGCGTTGTCCTGGCCCTTCTTGAGCAGGATGAGGTCTTGCCGGATGGGCTGGTGCAGCTTCGCCGGCACGCGCCAGACCGAGCCTTCCTTCAGCTTGCCGCCCTGCTCGTCCGGCACCCAGACCTGGGACAGCGCGACGAAGCCGAGCGCCGCGTTGCCCGTGGCGACGAACTGGTGCGTCTGGCCGATGTTCTCGCCCTGGACGAACTTCGGCTTCAAGGTGTCGAGCAGACCCAAGGCCGTCAGCGCCTCCACCGCCGCCGCGCCATAGGGCGCGAGCCGGGGATCGGCCAGGGCGATCTTGTCGAACTGGCCTGTCTTCAGCACCTCGCCCTGGGCGTCCACCAGGCCGGGCTGCTTGCTCCAGAGCACCAGCGTGCCAATGGCGTAGGTGTAACGCCGGTCCTTGCCGCCGCCCTGCCCCTCCTGCTCCAGCTTGGCAGGCGTCGTGTCGTCGGCGGACAGCAGCACGTCAAACGGCGCGCCGTTCTGGATCTGCGCGTAGAACTTGCCCGTGGAGCCGAAGGACAACACGGCCTTGTGGCCCGTGTCCGCCTCGAACATCGGGGCGATCTTCCGCATGGGGGCGGTGAAGTTGGCGGCCACGGCCACGTTCACCTCGCCCGCCTGCACGGCCGCGAATGGAACGGCCCACAAACCCAACGTCGCCGCAATGACGCTCAAGAAGCGCTTGACCATGAAAACCTCGCTATTCCAAAAATGAACAGCGAAACTCTAGCACGAAACACCGAAACGCTATTCAGATTAAGAATAGCGATCACCCCCGACCCCTGCGCGCGAGGACCGGACGGTCCACCGGCTTGTCCGGACGGCAGCCGAATACCATAAGCCCATGAGCAAGAAAACACTGCCGCTGGCCGAAGTGCTGGGCTTCCAGGCCAGCGACAAACGCATCGACATCCTGCGCCGCATCGGCCAGGTCGGCTCCATCTCCGAGGCCGCGCGCGGCGCGGGCGTGAGCTACAAGGCCGCCTGGCAGGCTTTGGAAACGCTGGGCAATCTGGCGGGCCAGCCCCTGGTCGAGAAGGCCGTGGGGGGCAGCGGCGGCGGTGGCGCGGTGCTCACCGCCGCGGGCCAGCGCGTGCTGCTGGCCGCCGATGCGCTAGCCCAGGCGCGTGCGCAGGCCCTGGCGAGCCTGGACACCAGCGCGGGAGGACATGCCGCCTCGACCACCGCCTCCCGCCGCGCCGCCTCCGCGCTGCGCACCAGCATGCGCAACCAGTTCGCCTGCACGGTCGGTGCCCTGCGCTCGGTGCAAGGCCAGGTGCGGGTCCAACTGCTGCTGGCGCGGGAAGGCGAGACGCCCTTGCCCCTGCACGCGCGCATCACCCGTGAAAGCGCCCAGTTGCTGGGCCTGCGCGTGGGATTGCCGGTGCTTGCGCTGTGCAAGGCCACGGCGGTACGGGTCACGGCCCGGCCGGCGCAGGCGCGTGGCGCGCAAACGGAGAGCAGCAATTTCCTGACCGGCGTGGTGACGCGTGCTTCGCGGGCGGCGGCCGGCGGCGAAGTCAGCCTGCGACTGTCCAGCGAGCCTGGCACCTCCGGCCCCTACATCGTGGGCTTCGCGGCGGCCGGCCACGGACTGCGAGCCGGGCAGACGGCCCACATCGGGCTGGACGAATCCGCCGTGGTGATCGCGGCGGCCGACTGAGCCATCGGACCCCACTGCGCCAGCCCATGCCCCGGGGGCCAATGTGATCAGGTCTTCAGGGCTGCCGTCACGGCCGCGGGCGCGTGGCCCACGCTGATCGTGGGCGTGCCATGCCATGCGGCGCAGCGCCGCACCGCCAGGGCGATGTCGCCGATCAACCTTTGGCTGGTCCGCAGGCCCGGCTCCAGGTACAGGGCCTTGACCTCGAACACCCCTTGCTTGCGATGGGCCTTGGCGTCCAGCCGCCCCACCAGCTTGCCCCGGCTCAGGATGGGCAGCACGAAGTAGCCGTACTTGCGCTTTTCGGCGGGGGTGTAGCACTCCAAGCGGTAATCGAAGTCGAACAGCTCCACCGCGCGCTTGCGGTCCCAGACCACCGGGTCAAAGGGCGAGAGCAGGGTGTTCACCGTCGAAGACAACTCACCGGCCTCGGCCTGCGCCAGCCAGGGCGCCAGATCAGCATGCACGAAGGCGTCGTGCTTCCAGCCCTCGACGCGTACCGGTGTCAGTTCGCCGGTGTCGGCCAGCGCATGCAGCGCAGCGTCGTACTTGCCTCGCTTGAGCCGGTAGTAGTCCGCCACCCAGCCCGCCTTCACCAGGCCCAGGGCCCGGCAGGAGCGCCGCACCATCTGAGCTTGCGCCGCCTCCACCGTGGGGAGATCGCGGCGGTCATCCCAATGGGGCAAGACGCGCTCGGCCAGGTCATACACGCGCTGAAAATTGCGGCGCTCGGCCACCATCAGACGCCCCGTCGTGAACAGCAATTCCAGGTGCCGCTTCTCCGGCTTCCAATCCCACCAGCCGGCACTCTTGGCCGTGCCCTTGCCCTCGTTCCTGCGCTCGAAATCGGCCGAACGCACCGGCCCCCGTTCGCGAACGTGCGCCAGCAGGGCGTTAATCTCGGCCCCATGCGTCTCCATCCAGCGCGCGGAGAACTTCCAGCCCATGCCCGATGGGTCCAGCATGCGGTGCCTCAGCAGGCCGTAGTCGCGCGTCGGAACGAAACAGGCTTCGTGGGCCCAGTATTCGTAGATGGCGCCCTCGGCCAGGGTCTGCTCCAGCCAGGCCGGGTCGTAGCTTCCCAGGCGGCTGAACAGCACCAGGTAAGGACTGCGCGCCACCACCTGGATGGTGTCGATTTGCAGCAAGGCCATGCGCTCGATGGCGGCCAGCACATCGGCCTTCGCCGCCTTCTTGCGGGGCGGCGCCAGCAGGCCCTGGGCCGCCAGGTGGAGGGAGCGCGCGCCGGCCAGTGAAAGGTGGTGCGTCACCGCGCCGCCTGCACCCGGTTGCGACCGGCCTGCTTGGCGGCGTACAGGGCCTGGTCCGCCCGTTGCACAAGCAACTTCATGCTCTCCTCGGCCGCGGGCCGGCGGGCCGGGACGTCGTTGGCCGCCTCGGAGTTGCCTCCCTCGACCAGCAACTGTGCGACGCCGAGGGAGACCGTGACGTGCAGGGTCTCGCCGTGCTCCCCTTGCACCGGCATGGCTGCGGCGGCGATCGCCAGCCGGATGCGGTCTGCCGTATCGATCCCACCGTCGAGCGGGGTGTCGGGCAGCAGCAGCACGAATTCCTCGCCGCCGTAGCGAGCCACCACGTCATTGCCGCGCAACTGACCGCGGATGATCTGACCGATCTGGCGCAGCACGGCGTCCCCCGCCGGGTGCCCGTGGCTGTCGTTGATGCGCTTGAAGTGATCGACATCAAGCAGCAAACAGACCAGGGACTCGCCGCTGCGCTGAGCCGCCTTGACCTCTTCCAGACAGCGCGACTCGAAATAGCGGCGGTTGTGCACGCCCGTGAGCGCGTCCGTCAGGCCCACCAGCTTCAGGCGCTCGGCCACCAGGGCGTTGTCGAGGCAAATGGCCGCCAGGGCCGCCAGACGCTCCAGGAAATCCGTGCTGTTGCCGGCCGAAAAACGCATTGCGTCGCGACTGCCCAGATTCAGACTGCCTATGCATTCGCCACGGTGCAACAGCGGCAGCAAGGCCGTGCTCCCGAGTCCGCGCAGCGCCACGCCCTGGAACAGGGCCGCCTGGACCGGATCTGGGGAGCCCAGCATGGGGCGCCAGCCCCGCGAGTAGATCTGGCTGAGCAGTTGTCCGCTGCCCAGCAGCAGCAGGCGGGCAAACCAGTCGGTACCCACAGCGGCATCCTCGGACGCGCCCTCGCCTTGGGGCTCGGCCGACAGCCCGGGTTCGGCGGATGACGCCAGGTCGGCATCGACCTCGCCGTTGTCCAGCGCGGCCTGAACCGTTTCACTCCAGCCTTCACTGAGCACGCGCGCGGCCTCGTACTCCGGATCCACCAGGGCCAGGGTGACGGCGTCGAGTTCGAACAGCGCGCCGAAATCCACCAGCAAGGCCTGCACCAGCGCGGTCAGGGACGGGGCGGCAATGAGCTGGCGCTCGATCTGATCAAAACGGCGCAGTTTGGCCTGATTCAGGCGGGCTTCGCTCAGGAGACGGTCGAACTGCGTGCGCAGGCCGGACAACTGCTCCTGCGCGCTGCCGAGCTGCTCGCGCAGGAGCATGTTCTCGCCGCGCAGCTGGTCCAGCGGCGAGCCCGATGCGCCAGCAACCCTGCCGGCACCTTCGCCGGGCTCGCCACCCGTTCCAAGTTCTTTCATCCCAAGATGTTACAGCGCCCGCATCAAGGTCGGATGCCAAGGTGCTTCAAGAAGTACACCACCACCAAGGCACGGCCGACGTGGCTTAGCATCGGCCCATGTCCGCGCCCCTGGCCACCCCCGCGAATCCAACATCTCCTCCCCCTGCCGCGGGTTATGCGCGCCTGCTCACGCCCGTTCTGCTGGGCTGGCTGGCAGGCATCGCAGCGCAACTGCAGCAGGGCAAACTCTGGCCCCTCGCCAGCTACGGCCTGCTCGCGGCCTCGGGACTGGCGCTCCTGATCGCCAGTGTCGTCAGCCTGACATCGCGCGTCCCCGGCACGTCCACACCCGCAGCCCGGACGCAGACTGACTTGCCTTTTGCCGGCCCACTGCTGGCCCTGCTGGCGGCCGCGCTGCTGGCCTATGCCAGCACCGGGTTGCGCGCCTTGCATCTGCAGACCCAGGCGTTGGCACCCGTGCTGGAGGGGCGCGACCTGACGCTGACCGGTCACATCGCCGCGATGCCGCAACGCACCGACAACGGCACGCGCTTCCTGTTCGAGGTCGAATCGGCCGCGCTCTTTGAACAAGGCCGCGTCGCGCCACTGCCTGGATCACTGCACGTTCCCGAGCGGCTGATGCTGACCTGGTACGGTGCCTGGCGCGACGACAATGGCGCCCTGTTGGAACCCTTCATTCAGGCACCCGACCTCCAGGCAGGCGAACGCTGGCGCTTCAACGCCCGCCTGCGCGCGGTACACGGCGCACGCAATCCCCACGGTTTCGACTACGAGTTGTGGATGTGGGAACAAGGCCTGCAAGCCAGTGGCTATGTACGCACGACCCATCGTGACCCGGTGCCGGCGCTGCTGACCCCCAACCCGCCCTGGTGGGCCGCCCCCTACCGGGTCGAGCAAGCGCGCCAGCAGGTGCGCGACGCCATCGTGCGACGCGCACCGGCCTACACGCCGGTGCTACCCCTGAGCCGCGCGGCCACCGCCGCCGCCCGGACCCCCGCCGAATTCGAGCCACCGACTGCGCGGCCAACCGAAATGACCGCGCCGACCCAGGCCGCGGACATGGCGACGGACCCGGCGCAAGACCGGGCCGAGGCCATGAACCGGCGCAATGCCTATGGCGTCGTGGCCGCGCTGGTCACGGGTGACCAGCAAGCCATCGCGCGCGCCGACTGGGACGTCTTCCGCACGACCGGCGTGGCGCACCTGATGAGCATCTCGGGTCTGCACATCACGCTGTTCGCCTGGCTGGCCGCCGCCCTGGTGAGTGCGCTGTGGCGCTACACGCCCCTGCTGGGCGCGCAGCTGTGCCTGCGCTGGCCCGCCTCGCAGGCCGGCCTGCTGGGCGGCCTGCTGTTGGCGACCGCCTACGCCCTGTTCAGCGGCTGGGGGGTACCGGCCCAGCGCACCGTGCTGATGCTGGCCGTGGTCACGCTGCTTCGGCTGACGGGGAGGCGCTGGCCCTGGCCCCAGCTCTGGCTGGCGGCCGCGGCCATCGTGCTCGCCGTCAGTCCCTGGGCCTGGTTGCAGGCTGGCTTCTGGCTGAGCTTCGTGGCGGTGGGCGTGCTGTTCGCCAACGGCCGCTCGGACGAGGGTCGCGCGCCATCCGCGCGGGACGCCACCCCCAAAGTACACCGCAGGCTGGCGGCCCTGGCCGGCGGCGTGCTGCGCCCGCTGTGGCACCTGCTGCGCGAGCAAGGGGTCGTCACACTGGCCCTGGCGCCGCTGACTCTGCTGTTCTTCGGACAGATGTCCCTGGTCAGCCTGCTGGCCAACCTGGTCGCGATCCCCTGGGTCACCCTGGTCGTGACGCCGTTGGCGCTGCTGGGCACCCTGGGCGTGGCGGCCGAGCCACTGGCCCCCTACAGCGCGCCGCTGTGGGATGCGGCTGCCTGGGCGGTGCAGTGGCTGAACACCTTGTTGGCCGGGCTGGCCGAATTGCCTCTGGCCGTCTACAGCGCGCCCCAGGCGCCGATGTGGGCGGCACTGGCGGGTGCGCTGGGTGGCCTGCTCTTGGTGTTGCGCCTGCCCTGGAGTCTGCGCCTGGCAGGCCTGCCCTTGCTCTTGCCCGTGCTGCTGTGGCAACCCCCCGCGCCTGCGCAGGGCGAATTCGAGTTGCTGGCCGCCGACGTGGGCCAGGGCCAGGCCGTGCTGGTGCGCACCGCGCGGCACGCGCTGCTGTACGACGCAGGCCCACGCTACACCAATGAAAGCGACGCGGGCGAACGCGTGCTCGTGCCCCTGCTGCGCGCGCTCGGCGTGCGTCTCGACGCGCTGCTGCTGAGTCATCGCGACGCGGATCACGCGGGCGGGGCAGCGGCCGTCCTGACAGCGCATCCACGCGCCGTGCTGCTGAGCTCACTCGACGCCGCGCACGAGCTGCGAACGGGCCGTCAGGCCCTGCGCTGCGAGGCCGGGCAATCCTGGGAATGGGACGGCGTGCGCTTCGACATCCTGCACCCGCGTGCGACGGACTACGGCCTGATCGCCGGACGCACGCCGCGCGCCAACACCGTCTCGTGCGTGCTGCGCGTGCGCGCCGCCACCCCCCGGGCACCCGCCCTCGCACCGCGCTGCTGGTCGGCGACATTGAAAAAATGCAGGAACTGCGCCTGGCGGCGCAGGCCGCGCAAGACCCGGACGGGTTGGCCGCAGACCTGCTGCTCGTACCGCACCACGGCAGCAAGACCTCCAGCTCCGAAGTCTTCCTGGACGCTGTGGCCCCGCACATCGCCCTGGTCCAGGCGGGTTACCGCAACCGCTATGGCCACCCCGCGCCGGAAGTGCTGTCGCGGTATGGCGCGCGCGGCGTCGCCGTGCACGACAGCCCGCGCTGCGGCGCGGCAACCTGGCGGTCCGACCAGGCGGGTCAACTGCGCTGTGAACGGGTGGCCGATCCCCGTTACTGGCAGCACCGGTATTGAAAGAAGCTTGCGCCAGATCAAAAAGACCGACTGAAAACCCTCCAGGGATGTCCCCAAACCAGCCAATGCGATCCAAAATGGCCGGGTCGCTTTCCCGACATCCTCGAAAGGAGCTCTCATGTACCAGCGCATCCTCGTTGCCACCGACGGCAGCACCCTCTCGAAAAAAGCCGTGACCCACGCGATCGGCCTGGCCAAGCTCAGCGGCGCTGAACTCGTCGCGCTCAAGATCGTGCCCCGCTACCCCCGGTCCTATTACGAAGGGGGCTTGATGCTGCCAGCCAACGACATCACCAAGATCGAGAAGCAATGGGCCACTCAGGCGCAGGCGGTCGTCGACGCGGTGGTCAAGTCGGCCAACGCCAAGGGCGTGTCGGCCAAGGGTCAGGTTGTCAGGGCCGAGCTGGTGAGCGAAGCCATCATTGCCACGGCGAAGAAGCAGAAGGTCAGCCTGATCGTCATGGCCTCGCACGGCCGAAACGGCCTCAAGCGCCTGCTGCTGGGCAGCGAGACCCAGCAAGTGCTGACGCACTCGGCGGTGCCGGTGCTGGTGCTGCGCTGAGCAGAAGACCAGCCGGCGATGGCCGGCCCGCCGGCCACGGGGCGGGTGACTAGACGAACAATGCCTTGTGCTGTTCGCGCAGCACATTCTTCTGCACCTTGCCCATGGCATTGCGCGGCAGTTCAGACACGACAAAGCAACGCTTGGGAATCTTGTAGCCCGCCAGCTTGGTCTTGAGCGTGGCGACCAGTTCCTCGGCTGAGAGCGTCGCGCCCGGTTTGGCCGTCACCACGGCCACGCCGACCTCGCCGAAATCCGGATGCGGGACACCCACCACGGCGCTTTCCATCACGCCAGGCAGGTCGTTCAGGTAACTTTCCACCTCGGCCGGGTAGACGTTGTAGCCGCCGCTGATGATGAGGTCCTTGGCGCGGCCGACGATGGTGACGTAACCCCGTTCATCCACCTTGCCCACGTCCCCCGTCTTGAACCAGCTATTGCCCGCCGTATCCTGCGTGAACTCTTCCGCGGTCTTCTCGGGCATGCGCCAGTAGCCCTTGAAGATGCCGGGACCGCGCACCTGGATGCCGCCGATTTCCCCCGCGGGCAGCGCCAGGCCCTCGTCTCCACACACGCGCAGGTCCACACCCGGGAGCGGAAAGCCCACCGTGCCACCGCGCCTTTCGCTCTGATTTTGATAGCGAGCGTCGGGGACGTAGGGATTGGAGGTCAGCATCACGGTCTCGCTCATGCCGTAACGCTCCAGGATGGTGTGACCCGTGCGCTCCTGCCAGTCCTTGAAGGTCTCGATCAGCAAGGGGGCGGAACCGCTGACGAAGAGGCGCATGTTGCGCACCGAATCGCGCGTCAAGGCAGGCTCCGCCAGCAAGCGCACATAGAGCGTGGGCACGCCCATGAACACGGTCGCCTCGGGCAGGCGGGCAATGATTTTCTTCGGATCGAAACGGCTGTACCAAAGCATCTTGCTGCCGCTGAACAAGGCGCCATGCACCGCGACGAAGAGGCCATGCACATGGAAGATGGGCAGCGCGTGGATCAGCACATCCCCGCGACCTTCCGGCCCTCCCCCAGTCCGCCAGCCCCAGTAGTCTTTCAGCACCCGGGCGTTGGACAGCAGGTTGCCGTGCGTGAGCATGGCGCCCTTGCTGCGACCGGTGGTGCCGCTGGTGTAGAGGATGGCGGCCAGGTCGTCCTTGGCGCGCGCCACGGGCTGCTGCTGGTCGCTGTGGTGCACGGCGCGCTCCAGCAGGGAGCCCGTGCGGTCCTCGCCCAGGGTGTAGACATGGCGCACGCCGGCCTGGAAGGCCAGCTTGCCGACCCAGCCGAAGTTGGCCGGCGTGCAGACCACCACAGCGGGCTCGGCGTTGCCGATGAAGTAGGCCATCTCGCCGGTTTGGTAGGCGGTGTTGAGCGGCAGATAGACATGGCCCGCGCGCAACGTGGCCAGGTAGAGCGCCAGCGCCTCGACGGATTTCTCCACCTGCACGGCGATGCGCGACCCGGGCGGCAGTTCCAGCGAGGCCAGCAGATTGGCCAGCATGGCGCTGGCGCGATCGAGATCACGCCAGGAATAGACCAGGCCCTGACCTTCAACGCCGCCATCGGTTTCGATGGCCGGTCGGTCCAGGTCGGCAGGAAAGGCGGCGCGCAGGGCGCTGTAGAGGTTGGTATCGAGGCTCATGGGCTGAAGAGGTCGGTGGGTCGTGGGTCAGAAATCCGGCTTGCGTTTCTCGGTGAAGGCGAAGATGCCCTCGCGGTGCTCGGCGCTGTCGGCATAGGCGTAGGCACCCGTCACCAGGGCCTCGGCCGGCCGGCCCTGCCCCAGCGCCCGCAAGGTCTGCTTGTTCAGGCGCGCGGCCTGCGGCGCCAGGCTGGCGATGCGCGAGGCACTCTGCAGAACATGGTCGGCCACGGCTTCGTCCGCCTGCAGTCGCTGGACGAAACCGCGCGCCTTCATTTCGGCTGCGTCGAACACGGCGGCCTCGAGCAGCATTTCACGCGCCGTGGCCTCGCCCGTGGCACGGGCCACCAGGGCAGCCTCGCGCGGGGCCATCGGAAAGCCCAGCTTGGCGATGGGCGCGCCGAAACGGGCCGAGGCCCCCGCGATGCGGAGGTCGCAGGCGCTGGCGATTTCGACGCCCGCGCCCATGCAGTTGCCTTCGATCTGCGCGATCACGGGCACATCGCAGTCCAGCAAGGCCTGCAGGCCACCCCAGACCTCGCCTTCGTGGAATGCGCGCAGGCTGACTTCGTCGAAGCGGAAATCCGCATACTCCGAGATGTCGCCGCCCGCGCAGAAATGGCCGTCCGCACCCCGCAGGACCACGCAGCGCGCCGCGCTCGCGGCGGGCTCAGCCTGCAAGCCGGTGAAGACAGCGCGCAGTTCACGCCACATCGCGCGCGACATGGCGTTGAACTTGCCGGGATGGTCCAGCGTGACCAGGGCGATGGCGCCCTGGCGCGTCAGGCAAACACGTCCGCCCATTACTCCAGCTTGGCCCCCGACACCTTGACCACCTGCGCCCAGCGCTTGACCTCGCCGCTGACGAACTGGCCGAACTGCCGCTGCGTGAACGGGCTGAACTCCGCGCCCTGCTTGGCCCAGACGGCTTGCGCCTCGGGCGTGGCACCCGCCGCGCGGATGGCTTCCACCGCCCGCGCCTGTGCCGCCGCGGGCATGCCCTTGGGTCCCCAGATGCCGTACCAGGTCTGCACCGTGTAATCGGGCAGGCCCACCTCGGCGGCGCAAGGCACGTCGGGGAAGGCCGCATTGCGCTTGGCGCCCGACACCATCAGCGCCTTGACGCGCCCCCCTGGATGTGGGTGGCCGAGGAGCCCAGGCCATCGAACATCATGTCCACATTGCCCGCGATCAGGTCCTGCAAGGCGGGCCCGGCGCCCCGGTAGGGAATGTGCGTGATGGCCGCGCCGGTCTGCTGCTTGAACAGCTCGCCCGCGAGGTGGTGCGAGGTGCCGCTGCCGGCCGAGGCGTAATTCAGCTTGTCCGGGTTCTTGAGCACCATGGCAAGAAAGGACTTGAAGTCGTTCTCGGGCACTTTCTGCGGATTCACCACCAGCACCTGAGGCACGGTGGCCACCAGCACCAGGGGCACGAAATCCTTTTCGATGTCGTAGTCCAGCTTGGGATACATGGCCGGGGCGATGGCATGGTGCACCGCGCCCATGAACAGGGTGTAGCCATCCGGCGCGGCCTTGGCCGCGATGCTCGCGCCCAGCGTGCCCCCGGCCCCACCCCGGTTGTCGATGATCAGCTGTTGGCCCGTGACCTTGCCGAAGGCCGCCGACAAGGGCCGCGCGAAGGCGTCGGTACCGCCACCAGCGGGAAAGGGCACGACCATCGTGACCGGCTTGCTGGGCCAGCCTTTCGACTGGGCCTGACCCAGCAGCGGGCCGGCGGCCAGGCCAACGGCGGCGTAACGCAGCACGCTGCGTCGATTCAGACCCCGAAGGGTGGTGTCATTCATGCTTGTCTCCTCTTGTTGAAATAAAGATCCACGCGGTGGATCACTGCACACGAAACTGCAGTTCCTCGATGGCCCCTGCCACGGCGATGCCGCCCTCGGCCAGTTGAGCCCGGTTGCGGTCGAGCCGCTTGAGATCGTACAAATAGTTGACCATGAGGCCGTAAGACTGCTGCAGGCCTTTGGCCGATGGATCACCCAGCCAGTTCAGGCGCTCGACGCGCGCGCCATTGCCCAGATGGAAGCGCGCCACCGGGTCCACCGGCTTGCCTTCGATGAGCTCGTGCCCCAGGTACTGGGCGGCGCACTGCAGCAGCCAGCGCCGTAGCGGGGAACGTGCGTCGAGCGTCGCCACATGCTCCAGGGCCCGCAGCAGATGCGCCGCGGTCGGGGGCTCGAAGCCGGCCGCGCGGCCCAGCTCGATCCGATCTTTCTCGGGCGTGATCGCCAGCAGGCGCTGGGCGTTCTGGCCCAGCCACTTGCGCAGGCCTGGAATGGGCGACAGGGTCGAAAAATGCTTGAGACGTGGAAACTCCGAGCTCAGGGTTTCGACCACGCGCTTGATCAACGAATCGCCGAAGCTCACGCCACGTAAACCGTTCTGTGTGTTGCTGATGGAATAGAAGATGGCCCAGGTCGCCTTGTCCAGGTCGGCCGCGGCGGCCTTTTCATCCAGCAACGGCGTGATGCTCTCGGCCATGTGCTCGATCAGCGCGACCTCGACGAAGATCAGCGGCTCATCGGGCAGGCGCGGATGGAAGAAGCCATAGCAGCGGCGGTCGGAGTCGAGACGGTTTTTCACGTCGTCCCAGCTACGGATGTCGTGCACCGCCTCGTACTTGATGAGTTTTTCCACCAAAGAAGCCGGCGAGTCCCAGCTGATGCGGCGCAGCTCCAGAAAGCCCACGTCGAACCAGGTGGAGAACATGTATTCCATCTCCACGTCCAGGGCCTGCAGCCGCTTGTCCTGCTTGAGCCAGGGCTGCATCTCGGCGCGCACGTCCACCAGGAAGCGGATGCCTTCGGGCAGCACGCTGAAGCGCTGCAGCAGGCGCCGGCGCGGCGACACCGTGGCACGCCGGTACTGCACTTCGGCGGCGGCCTCATCGGGCGTGCCCACGGCGGCGGCGAACTTGGCCTGCGCCGTCTTGATCTTCTCGGGATCAGCCGTGAACATCTCGCTCATCAGCAGCCACATGTCGCGCCTGCGCTCGATCGTCGCCCGCGTGTAGCTCTGGATCAGCACCTGGGCTCGTCGCCCACCCTCGACCTCGCTGATCCGCGGATCGATCGTGTCGCGCAACTCCTCCAGCGTGCGCCGCAGCATACGCGGCGACATGGCCTCGGCCTTGTGGCGCAAGTTGGCCGCCAGGCGATCACGCGTGGAGCGTTCGACCTGAGCGTGGTCCCGCGATGCAGGGTCACTGTCCATGCCAGCCCGCGCGTTTCCGCCACCTTTCGATGCCCACCGGTTCGGTTGGACGATGGGCAGGAGGCGCGTGACTTGGCGGCTGATCCAGCTCGCGGTGTTCATGCCAACCTCCGGTTCTGCTGGCGAGCCAGCTCGCGCAGCGCCTCGCGTTGGCGTGTCAGGTGCGTGCGCATGGCGGCCTCGGCGCCCTCGGCGTCGCGCGCCTTGAGCGCGGCGAAAACGGCAAGGTGCTCGCTCAGGCTTTGCGCCAGCCGGCCCGGCGCGTGCAACTGCTGCAGGCGCGCGAGCTTGAGGATCTTGCGCAGATCGCCAATGACCTGGGCCAGCCAGCGGTTGTCGGCCAAGGTGATGATGGCCTCGTGAATGGCGTAGTTGATGTCGTAGTAGTCGACGATGCGCTTGCCGCGCGCGGCCTTCTGCAGCCTGTCGTGCAGCACTTCCAGCGCGGCCAGGTCGGCGTCGCTGGCGCGCAGGGCGGCCTCGTGGGCGCATCGCCCCTCGAGCAAGGCGATGACGGGGAAAATCTCCTCGAGGTCACGTTCGGTGACTTCGTTGACGAAGCAGCCGCGACGCGGCTCGTGCCGCACCAGGCCCTCGGCCGTGAGCACCTTGAGCGCCTCGCGCAGCGGCGTGCGCGAAATGGCCAGCCGCTCGCACAGGGCCACCTCGTCCACGAAACTTCCCGGCGCCAGTGTGCCAGTGAAGATTTCCTGGCGCAGAGTGTCGGCGACCTGTTCGTGCAAGGAATTGTGGACGACGCGCATGGAACGGGCCTGATCGGCGAGTGAGGCGACATCCGTCCAGGAGTGAACGGGTAGAGCCCCTGCCTGTTCGTAATTTTCTGTAATTATGGGTAATTACGAATCCGTGCGAACCCTGAGCTCCACCAGCACAGGGCTCAAACTCCCAGGGAAAATCAGCGTCGCTGGCTCTGGCGTCCGGCCCAGGCCCACAAGGCCGCGCCCCCGACGATCATGGGCACACAGAGCCACTGGCCCATGCTCATGCCCAGGGCCAGCAGACCCAGGAAATCGTCCGGCTCACGGAAATACTCCGCGATAAAACGCAACACGCCATAACCAAACAGGAAGGCGCCACTCACCTGCCCGGTCTGGCGCGGCCTGCGCGCATACAACCAGAGCAGCACGAACAGCAGCAAGCCTTCGAGCAGGAACTGGTAAAGCTGTGAGGGGTGGCGTGGGAGCAAGGAGCCGCTTTGCGGAAACACCATGGCCCAGGGCAAGTCAGCGCTGGCCGCGCGCCCCCAGAGCTCGCCGTTGATGAAGTTGCCCAATCGCCCAGCCGCCAGGCCAGTGGGCACACAGGGTGCGATCAAGTCCATCACCTGCAGCCAGGATCGTCGACGCGAACGCGCGAACCAGACCATGGCCAACAGCACACCGATCAGACCACCATGGAAACTCATGCCACCTTGCCAGACAGCGAAGATTTCCAGTGGGTGCGCCAGATAGTACGCAGGCTTGTAGAACAGGCAATAGCCGACTCGCCCCCCAGGATGACGCCGAGCACGCCATAAAACAGCACGTCCTCGACATCACGCGGCAACCAGCCTGCACCGGACTTGCCAGCAGTGCCGACGTAAGCCGGGTGCCGCAAGCGCAGGCGTGCCAAGGTGTAGAACAGGCCAAAGGCCACGAGGTACATGAGGCCGTACCAATGCACGGCGAGCGGGCCGATCTGCACGGCGATGGGGTCGATTTGGGGTGCGAGCAACATGGGGCTATTGTCGGCGGATTTGAGCCGTGCCTGCACCCCACGGGATTTGCGCCCCGAGGCCTCAGAAAAAGAGACGGCAACAGGCGGCAGTTAACATGCGGGCCTGTTTTCCGCCAGGAATCCCCGCCCCATGTTCGTCCTCGACTTCGCCCTCAAGGCCGTGAAACTGCTGCACAGCGAGGAGCGGCCGATGCAAATCGGCTTCGGCTTCGCGCTGGGCAGCGTCATCGCGCTCACCCCCCTCGGCAGCCCGCACAATCTACTGGTTCTCCTGCTCCTGTGCATCATCAACGTCAGCTTCTCCGCGGGTCTGCTGGGCATGGTGCTCATGGCCCCGCTGGGCTACCTGCTTGACGGTGTGTTCAACCGCCTGGGCCAGTTGCTGCTGATTGATCTGGACGGGTTGACGGCCTTCTGGACCGCGTTTTTCAACACGCCGTTTGTCGTGTTCACGCGGCTCAACAACACCGTGGTGCTGGGCTCCCTGGTCGCGTCCCTGGTGCTGCTCGTCCCCATGGCCTGGCTGGTCGCCTTCGCCGTACGCCGCTATCGCAGCTCCTGGCAGGCCCGCATCCTGCGCTCGCGCTTCTACCGCTGGTTCTCGATGACACGCTTCTACGTTTGGGGTGCCAAGGCTTATGGCTTCGTGTACGGAGGCAGCCGATGACATCCGCCACTCCGACACCCCCAACCGCCGGCGCTCCTGCGGCCGCGCCAAAGAGCGTCCGTTTCTTCCGCTTCTCCGCGCTGCTGCCGTTTGCGCTGATCTCCGCGCTGATCGTCGCAGGCTATCTGCTCTTCTTCGACCGCATCGTCAAGCGCGGCCTTGAAGCCACCTTCACGGCGATGAACGGCGCCAAGGTGGAGATCGGCAGCTTCGACTTCAGCCTGCTCAACACCTCGGTCAAGACCCGGCGCATCCAGTGGACGGACGCCGACGCGCCGATGAAGAACCTCTTCGAGATCGGTGCCACGGACTTCACGCTTCAATCCAGCCCCTTGTCCGTCGGCAAGCTCGTGGTCACACGCATGGCCATTGAGGATCTGCGTTTCGGCACCGAGCGCACAAGCTCAGGCGCACTGCCGCGCGAGAAGACACCCACCGCCACCCCGTCCGCCGGCCCCGAGACCTCGGACGACATGGTCGCCTCCCTCGAAGCCTATGCAAAGGGCATTGATTACAAGGCCATCGCCGACAAAATTGGCCAGCCCGAGGACATTCCGGCCGTGCGCCTGGGCAAGGAACTGGAAGCGAAGGTCCAGGCACGCGCCGACCAATGGAAGGAACGCCTGCCCGCGATGACCGAGCTCGGCGATCTGCAGTCGGCCTCCGACGAAATCCAGGCCATTTCGCGGCGCAAGTACAAGCTGCCCGACGATCTGCCGCAGTTGCGCAAGGACTTGGACACCTTGAAGGACGCCAGGAAACAGCTGCGGGCCAAACAGGATGTCCTGAAGCAGGCCCGGCAGGCGCTGCAGTCCGATGCCCAGGAGCTGCGCGCCAGCTATGCGCAGGTCACCGAGCTGCGCGACGCGAAGCTGAAAGACCTGCTGCTCGACCCCCAGAGCGATATGTTCAGCGCCAGCAAGCTGCTTTCCGCCCTGCTCGGCGATGCGCTGGTGGACAGCGCACGGCAGTACTTGGGCTACTACGAGAAGTTCAAGGGCTACCTGCCCGAGCAGAAGCAGACCGCCGAGGTGAAGGTCGTGCAGCAGGCGCGTGCTCGCGGGACGACGGTGGACTTTGTGCGCGCGGGCGCCCTGCCCTCGGTGTACATCGGTCAGATCGACCTGTCGGGATCTTCTGGCACTGCCGTGCTGTCAGGCACCGTGCTCAACGCCAGCTCCGATCTGTCGTACAAGCCCCTGCTGCTCAGCATGAACTTCCGCGACCCACGCCGCAACGCGGACGTCGCCACCTTGCGTGGTTCAATGTCGGGCGCCAAGGAGGGCCTGAGCGCCAATATCCAGTTGAACATCCATCAGTCGCCGCTGCAAGGTCTGACAAGGAGCCTGGACAACAAATACCTGGCGGGCATGGATGGCAAGGCCGACCTCCGCGCCACGCTGGACGATGGCCCGCAAGGACTGGCGCTGGCCTTGCGCATCGAGGGGCGCGACGTCAGCTTGAAGCTGAAGCCAGGCAGTGTGGGGGTGAACTTGGAACGCGTGCTGGGCACAGTGCTGACCCAGATTGATCTGCTGACCCTGGATCTGGACTACGTCAGAAAAAAGGGAGCGGACGGTCAACTTCGGACCACCACCCACCTGCGCAGCAATCTGGAGCCCATCCTGAACGCGAGGCTGCGTGCCTACGTGGACGCGGAAATCGCGAAATTCAACCGCGAATTGCGCACCCGCTTCGACGCGGAAGTCGACCAGGCCCTCGCTCCCCTGAAGCAAAAACTCGACGGCTTCGACCAGAGCGGCACCCTCTCAGCCGCGCTCGGTGACACCGACAAGCTGGACGCGGCCCACACCAAGCTGGAAACCGAGCTGAATCAGAAGCTCAAAGCCGAGGAAAACCGGTTCAAGTCGAAGGCCAAGGACAAGCTGAAGAGCCTGCTCTGAACACAGCAGGCTTCAGTCTCTTCAATCGCCCAGCAAGGACAGATCGCGCACCGCGCCCTTGTCCGCCGACATGGCCAGCAAGGCATAGGCCTTGAGCGCCGCCGAGACCTTGCGCGGACGCGGCTTGGCGGGCTTCCAGCCCTTTTGGTCTTGCTCGGCTCGGCGCTTGGCAAGTTCCTCGTCGCTGACCAGCACGTTGATGCCGCGGTTGGGGATGTCGATGCGGATGCGGTCGCCGTTCTTCACCAGGCCGATCGCGCCACCCGCCGCCGCTTCGGGCGAGCAGTGACCGATGGACAGGCCCGAGGTGCCCCCTGAGAAGCGTCCGTCGGTCAGCAGGGCGCAAGCCTTGCCCAGGCCCTTGGACTTGATATAGCTCGTGGGATAGAGCATTTCTTGCATGCCAGGGCCGCCCTTGGGGCCTTCGTAGCGCACGACGACCACATCACCCGCTTTCACCTGGTCACCCAGGATGTGCTCCACCGCTTCGTCCTGCGACTCGACCACGTGGGCCGGGCCTTCGAAGACCAGCAGGTTGTCGTCGACACCGGCCGTCTTCACCACGCAACCATTGAGCGCGATGTTGCCGAACAGCACGGCCAGACCGCCTTCCTTCGAGAACGCGTGGTCATAGGCACGGATGCAGCCTTCGGCGCGGTCGGTGTCCAGGCTGGGCCAGCGCGTGGACTGGCTGAAAGCCACCTGCGTCGGGATGCCCGCGGGCCCCGCCATGTAGAAGGTCTTGACGGCTTCAGACGGCTTGCGGGCAATGTCCCATTCGTCGAGCGCATCCTTGAGCGTCTTGCTGTGCACGGTGGGCACGTCGGTATGCAGCTTGCCGGCGCGGTCCAGCTCGCCCAGGATGGCCATGATGCCGCCCGCGCGGTGCACGTCCTCGATGTGGTACTTGTTGGTGTTGGGCGCGACCTTGCACAATTGCGGCACGCTGCGCGAGAGGCGGTCGATGTCGTCCATCGTGAAATCGATCTCGGCTTCCTGCGCCACGGCCAGCAGGTGCAGGATGGTGTTGGTCGAACCGCCCATGGCGATGTCCAGCGTGATCGCGTTCTCGAAGGCCTTGAAGCCCATGGAACGCGGCAGCACGGTCTCGTCGTCCTGCTCGTAATAGCGCTTGCAGAGTTCCACCACCAGACGGCCGGCGCGCTTGAACAGCTGTTCACGGTCGGCGTGGGTGGCGACCACGGTGCCGTTGCCCGGCAGGGACAGGCCCAGGGCTTCGGTGAGGCAGTTCATGGAATTGGCGGTGAACATGCCCGAGCAGGAGCCGCAGGTCGGACAGGCGGAGCGCTCCACTTCGGCCAGGTCTGCGTCACTGACCTTGTCGTCGGCGGCCATGACCATGGCATCGATCAGGTCCAGCTTCTTGATTTGGATGGTCTGTGTGCCGGGCACCGCGAGGCGCACTTTGCCGGCTTCCATCGGCCCGCCCGAGACGAACACCACGGGGATGTTCAGGCGCATGGCGGCCATCAGCATGCCGGGCGTGATCTTGTCGCAGTTGGAAATGCAGACCATCGCATCGGCGCAGTGCGCGTTGACCATGTATTCCACCGAGTCCGCGATGATGTCGCGGCTGGGCAGCGAATACAGCATGCCATCGTGGCCCATCGCGATGCCGTCATCGACCGCGATGGTGTTGAATTCCTTGGCCACGCCGCCGGCGGCTTCGATCTCACGCGCGACGAGCTGGCCCAGGTCCTTCAGGTGGACATGGCCGGGCACGAACTGCGTGAAGCTGTTGACGACGGCGATGATGGGTTTGCTGAAGTCGCCATCCTTCATGCCGGTGGCACGCCAGAGCGAACGGGCGCCGGCCATGTTGCGGCCGGCGGTGGATGTCAACGAACGGTATACGGGCATAAAGACTCTGGTATCGAATCGACGATGAATGGGCGGCCAGCACGGACCCTCTGAGGCAAGACCCATGCTGCCATGCAGCACAAATCCGGCAGGACCCCGGCGCCTCGCGGCCTTAGAATTCCGCCGGCCATTATCCTCTCAACCCCATTCCCACTCACTCGAGGAATTCCATGAAACGCATCCTGCCCACCCTGCTCGCCACCACCGCCCTCGCCGCCTTCAGCACCTCCGCCATGGCCGATCTGGCCCTGGCCCAGTCCAAGAACTGCATGGCCTGCCACCAGGTGGCGGTGAAAGTGGTCGGCCCCGCCTACAAGGACGTGGCCAAGAAGTACGCGGGCGACAAGAACGCCGCCGCCATGCTGGCCGCCAAGATCATGAAGGGTGGCTCCGGCGTCTGGGGTCCGGTGCCGATGCCGGCCAACCCCCAAGTCAGCGAAGCCGAGGCCAAGAAGCTGGCAGCCTGGGTGCTGAGCCAGAAGTAAGCACTGCGGCTCGCCCCCTCTACTCCACAACGCGCCCGTTCCGGGCGCGTTGTCGTTCCGGCTCGGCGGGTGCTGAACTGCAGTCCGCGGCCCTGGCTTCAGGCACCCGCCCGGACATGCACCCCTAGCCGCCCATCAGGAACCGCGCGGGCCAGATCACCGTCTGGGGGAAGAGCGTCATGACGAGCAGGATGCCAAACTCGGCCCACATAAAGGGCAGAACCCCCTTGAAGATATCGTCCATCTTCATGCGGCCCACGCCGGCCACGACGTTCAGCACGGTGCCCACCGGTGGCGTGATCAGGCCGATCGAGTTGTTGATGACGAAGAGCACGCCGAAGTAGATCGGGTCGATGCCGGCGGCCTTGATCACCGGCATGAGCACCGGGGTCATGATCAGAATGGTGGGCGTCATGTCCATCGCCGTGCCGACGGCCATGATGAGCAGCATGATGGCGAGCAGCAGCAGCGTCTGGTTGTCCATGAAAGGCTCAAGCAGCGCAACCAGTTGCTGTGGAATATTGGCCACGGTGATCAACCACGACGACACCATGGCGGCCGCCACCAGGAACATGATCACTGCCGAAGTCTTGGCTGCGTTGACGAAGACCGGCACCAGGGATTTGAGCGACAGCTCGCGGTAGACCACGGTGGCGACGAACAGGGCGTAGACAGCGGCGACCACGGCGGACTCGGTTGGCGTGAAGACCCCCATGCGCAGACCAACAATGATGATCAGCGGCAGCATCAACGCCCAGACCGATTCGCGCGCGGCTTTCCAGACTTCTCCCGTTGACTTCTTCGGCGGGCGCTGCAGCGTGCCCTTGCGGCAGAGCAGCCACCAGGTGAGGGCCAGGCTCAGACCGATCATGATGCCGGGAAAGATGCCGGCAATGAAGAGCTTACCGATGGACAGGTTGGCCGACACCCCAAAGATCACGAAGGCGATGCTGGGCGGGATGATCGGGCCGATCACGGCAGTGGCCGAAATCAGGCCGCCCGACGTCTGCTTGGAATGACCCGCTGCGGTCATCATGGGCAGGAGCAGTGCCGTGAGGGCCGCCGCGTCGGCGACTGCCGACCCGGACAGCGAGGACAGCAGGCACCCCGCCAGGATCGTCACATAGCCCAGTCCGCCACGCACATGGCCGACCAGCGCCATCGCGAGATTGACGATGCGCCGCGACAAGCCGCCCGTGTTCATGACCTCGCCAGCGAGCATGAAGAAGGGCACGGCCAGCAGCGGAAAACTGTCGGCACCGTTGATGAAGTTCTGCGCGAGGATCTGCGCGTCGAACATGTCCAGGTGCAGCATCAGGGCGACGCCGCTGGCCAGCAGGGCGAAAGCGATGGGGATGCCCAGCGCCATCGCGCCAAGCAGGCTCGCGAGAAAAATGAAAATCGTCATATTGTTTTCAAGCCTTCTTAACGCCCACGGATTCGATCGATTCCTCGGACTCCGTGCTCATGACAAGTTCCTGTTCCTGAAGCTTGCCCGACAAGACCCTCAGCAGTCGCAGCAGCAACAGCACGCCGGCGCAGACCGCGAACACCACCCCGGAGGCATAGAACACCGCCATGGTCAGTCCGGTGACGGGGGCCGTTGTGTCGGCATTGAGCAAGGTCTGTTGCCAGCTGCCCTTGAGGCAGAGCCAGGTCACGTAGAGCATGATCAGGTGCCCCACCACGTAGCAGACCTTCTTGCCGCCCACCGAGAGGCGAGACACCAGCATGTCGGTGCCAAGATGGGCGTTTTCGTGGATGGCGGCGATGCCTCCCAGGAAGGTGATCCAGACAAAGAGCCAACGCGACATCTCTTCGCTGATGGCGATGCCGGAATTGAAGACGTAGCGCAGCACCACGTTGCCGAAGACAAGCACCACCATGATGGCCAGGGCCAGAGCGATGGTGAGGTTCAGGACGCGGCAGCTTCTGTCAAGCATGTTGTTCAGCATGATGCCCTCCTAGAGCGCGGCGTCTTGCAGCAGGCCGCGCCCGGCCAGGTTGCCGATCAAGGCGCGCAGGCCGAAGCGCCAGGGCGGCGCGGTCTCGCAATGCGTGACGCGGTTGATCAGGGCACCC
The DNA here is from genome assembly GCF_004328645.1 of Hylemonella gracilis. Taxonomy (GTDB): domain Bacteria; phylum Pseudomonadota; class Gammaproteobacteria; order Burkholderiales; family Burkholderiaceae_C; genus Hylemonella; species Hylemonella gracilis_B. The sequence continues at coordinate 3,331,311 of NZ_CP031395.1, forward strand.
AGCCGGGGGCTGCGGATGGTCACCATGTCGCCCAGCTTATGGGTGAACCCACCGCCCGGACGATCGCGGTCCTCGATGGGCGCGAACAGCGTGCCGAGGAACAGCACAAACCCATCGGGGTACTGGTGCATGGCCACGGTCTGCGCGACGATGTCGGTCGGGTCGCGGCTGATGCGGTTCATGAGGTTGAGTCCGTGCAGCTCGAATTTATCCTCACCGATCACATGCAGGTGCACGGTTTCCTGGCGCACGTCGTCCAGTGTGTAGCCCTCGTCGAACAAGCGGATGAAGGGGCCGATGGCACAAGACGCGTTGTTGTCCTTGGACTTGCCCAGCAGCAGCGCGCTGCGACCCTCGATGTCACGCAGGTTGACGTCGTTGCCCAGGGTCGCGCCCACGATACCGCCGCGGCTGTTGATCGCCAGCACGACCTCGGGCTCGGGATTGTTCCAGGAGGAATCGGAGCGGATGCCGATGTCGTCGCCGCAGCCCACCGAAGCCATGGCCTGGGTCTTGGTGAAAACCTCCACGTCCGGGCCGATGCCCACCTCCAGATACTGCGACCACAGACCCTTCTTCTGCAGCAAGGCCTTGAGGTTCATGGCCTCGGGCGAGCCGGGTTTGATCTCCGACAGGTCCCCCCCGATCAGCGACAGCACCTGGCTGCGCAGGTCATTGGCCAGGCTGGCGTCACCGCGCGCCTGCTCCTCGATGACGCGTTCGATCAGGCTGGACGCGAAAGTGACGCCACTGGCCTTGACGGCCTGCAGGTCACAGGGTGCCAGCAACCAGGGGCGGCGCACGTCGCGCGCGCCGGGCAGGCTGTTGGCGAGCAGCTCGTCCACGCCGCAGAGTCGTTGTCCGGGCGTGCCGCGCACGGCTTGGGCCGGCTGGTCCACGTCCAGCAGCGTGCTCATGGTGGGGTAGGCGCGGCTGAGGTCGAACACACCGTCAGGCCGGATGGCCACGACGGCGGGACCAGCGCCCTTGCCTGGCACCCAGACACGGCCCACCAGGGTACCGGCCAGGCCGTCGTCGGGCAGGATGGACACGGGATCTTGCAATTTGGAAGTCAAAGTCATGGGGTCCTCAATGGTTGTGCCGCGGCGTGCGTTCCGCGATGCGCTGGAAATCCAGCGCGAAATCCAGCGTGGCGCCCTGATCCAGCTGGCCAGTTTTCTCCCGGTACAGGGCTTCCCAGGGCGAATGGCTGGGGGGTACCGGAGGCGCGGGCAGTTCTCGCTGACGGCGTGTGATTTCCTCGGGCGACACCAGTGCATCGCATCGCCCCTGATTGAGATCAACGCGGATCAAATCACCGCTTTGCAGCCAGCGCAGCCCCCCTCCCGCAGCGCTCTCGGGCGAGACGTTGAGGATGGACGGACTGTCCGAGGTGCCGGACTGGCGGCCATCGCCCAGGGTGGGCAGCGCGCTGATGCCACGCTGAATCAGCGCGTCGGGCGGTTGCATGTTGACGACTTCAGCCGAGCCCGGCCAGCCCAGCGGGCCCGCGCCGCGCATGACGAGGATGCAGTCTTCGTCGATGCCGAGCGCCGGGTCATTGATGCGCGCGTGGTAATCCTCGCCGCCTTCGAACACCACGGCACGTGCCTCGAACACCCCTTCCTGGCCGGGCCGGCTCAGGTAGCGAGCACGAAAGCGCTCGGAGATGACCGAGGTCTTCATGATGCCGAAGTCGAAGAGATTGCCGCGCAACACCAGGAAACCGGCCTTGTCGAGCAGCGGCTGATCAAAGGGCCGGATCACCTCGCGGTCACTCGCTTCGCGACCCGCCAGGTTGTCGGCCAAACGGCGTCCGGTGACGGTCAGGCAATCACCATGCAGACGCCCCGCCTGCATCAGCTCCCACATCAGCGCCGGCACACCGCCAGCCCGGAAGAAGCGTTCGCCCAGAAAGCGCCCCGCCGGCTGCATGTCGAGCAGCAGCGGCAGGTCGTAGGCGTGGGTGGTCCAGTCGTCCGGCTCCAGCCGAACCTGGGCATGGCGCGCCATGGCCATGATGTGGACCTGCGCATTGCTGGACCCACCCGCGCAGCTCACCACAGACAGCGCGTTGAGAAAGCTCTCGCGTGTGAGGATGCGCGAGGGACGCAGGTCTTCGTAGGCCATCTCGACGATGCGCCGCCCGGTTTCATAGGCCATCTGGCCGCGCTCGCGGTAAGGCGCGGGAATGGCCGAACAGCCCGTCAGCGACAGGCCCAGGGCCTCGGCCACGGCGTTCATGGTCGAGGCCGTGCCCATGGTGTTGCAGTGCCCGGCCGAAGGCGCGCTGCTGCAGGCGCGCTGCAGGAACTCTTCTTCGTCGATCTCGCCCGCAGCCAGTTGCCGGCGGCTGCGCCAGATCACGGTGCCGGAGCCGACCAGCTCACCGTTGTGCCAGCCATCGAGCATGGGTCCGCCCGACAGCACGATGGCGGGAATGTCCACGGTGCAGGCCGCCATGATGCCGGCCGGCGTGGTCTTGTCGCAGCCGGTCGTCAGCACCACGGCGTCGATCGGGTAGCCGTAGAGGATTTCGACCAGGCCCAGGTAGGCCAGGTTGCGGTCCAGCGCGGCGGTGGGCCGGCGACAGTTCTCGAAGATCGGATGGACAGGGAACTCCATCGGAATGCCCCCGGCGTCCCGTATGCCGTCACGCACGCGGCGCGCCAGCTCCAGATGGATACGGTTGCACGGCGACAGGTCACTGCCCGTCTGCGCGATCCCGATGATGGGCCGCCCGGAACGCAGTTCCTCCGGCGTCAGCCCGTAGTTCATGAAGCGCTCCAGATAGAGCGCCGTCATGTCCGAACGCTGCGGGTCGGCGAACCAATCCCGCGAGCGGAACGGACGGCTGGGTGTCTTGGCCATGCAGTCGTTTATTTCTTGCGAATCTTGGCCAGCTCGGCGTTCATTTCCTGGAAGGCGTCGCCGAAATCCTGACCGTACTTGGCAACCACCGGCGCGAGCTTGGCGCGCAGCTTGGCCTGTTCGGCCGGGCTGAGCTCGGTGACAACCATGCCATTGCTCTTGAGCTGGGCGAGCGCTTTCTCGCTGAATTCCCGGATGGTCTTGCGTTCGAACTGGGTCGCGTCCATCGCGCTGTCACGCACGATCTTCTGCTCCTGCGGCGACAGGCCATCCCAGGTCTTCTTGGACAGCAGCAGGACCCAGGCGCTGTACATATGGCGCGTCAGCGCCAGGTATTTCTGCACCTCGTAGAACTTGCTGGCCAGAATGGTCGGCGTGGGGTTCTCCTGACCATCGACCGCCTTCTGCTCCATGGCCGTGTAGACCTCGGGGAAAGGCATGGGCGTGGCGTTGACGCCCAGAGCTGTGAAGGTGTCGAGGAAGAGCGGGCTTTGGATCACGCGCAGCTTCAGGCCCTCGAGGTCGGCCGCCGTGTTGATGGCGCGGCGCGAGTTGGTGACGTGGCGGAAGCCGTTCTCCCAGAAGGCAAAGCCGATCAGCCCCTTCTCAGGCAGTTGAGCCAGCAGCTTCTGGCCAAAGGGACCGTCGAGCAGTGCGTCGGCTTCCTGCTCATTGTTCAACAGCATGGGCAGGTTGAGCGCGCCGAAGGGTTTGACCAGCGACATCAGCGTGGAGGCATCGGGCACCGTCATCTCCTGGATGCCGGCGCGCAAGGCCGAGGTCATGGTGATGTCGTTGCCCAGCGCCCCACTCGCATACACCTTGGCAGTCATCTTGCCACCACTGCGCTCGGACAACAGCTTGGCGAAGTGGTTGAGCGCCACGCCTTGCGGGTGGTCTTCGCTCAGGCCGATGCCAATCTTGAATACATGTTCCCTGACTTGCGCGGACACCGAGCCGGCCGCCAGGCCGAGCGCCAACGCCGCCAACACGACGGATCTGAATTTCATGCTTGTCTCCTGATGTTTGGATATATGTCCCGGCGCCAATTCCACCTGACTACCTGCGCGTCAGTTCAAGGGGCCCCAGGGCGAGCGCGAGATTAGGGAAGACAGCAGGTTCGGTCTACTGAATTTTCTGTAGAAAGTCATTCCATTTCGTTATGAATACAGCCGAATCATCCGGGTTCCCCCCTAGCCCCGAGCCTTCCATCGCCCGCTCCTTCAGCCGTCTTCGGTTCCGACATCTGCAGTTTCTGGACATCCTGGGACAAACCCGCAATCTGCGGCTCGCCTCCGAATGGATGCACATCACGCAGCCGGCGGCGACCAAGATGCTGATGGAGATCGAGACCATCCTCAACGCCCGCCTGTTCGACCGACAGTCACGTGGGGTGGCGCCCAACGAACTCGGCCTGTTCACCCTGCGCTACGCGAGCAGCGCGCTGGAAGGGCATCGCAAGTTCGCCCGCGAGTTCGACACGCTGCGGCACGGCGGCGCGGGGCATCTGACGATTGGCGCCATCTCGGGCTCGGCGCATCTGCTGATGTCCACGGTGTCCGAGGTCCAGCGCCTGAGGCCGCTGCTGGTGCTGAAGATGCTGGAGCAGAGCAGCGACCAGCTCGCGCTGTGGCTGTCCGAGCGCAAGATCGACCTGATGATCGGGCGCTTCACGAACAGCGAGCAGCAAGCGCAATTCCGCTACGAGCGCCTGTCGGCCGAGCCGCTGCAGGTGGTCGGTCGCGTGGACCACCCCCTGCGCAGCAAACGCATCCAGGACCTGACCGAACTGGCGCGCTGGCCCTGGATCCTGTATCCCTCGCCGACCGCGCTGCGCCGCGTCACCGACGACATCTTCAACAGCATCGGCCTGACACCCACCTCCGGCGTGGTCGAGACGCCCTCGTTCTGGTTCTCGCTGGAATTGCTGCAGACGACACAGATGCTGTCGCTGCAGCCAGCCTCGCTGGCGGAGGAATATGCGAAAAAAGGCCTGCTGACCCGCATCCAGGTCGACCTGCCCGACCGCATGCCGGATTACGGACTGATCACGCACCTGGGTGAGACCTTGCCGCCTTCCGCGCAGGCCTTCGTGTCGGTGTTGCGGGAGAAGGCGGGGGTGACAAGAGAAGCCTGAGGCGCAGGCAGTCACAGGCCGTCCAGGAAAGGCCAGCCCCGGAGCGATCTTTCAACCAGCCTAGGCGCTGAGGATCACCTTGAAGCCACCATAGATGAGCCGCTTGCCGTCAATGGGCATGGGGTTCTCGTCGGCTTGCATGCGCGGGTCGGCCATCACCTTGGTCCAGCCCGCGTCGCGCACTTCTCGGGACGGCCAGGTGACCCACGAGAACACCACGGCCTCGTCGTCCTGGCGTTTCACGGCCATGGTGAACGAGGTCAGCTTGCCTTCGGGCACGTCGTCGCCCCAGCACTCCACGACCGACAGCGCCCCGTGGTCCTTGAATACCTGCGCGGCATCGCGGGCGTGCTTGAGGTAAGCCTCCTGCTTGTCCAAGGGCACTGCGGCAACGAATCCATCAACGTAAGTCATGCGAATTTCCTTGAAGGTGGACGGGTCTGCTAGACACCGATTGACCGCGGCATCGCATCTTGCACGCCGCTGATGGAACGACGAACGACCGTGGTCGGAATCGACACGGTTTGGGAGGAAAGTTGAAACGGCGGGGTTTTAGTTACGGCCCGCCGCTATGCGCTTAACCTGGCGCTACGCGCCAAGTTGGCGCCTTCACTGAAATCCTGCGGAGGCAAGGCTCACGCCTTGCCTGCAACTTGCTCAGTTGGTCTGAGCAAGTTGCTCCAAGACCGCAGGATTCTCCAGCGTCGTGATGTCCTGGGTGATGGCTTCGCCCTTGGCCAGGCTGCGTAGCAGGCGGCGCATGATCTTGCCGCTGCGGGTCTTGGGCAGGTTGTCGCCGAAACGGATGTCCTTGGGCTTGGCGATGGGGCCGATTTCCTTGGCCACCCAGTTGCGCAGCTCGTTGGCGATCTGCCGGGCTTCCTCGCCCGTGGGACGCGAGCGCTTCAAGACCACGAAGGCGCAAATTGCTTCGCCGGTCAAATCGTCGGGACGGCCCACGACGGCGGCTTCGGCCACGAGGTCGGTCTTGGACACCAGGGCCGATTCGATCTCCATCGTGCCCAGGCGGTGGCCGCTGACGTTGAGCACATCGTCGATGCGGCCCGTGATGCGGAAGTAACCGCGGTCCGCCGAGCGGACCGCGCCGTCACCCGCCAGGTAGTAGCCCTTGAGCTCCTCGGGAAAGTAGCTTTTCTTGAAACGTTCCGGGTCACCCCAGATGGTGCGGATCATGGAAGGCCAGGGCTTCTTGATGACCAGGATGCCGCCCGTGCCGTTCGGGATGTCATTGCCCAACTCGTCCACGATGGCGGCGGCGATGCCCGGCAGCGGCAGCGTGCAGGAGCCCGGCACCAGCGGCGTGGCACCCGGCAACGGCGTGATGACGTGACCACCGGTCTCGGTCTGCCAGAAGGTGTCCACGATGGGGCAGCGCTCGCCGCCCACATGCTTGTGGTACCACATCCAGGCTTCGGGGTTGATGGGCTCGCCCACCGAACCGAGGATGCGCAAGCTGCTCAGATCCGAGCGGGCCGGATGCACCTTCTCGTCGCCTTCGGCGGCTTTGATCAGCGAACGGATGGCGGTGGGTGCGGTGTAGAAGATCGTCGCCTTGTGCTTCTCGATCATCTGCCAGAAACGGCCCGCGTTCGGGTAAGTGGGCACGCCCTCGAAGACGATCTGTGTCGCGCCGGCCGCCAGCGGGCCGTAGGCCACGTAGGTGTGGCCGGTGATCCAGCCGATGTCGGCCGTGCACCAGAAGATGTCGCTGGGCTGAAGGTCGAAAGTCCAGTCCATGGTCAGGCGCGCCCACAGCAGGTAGCCCCCTGTGGCGTGCTGCACGCCCTTGGGCTTGCCGGTGGAGCCACTGGTGTAGAGGATGAACAGCGGGTGTTCGGCGCCCACCTGCTCGGGCTTGCATTCCGTGCTCTGGCCCGCCAGGGCCTCGGTGAAGGTCTTGTCGCGGCCCGCGACCATATTGCAGGCGGTTTGCGTGCGCTGGTAGACCAGCACGGTCTTGATGCTCGCGCAGCCGCCCATGGCCAGGGCTTCGTCCACGATGGCCTTGAGCGGCAGTTCACGGCCGCCACGCATCTGGTAGTTGGCGGTGATGACGGCCACCGCGCCGGCGTCGATGATGCGTTCCTGCAGGCTCTTGGCGGAAAAACCACCGAAAACCACGCTGTGGGTCGCGCCGATGCGCGCGCAAGCCTGCATGGCCACCACGCCCTCGATCGTCATGGGCATGTAGATGAGGACACGGTCGCCCTTCTTGATGCCCTGGGCCTTGAGGGCGTTGGCGAACTGACCGACCTTGGCCAGGAGCTCCTTGTAGCTGACCTTGGTGACCGCGCCATCGTCGGCCTCGAAGAGGATGGCGGTCTTGTTTTCGACCGGCGTGCCCATGTGCTTGTCCAGGCAGTTGGCGCTGGCGTTCAACTCACCATCCTCGAACCACTTGTAGAACGGCTTGTTGCCCTGGTTCAAGGTCTTGGTGAACGGCTTGCCCCAGACCAGGTTCTCGCGGGCCAGACGCGCCCAGGTCCCTTCAAAATCCTTCTCGAAGGCATCGCACATGGCCTGGTACTGCGCCATGCCTGACACGCGCGCGGCCTTGACGGTCGCCGCAGGCGGCGGAAAAACCCGGTTTTCAACCAGCACGGATTCGATGGCCGAGGAAGAGGCGGTGGAAGAGCTCATGGTTTGCGTCCTCAAGATCGTTATAGGCGTGGAACAAGCTGCCATCGGCAGTGCCTCTTATTGTCCGACATGCGCTTACAAGGTTCTGACGCTAGCCCGACAAAACCGCAGGGGAAAACACTGCATCCCCCTCGCTGCGAAACCGGCGCGAAATGCAGCCTAGAATTCATGGTTTTCCCGGATCGCCGCATCCCTTTTTCCTGCATCCCTTCCCAAGTCTTTCCTCGCCTTCTTTTCATCATGTCTCAGCCCGAAGCGCCCAAGCATGAACCGCGGAGCACCGCTTCCCGCATGCGCCCCCTGCCTGCCATGATCTTCGCCAGTCGCTGGCTGCAGCTCCCCCTCTATCTGGGCCTGATCATTGCCCAGGGGGTGTACGTGGTGCACTTCCTGATCGAGCTTGAACACCTGGTGATGGCCGCCTTCGGCAACCAGGTGGCGCTGGACGCGCTGGTCCACAGCATCGGCTACAAGGCCGACGCGCCACTGAGCACCCTCAATGAAACGGTGATCATGTTGGTGGTGCTGGCGCTGATCGACGTGGTGATGATCTCCAACCTGCTGATCATGGTCATCGTCGGCGGCTTCGAGACCTTCGTGAGTCGCCTGAACCTAGAAGGACATCCCGACCAGCCCGAGTGGCTCAACCATGTCAATGCCTCGGTGCTCAAGGTCAAGCTGGCCACGGCCATCATCGGCATCAGCTCCATCCACTTGCTCAAGACCTTCATCAACGCCGCCAATTACAGTGACCGCGTGCTGATCGCGCAGACCGTCATCCATGTCGTCTTCCTGCTCTCCGCGATGGCGATCGCCTACACGGACCGCCTGATGAACAGCGGCACGGATGACAAGCACTGAGCACGCCGGAAGAACAAAACCGACACAGTCCCAGAGGAACCCGCCATGAGCACGACCATCCGCCAAGACGATCTGATCGAATCCATCGCCGCCGGGCTGCAGTACATCAGCTACTACCACCCGGCGGACTACATTGCCCACCTGGCGCGGGCCTATGAACGCGAAAAAAGCCCGGCGGCCAAGGACGCCATTGCCCAGATCCTGACCAACAGCAAGATGAGCGCCACGGGTCACCGCCCGATCTGCCAGGACACCGGCATCGTCAACGTCTTCCTCAAAGTGGGCATGGGCGTGCGCCTGGAAGGCTTCACCGGCAGTCTCGAGGACGCGGTGAACGAAGGCGTGCGCCGCGGCTACCTGAACCCGGACAACATGCTGCGCGCCTCCGTCGTGGCCGACCCGCAGTTCGCGCGCAAGAACACCAAGGACAACACGCCCGCCGTGATCTTCACCGAGCTCGTGCCCGGCGACAGCGTGGAGGTGACGCTGGCGGCCAAGGGCGGCGGCAGCGAGAACAAGAGCAAGATGTACATGCTCAACCCCAGCGACAGCGTGGTGGACTGGGTGCTCAAGACCGTGCCAACCATGGGCGCCGGCTGGTGTCCGCCCGGCATGCTGGGCATCGGCATCGGCGGCACGGCGGAGAAGGCCACGTTGATGGCGAAAGAGTCCCTGATGGACGACATCGACATGTACGAGCTGCAGGCCAAGGCGGGCAAGGGTGACAAGCTCACGCAGGTCGAGGAGTTGCGCCTGGAACTCTACGAGAAGGTCAACGCGCTGGGCATCGGCGCGCAGGGCCTGGGCGGCCTGACCACGGTGCTCGACATCAAGATCAAGATGTATCCGACGCACGCGGCAAGCAAGCCGATCGCGATGATTCCCAACTGCGCGGCCACGCGCCACGCGCACTTCGTGCTGGATGGCAGCGGTCCGGTCTACCTGGATCCGCCCAGCCTGGACCTCTGGCCCGACGTGCAGTGGATGCCCGACACGCAGAAAAGCAAGCGCGTCGACCTGAACACGCTCAGCAAGGAAGAGGTCGCCAGCTGGAAACCCGGCCAGACCTTGTTGCTCAACGGCAAGATGCTCACGGGTCGAGACGCCGCGCACAAGCGCATCGCCGACATGCTGGCCAAGGGCGAGAAGCTGCCCGTGGACTTCACCAACCGGGTGATCTATTACGTCGGCCCGGTGGACCCGGTGCGCGACGAAGCCGTCGGCCCCGCGGGCCCGACCACCGCCACGCGCATGGACAAGTTCACCGACATGATGCTGTCCAAGACCGGGCTGATCGCCATGATCGGCAAGGCCGAGCGCGGCCCCGAGGCCATCGCCGCCATCCAGAAACACAAAAGCGCCTACCTGATGGCCGTGGGTGGCGCGGCCTACCTCGTCAGCAAGGCGATCAAGCGGGCCAAGGTGGTCGGCTTCGAGGACCTGGGCATGGAGGCCATCTACGAGTTCGACGTGGTGGACATGCCGGTGACGGTGGCCGTCGACGCGGGCGGCACCAGCGCCCACATCACCGGCCCGGCCGAGTGGAGCCAGCGCATCGCCTCTGGCGAGTTCAAGGGCATCACGGTCGCCACGGCCTGACATCTTGGCCACGCCCGCACCGTCCACGTCCGCGTTGCCGACGCCGGAAAGCCCGATTGGCGTCTTCGACAGCGGTATCGGCGGTCTGAGCGTGCTCCAGGCCCTGCATGCCGAACTGCCGCACCAGCGCTACGTCTACCTGGCCGACAGCGGCCATGCGCCTTATGGGGAACGCGAGCCACAGCACGTGATCGACCGCACCATGGCCGCCGCCGAGCACCTGATCGTTCGGCATGGCATCCAGGCCCTGGTGGTCGCCTGCAACACGGCCACCGCGATCGCCATCCACTTGCTGCGCGCCGAATACCCTCAACTGCCCCTGGTGGGCCTGGAGCCTGCCATCAAGCCCGCGGCCCAGCACAGCCGCAACCGGCGGGTAGGCGTGCTGGCGACGCGCGGCACCTTGCAGAGCGAGAAATTCAGGGTGTTGCACGCGGGCCTGGCGCAGCAAGCCGAGTTCATCCTCCAGCCCTGCGATGGCCTGGCCGGCGCCATCGAGCGCCAGGACGAGGAACGCATCGCGACGCTGAGCGCCCAGTACACGGCGGCGCTGGGGCCCTGCGGCGTGGCTCCGGGTTGCATCGACACCGTGGTGCTGGGCTGCACGCACTACCCGCTGATCGCGCCCAGGCTGCGGACACTGCTGGGTCCGGACGTCGCGATGATCGAAAGCGGCGCGCCTGTCGCGCGCCAGACCCGGCGCATCCTGCCCCAGGTCGGGACCGAGGGAACGCCCAGCACCCGCTACTTCACCACTGGCCAGATCGGCGCGCTGCAAGCTGCCGCCCGGCGCTGGCTCGAGGCCGATGCTCGGGTTGAGAACCTGGATCTCGGCTGAAGGCCAGATAGGCCGGTAGAATACGCAGTTCGTCGGGGCGTAGCGCAGCCTGGTAGCGCATCTGGTTTGGGACCAGGAGGTCGCACGTTCGAATCGTGTCGCCCCGACCATCTGACCATCCTTCCCTGGTGGCCCTCTTGCGCACGCGCCCAGACCCCCTGCCCTGGCTCCAGCCCGGTGATGACTTTCCTCCGGTCGAACAGGCCTGGGGACGGGACTCCGAGGCGCCTGGCCTGCTCGCCGCTGGCGGCAGCCTGGATGTGGGAACGCTCAAGCGGGCTTACGCCGGCGGCATCTTTCCGTGGTTCAGCGCGGGGCAGCCCATCCTGTGGTGGAGCACCGAACCGCGCATGGTGCTGGAAACCGCGCGAGACGCGCCCTTGGGTTTTCGCCTGCACCGATCCCTGCGCAAGACCCTGCAGCGCTTCATCGGCGATCCGGCTTGCGAAATCCGCGTCAATACCGCCTTCGACGAAGTGGTGGCGTCTTGCGCGGGCAGTCCGCGCCCCGGCCAGGACGGCACCTGGATCACACCGGCCATGCGACGCGCTTACGCCGACCTGCACCGTGCGGGCCATGCGCATAGCATAGAGACCTGGACGGACGGTGAATTGCGCGGTGGCCTGTATTGCGTTTCACTGGGCCGTGCGGTCTATGGCGAATCCATGTTCGCACGCGCCACGGACGCCTCCAAGATCGCGCTGTCGGCACTGGTAGCCTTCTGCAGGACCCACGAAGTCGGTCTGGTCGACTGCCAGCAGAACACAGCCCACCTGGCCTCACTCGGCGCGCATGAAATCCCGCGGGCCGAGTTTCTGCGACACCTGGCCCGGGCCCGCGATCTCCCCGCGCCACGCTGGCAATTCGACCGCCTATACTGGAACTCAATCATTCCCCACGCCGTCGCCAGCCCCTGAAACCGCGCGCCGTCCACCCATGACGTACCTCCAAGACCTGCCGCTCCAGCACCTGCAGTTCTACGCCACGGCGCCCTACCCGTGCAGCTATCTGGAGGGTCGGCAAGCCCGTTCGCAGGTGGCCACGCCCAGCCACCTGATCAACAACAGCATCTACACCGGGCTGGTGGCCCAGGGCTTCCGCCGCAGCGGCATGTTCACCTACCGCCCGCACTGCGACGGCTGCCAGGCCTGCGTGCCCTTGCGGGTGCGCGCGGCGGATTTCATCCCCAACCGCAGCCAGCGCCGGGCATGGAACCGGCATGCCATGCTGCACGTCCAGGTCACGCGGCTGGCGTTCAGCCCCGAGCACTACCAGCTCTACCTGCGCTACCAGAATGGCCGGCATGCCGGCGGTGGCATGGACCAGGACAGCATCGACCAGTACACACAGTTCCTGCTGCAAAGCCGGGTCAACTCCCGGCTGGTGGAGTTCCGGGAGCCGGCACAGGCTGGCGCGCCCGGCGCCTTGCGCATGGTTTCCGTGCTGGACGTGCTGGACGACGGCCTGTCCGCCGTCTACACCTTCTACGACCCAGATCCTCCACCCGACTCACCCGGCGCCAGCTACGGCACTTACAACGTGCTGTGGCAGATTGAGCAGGCCCGCCAGTTGGACCTGCCCTACGTCTACCTGGGCTACTGGATCCAGCACAGTCCCAAGATGAATTACAAGGCGCGCTTCATGCCGCACGAACTGTTGTTGCGTGGGCACTGGCAGGAAGCCCCTGACACCGCAACGCCAACGGCCTCCTGAGCCAATTCAGACAGAGGATCTGACCCGGTCAGATCCAGCTTGAGGCTTTGAAGTCCGCACTTTTTTGTGCGGCGCAGCAATTCCTGTTGTCCATCGAATTTCAAGGCATAAAATAGACCTCTCTTTGAAACGCGTATTGCAGGAGAGAAGCCCAATGAGGAAAAAAGACCCGGACGCCGTCAGCACACCAACCGTGCAGGTGATTGAACGCATGTTCACACTCATGGACGTGCTGGCGTCACGCGAGGACGCCATTTCGTTGAAGGAAATCAGCGAAAAGACCGGGTTGCATCCCTCGACGGCCCACCGGATTCTGAACGACCTGGCCACCGGCCGTTTCGTCGACCGCCCGCAACCCGGCAGCTATCGCCTGGGCATGCGCCTGCTGGAGTTGGGCAATATGGTCAAGGCCCGCTTGAACGTGCGGGACGCGGCGATCGCGCCCATGCGTGAGTTGCATCGCCAGATCCAGCAACCGGTGAACCTCAGCCTGCGCCAGGGCGACGAAATCGTCTACATCGAACGTGCTTATAGCGAACGCTCGGGCATGCAGGTCATTCGCGCCGTGGGCGGGCGCGCACCCTTGCACCTGACGTCGGTGGGCAAGCTGTTTCTCGCAGCCGACGACCCGCAGCGCGTGCGGGCTTATGCCACGCGCACCGGGTTGGCCGGGCACACCAAAAACAGCATCACCCAACTGCCCGTGCTGGAGCGGGAACTGGTGAAGATCCGCCAGTCCGGCGTCTCGCACGATGACGAGGAGCTGGAACTGGGCGTGCACTGCTTAGCCGCCGGCATCCATGACGACCAGGGCAAGCTGGTCGCTGGCCTGTCGATCTCCGCGCCCACCGGGCGACTGGACAAGGAATGGGCAGTGAAGCTGCAGGGCGTCGCGAACGAGATTTCGCGGATGCTGGGCCACCGCAGCCCTACTGCCCCAACCTGAATTCCATCCGCAACCGCCGCCGACGACGCGGCGGGGTGCGGCCTCAGGTTTTGCTGGCCAAGTCCAAGGTTTCGCCACCGGCCTGCTTGGCCTCGTTGGCTTCCACCCATCGGCGCACGCGCTCGGCGTCGCCCAGACGGCTGAGCTTGCCCACCGAGTCCAGGAAGACCATGATGAGCTTGCGACCGGCCACGGTGGCCTGCATCACCAAGCATTGGCCAGCTTCACTGATGTAACCCGTCTTCTGCAGGCCGATGTCCCAGCGCTGGTTCAGTACCAGCCGGTTGGTGTTGGCGAACACCATCTTGCGTTGCCCCACGGCCACTTGGTAGGCACGGCTGGTGGAAAACTCACGCAGCATCGGGTCGGCCGAGGCGGCGTCGACCAGCAGGGCCAGGTCCCGCGCGCTGGACTGGTTGCGACTGGACAGGCCCGTCGGCTCTGCGAAGCGGGTGTCCTGCATGCCCAGTAATTGCGCCTTGGCGTTCATCATGATGACGAAGATGCCCACCCCCCCGGGATAGGTACGCCCGAGTGCATTGGCGGCCCGGTTCTCGCTGGCCATCAAGGCCAGATGCAGCAGTTCGCCCCGGGTCAGCACGGTACCTACACGCAGGCGCGACACGCTGTTCTTTTCGGTATCGACATCGTCCTGCGTGATGGTGATGGACTCGTCCAAGGGCAGCTCAGCTTCGCTGATGAGCAGCGTGGTCATCAGCTTGGTCAAGGACGCGATCGGCAGCACGGCCTCCTCGTTCTTGCTGAACAGCACTTCCTGGGTGTCCTGGTCGATCACGTAGGCCACGCTGGAACGCAGTGACAAGGGATCGCTGACGCGGTGCAGGCCGGCCTGCATGCCCATGGAAGGCTTGGCCGGAATGACCATGCGACGCACGAACTGCCGCCTGGGCGCCGGTTTGACACCAGCTCCCTGCACCTTGCCCGCCTGACGCGGCGCGGAAGAGGCGGCCGGCATGGCACCCGATGCAGCCACTCCCGGCAGAGGCAACACCAGCAAGGCGACAGAAAGCGAGAAACAGGCGAGCGAAACCAGATTGCGGGCCATACCCGCAGTTTTCAGTCGCAATGATGTGAAGAAGGATGACATTTCCGCGCGACCAGCACGCTGGCCTTGGCTATAGACGCTGTCATCGTTCGATGGATGACACCAATTAGCGCACGGTTATACAGAAAATATCATTCTCGATCAATCACTTGGCCACATTTTTTCACGTTCCGTTACAGCAGAAACAGTGGGATGAAGCCGGTCTTTTCCAGGCTTCATCCCTGCGCGCCCGGGTGTTCCACCCGGCGCGCGCCTTCCTCAGACGGAGGCGGCGACCTGTTCGGCCCCGCGCCGGGCCCGCAGCAGACCCGACACAATAGCCTTGAGCGACGCGGACACGATGTTCGCGTCCATGCCGACACCGAACAGGGTGCGCTCGCCCACGCGCAGCTCCAGATAGGC
The DNA here is from genome assembly GCF_004328645.1 of Hylemonella gracilis. GTDB lineage: Bacteria > Pseudomonadota > Gammaproteobacteria > Burkholderiales > Burkholderiaceae_C > Hylemonella > Hylemonella gracilis_B. Next base: position 3,346,405 of record NZ_CP031395.1, read on the forward strand.
GATGGCCTGGGCATTGGCGCCCGAGCCCACGGCGTGCTCGTGGTAGTCCAGCACGCGCACGGACTCGCCCACCGCCGTGGCCAGACCTTCGACAAAGGCTTCAATGGGCCCGTTCCCCGCGCCCTCGATGGCCAGGCTCTTGCCTTCCAGCACCACGTCGGCCTGCAAGGTGGTCATGCGCACGCCAGCGGCGTTTTCCCCTTCTTCCTGCACGCGGTACCGCGGCGACGCTACCTCGTTCAAGCCGTACTCGCGCATGAAGACCCCGTGGATGTCCCGCGCGCTCAGCTCCTTGCCACTGGCGTCCATCACGGCCTGCACCACCTGGCTGAACTCAATCTGCAGCCGACGCGGCAGTTCCAGACCGTACTCGCTCTCCAGCAGGTAGGCGATGCCACCCTTGCCGGACTGGCTGTTGACGCGAATCACCGCTTCATAACTGCGCCCCAGATCCTTGGGGTCGATGGGCAGGTAAGGCATGACCCAGATATCACTCTCCTTGCGCGCCGAGAAGGCCTTCTTGATGGCGTCCTGGTGCGAGCCGGAGAAGGAGGTGTAGACCAGCTCACCCACGTAAGGATGACGCGGGTGCACCGGCAGTTGGTTGCAGTGCTCCACCACCCGGCGGATTTCATCGATGTCGGAAAAATCCAGGCCCGGGTTCACGCCCTGGGTGTAGAGATTGAGCGCGACGTTGACCAGATCCAGGTTGCCCGTGCGCTCGCCGTTGCCGAAGAGACAGCCTTCCAGACGATCACCGCCGGCCATGATGGCCAGCTCGCCCGCCGCCGTGCCGGTACCCCGATCATTGTGGGGATGGATCGACAACACGATGCTGTCGCGTCGGGCCAGGTGGCGGTGCATCCACTCCACCATGTCGGCGAAAATGTTGGGTGTGGAATGCTCCACTGTCGAGGGCAGGTTGATGATGCACTTACGCTGGGGGGTCGGTTGCCAGACCTCGGTGACCGCGTCGACCACCCGCTTGGCGAAGGGCAGTTCAGTGCCGGAAAACATCTCCGGCGAATACTCAAAGGTCCACTGGGTTTCGGGATGCTCGGCCGCGATCTGCTTGAACAATGTGGCGTTCGTCACCGCCAATTCGACGATGCCGTCCTCGCTCAGCCCCAACACCACCTTGCGCATGACAGGTGCCGTGGCGTTGTAGAGATGGACGATGGAGCGCTTGGCGCCCTTGAGTGACTCAAACGTGCGGCGGATCAGGTGCTCGCGTGCTTGCGTCAGCACCTGGATCGTCACGTCGTCTGGAATCAGTTGATCGTCGATCAGCTTGCGCACGAAGTCGTATTCGATCTGCGAGGCCGAAGGAAAGCCGACTTCGATCTCCTTGAAGCCGATGTCCACCAGCGCTTGGAACATCTTGAGCTTGCGCGGAATGTCCATGGGCTCGATCAGCGCCTGGTTGCCGTCCCGCAGGTCCACGCTGCACCACACGGGGGGCTTGGTCAGCACCGCATCGGGCCAGGTACGGTCCTTGAGACCGATCGGGGTGAAGGCGCGGTATTTGGCGGCGGGGTTTTTCAACATCGTCATCGTGAATCTCCAGCAAGTTGGTCAGTCGTTGATGCGCACCTGCGGCTAGTTCGAACATTCCAAAACACAAAGGCCCGCTGCAGGTGCATACGGGCCTTAAGGATTGGGGAGTGCGCGTGCGCTACCGTAGCCGCCCGTTGAGGGAGGAGATCAGTAGGGCTAGCGCCAGGAAGTTCATGGGGACTAATTTAGCACAAAACACGAAAGCGGTGAAAAATTCAGCGCTCGCGGTCCGGATGCAGGCCACTTTCCTCAGGCTCATCGATCGAGGTGCTGATCACGCTGACGCGCTGCCCCTTGAGCCTGCGCCAGGCGTACACCGCGTAACCGCTCACGCCATAGAGTGCGAAGATGCCAAACAGCACGGTGGCCGGGTCGATGGTGATCAGCGCGTAAATCAAGACGATCAGGATCACGGTCGCGAAAGGCACACTCTTCTTGAAGCCGATGTCCTTGAAGCTGTAGAACGGCACGTTGCTCACCATGGTCAGGCCGGCGTAAAGCGCCAGGGCGAAGACAAACCAGCAGACGGCGCGCGTCTCCTCCGGCTTCACATCCCACTCGATCATGATCCAGATGAAACCGGTCAACAGCGCCGCGGCCGCCGGCGAGGGCAGCCCCTGGAAATAGCGCTTGTCCACCACGGCGGTGTTGACGTTGAAACGCGCCAGCCGCAAAGCGGCGCAGGCGCAATAGACAAAGGCGGCCATCCAGCCCCAGCGCCCCACGTCCTTCAAGGCCCAGGCATAAGCGACCAAGGCGGGCGCCACGCCAAATGAGACCATGTCCGACAGGGAATCCATCTGCTCGCCGAAGGCGCTCTGGGAGTTGGTCATGCGCGCCACGCGACCATCCAGTCCATCCAGCACCATCGCGCAGAAGATGCCGATGACGGCCAGGCCGAAACGGTCGTTCATGGCCATGACGATGGCATAGAAACCACCGAACAAGGCGGCCAGCGTGACCAGATTGGGCAGCATGTAGATGCCCTTGCTTGTGCTCTTGGGCAGCGGACTCGCTGCCCGTTCATTGTTGTCGGCCATATCTTCCTGCACGTCGTTTTGCATGGAGCGCAAGTGTAAGCGAGCGCCCTGCCCTTCCGCGCAAGCACTGAAATGGAACAAGGCTGCCTGAGGCAGCCTTGTTCCATTCATGCCGGCGTCAACGGCGCGAAAAGCGCCTGCGCCCCCCGGACGGCATCAAAACCAAACCCGCCGGGGCCGTCGATCAGTTGCGGGACTGATCCACCAGCTTGTTCTTGGCGATCCAGGGCATCATGGCGCGCAGCTGGCCACCGACCTTCTCGATGGAATGGTCGGCGGTGTTGCGGCGGCGGGCGGTCATGCTCGGGTAATTCAGGCGACCTTCCTGGATGAACATCTTGGCGTAATCGCCATTCTGAATGCGCTTCAGGGCATTGCGCATGGCCGCGCGCGAGGTTTCATTGATCACCTCGGGGCCGGTCACATACTCGCCAAACTCCGCGTTGTTGGAAATCGAGTAGTTCATGTTGGCGATGCCGCCCTCATAGATCAGGTCCACGATGAGCTTGAGCTCGTGCAGGCACTCGAAGTAGGCCATCTCGGGCGCGTAACCGGCCTCGACCAGGGTCTCGTAACCCATCTTGATCAGCTCGACGGCACCGCCGCACAGCACGGCTTGTTCGCCGAACAGATCGGTCTCGGTTTCTTCCTTGAAGTTGGTCTCGATGATGCCGGCCTTGCCGCCGCCATTGGCCATTGCGTAGCTCAACGCCAGGTCACGCGCCTTGCCGCTCTTGTCCTGGTGCACCGCCACCAGGTGCGGCACGCCGCCGCCTTGGGCGTAGGTAGAACGCACGGTGTGGCCTGGGGCCTTGGGTGCGACCATCCAGACGTCCAAGTCGGCGCGCGGCACGACTTGGTTGTAGTGCACGTTGAAGCCGTGCGCGAAGGCGAGGGATGCGCCCTTCTTGATGTTGGGCTCGACGTTGTTTTTGTAGACCTCGGCGATCTGCTCATCCGGCAACAGAATCATCACCACGTCGGCAGTCTTGACCGCGTCGTTGACTTCCAGCACGTTCAGGCCGGCCTTGCCGACCTTGTCCCAGGAAGCGCCGCCTTTGCGCAGGCCGACGACGACCTTGACGCCGCTGTCATTCAAGTTCTGCGCGTGCGCATGGCCTTGCGAGCCATAACCAATGATGGCGACGGTCTTGCCCTTGATGAGGCTCAGATCACAATCTTTGTCGTAGAAAACTTTCACTTTGCTGCTCCTGTGGAAAACATGAAATAAGGGTGGAAAAAGTCAGGCTCACGGTTAGACGCGCAGTATCCGCTCGCCACGGCCAACACCGCTGCCACCGGTTCGAACAGTCTCGAGAATGGCCGCACGGTCGATGGCATCGAGGAAGGCGTCGTTCTTGGCCTGGTCGCCCGTCATCTCGATGGTGTAGCTCTTGTCGGTCACGTCGATGATGCGGCCACGGAAGATGTCGGCGGTGCGCTTCATCTCCTCGCGCTCCTTGCCCACGGCGCGAACCTTGACCATCATGAGCTCGCGCTCGATGTAGGCCCCTTCGGTGAGGTCCACCACTTTCACGACCTCGATCAGCCGGTTCAGGTGCTTGGTGATCTGTTCGATCACCTCGTCCGAGCCGGCGGTCTGGATGGTCATGCGCGAGAGCGAGGCGTCCTCGGTGGGCGCGACAGTCAGCGACTCGATGTTGTAGCCACGGGCCGAGAACAGGCCCACGACGCGGGACAGTGCGCCAGGTTCATTTTCCAGCAGCACGGCGATGATGTGTTTCATTGCGATTCCTCTTTTTGCCACCCTCCCCCGCTGCCGGTAAGCAGCAGGCTCGGTGGTCAATAGATTCGTCCAGGTTTGAAAGAATGCGGGCCCCAGGCTACCCCAGGCCCTGCTTGCGGGATCAGAGATCCTCGGCGCCCAGCAGCATCTCGGTGATGCCCTTGCCGGCCTGCACCATCGGGAACACGTTCTCGGTGGGGTCGGTGCGGAAGTCGAGAAAGACCGTGCGATCCTTCAACCTGCGCGCCTCGCGCAGCGCGCCTTCCACGTCGGACGGCTTCTCGATCAGCAAGCCGACATGCCCGTAGGCCTCGGCCAGCTTCACGAAGTCGGGCAGGGAATCCATGTAGCTGTGGCTGTACCGACCCGAATACTCGATCTCCTGCCACTGCCGAACCATGCCCAGGTAGCGGTTGTTGAGCGAGAGGATCTTGATGGGCGTGTTGTACTGGCGGCAGGTTGCCAGCTCCTGGATGCACATCTGCACCGAGCCTTCGCCCGTCACGCAGAACACCTCGCTCTCCGGCTTGGCCAGCTTGATGCCCATGGCATAAGGAATGCCCACGCCCATGGTGCCCAGGCCACCGGAGTTGATCCAACGCCGGGGCTGGTTGAAGCGGTAGTACTGCGCGGCCCACATCTGGTGCTGGCCCACGTCGGAGGTGACGTAGGCATCCGCGTCGCGGGTCATGTTCCACAGCGTCTCGATCACGAACTGCGGTTTGATGACGTCCTGGTTGGCACGGTCGTACTTCAGGCAGTCGCGTGCGCGCCAGCCTTCGATGCTGTCCCACCAGGCCTGCAGTGCGCCGGCCTCGGGGCGCTGCGGACTTTCCTTGATGGCCACCAGCATCTCGGACAGCACGTCCTTCACGTCACCGACGATGGGCACGTCCACCTTCACCCGCTTAGAGATGCTCGACGGATCGATGTCGATGTGGATGATCTTGCGGTCCACCGAGGCAAAGTGCTTGGGATTGCCGATCACGCGGTCATCGAAGCGCGCGCCCACGGCCAGCAGCACGTCGCAGTTCTGCATGGCGTTGTTGGCTTCCCAGGTGCCGTGCATGCCCAACATGCCGAGGAATTTGCGGTCGGTGGCGGGGTAGGCTCCCAGGCCCATCAGGGTATTGGTCACCGGGTAGCCCAGCAGGTCCACCAACTCGCGCAACTCAGGCACGGCATTGCCCAGCAGCACGCCACCGCCGGTGTAAATGTAGGGACGCTTGGCGGCCAGCAGCAACTGAAGGGCCTTGCGGATCTGGCCCGCGTGCCCCTTCTTGACCGGATTGTAGGAGCGCATGTGCACGCTTTCGGGATAGCCCTTGTACGGCACCTTCTTGAAAGACACATCCTTCGGAATGTCCACCACCACCGGACCGGGGCGGCCGCTGCGGGCGATATGAAAGGCTTTCTTCAGGGTATCGGCCAGGTCGTTGGCGTCCTTGACCAGGAAGTTGTGCTTGACGATCGGGCGGGTGATGCCCACGGTGTCGCATTCCTGGAAGGCATCAAGGCCGATGGCCGCAGTCGGCACCTGGCCACAGATGATGACCATCGGAATGCTGTCCATGTAGGCCGTCGCGATGCCGGTCACCGCGTTGGTGACGCCCGGCCCGGAGGTGACCAGGGCCACGCCCACATCACCCGTGGCGCGCGCGTAACCGTCGGCCGCGTGCACGGCGCCCTGCTCGTGGCGAACCAGGATGTGCTGGATGCTGTCTTGCTTGTAAAAAGCGTCGTAGATGTGAAGCACTGCACCACCTGGGTAACCCCAGACGTACTTCACGCTCTCGGCTTGCAAGGCCTTGATGAGGATCTCCGCGCCGCGCAGATCTTCGGTCGTGCCTTCGGCCGCAGCAGCGGCGGAGGCAATTTCAGCTTTGGAAATTTCCATGATGAACCTCGAGTATTTCTCTGACGAAAAACCTGGGGTGCTCCTTCGCCAGCGCTTGTGGCACCGCGTCGGAACTTGAGGCCAAAGCCATGAGCGCATCGGATAACCGCGCCGGACTGTGACCCGTTTGCCAATCGGATGAGTTGAATGAGCAGGGCGCATTATGGCATTGCCCGGGCCAGCTGCGGCAATTTCGACGCGGCGGGCATCGGCTGCTGAGATAATCAGCTCAAATCCGTGTTGAACGCATGACGAATTCCCAGCAGCCGGCCACGGCACCTTCTTCCCCCGACACACTCGCCACAAGCCTTGCCGCCCCCCCGGCCTGATGCGCCGCATGGCCTGCTGGCTTTACGAAGGCATGCTGCTGTTCGGCGTGATCTTCATCGCCGCCTATCTGTTTTCCTCTCTCACCCAGCAGCGCCACGCGCTCACCGGCAGGCATGCGCTGATGGCTTTTCTGTTCCTGGTGCTGGGCATCTACTTCACTTGGTTCTGGAGCAAGGGGCAGACCCTGGCCATGAAAACCTGGCACATCCGGGTGACCGACCGGCAGGGTCGGCGACTCAGTCAGCCACGGGCGCTGCTGCGCTACGTTCTGTCCTGGCTGTGGTTCCTGCCGCCACTGGCGCTGATCGCGCCTTTCCACCTCGGGGCGGGTGAAACCTCGGTTCTGCTGATCGGCTGGGTGTTGGTCTGGGCCGTGCTCGCCCGTTTCCACCCCCAGCGCCAGTTCTGGCATGACGCTTTGGCGGGCACGCTGCTGGTGGACGCGCGTCTTCAAGACAATCAGCCATGATCGATCCGACGCCTCGGGAACAGGTCCCCGTCAACCTGCAGAAGGGCCGGACCGGCCTCAACCGCATGGTGCACGCGCTGGGGTATTCCTTTGAGGGCCTGCGCGCGGGCTGGAAGGAAACCGCCTTCCGACAAGAAGTCATCGCAGCCATCCTGCTGCTGCCGCTGGCGTTCTGGCTGGGGCGGGGCTGGGAGCAGGTGGCCCTGCTGGCTGGCAGCGTAGTGTTACTGATGATCGTGGAACTGCTCAACACCGGGATCGAAACCGCCATCGACCGCATCGGGCCCGAATGGCACGACCTGTCCAAACGCGCCAAGGACATGGGCAGCGCCGCCGTTCTGCTGGCCCTGCTGCTGTGCGCCGGCATCTGGGCGGCCGCGCTCTGGCACCGTTTCGCAAGCTGACCAACCGCCCCAGTCCCCCCTTCCAAGCATGAGTGCCACGCAAGAACCCCGCTTCTCCCTGTGTGTCTACTGCGGTTCACGCCCAGGCGCCGATCCACGCCAGGCCGAACTGGCCCGCGTCGTGGGCCGCTGGATCGGCCACCACGGCGGCCAGCTGGTCTATGGCGGTGGCCGGGCCGGGCTGATGGGCGCGGTGGCCGAAGCCACGCTGCAAGCCGGTGGCCGCGTGATCGGCATCATCCCGGACATGCTGGTGGAGCGCGAATGGGCCTACACCGATTGCACCGAACTGCACGTCGTGTCCACCATGCACGAACGTAAGCGTTTGATGGCCGAGCGCAGCGACGCCTTCCTTGCCCTGCCGGGCGGCATCGGTACCTTCGAGGAGCTGTTCGAAGTCTGGACCTGGCGCCAGCTCGGCTACCACGACAAGCCCGTGGGCATCCTCAACGCGCACGGCTATTACGATGGCCTGCTATCGTTTTTGCAGCACTGCGTGGCACAACAGCTGATGGACGAGCGGCAGATGAGCCTGCTCGACAGCGGCGCCTTGGTACAGAACAGTGAGGACGCCGAAACCCTGCTGCGCCGCCTGATCCAGGCGGCAGGCTGGAGTCGGGACAGCGAGGCACTGGGCCGGGTGATCTGAACCCCGCGCCTGAAGCGGACCCATCTCTTCGCGGGCCTGCCTGGCAGCGGGACCATCAGCAAGCCCGCGCCAGATCTACTCACACCCCTCAGATCGCGGCCACATCCTGTTCGCCCGTGCGGATGCGCACCACGCGCTCGACCGCGGTCACGAAAATCTTGCCGTCACCGATCTTGCCCGTGCGAGCCACCTTGACAATGGCGTCGATGCACTGGTCCACGATGACTGCGGGCACCACGGCCTCGATCTTCACCTTGGGCAGGAAATCCACCGCGTACTCGGCACCGCGGTAGACCTCGGTGTGCCCCTTCTGGCGGCCGAAGCCCTTGACTTCCGTCACGGTCAGGCCGGTCACACCGCAGGCGGCCAGCGCCTCGCGCACTTCCTCGACGCGGAACGGTTTGATGATGGCGGTGATCAGTTTCATCTCGGTCTCTCTTTCTTGATTTCAATTTGAATGCGTGATTGTTCAATGCGCGATTCCAAGCTCAAGCGCGGAATTTGTTGGTGATAGGGTAGCGCCAATCCTTGCCGAAACCACGGTGAGTAACCCGGATGCCGACGGGCGCCTGGCGCCGCTTGTACTCGTTGAGTCGCAACAGGCGAGTGACCCGCTCTACGTCCGCGCGCGCATACCCCGCGGCCACGATGGCCTCGACGCTTTCGTCGTTTTCCATGTAGCGCTCGACGATGGCGTCCAGCACCTCGTAAGGCGGCAGGCTGTCCTGATCGGTCTGGTCCGGGCGCAACTCCGCGCTGGGTGGCCGGGTAATGATGCGCTCCGGGATCGGGTTCGCGCCCGTGCCGTAGGGATCGTTTGCGTTGCGCCAGCGCGCGAGACGGAATACCGCAGTCTTGAGCACATCTTTGATGACCGCGAAGCCCCCGGCCATGTCGCCGTAGAGTGTGCAATACCCGGTGGCCATCTCGCTCTTGTTGCCCGTGGTGAGCACGATGCGTCCACTCTTGTTGGACAAGGCCATCAGTAAGGTGCCACGGATGCGAGCCTGGATGTTCTCCTCGGTCGCGTCCTCGGCCAGACCCGCGAATTCCTGGGCCAGCGAAGCCTTGAAAGCCGCGAATTCGGGCACGATGGAAATTTCGTCGTACTGCACGCCCAGACGCCGCGCCATGTCGCGGGCGTCGATCCAACTGATGTCGGCCGTGTAGGGCGAAGGCATCATCACGGTGCGAACCTTGTCGGGTCCCAGTGCATCGACGGCGATCGCCAGCACCAGCGCCGAATCAATGCCACCCGACAGTCCGATGATGGCGCCCGGAAAGCCGTTCTTGCCCACATAGTCGCGCACGCCCAGCACCAGGGCATCCCAGAGATCGGCCTCGCGGTCACGCTCGGGCGCAATCGGGCCGTTCAGACGCAAACCGCCGGCGTCACGCCGCGCCTCCACCACGAACAAGTCCTCGGCAAAACTCGGTGCCCGCGCAGCCAGGGACACCTCACCCTCGGCCGAGGGCTGCAAGGCAAAGGACCGGCCCTCAAAGACCGCCTCGTCCTGGCCGCCCACCAGATGAGCGTAGACCAGGGGCAGGCCATGGTCCCGTACCCGTTGCGCCATGGTGGTTTCGCGCTCATCCCCCTTGCCGGCGTGGAAGGGCGAGGCGTTGATCACGGCCAGCAATTCGGCGCCCGCCGCACGCGTTTCACGCGCTGGGTTGTCGAACCAGGAATCCTCGCAGATCAGCAGGCCGATGCGGGTCCGCTCGCCATCCGCCTCCACCTCGAAAACACAGGGCTCGTCCCCAGGCTCGAAATAACGACGCTCATCAAACACCTGGTAATTGGGGAGCTCGCGCTTGGCGTACCGGGCGATCACCTGGCCCCCACGCAGCACGCTGGCCGCGTTGAAGCGGCCCGGGCGCATGACGGAACGGGTGCGCCAGCCCCCATCCTCGGTGGCCGCGGGATGTCCCACCACCACGGTCAGGCCCTCCAGATCCGCCAGTTCCCTGGCCACGGTCCGCACGGCTTCGTCACAGGCGGCGATGAAAGACGGTCGCAACAACAAGTCTTCCGCCGCGTAGCCACAGATGGCCAGCTCGGGCGTCAGTAGCAAATGCACGCCCTGCGTGCAGGCTTGGCGCGCAATCGTTATGATTTTTTGAGCGTTGCCTGTCAGATCACCGACGACAAAGTTGGACTGGGCAACGCCAAGACGCAAAGACATAAATGGAAAGCTGGAAAGAAAAACAGATCGCGGTGCGCGTGAATGATTATGTCACCCGGGTCCACGAGGACATGTCCACCCTCGACGCCGAAGCCTGGAACGACTTGCTGGCACGGCAGGACCAGCCCACGCCCTTCATGCGGCACGAATACCTGGCCGCCTTGCACGCCAGCGGCAGCGCCACGCCCGCCACGGGCTGGACGCCCCGCTTCCTCACGCTGCACGACCGCGCGGGGCAATTGCAGGCCGCCTGCCCGCTCTACCTGAAAAGCCATTCACGCGGCGAATACGTCTTCGACTGGTCCTGGGCAGACGCGCACCACCGCCACGGCCTGGCGTATTACCCCAAGGGCGTCGTGGCGGTTCCCTTCACGCCCGCGCCCGGTAGCCGCCTGCTGGCGCGCGATGCCACCGCCCGTAAGGCATTGCTAGAGAGTTTGCTTCAAGTGTGCCGCAGCCTCGGCCTCTCTTCACTGCACCTGCTCTTCGGCAGCGATGCAGACCTGGCTGCGGCGGCAGACGCCCAGCTGATGCTGCGCCACACCGTCCAATTCCACTGGCGCAATCGCGAACAGCAGCCCCACGCGGACTTCGACGACTTCCTGGCCACGCTGAGCCAGGACAAACGCAAGAAGATCCGCCAGGAACGCCGCAAGGTCCGTGACGCGGGGGTCAGCTTGCGCCCCTTGCGGGGTCAGGAGATCAGCCCGCAGGACTGGGACTTCTTTTACCGTTGCTATGAGCACACTTATCTGGAGCACGGCAATCCGCCCTATCTGAAACGCGACTTCTTCACAAAGATAGCGGCGGGACAGGCCGAAAACTGGTTGCTGTTCCTGGCCGAGCGCGAAGGTCGGCCTATCGCCAGCAGCCTGATCGGACTAGGCGCGGTTCCGGAACCGGACTTGAATTGTGTGGAAGCAGAGGGAAGGACGCAAGGATCCGGCGAGACAGCGCAGATGGCCGACCGCGCGGTCGCCTGGGGCCGCTACTGGGGCGCGCTGGAGCGGGTCGATTGTCTGCATTTCGAAGCCTGCTATTACGCGCCGCTGGAGTGGTGCATTGCCCACGGCATGCAGCGCTTCGAGGGCGGAGCCCAAGGGGAACACAAGCTCGCGCGGGCCTTGTTGCCGGTACAGACCTCCAGCGCCCATTGGCTTGCACAGCCTGATTTCGCGCGCGCAGTCCGGCAGTTCCTGGAGGTTGAAGGAGAACACATCGACCGTTACCTCGACGAACTCACCCAACACTCCCCGCTGCGGCAAGCCCCGTAAGGGCCCCCGCCCGAGCTCAGGCCACGACAGCCATGGTCAGAGATGTGGGCGCCGAGGCCGGCAAAGTCAGCGTTGGCGCAGCGCTGGCCTGGGCGGCCGAAGCCCCGAGCAACTCTGGTCCCTCCACTTGGAATACCGCGACCAGATCGACCAGTTCCTTGGCCTGGGTCTTGAGGTTGCTGGCCGCGGTGGCCATCTCCTCCACCAGGGCGGCGTTCTGCTGCGTGGTTTGGTCCATGTTGGCCACGGCCTCGCCCACTTGCGCGACCCCGACGTTCTGCTCTCCGCTGGCCGTGCTGATCTCGGCCATGATGGTGCTGACGCGCTGGATGCTGGCCACCACCTCGGTCATGGTGCCGCCGGCCTTGTCGGCCAGGGCTGTGCCCTGTTCGACCCGCTGCACGCTATCAGTGATCAGGCCCTTGATCTCCTTGGCGGCTTCGGCGCTGCGACCCGCCAGGGAGCGCACCTCGCTGGCCACCACCGCGAAGCCCCGACCCTGCTCGCCCGCGCGCGCGGCTTCGACCGCCGCGTTCAGCGCCAGGATATTCGTCTGGAAGGCAATGCCGTCGATCACGCTGATGATGTCGGCGATCCGACGGCTGCTGTCGCTGATGCCCTTCATGGTGTCGACCACCTGGGCCACGACCTCGCCACCCTGCACCGCCACGGTGGAGGCGCTTTGAGCAAGCTGGTTGGCCTGCTGGGCGTTGGCGGCGTTCTGCCTGACAGTGCTGCCCAGTTCCTCCATGGAAGCCGCTGTCTGTTCCAGTGCGGCGGCCTGGTTCTCGGTGCGCGCGCTCAGGTCTTGGTTGCCCTGGGCAATCTCCACGCTGGCGACTGAGACCGATTCACTGCCCAGTCGAACCCGCCCGACGATGCCGGACAAATTCTGCTGCATGCGCAGCAAGGCGCGCAGCAGATGCGTGACCTCGTCCGCGCTGGCGGTTTGATTGACCCGCTGACCATCGCCGCCCACCAGCAGGGCTGAGCGCTGGCGAGCGTCCAGTCGCAGATCACCTTCAGAAATGCGTTGTGTCACCTCATACGCGCGCCGCACGGGGCGCACGATCGAACGGGTCGCAAGCGTCGCAAGCACCACGCCCGCCAGGATGGCGGTGACTGCGCCGACGATCTGAATGATCTGGCTTTGCCACGCATTCGCCTGGGCCTCGGTCTGCGAATCGACCAGCATCTGGCTGGTGTACTTGGCCACCTTGCGCGCGTCGCGCAGGTAGAGCGCCGCCAACGGCTGCAACTCGCTGTCGACCGCGATCAGCACGTCCTTGCCCGCCTGCTGCTGCTTGATCAGCTCGACCCGGGCGTTGACGTATTCGCCGCGCCGCCGCGCGACGTCACGGAGCAGGGCTTGCCCCTGTTCGTCGCCACGCAGCAGTTGCTCAAGTTCCTGCTGATCGGCGGTGATGGCCTTGGAGGTGACGTTGATCGCATCCTGGAGTTGGTCTCGAAAATAACCATTGCTCGTCTTCAACGCCGCTTCAGCCCGGGTCCAGTTCAGCTCGATCTGAGCGCCCCACCGCTCGGCCAGCAGACTGCGCCGCATTTCCAGGGTCGACACTTTCTCGCTGGCCGTCTTGAGCGTGTTGAGACGCCAGATGCCAACGCCCGCCACCGTCGCGGTGATCAGCAGCAGCAAGGCGAAGGCCAAGCCCAATCGCATGCCGATGGGCATGCGCGATCCGAAACTCGGGATACTTGCTTTCTTGCTTCGTTTCATCGTCAATCACCCGCCCCATGTCGTTTGCCGGATCCGCTTCTCCCCCAGGTTGTCTTGTATTGCCCTGGTGATCGGATTCATGCAAAAAAAGGGCCAGAAATCATGCGCGGGCCACGGAAGGTCAGCACCTCGCAATGAAAAACATGCAAAAAAGGGCGCCAATCAGCGCCCTGGACACTGCGCGCTCCGGCGCGGGCGATCAACCCGAGACCGAGGACAACATCCCCATTTCGGCGCTGCCCATCAGTGCTTCCATGTTCATGATGATGAGCATGCGATCGCCCACGTTGGACAGCCCCGTGATGAAGCGGGCATCGAGCGTCGTATCGAACTGCGGCGCAGGAGAAATCTGGTCGGTGGAGAGTGTCACCACGTCGGACACGGAATCGACCACCACGCCGATCACGGTGCCACGCACGTTCAGGATGATGACCACCGTGAATTCGTTGTAGGCCACCTTGTCGAGTTGCAGCTTCATGCGCAGGTCGATGATGGGCACGATGACTCCGCGCAGATTGACCACGCCCTTGACATAGGCCGGCGCATTGACCATGCGCGTGGGCTCCTCGTAGGAGCGGATCTCCTGCACGCGCAAGATATCGATGGCGTAATCCTCGTCACCGAGGCGCAGGGTCAGGTACTGGCCGGAGGTCGTGGATGCGATCGCGCCGATGTGGCTCTGGGTTGCGCTCAAGGACATGATGGGGGCTCCTGAACCGGCGATGATTGCCGTGGTGAGGGAAGCAAACAGGGATAACCGTACAGCTACCTGCCCATGATACACGCCGCAGAGCCGCCGTGGCGGCCCCTGCTTGCGGCAATACTTCAGGCCAAGGACTTGTTGTAGGCGGCGACCCCGTCCATGATTTCCTTCTTGGCTGCCTCGGGACCTTCCCAACCCAGCACCTTGACCCACTTGCCCTTTTCGAGATCCTTGTAATGCTCGAAGAAGTGCTCGATGGTCTTGAGGCGCATGGGATTCATGTCCTCGGGCTTCTGCCACTGGGTGTAGAGCGACAGTATCTTGTCCGTGGGCACGGCCAGCACCTTGCCGTCAACGCCGGCTTCGTCTTCCATGTTCAGGATGCCGATGGCGCGGCAAGGCACCACCACGCCCGGCAGCAACGGCACGGGCGTGATCACCAGCACGTCCACCGGATCGCCGTCGCCCGAGAGAGTCTGGGGCACGTAACCGTAGTTCGTGGGGTAGTGCATGGACGTGCTCATGAAGCGGTCCACGAAGATCGCGCCAGTTTCCTTGTCCACCTCGTACTTGATGGGGTCGCCGTTCATCGGGATTTCGATGACCACGTTGAAGGCTTCGGGAATGTTCTTGCCGGCGGGGACGTTGTCGAGAGCCATGATTTCCTTTGAATTTCCTTGGGTTGCGTCAGGACTAACCCCGATTCTACCGGCGCACTCCGCACCCCAGAATGGACGCGTTGGCCAATCGTCATGTACCGGCTCCCTGGGTGGCGGCGCGACGAGGAAGCAACGCAGCGGCGGCCCCGCCTTGCGTTGCCGCCCCTCACGCGTCCATCCAAACATCACAGAGGAGTTCGACATGACAGGCAATAGCGCACTGATTCTGGCGCTCGTCTGCGGCCTGATCGCCGTGGCTTACGGCATCTGGGCTCGCGGCTGGATCCTCGGCAAGGACCCCGGCAACCCCCGCATGCAGGAAATCGCCGCTGCCATCCAGGCCGGCGCGGCCGCCTACCTCGCGAAGCAATACAAGACCATCGCCATCGTCGGCGCCGTGCTCGTCGTGCTGATCGCCCTCTTCCTGGACGTGACCACCGCCGTTGGTTTCGTCGTCGGCGCGGTGTTGTCGGGCGCCTGCGGCTTCATCGGCATGAACGTCTCGGTGCGCGCCAATGTGCGCACGGCCCAGGCCGCCACGCAGGGCATCGGCCCGGCGCTGGACGTGGCGTTCCGCGGCGGCGCCATCACCGGCATGTTGGTCGTGGGCCTGGGCCTGCTGGGCGTGACGGCGTTCTATTGGTTCCTGGTCGGTGATGGCGCTCCCGCGCAAGGGCAATCCCTGGCACAGTTGCTCAACCCCCTGATCGGCTTTGCCTTCGGGTCCTCGCTGATTTCCATCTTCGCGCGCCTGGGCGGCGGTATCTTCACCAAGGGCGCGGACGTGGGCGCAGACCTCGTGGGCAAGGTCGAGGCCGGCATCCCGGAGGACGATCCGCGCAACCCGGCCGTGATCGCCGACAACGTGGGCGACAACGTGGGCGATTGCGCGGGCATGGCCGCCGATCTGTTCGAAACCTACGCCGTCACGCTCATTGCCAGCATGGTGCTGGGCGCGTTGCTGGTGACTGCCGCACCCCTGAACGCGGTGCTTTACCCGCTGGCCCTGGGCGCGGTTTCCATCATCGCGTCCATCGTCGGTTGCTTCTTCGTCAAGGCCAAGCCCGGCATGAAGAACGTGATGCCCGCACTCTACAAGGGCCTCGTCGTGGCCGGCGCGCTCTCCCTGGTCTTCTTCTTTTTCGTCACCCAATGGCTGATCCCCGACAATGCGCTCGGTGGCACCGGTGCGCAGATGAAGCTCTTCGGTGCCTGCGTCGTGGGTCTGGTGCTGACCGGCCTGCTGGTCTGGATCACGGAGTACTACACCGGAACGCAGTACAGCCCCGTGCGTCACATCGCGCAGGCCTCCACCACCGGCCACGGCACCAACATCATCGCGGGCCTGGGTGTATCGATGCGCTCAACGGCTTGGCCGGTCATCTTCGTCTGCCTGGCCATCTGGGTGTCCTACACGCTGGCGGGACTCTACGGCGTGGCCGTGGCCGCCATGGCGATGCTCTCCATGGCAGGCATCGTGGTCGCGCTGGACGCCTACGGCCCCATCACCGACAACGCAGGCGGCATCGCAGAAATGGCCGAATTGCCTGACAGCGTGCGCGCCGTCACCGATCCGCTGGACGCCGTGGGTAACACCACCAAGGCCGTCACCAAGGGTTACGCCATTGGTTCGGCCGGCCTGGCCTCCCTGGTGCTGTTCGCTGACTACACGCACAAGCTCGATGCCTTGGGCCAAAGCATCAAGTTCGATCTCTCCGACCCTCTGGTGATCATCGGCCTCATCATCGGCGGCCTGATTCCTTACTTGTTCGGCGCCATGGCCATGGAAGCCGTGGGCCGCGCGGCCGGTGCGGTCGTGGTCGAAGTGCGGCGCCAGTTTCGTGAGATCAAGGGCATCATGGAAGGCACGGCCAAGCCCGAGTACGGTGCGGCCGTGAGCATGCTCACCGGCGCGGCCATCAAGGAAATGATGATCCCGAGCCTGCTGCCAGTCGTTGTACCCATCGTGGTCGGTCTGGTGCTCGGTCCGGCGGCGCTGGGCGGTCTGCTGATGGGCACCATCGTCACCGGCCTGTTCGTCGCGATTTCCATGTGCACCGGCGGCGGCGCCTGGGACAACGCCAAGAAGTACATCGAAGAAGGCCATCATGGCGGTAAAGGCAGCGAGGCACACAAGGCCGCTGTAACCGGCGACACCGTGGGCGACCCGTACAAGGACACCGCCGGCCCCGCCGTGAACCCTTTGATCAAGATCATCAACATCGTGGCGCTGCTCATCGTGCCTCTGATGGTGAAATTTCACGGCTAAGGCGCGCAGCGCATCGCCTGCCCTCACGGGGCAGGCCCAGGCCCCTGGACCCGCCGCTGACGCTGCCCCAGGGTCTCGCCTGCACAGCGTCACATCGCGTCCCCGGATTCGGGTGTGCTCTGCCTGCCGTCGGCGATTTGCACCATTCCCGCCGTTCACACATGGATCGTCGCGCCATCGCGCGGAGACGCCCGCCGTCCAGCTGACCGCAAGGACCGCGGCCAACGCGGCGCGGAGCCAAAAAAATGGACGCTGACCTGCGGGGTCCGTGTTTGTCGCAAAATAGGACTATTCCAAATGCGAATCCTGCGCACAAAGAGAGTCCGTATTGAAAATACTCGTCGTTGACGATCACGCCCTGATTCGAGAAGGTTTGCGCCAGGTCCTGCGTGGGTTGGAAACTGCCTCTGGCACCGACCTGGACCACAACACCGGCGTGACGCCTCTGGCGGAACCGGTCCAAGTTCTGGAAGCGGCTTCCTGCGCTCAGGCCTTCGACCTTGCCCGGGAATCCGATCTGGATCTGGTGCTGCTGGACTACCATTTGCCCGACATGAATGGGCTGGAAGCGCTGGACGTCTTCGCGCGCCGTCACCCGGATCTGCCCATCATCATGTTGTCGGGTTCCGTGAATCCGCGGGTGCGCCAACAAGTCATGGAGCGCGGCGCCGCGGCATTTCTCACCAAGTCGGGCATGAGCGACGAACTGCTCTCCGTGACCCGCCTCGTGCTGGCCGGCGGCTCGCCCGCCGCGCCGACACCCGCGATGGCACCGGTTCTTCCGGCCCTGACCCCGCGACAGGAGGAAGTGCTGCTGTTGCTGCTCGACGGTTTGACCAACAAGGAGATCGGTCGTCTGTTGGATCTTTCGGATGAGACGGTGAAAAACCACGTCAGCAACATCCTGCGTTGCTTCGGCGTGGCCACCCGAACGCAAGCCGTGCTGGCCGCGCGCAAGCACGGTTACTACCCCCGCACGGAAGACCCAGGGCTATCCTCGGCGGGCGATCTCTGAATCGGCGACACCGCTTCGGCGGTGGCGCCGAACCACCTACATGTCCAGCGGCTGGTGACGGCTGAGGCGGCGCAGCAAGGTGCGCAACTTGGCGGGGCGCACGGGCTTGTGCAGCAAGGGCAGGCTGATTTCCCGACAAAGTTGAATCAGATCGGGGTCGGTATCTCCGCTCATCAAGGCCGCCGGCAAGTCACGGTCCAGGAACTGTCGCGGATCGGCCTCCTTGCGCATGTGCTGGCGCACGCCCTGCACTGCCCACATCCCGTTCTCGCCAGCTCGCAGGCGGTAGTCACTCAACAGCACGTCCGGCTCGAAGCCATCGTCGATGACCGCCAACGCGTCACCCAGGCCCTCCACCACCGCCACCGTGCAACCCCAGGACTGCAGCAGATCATCCAGGGCCCGGGCCGAGGCACCGTCGTCCTCGATCACCAGCACACGCAAGCCCCGAAGATCATCGGGCGAGCGCGCGGGCTCCACCGTGGGCGGCACAAACTGACGCTCACCCTCGGGCGCGAGCGGGAGCTCCAGCGTGAACCGAGTCCCCCGACGCAAGCGGGACGTCAGGCGCAGAGGATGCCCCAGCAGACGGGCCGTGCGGTGCACGATGTTCAAGCCCAGGCCTAGCCCCTTGCTGCGGTCACGCTCGGGGTTGCCTATCTGATAGAACTCCCGAAAGATGTCCTCCTGGTGCTCTGGCGCAATGCCCACGCCCGTGTCCCAGACCTCGATCAACACCTTGCCCACTGGCGTGACGCCATCCTCCTCGCCGTTCCGGGGGCGGCGCGCCCGGCACGAGAGCAGCACCCCACCCTCTCCGGTGTAGCGCAAGGCA
The DNA here is from genome assembly GCF_004328645.1 of Hylemonella gracilis. GTDB lineage: Bacteria > Pseudomonadota > Gammaproteobacteria > Burkholderiales > Burkholderiaceae_C > Hylemonella > Hylemonella gracilis_B. The sequence continues at coordinate 3,365,177 of NZ_CP031395.1, forward strand.
TTGCTCAGCAAATTGAGGAGGATGCGATGCAACAACGTGGGGTCCGTGTGCACCCAGAGGTCCGCATCGCGCGACTGGCGAACCCTGAACCGCAAGCCTTTGTCCTGGGCAACCGGCAGCAGCGCGCCACGCAGTTGCGCCAGCAACGGCGCCAGTGGCACGGGCCGGATCTGCGCCTGCACCGCATCGGCGTCGAGCCGGGACACGTCCAGCAACGCGTCCAGCAGGTCCTGCATGGCGCGGACCGAGGCTTCCAGATTGCCGATCAGTCGACGTGTTTCCGAATCATGGGGCAGCTGCGTGAGGCGCGCAACGAACATGCCCAAGGCATGGATGGGCTGCCGCAGGTCGTGGCTGGCCGCCGCGAGGAAGCGGGACTTGGCCTGCGTCGCGAGCTCGGCTTCCTCCTTGCGCGCACGCAACTCCTTCGTCGCCTGGGCCACGCGCTGCTCCAATTCGTCGTGGTGGCGCTGCAGACGTTGCGCCATCTGGTTCAGACCGGCCTGCAGCTCACGCAGCGGGTCATCGGGCCGCAATTCGCCACGCACCGACAGATCCCCGGCCCCGATGCGGCCGATCATGCGCGACACCCTCAGCACAGGCTCCACCACGCCACGCCCCAGACCCCAGGCCATGAGCAGCCCCAGCAGCAGCCCGCCAGCCATCACGGCCAGACCGATGCCCAGCATGAAGCGGCTGCGCTCGGCCACGACCTCGCGGGAGATTTCCACCAGCACATACCCCAGCACGCTGGTCGCGCTCGGGTCCCCGGAGGTCTCCTCGCCTTCGTAGACCTCGTCCAGCCGCAGACGGGACGAACGCACGGGCTGAACCAGGAATTCGTCCCCGCTGGAAGGATCGATCCAACGCCATTCACGCCCGGACAGGGGCAACAGGTCCGGCGGCAGGTACATGTCCTCCAGCCGCATGACGATGCGCGGCGCGAGGCTGACGGGATCAACTCGAACGCTGCCCGAAGCCGCCAACACCTGACCCCGCGCATCGAGCACCAGGGCCATGCGCACACCTGACTCGCGCAAGGCGCCCGCGGTGAGCGCCTGCAGATTCTCCAGGTTGGCGGAAAACAGACCGTATTCGCTGGCACTGGCAAGTTGACGCGCGAGCGTACGGGTCCATTGCTGGTGCGCCTCGTCCAGATCGTCGTAACGACCACTCAGAAACACCCCCGACAGCGCCAGAGTCACCAGCGTCACGGGCAGCATCGCGGCCAGCGCCATGCGCGCGCGGATATCTCGCAGGAGGCTGAATGGAACCAGACGCAGCGACCACCGGCACAGATGTCGCGAACAGAAGCGCAGCAGGCCGGGTGGAAGGGCGAGACGAAGTCCGCGCATCACCAACTCCCCCACGGCACGCCGACCTGCGCCAAGCGGTCGCGCGCGTCCGAATGCGGTGCCGAGGATTTGCGTTCCTGCCCGGCTTTCGACTCCAGGCGCCGCAGGCGCTCGGCCAGATCATCGGCGTCCAGTTGCAAGCCCAGGGAACGCGCCACGTGCGCATTGACGCTGACTTCAAACCACTGCGTGTGCAGAGGCGGTCCGAGGCCACGTGCTCTCCCGTTCTGCTCGGTCAACGCGTCACGCACCAGCGAGGCCACTTGAGCGCCAATCTGCTCTGGCGTGGCATACAACGCAAGCAGGGCACCTGCGCGTACGTAAGCGGGTGAAAAGGCTTGCATCGGCACCTTGGCGCGGAAAGAGGCCAACAGAATGTTCTGGATGGTATGGCTGTTGTAGATCTGCGGATCGGCCATGGCCAGCAACACGTCGGATTCGTCCAGGACCTGCTTCAGGCCAGGAAAGATGGGGTCGCTCGTGCCAAGGCGAGCACTGACCAGGCGCAGACCCCGCTCGCGTGCCAATTCGGTCAGCTGATCTTCCATTTGCTGGGCGCCCGGCCCGGCGCCCACCAGCACGCCAATGCGCCGCGCCTGGGGCAAGGCCAGACGGATCAGATCCAGCTGACGCGCCAGGGGCTGGTTCAGGTACAGGGCGGAAAAATCCGGTCCGGCGCGTCGCCCTGTTTCACGCAGCAAGTACTCGAAGCTCTGTCTCGGCAGCAAGGCGCACAGCACCGGCGCGCCAACCAACGCCGCCGGAGTCTGCCGCGCCAGGTGGGTACAGGCCTGCACGCCGAGCGCGATGTAGAGCCGCGGCGGCGCAGGCAACGACGACTTCAGCGCTGCGGTCTCGTCCTGTGCATCCACGCGGACAAAAATAGGCGTCTTGCCGTCCTGTCGCAGGGCCTGGGCCAACGATCGTTCCAGAGCCTGCGCGGCCTGCTCATACGCCGCGCCCGTACCGCTGGAAACGGCCACTGTCACGGGAGTCAGATGCGGCAAGGGCGATACAGGCTGCGCGAATGCGCTGGTCAGGCAGTACACCCCTGCCAGCAAACACCCGCGCGTGACCCGGATGGCCTTCACGTAGTCAGGGTGCGGGCACAGCTTCATCACGACTGTTAATAACCCATTTGCAAGGTCAGGTAGACGCGACGCTGAAAACGGATCTCGGGCACGTCGTCCGCGTCAGGTCCGTCCATGTTCTGCACCGTCAACGCCAATTCCGCCTGACGACCCATGCCCGTGACACTGCCCAGGTTCACGGCCTTCGCCAGGCGCATGTCCACCCGGCTCTGGGATGGCGCGACCTCGATATTGTTTGGATAGATGCGCCGATCCATGTAGTAGTCCCAGACGCTGAAGCTCCAGCCGCCAGGGAGGCGCTGGGCAAAAAGCAAGCTGTGACTTCGATGTTCGGGCGATTCCGAGCGCCCGATCACTCGCTCACTCGTGAATTGCGCGTGGGCATAACGCAGTTGAGCGCCGCGCCAGGGCTGCCAGAGCATTTGCGCTTCCGCGCCGCGCAGATCGAAATCCTCGCCATTGGCATATGTGAAGACCCTGCCGCGTCTCGCCAACTGGCCCCCGGACTTGGTGGCGCGCTGATCCACGATCACGTCATGCACGCGCTCCTGGAACAGGCGCAAATCAAAACTCAGGGCGGCGCCGGCATCCACCAGCCACCCAAGTTCGACGCTGTCAACACGCTCCGGCCGCAATGGATCACCCAGGGCCGCGTCATACTCATAACCGATTTCCTCATCCGTTTGCGGATCGTGATATCGCACATCGGCCTTGCGCTCGAACATGCTCGCCGGACGGAAGGCTCTGGAAACGCCGGTGCGCAGCGTGTGCCGCGCCGCCCCTGTTTGGCCCACATTCCAGTTGAGCATGAGGCGAGGGGCGGTTTCATAGTCCCGGGTCATGGTGCTGCGCTCAATCAGTGCTCCTGCGTTAAGCAGCCAGTCATCGGATAAATGCCATTCGACATTCCCGAACAGGCGAGTGAAATCCTCCACATAAGGCTGGTTCGTGGCGTACAAGGCATAGGAGTCGGACGTTTCGCGCCGCAATTCTCCTCCCCACACCCCACGCAGCGCGGGACTGAGACGTCGAGTCTGCTGGACCAGGAAGTTGGTGCTGCTGGTGCGCCCGCTGCGGTCGTACAGGACTCCTTCGCCGTCCAGGCCTTGCGGCGGATAGGGCATGGTGCCCCGCTCCCGCTCTTCCACGCGCTCGTCGGTATGGGACAGCTGCACCGACAGGTCGGCGTTGTCGTCCAGATTGCGGTTCCAGTCCACTTGGGCATACGAAGTGGTGATGCCGCGCGTGTGCAAGCCCGGGAAGTCGTAGTATTTCCCAAGCCAGCTTTCGATCCGGCTTTGTCCGGCCCGAAAGCTCAGTTGGTCCGTCTCACTATAGTTTGCGTCAGCGCGCACATTGATGCGCTGCACCTCGACCGGCCCACCCGCGCCCCTCAGTCCATCGTCCAATCGCTGGTCAGCGCTCAGCCGCCAACCCGTAACGCCGATGCCCATACCTTCGTCGCCCGAGGCCGGGACGGCGCTCCCACCCGCGACGCCACCCAATCGCACGCCCCAGTCGTTCACGCCAGCACCACTGCTGCCCACGCCTCGCGTGAAACGCGCCACCACGCCCTGCGTATCCACCAGATCACGGGTGATGATGTTGATGCTGCCCAGGAACGCCCTCGCCCCATAGGTGGCGGAGTTGGGGCCTCGGAAGATTTCGATGCGCTCGATATCGTCGAGCGCCACGGTCTGCAGACCCGGCCCCACGCTACCGCCCAAGTGCAGGGAATAGACCGAACGACCATCCACCAGCAATTGCATCTGGTTCGGAAAGGTGGATCGCAGGCCATGGTAGCTGCCTGCAGATGCGCCTTCCTCGAAGGAGTTGGACACCGAGAATCCCGGCACCATGCGCAACAGATCGGCTACGTCCCGCGCTCCGCTGGCGCGGATGGTCTCCCGGTCGATCACCGTGACGGCACCCGGCACCTCGTCAAGTCGTTGCGGAAGACGTGAAACGGTCAGCACCACGGGCACCTGTGGCTCCAGGTAGTCCTGCTCGGAGAGCAGCCGTGGCGGCGAATCGACCCGCGATTGATCGGCCTCCCGTGCGGATTCAGGCGTGGCTGGGTCCAGCTCGGACGGGTACTCGGAACCCGACGCCGCGAAAGTCTTGAAGGCCAGACCCACCAGCATTGCCAATGCAAGGAAAGCACGGAACGGACGAGGCATGTGAGTGAGAAGGCAAAAACTTTATGAGCGCGGAAACAGAACCGTGACCTCCACATTTCCCCGTTCGGCTGATTTTGCCCTAGCCCGTCTGGAATTCACTCCCCCTGCACGATCTGGTGAACGTGGTGCCTGGGCAAATCCACGGTCGGATGCGGTCTCGGCGCGCGCCATCGCGCGCAAATGACGGCGCGTTGCACGCCAATTGCATCGTGTCGACTCAATACCCCAGTTGCAGCGCGACAAAAACCCGACGCTGAAAATATTGCGGATACTTTTTGCTGTGGTCAGCGTCGTCGCCATCGATGTTCTGCCAGGTCATCGAAAGTTCAGCTTGTCGACCTGCCCACCAACGGTCGTCCAGACGCAAAGTCTTGGCCAATCGCGCGTCCACCCGGCTATAGGGCGGCGCTTTTGCAACGGCGTTCGGGTAGATGCGGTCGCCCATCTCGTAGCCAAATAGGCTGGCGCTCACCCCCCAGGGAAGACGTTGGATGTAGAGCAATCCTTGGCTGCGATGGCCAGGCACCGGACGCCCTTCCGAACTTTGCGACATGCTCATGCGCTGCCCACTCTCGAATGACGTCCGGGTGTAGTGCAATTGCGCTCCCCGCCAGGGTTTCCAGCGCAATTGGGCTTCCGCACCCCGCACGTCGAAGCTCTGCCCATTGACGTAGGTGAACACTTTAGGGTCACCGTCGGCCACGCCTCCCGGCTTCGGCGCGAATTTATCCACCACCACGTCGCGCAGATGTTCCTCAAACACGCGCAGATCGAAACTGAAGATGGACCCGCTTTCCGCCAACCAGCCCAGTTCCTTCACATCGATGCGCTCCGCTCTTGCAGGATTGCCCAACGAGGCGTCGTACAAATAACCAAGGTCTTGACCCGTCTCCGAATCCCGAAAGCGGACATTTGCGTTGCGCTCAAAAACGCTGACCGAACGGAACGCGCGCGACCTGCCCGCGCGCACGGTATGCCGGACCGTCCCCAGGTCGGCTGCATGCCAATTGACCATGAGCCGCGGCGCAACTTCGTCATCGTCAACCAAGGTGCTGTGCTCGGCTAGCACACCCGCGTTCAGCAGCCAGTCTTCTGCGAAATGCCATTCGACATTGGCAAACAGGCGGGTGAAGTCCTCGACGAATCCTTCGGTGGTGCCGTAAAGCGGCTCGGAAATGGTTTCCTCACGTCGCACCTCCCCACCCCAGACCACGCGCAACATCGCGTCGAGACGTACCGTGTTCTGGGCCAGCAAATTGGTGCTGCGTGCTTGCCCACTGAAATTCCAAGGAATGTTGTCATGCATCTGGCCCGTGATGGGCGAGGGCGAATTGAACGCCACCAACTCATCCACGTCCTCATGCGTATGGGAGAGCTGCACCAGCAGATCATGATCCTCGTCCAGGGTACGGCGCCAATCGATCTGTGCATATCGCGTGGTGAAGGTGCGCGTATGCGGACCAGGAAGTTGGTCCTCCCAACCCAGCCAATAGGCGATCTGGCTTTGCCCCGCCCGCAACTCCACCTGATCCCGCATGCTGGCGTTCAGGTCCGCGCGCAGATTGAGACGCTGCACTGTCAGGGGTCCACTGGTGCCTCGCAGATTGTCATCACGTCGGCGATCGGCACTCAGGCGCCAACCGGTCATGCCCAGATCATGCATCCGGGTGGCCTCTCCGCTCCCACCCAGACGCAGACCCCAATCCTCCACACCCGCGCCGTGCTCACCCACCCCGCGCGTGACGCGTGCCATCACACCCTGCGTTTCCGCCAGGTCGCGCGTGACGATATTGACGCTGCCGAGGAAGGCACGTGCGCCGTAAGCGGCGGAATTGGAGCCGCGATAGATTTCTATGCGCTCGATGTCATCCAGCGCGACCGTCTGCAAGCCAGGCCCCGTACTGCCGGCCAAGTAGAGCGAATAAACCGAACGACCATCCACCATGAGCTGCATCTGATTCGGAAAAGTGGTCCGAATCTGACTGTGGTAACTGCCCGCGGCAGTCCCATCTTCGTAGGAATTGGAAACGGCAAAACCCGGCACCAGTCGCAGCAAGTCCACCACGTCCCGTGCGCCGCTGGCCTGAATCATCCGACGGTCAATGACAGTCACGGCGCCAGGAATTTCGTCGGGTCTCTGAGGCAGGCGCGAAACCGAAAGCACCACGGGCATCTGCACGTCCAGATAATCCCGCTCCGAAGGCAACAACCCCGGTAAAGCCTCCTGTTGCCGGGAGCCAGATACGTATTCGGATGCGTGCAACGCGGGACTGGGCATCGGCTCGGCGGCCGAGACGATGGAAGGCTTCAAAGCCAAGAGGTGCACCAGCGTCAGTGCAGGGAAAGCACCAAGCATGCAGGCCCGTTCGACGCGAAAAAACGGGGGAAACTTCATGCGCTGGAATGAGCCACCAAGGCCGTCTCCGTGGGGAAAAATGGCCCTCGCAAGCAAATTCCGATCCTCCAACAGGTCACGGCAGTACGGCCCTTCCATTCATGCGCTGCGATTTCTTGCCACCCGCGATGGCTATTTTGTCCCGCCGAGTCCGAAACTCGATAGCACTGCACAATTGACCCAAAGCGGTATCGCGCCCGATCTAACCACACCTCATGCCCCCCCACGCGTCATTCCCATCCTTGACCATCGCGCCCCGGTAGCAACGCAGGGCGCGTGGCCCATGGCGATCGCCCCCGGCCTGCCGCATGACCGGCTGGGTCGTCCGCTACGCGACCTGCGCATCAGTGTCACGGACCGTTGCAATTTCCGCTGCAGCTATTGCATGCCCAAGGAAGTCTTCACGAAGGACTACCCCTATCTGCCGCACAGCGACCTGCTGACCTTCGAGGAAATCTCACGTCTGGCCCGGGCCTTCGCGACGCTCGGCGTGCGCAAGATCCGTCTGACCGGCGGCGAGCCCCTGCTGCGCAAGAACATCGAAGCCTTGATCGAGCAGTTGGCTGACATCCGCACCCTGGAAGGTCAGCCCCTGGAACTCACCCTCACCACCAACGGTACCCTGCTGGCACGCAAAGCTGCCGCGCTGAAGGCGGCCGGACTGCGTCGGGCCACCATCAGCTTGGACGCACTGGACGACGCCATCTTCCGTCAGATGAATGATGTGGACCATCCGGTGGCCAGCGTGCTGGAAGGCATCAATGCCGCACGTGCGGTGGGCTTAGGGCCGCTCAAGATCAATATGGTGGTCAAGCGGGGGGTCAATGACCATGAAATTCTGCCCATGGCACGGCACTTCCAGCGCGAAGGACTGACCCTGCGCTTCATTGAGTACATGGATGTGGGCGCCACCAACGGCTGGCGCATGGACGAAGTGTTGCCCAGCACCGAGGTGCTGGGGCGCTTGCAACGAGCCGCAGGGGACGGGCTGCTGCCGACGCTCGCGCCTCTGGAACGCGCCGCGCCCGGCGAAACCGCCGAGCGCTGGGCCTACGCCGATGGCAGTGCCGAGGTCGGCTTCATCAGCAGCGTGACCCACGCCTTCTGTGGCGACTGCAACCGCGCCCGGCTCTCCACTGAAGGCCAGCTCTACCTCTGCCTTTTCGCCCATCAGGGCCATGATCTGCGTGGCCTGCTGCGCGCGGGCGCGAGCGATCAGGACATCGCCGCTGCCATCGCTGGCATCTGGCAGCAACGCGCAGACCGATACTCAGAGTTGCGTGCATCGCTGCCGGCTGAGTCCACAGCCGGCGCGCGGCCCCGCATCGAGATGAGTTACATCGGTGGATAAGCTGAAAATCACCGGACTGGTCCTGGCGGGTGGGCGTGGTAGCCGCATGGGCGGCGTGGACAAGGGCCTGCAGCCCTTTCAGGGCGAGCCACTCATCCTGCATGCCCTGCGGCGCTTGCGCCCCCAAGTCGCGGCGGTGGCCATCAGCGCCAACCGCCATCTTTCCGCCTATGAGGTTTACGGCGTCCCCGTCTGGTCGGATCCGCTGCCCGGTTTCCCAGGTCCGCTGGCAGGCATGTTGAGTGGACTCATGCGGGCCCAGACGCCCTGGCTACTGACGGTGCCCTGCGACGCGCCCCGTTTCCCCACCGACCTGGCGTCACGGCTGCTTCGCGCGGCCCTGGAACAAGAGGCTGAGATCGCCCTGCCGGTGACCGATCGGCCGCAGCCGGCCTTTTGCCTGGTCGCCGCATCGCTGCGCGACAGTCTGGATCGCTACCTCCGCGCAGGTCATGGAAAAGTGGAAGCCTGGACCCAGCAGCACCGGTGCGTGCACCTCCCCTACGGGGGGCTGCCAGGAGACGACCCCCTCGCTTTTGCGAACCTCAATACTTTGGACGAACTGAGGCGATTGGAGCAAGGCAGCGGGCCAGCGCCCTGACACGAGCCCGCCCCGGATCCCGCCGCACCTTGGCCACCTGACAGCGGCATCGGAGTTACAACAATATGTAACAGGGATAACCCCAGAATGGCATAATTGCAGACAAGCTATCAAAAACGGAGCGCCCCTGTCCCCAGGGGTACTCGCTCTCCCGGATCTGAAGGACTTCCATGGCATTCATCACCACCCCGAGCGGCCTGCAATATGAAGACACCGTTGTTGGCGAAGGTCCGGCCGCACGTCGCGGCTTGGCCGCGACGGTGCACTACACCGGATGGCTCTACAAGAATGGCCAGCAGGGGCCACAGTTCGATTCCAGCCATGACCGCAAGGAGCCTTTCGAGTTCGCCCTGGGCTCGGGCATGGTCATCGAAGGCTGGGACCAAGGTGTCAACGGCATGAAGGTGGGCGGCAAGCGCACGCTGATCATTCCCCCGGGCCTCGGTTATGGCTTGCTCGGCGCGGGTGGTGTGATTCCGCCCAATTCGACGCTGAAGTTCGAGATCGAGCTGCTGTCGCTCGCGGGTTGACCCCGCCTCCGGGGCGGCAGGTCTGGCCGCCTCCTGCGGAGCACTTGGAGACAAAATCCGGCCTTTTTTCGGCGATTAAGGTCGATCAAGCCCTTGAAAATATGAAAGCCGCCCCATTTGGGCGGCTATTGTTTTCTTTTGCCTTCTTTTTACCGATGACCGACCCTCAAGCCACGCCTTCTTCCGAGAACAGCACCGCTGATCTGAATACCGATCCGCTGGCCCTGGCGCATGCCGAGTTGGCCGAGTTGCAAGCCAAGAGTGCCGAACTGGCCGACCAGTACCTGCGCGCGCAGGCCGACGTGCAGAATGCCCGGCGCCGGGCGGAAGAGGAAATCACCAAGGCGCGCAAATTCGCCATTGAAGCCTTCGCCGAAAGCCTGTTGCCCGTGGCCGACAGCCTGGAAGCCGGCTTGGCCATCAAAGACGCCACGCCCGCCCAGATTCGCGAAGGCGCCGAGGCGACGCTGCGCCAATTGGCCGCAGCGCTGGAGCGCAACAAAGTGATCGCGATCGCCCCCGCGCCCGGCACGAAGTTCGATCCGCATCAACACCAGGCCATCAGCATGGTGCCGGCCGAACAGGAAGCCAACACGGTGGTGAGCGTGCTGCAGAAGGGTTACACGATTGCAGATCGCGTGCTGCGCCCGGCCCTGGTCACGGTGGCCGCGCCCAAGTGAGGCCTTGAAACCCGGCAACTTATCCACAAGTAATCCTCATCCGAATTTCACACCATTCCAGGAGTAAGCACATGGCCAAGATCATTGGCATCGACCTCGGCACCACCAACTCGTGCGTGGCCATCATGGAGGGCAACAGCACCAAGGTGATCGAGAACGCCGAAGGCGCCCGCACCACGCCGTCCATCATCGCCTATCAGGAAGATGGCGAAGTGCTGGTGGGCGCATCCGCGAAGCGCCAGGCGGTCACCAATCCCCGGAACACGCTGTACGCCGTCAAACGTCTGATTGGCCGCAAGTTCGAAGAAAAAGAGGTCCAGAAGGACATCGACCTCATGCCCTACACCATCGCCAAGGCCGACAACGGCGATGCCTGGGTTGAGGTACGCGGCAAGAAGCTGGCGCCCCCGCAGGTCAGCGCCGAAGTCCTGCGCAAGATGAAGAAGACCGCCGAGGATTACCTGGGCGAACCCGTGACCGAGGCCGTCATCACTGTCCCCGCCTACTTCAACGACGCCCAGCGCCAAGCGACCAAGGATGCCGGTCGCATCGCCGGCCTGGAAGTCAAGCGCATCATCAACGAGCCCACCGCCGCGGCGCTGGCCTTCGGCCTGGATAAGCACGGCAAGGGCGACCGCAAGATCGCCGTCTATGACCTGGGCGGCGGCACCTTCGACATCTCCATCATCGAGATCGCCGACGTGGACGGCGAAATGCAGTTCGAAGTGCTGTCGACCAACGGCGACACCTTCCTGGGCGGCGAAGACTTCGACCAGCGCATCATCGACTACATCATCACCGAGTTCAAGAAAGAGTCCGGCGTCGACCTCACCAAGGACGTGCTGGCCCTGCAGCGCCTGAAGGAAGCCGCCGAGAAGGCCAAGATCGAGTTGTCCTCAAGCACCTCGACCGACGTGAACCTGCCTTACATCACGGCCGACGCTTCGGGTCCCAAGCACCTGAGCATCAAGCTCACGCGCGCCAAGCTCGAAAGCCTGGTGGAAGAGCTGATCGATCGCACCATCGCGCCCTGCCGCACGGCCATCAAGGATGCCGGCGTGGCCGTGGGTGACATCCAGGACGTGATCTTGGTCGGCGGCATGACCCGCATGCCCAAGGTGCAGGACAAGGTCAAGGAGTTCTTCGGCAAGGAGCCTCGCAAGGACGTGAACCCCGACGAAGCCGTGGCGGTTGGCGCCGCCATTCAGGGCCAGGTCCTGAGCGGTGACCGCAAGGACGTGCTGCTGCTCGACGTCACCCCGCTGTCACTCGGCATCGAGACCCTGGGCGGCGTGATGACCAAGATGATCGCCAAGAACACGACCATCCCGACCAAGTTCGCGCAGACCTTCTCCACCGCCGACGACAACCAGCCGGCCGTGACCATCAAGGTCTACCAGGGCGAACGCGAGATGGCGAGCGGCAACAAGTCGCTGGGCGAGTTCAACCTCGAAGGCATCGCGCCAGCGCCGCGCGGCCTGCCGCAAATCGAAGTGGCCTTTGACATCGACGCCAACGGCATCCTGCACGTGAGCGCCAAGGACAAGGGCACCGGCAAGGAAAACAAGATCACCATCAAGGCCAACTCGGGACTGTCCGAGGAGGAAATCCAGAAGATGGTGAAGGATGCCGAGCTCAATGCGGCAGAGGACAAGAAGAAGCTGGAGATCATCCAGGCCCGCAATCAGGCCGATGCCACCGTGCACAGCGTGAAGAAGAGCCTGGACGAACATGGCGGTAAGTTGTCCGAGGCTGAAAAATCCGAAATCGAGACAGCGATCAAGGAAGTGGAAGAGGCCATCAAGGGCGAAGACAAGGCAGTCATCGATGCCAAGACTGAGGCGCTGCTCAAGGCCAGCCAAGTGCTGGGTGAGAAGCTGTATGCCGAACAACAGGCCGCCGCCGCAGGGGCGTCCGCTGCCGCCGGGCAGGCGTCGGACAAGGCCGAGCCGCAAGGCGCGTCGCGGCCCCAGGACGACAACGTGGTGGACGCCGAAGTCAAGGAAGTCCGCAAGTGATGCGGGGCGACGCCCGTCCGGGCTCCATGGACGGGACATCGTCGCCCTGGACGGTGGACGCTGCCGCGTCGGCGCACGGGCCCGTCCCGCGCGCCGACGCGGCGGTTTCGCTGGAAAGAACATCGGAACAAGCAGATGGCAAAGCGTGACTATTACGAAGTCCTGGGTGTCGCCAAAGGCGCCAGCGAGGACGACATCAAGAAGGCCTATCGCAAGCTGGCGATGAAGCACCACCCTGACCGCAACCAGGGCGAAGGTGCCAAGGCGGCGGAGGAGAAGTTCAAGGAGGCCAAGGAAGCCTACGAGATGCTGACGGACGCGCAGAAACGCGCGGCCTATGATCAATACGGTCACGCAGGCGTTGATCCGAACATGCGCGGCGGCACGGACAGCGGCTTTGCCTCGGGAGGTTTCGCGGAAGCCTTTGGCGACATCTTCGGCGACATGTTCGGTCAGCAGCGTGGCGCGCGGGGCGGGCGGCAGGTCTACCGTGGTGGCGATCTGAGCTATGCCATGGAGATCACGCTTGAGGAGGCGGCACGCGGCAAGGACGCGCAGATCCGCATTCCGAGCTGGGACAGCTGCACCACCTGCAGCGGCACCGGCGCCAAGCCGGGCACCCAGGTCAAGACCTGCACCACCTGCCACGGTGCGGGTCAAGTGCAAATGCGCCAGGGCTTCTTCAGCGTTCAGCAGACCTGCCCGCACTGCCAGGGCACCGGCAAGATCATTCCTGAGCCCTGCCCCACCTGTGCTGGCCAGGGCCGCATCAAGCGCCAGAAGACGCTGGAGGTGAAGATCCCCGCCGGCATCGATGACGGCATGCGCATCCGCAGCACGGGCCATGGCGAACCCGGCATCAATGGCGGCCCACCGGGTGATCTGTACATCGAAATCCGGATCAAGAAGCATGACATCTTTGAACGCGATGGCGATGACCTGCACTGCACCGTGCCCATCAGCATCGTGACGGCGTCGCTGGGCGGCGAGATCGAGGTACCGACCTTGCAAGGCAAGGCGGCCATCGACATCCCCGAAGGCACTCAGACCGGCAAACAGTTCCGCCTGCGGGGCAAAGGCATCAAGGACGTGCGTTCCAGCTACCCGGGCGACCTCTATTGCCACATCAGCGTGGAGACGCCAGTCAAGCTCACCGAGGCCCAGCGCAAGCTGCTGCGCGAGCTGGACGATCTGCTGAAAAAAGGTGGCGCCAAGCATTCGCCCAGCCAGGGCGGCTGGGCCGATCGGTTGCGCAGCTTCTTTAGCTGATAGCGACGAGCGCGACCGCCGTCGCGAGGCGAGTGGCTCGAAGCAGGACTTGATGCTCCTCCTGCTCCGAGCCCGTGCTGACGGCGGTGGCTCGCATACCCTTACCCGTGACTCGCGCATGACGCTCCCTGGGCAGGGTAACGCCTTGTTACCCCAAAGCCGTAGGCAAGTTGCGTGAACGGGCCCACAATGACCCGCCATGGCTCTGCGGCTCTTTCACGTCACTGAATTCGCGCAATCGTCCATCTCTCCGGCGGCGCAACGCTCATCCTGGCACCCGACCACGGTGCTGGTACTCATCAGCTTTTGGATCACCGTGGCCGGCAATCTGCCCTTGTGGCGGGAGCTTGCCCGTGCGCCCGAAGCGGCTCTGGCGGGACACGGCATTTTTAGTCTGAGCCTCTATTTCGGCCTGCTCTGCTTCACATCCCTGGGGTTGCTGCTGACGGTGGTGAACTGGGCACCCCTGCTCAAGCTGGTCATCACCGTACTGCTGTGGCTGACCGCCCTCAACACGGAACTACTCTGGACGGGACAGACCGCCCTGCTGCTGGATGCGGCCCACCTGCATGACAACCTGGGCACGCTGATCACGCACATCAGCCGTCGTCCGTGGTGGCAACACCTCCTGTGCCTGGGTCTGCTGGCAGCCGTTCCGACGCTCTGGCTGTGGAACATCAACATCCGCCGAGTGCGCCTGAGCCGGAGGTTCCCACAAAACCTGTTGATGACCTTGTTCTGGGCCATGGGACTCGCCGCCATCTGGTTCATCGGTCGCAATTCGCTCCTGCCCGTACTGCAGAACACGCGCTGGATCGATCTGCTCAGCCCTTTCAATACCTTGCTCAGCTTGGTGCAGTGAAGCCACCTCGATAGCCGACTGATTTACTCGGCTACTCAGGACCCTTTCAGGGCAAACTCTAATATGTGCACCCCCCGCCCACGCTGCGGGACATGGACTTGGCCTCGCTCGCAGGCCGCACAGGGAGTTTGACTTGGATTCCAGTTCGCACCTACAGCCGCCTGTGCCTACGGCGCCACTGAAGCTGACCGTCGAGGCAGCCGTGACCGCGGCGAGCAGCCAACCCACACTGCTCCAGGCCATCTATGACATTTCGCCGGATGGCGTGCTGGTCGTGGACGAAAAGGGAGAGGTTCTGTCCCACAACCTCCCCTTCCTCACCATCTGGAACCTGAGCCCGCGCCTGGCGCGAACGGACGACCCGGCCCCCTCGATCAAGGGCGGCGCCGACCAGACCCTGCTGACGCGGGTGCTGGACCAGATCCAGAACCCCGAGGCCTACCTGGCACGCGTTCAACAGCTGTACGACCACCCGGAACAGGCCGACCGTTGCGAGATCACCCTCAAGGACGGTCGCACCCTGGAACGTCAATCCACCGTGCTGCGCGATGGCCAGCAGCGCTACATGGGCCGGGCCTGGTTCTTCCGTGACATCACCGCGCAGAAGCAGCACGAGGCCGAATTGGTCCGACTCGCGCGTTACGACGCACTCACCGGCGCGGCCAACCGACGCTATTTCCTGGAACGCGCCGACCAGGAATGCACGCGCAGCCGCCGGCATCAGCTTCCCCTTTCCCTGATGCTGGTGGACCTGGATCACTTCAAGCAAATCAACGACCAGTACGGCCACGCCTATGGTGACGAAGCCCTCAAGCAGTTCAGCGCCGTGGTGCGCGGCCGCTTGCGTGACAGCGACTTGCTCGCGCGCATCGGTGGTGAGGAGTTCGTGATCCTCATGCCCAGCACGGCGCTGGCTGGCGCCACGCTGCTGGCCGAACGCCTGCGCTTGGCCATGGCGGACCAGCCCTTGCCCGTCATCGACCACCTGCTGCCGGTACGTTTCAGCGCGGGCGTGACCCAGTTCCAGGGCGACGACCTCGACATCGAGACTTGCCTGAAACGCGCGGACGAGGCTATGTACCGGGCCAAGCAATCCGGCAGGGACCGCGTCGAAGCCTACGCCTGAGCCGGTCCAGGCGGGCATTCATGCCCTTTCTGGCGTCATGAATTTTCAGTATTTACTGAAAATTCAGCAAAGTCATGACAGAATGCCGCCATGCCCGACAAGCAACCCCTCGCACCGCTCTCACGGCAGTTCGTCTCGCATTTCGGCGAAATGGGCAGTCGCTGGGGCATCAACCGCACGGTGGGCCAGATCTATGCGCTCATCTTCATTTCTCAACGCCCGCTGAATGCGGACGACATCGCCGAGACGCTGGAGTTTTCCCGCTCGAACGTGAGCATGGGCTTGAAGGAACTGCAAGCCTGGCGGCTGGTCTACCTTCGCCATCAGCCCGGGGATCGTCGCGAATACTTCGAGGCGCCAGCCGATGTCTGGGAAATCTTCCGCGTGCTGGCCGAGGAGCGCCGCCGCCGGGAGATCGAGCCCACGCTGTCCATGCTGCGCATGGCCCTGCTGGAAGAGCCCGGCAGCGAGGCCGAACGCCACGCCCAGGAACGCATGCGCCAAATGCACGAGCTGATCGACCGGCTCATGACCTGGTTTGACGACGTGCAGAAACTGAGCAACGAAACCGCGCTGCAGCTCATGGGCATGGGCAGCGCCGTGACCAAGGTGCTCGAATTCAAGGACCGCGTGACGGGACGTGCGCCCCGACGTGATCCGGACAACCGGAGGAAATGACCATGGACGCCCTGCTCGCCTCGCGCATACAGTTTGCAGCCAACATCAGCTTTCACATTCTTTTTCCGACCATCACCATCGCCTTGTGCTGGCTGTTGCTGTTCTTCCGCATCCGCCAGTCCCTCGCCACCCGGCGCGAGGGCGCCGAGAGCGCGAACGCACTGGCCTGGGAGCAGGCCTATTTCTTCTGGACCAAGGTCTTCGCCCTGACCTTCGCGCTGGGCGTGGTCTCGGGCATCACCATGAGTTTCCAGTTCGGCACCAACTGGCCCGGTTTCATGGAGCGCACCGGCAACATCGCTGGGCCTCTGCTGGGTTATGAGGTGCTCACGGCCTTTTTCCTTGAAGCCACTTTCCTGGGCATCATGCTGTTCGGGCGAGGCAGGGTCTCGGAACGCACGCATTTCATCGCCACGCTGCTGGTGGCGCTGGGCACCACGCTGTCGGCCTTCTGGATCCTGGCGCTCAATTCCTGGATGCAGACCCCTGCAGGCTACACCCTCATCGATGGCCGTTTCCACGCACAGGACTGGTGGTCCATCGTCTTCAATCCTTCGTTCCCCTACCGCCTGGGCCACAAGCTGCTCGCCTCGGCGCTGACGGCCTCCTTTCTGATGGCCGGACTGAGCGCCTGGCAACTGCTGCGCCGCACGGCCACGCCGGGCACGCACAAAGCCCTGCGCACGGCCATCGTGACGGCGGCCGTCGCCATCCCGTTGCAGATCTGGATGGGGGACCTGCACGGCCTCAACACCCTGGCCCACCAACCCGCCAAGATCGCCGCCATCGAAGGCATTTGGCACACCGAACGCGGCGCGCCCCTCACCTTGTTGGGCTGGCCCAGCGAAAAGGAAGGCCGCACCTTGTACGCCGTGCAGATTCCCAAGGGAGCCAGCCTCATCCTCGCGCATGACGCCAACGCAGAACTGCAGGGTCTGGAGGCCTTCCCCGGCCAACACCCGCCGGTGGCCCCGGTCTTCTGGAGCTTCCGCGTGATGGTCGGCCTGGGCCTGCTGATGCTGGCCGTGGCCTGGCTCTCGGCCTGGAAGCTGTATCGGGTCGGCAGCGCCGGGCTGCCCCGCTACTGGCTCTGGACGCTGGCGGCCATGACCTTCTCCGGCTGGGTGGCCACGCTGGCGGGCTGGTACGTGACCGAGATCGGTCGCCAACCCTGGATCGTCTACGGCCTGCTGCGCACGGCCGACGTCGTGGCCGACCACGCCACGGGCATGGTCGCGACCACGCTGGTGGCCTATCTGCTGGTCTACGCCCTGCTGCTGCTGGCCTACGTCGGTGTTCTGAAGTACATGGCCGAACACCCTGCCCCCGCTTCCCCCCCGCCCGGCGCAACGCAACCCGCCGTGGCCCGAACACAACAAGCCTGAGAAGGAAACGACCATGGGTCTGCCGCTGAACTGGGCCACTGTGCTCCCCTTGATCTTCATGGCCGTGATGGGTCTGGCGCTGCTGGTCTACGTCGTGCTCGACGGCTACGACCTCGGGGTCGGCTTGTTGCTGCCCTTCGCCAACGATGCCGAGAAAGACTTGATGGTGTCGAGCATCGGCCCGTTCTGGGACGCGAACGAAACCTGGCTGGTGCTGGGCGTGGGGGTGCTGCTGGTGGCCTTTCCCTTGGCCCACGGCATCGTGCTCTCGGCGCTGTACCTGCCGGTGGCGCTGATGCTGATCGGCCTGATCCTGCGCGGCGTGGCCTTCGATTTCCGGGTCAAGGCACCCGCCGGCCACAAGACGCTGTGGAACCGCCTGTTCGCGCTGGGCTCTCTGCTGGCTTCGCTGGCCCAAGGCTGGATGCTGGGCAGCTACCTGACCGGCTTCGACACCGCTCCCTTCGCCTTGCTGTTCTCGGTCGGCATCGCCATCACGCTGCCCACGGCCTATGCCCTGCTGGGCGCCGGCTGGCTGCTGATGAAGACCGAAGGCGAATTGCGCATGCGCGCCATGGCCTGGGGCCGGCGTGTGTTCTGGCCCATGGCCGCGGCCCTGGGCGCGATTTCCCTCGCCACGCCGCTGGCGAGTCCGGCGGTCTATGCCAAGTGGTTCGTGCTGCCTGAGTTCTTCGCCCTGCTGCCCATCCCGCTGGCCAGCGCCGCCGCTCTGGCCGCGGCCTGGCTGGTGCTGCACCGCCCGCGCGTGGTGGAGGCCGGTTACGGCTGGATTGTCTTCGTCGCCACCGTCATCGTCTTCGTACTGGCCTTCTTCGGTCTGGCCTACAGCCTCTACCCCTACATCGTGGTGGACCGGCTGACGGTCTGGCAGGCGGCGAGCGCGACCGAGTCGCTGGTAGTCCTGCTGATCGGTGTTGCCATCACCCTGCCCGCCATCATCGCTTACACCATCTTCATGTACCGTGTGTTCTGGGGACGGGCGGGCGCCTTGAGCTACGGCCCGTCGACCGGGGCGTGAGACGGCGCCTGCCTGACCACGGCCTCTCGACCACCACGCTGTCCTTCATCGACCGTGCTCAGGCCGAGCGGGACGACTCCCGGTTCACGCGGGCACCCCAGGCCAACAGGGCCAGCGCGATGGCGATCAAGGGCAGCATCAGGGCATTGATGACATTCCAGCCCGCGCTGCCCAACAGACTGCCCGAGCCAAAGGAGGCCAGGGCCACCACGCCGAACATCAGAAAATCGTTGAAGGCCTGCACCCTGGCCCGTTCAGACGGATTGTCCTGGCGGTATGCATCCGTGAGCAGCGCCGTGGCGCCGACAAAGCCGAAGTTCCAGCCCAGGCCCAGCAGCACCAGCGAGCCCCAGAAGTGCAGCAACTCCAGTCCGGCCAGCGCGAGCAGCCCAGACGCTGCAATCAAGAGCAGGCCTGCCGCGGTGACCTGGGTCTTGCCAAAGCGCACGATCAGGCGCCCCGTGAAAAAACTGGGCGCGAACATGGCCAGCACATGCCACTGGATGCCCAGCGCCGCCTCGCCCACGGTGTGGCCGCAACCCACCATGGCCATGGGCGCCGCCGTCATGATGAAGGCCATCAAACCGTAGGACACCACGCCGGCCGAGACGGCCACGATGAAACGCGGGTTGCGCGCGACCTCTACCACCGACCTCGCGACATCGCCTGACGCCCCGCTTGCGGAAGTGGTCGCCAGACCCCGTGGCATGCGCAGCGCCAGCAACAGAGGCAAGGCCAGCAGTGCCAGCGCGGCCTGCGCCACGAAGCTGCCCGCGAAGGGCGCGCCAGGCCAGGCCTCGCGCGTCCAGATCACGGTCTGCGGTCCGATGATGGCGGCCAGCAGGCCTCCGATCATGATGAGCGAGATGGCCTGGGCACGTTGTGATGGCGCCACGGCATCGGCCGCCGCGAAGCGGTAGCTCTGCACATTGGCTCCGTAATAGCCTGCGAGGGCCGTGCCCAGGCAGAACAGCAGAAAACTGCCTTGCACGATTCCCGTCGCGGCCACGCCCGCAGACAGCACCGCCACGAGCGCACCCAGCACATAAGCCGCGCGTCGCCCCAGGCGGCGCATCAGGAAGGCCGCGGGCAAGGTCGACAAGGCCAGCCCTAGGTTGTAGAGACTCACCGGCAAGGTGGCCAAGGCGGGACGGCTGGCCAGCATCTGTCCCACGATCCCTCCGAGAGAAATGATGATGGGCGCCGAAGCGGCGCCCAGGGACTGCGCGGCGATCAGCAAGGTCATGTTGCGGCGCGCGACGACGTTCAAGGCAGGCGGGGTCATGCAGGCAGCTTCAGAGGGATTTTGAGGTAAGACACGCCATTGTCCTCGGCGGCGGGCAGGCGGCCCGCCCGGATGTTGACCTGGATGGACGGCAGCAGCAGGGTCGGCGCGGCGAGCGTGGCATCGCGCCGTCGACGCAGGGCCACGAATTGCGCCTCGCTCACGCCGACGTGCACATGGATGTTGCGCGCGCGCTGCTCAGCCACGGTGCTCTCCCAGGCTCGGACGTCGCGCCCAGGCGCGAGGTAGTCGTGGCACATGAAGAGCCGCGTCGTGGGCGCCAGTGCCAACAGGCGCTGGATCGACCGGTACAGCACGGCCGCGTCACCCCCCGGGAAGTCCGCCCGCGCGGTGCCGTAGTCCGGCATGAACAAAGTGTCGCCCACGAACACGGCATCGCCAATCCGGTAGGACACGCAGGCCGGGGTATGGCCCGGGGTGTGCAGTACTTCCACCGTCAGCCCCCCCAGCGCGAAGGTTTCACCGTCGCGGAACAGGTGGTCGAACTCGCGGCCATCGCCCGACACGTCGTTCAGATTGAAAACGTCCCGGAAGATGGCCTGCACCTGGGTGATGTGCTCGCCCATGGCCACTGGCGCACGCGTGTGCCGCTGCACATACGGCGCGGCGCTGAGGTGATCGGCGTGCGCATGGGTTTCGAGGATCCAGATGATCTGCAGTCCCCCTTCATGCGCGGCGGCCAGCACGCGGTCGGCCGACCCCGTGGACACCTTGCCGCTGCGGGGGTCGTAATCCAGCACGGGATCGATCACGGCGGCCTGTCTCGTCTCCGGATCGGAGACCAGGTAGGTGATGGTGTGGGTGGCCTCGTCAAAGAAAGGCTGGATGACAACGCTGGCTTGCATGGCAGAGCTCCGATTCAGACCGTGACACGATCATCATTCCACCTGGGGATACCACGCGGCGGTCTTAAGCAGATGGCCCGGCACACCGCAACGGCTTCAGCAGCCACCGCGCACGCCGAAACGGCGCAGGATGGACTCCATCAGGCACCACTGGGTCAATCCGCTTTGCAGCAGGTTCAAGCCGACGAAGGCGGTGAACGCAAGCCACCAGGCACTGAGGAACAGGGGGCTGCCAGGCACACCCAGTGCCAGGGACAGCAGAACGAATAATCCGGCAATGATGCGAACGAGGCGCCAGGAAGTCATGAAGTTCTCCTTGATGAGGTTGAGGGTAGATGGAATCAGGGGGCCGCGACATCCGCCGCAGTGGATCCGCTTGGTTCATGCGTCTTGCGGTAGGCCGCGTAATACAGGGTTGGAATGACCACCAGCGTCAGCACGGTGGAGACCAGGATGCCGAAGATCAACGCGATGGCCAGGCCATTGAAGATCGGGTCATCGAGGATGAAGAAGGCCCCGGCCATCGCGGCCATTCCCGTCAGCAGGATGGGTTGTGCGCGCGTCGCCGCGGACTGCACCACGGCCTCGGCGAAGTCCACGCCCTCGGCCAAGCGCAGGTGGATGTAGTCCACCAGCAGGATGGAATTGCGCACGATGATGCCGGCCAGCGCGATCATGCCGATCATGCTGGTGGCGGTGAACTGCGCGCCCAGCAGTGCATGGCCTGGCATGACGCCGATGACCGTGAGCGGGATGGGCGCCATGATGATCAGCGGCGTGAGGTAGGAGCCAAACTGCGCCACGACCAGCAAGTAGATCAGGATCAGGCCCACGGCATACGCCAGACCCATGTCGCGGAAGGTCTCGTAGGTGATCTGCCATTCGCCGTCCCATTTGATCGCATAGCCGCGCAGCGTGTCATCCGGCTGGGCCACGAAATGCTCGTTCAGCACGCCACCGCCCGGTGGACTGATGCGCAGGATGTCCGCGCGCGCGGCGAACATGCCGTAGATCGGACTGTCCAGCTTGCCCGCCATGTCGGCGACGACGTAGTTCACCGGTAGCAGATCCTTGTGGTAGATCGGCTGCTCACGCCGTGCGTCCACCACGCGGGTCAACTCGCGGATCGGCACCAGGTGCGCCCCGGTCGCCGCTCCCGCACCGCGCACCGGCAACTGCAACAAGGCGTCCAGGTCACCATGGCGTTCGGCGGGCAATTGCAGCACCACCGGCGTCGGGTACTTGCTGCCGTCATGCAGCCAGGTGACCGCTTCACCCGCCAGACCGGCACGCAGCGCGGCGACGATGTCGGTCTGCGCGACACCGGCGAGGGCCGCCTTGGCACGGTCCACCAGCAGCAACTGGCGCGGCGCCGACGCGATGGCGCTCTCGTCCACGTCCACCACGCCCGGCGTGGCTTTCAGAATCTCACGCACTTGGCGAGCCACCGCCTGGCGCCCCTCGGCCTCGGGCCCGTAGATTTCCGCCACGATGGGCGCCAGCACCGGGGGACCGGGCGGCACTTCGACCACCTTGACGTTGGCGCCATGGCGCGCACCGATTTCTTGCAGGGCTGGCCGCAGACGCATGGCGATGGCGTGGCTCTGGGCATGGCGATGGGTCTTGTCGACGAGGTTGACCTGCAAGTCCCCCACCTCACCGCCGGTGCGCAGGTCGTATTGACGCACCAGGCCATTGAAGTTGATGGGCGAGGCCGTGCCTGCGTAGGCCTGGTAGTCGCTGACCTCGGGCACCGTGGCCAGATGGGCACCCAGCTCACGCAAGGTGGCAGCGGTGTGTTCCAGCGGCGTTCCCGCCGGCATGTCCACCACGATCTGAATCTCAGACTTGTTGTCGAAGGGCAGCATCTTGAGCTGCACCCAGCCGAGCACGGGCAGCAAGACCGAAAGCAGAATCAAGGCCAGGATGCCCAGCGCCATCTGCCGCCGCTTGGCCGCACCGCGCCGCGCATCCAGCAGCGGTGCGAACAGCTTGCGGAAGAAGGGGTCCAGGCGCGCGCCCAGGCCATGAGGGGTGGCGTGTCCCGCGGGCCCGTGACTGGACGCCGGTTTCATCCACAGGCGCGCCAGCCACGGCGTGACGACGAAGGCGATGGCCAGCGAGAGCAGCATGCCCATGCTGGCATTGATGGGGATGGGGCTCATGTAGGGCCCCATCAGACCGCTCACGAAGGCCATGGGCAGCAAGGCCGCGATGACGGTCAGCGTCGCCAGGATGGTCGGACCGCCGACTTCATCGACCGCGCCGGGAATCAGTTCGACCAAGGTCTTGTGAGGGTGCAGGGCTTGGTGGCGATGGATGTTCTCCACCACGACGATCGCATCGTCCACCAGGATGCCGATGGAAAAAATCAGCGCGAACAGCGATACCCGGTTGAGCGTGAAGCCCCAGGCCCACGACGCGAACAGCGTCACGGTCAAGGTCAGCAGCACGGCCGAACCCACGATGGCGGCTTCGCGCCGCCCCAGGGCGAAGAACACCAGCGCCACCACCGAGGCCGTGGCAAACAGCAGCTTCTGGATCAGCTTCACGGCCTTGTCATTGGCCGTCGCGCCATAGTTGCGGGTCACGGCCACCTGAACGTCCGAGGGAATCACGGTGTTCTTGAGCGACTCGACGCGTGCGATGGCGGCACTGGCCACATCGATGGCGTTCTCACCGGGCTTCTTGGTCAGCGTCACGGTGACGGCCGGGTATTCACCTCCCGAGGGGCCCTCCTGCTCGGTCGGGATGCCGTGCCAGACATAGGACTGCGGGGGCGGCGGACCATCGCTGACGGCAGCAATGTCGCGCAGGTAGACCGGGCGCCTGTCCGTGGCGGTGCCGCGGGCAGCGACCACCAAGGCACCCACGTCCTCGGCGCGCCCCAGCCAGGGGCCGGCTTCGAGCGCGACGGACCGATTGGCGGTGATCAATTCACCCACCGCCGCGCCCGCGTTGGCGGAAAGAAGCACGCCACGCACGTCCGCCACGCTCACGCCCGCGGTAGCCATGCGCGCCGGATCAAGCTGCACCCGCACCGCACGGCCCGGCCCTCCGAGGGTACGAACGTCCTTGGTGCCCGGCACGCGCTTGAGTTCGACCTCCATGGCGTGGGCCACGCGCTCCAGATCGAAGGCGCTGACTTCCGGCCGCCGGTCGAACAGGGTCAGGCTGATGATGGGCACGTCGTCGATGCCCTTGGGTCGGACGATGGGCGTCAGCGCCCCCAGATTGGCGGGCAGCCAGTCGGCGTGGTCACGCAGCGTGTCGTGCAGGCGCACCAGTGCCTCCTCCTGCGCAACCCCCACCTTGAACTGCACCGTCAAGACCGCCGCGCCCGGGCGCGACACCGACATCACATGCTCCACACCCGCCATGCGGGACAGCACCTGCTCACCCGGCGTCGCGATGACCTGCTCCACATCCCGCACGGAAGCGCCCGGGAATGGCACGATCACATTGGCCATGGTCACGTCGATCTGCGGCTCCTCCTCGCGCGGCGTGACACCGATGGCAAAGACACCGAGCAGCAGGGCCAGCAAGGCCAGCAAGGGTGTGATCTGAGCCGACTGGAACAAAGCGGCGACGCGGCCCGAGACGCCGAGACGAGGGGCGCCGGTGCGGGAGTCAGAAGAAGGATGCGACATGGCGGCCTCTTTCTCATCAAGGCAGGCGCGTGGCCCGCTGCGCGTCGATCACGACCCGATCGCCCTCGCCCACACCGCTGAGGATTTCAACGCGATCGCCGTCCACCGGTCCCGTGCGCACCTGGCGCAGGCGCGGCTGAGACGCGACATCCAAGACATAGACACCGGTCATCTCGCCGCGACGCACCAGGGCGGTGGCGGGCACGAAAATCCGGCCCGCTCCGGCGCCCACTTCGCTCTGCGGTACGGAGAGCCAGACGCGCACATACGTGCCCGGTGCGACATGCGCCAAATCGCGAACCTCCTTGGGCAGGTCGAAACGCAGACGGGTGGTTTGCGTGAGCGGATCGACCGTGGGCAACAGCTGCGCATCACGGGTCACTCGCACCGGGTACCCCTCCAACTCGTATCGCACCAGCGGCATCGTGCCCGCCGCCAGACCCGCGAACAGCGTCTGCGGCACAGCGGCGGTGACGCGCAGGGCGGTCGGGTCGTACACCGTCAGCAAGGGACGGCCTGGCATGGCCATGTCACCCAGCGACACGGGCACTTCGCGCACCACGCCGGCATAGGGCGCGGTCAGCAGATAGAAATCGGTCTGCACCTGGCTGGCACGGGCCTGGGCCTGGGCCCGATCCAGCGCGCCCTGACTGATGTACTGCTGATCGAACAAGCTGCGCTGACGTTCGTACTCGCGCGTCGCCACATCGCGCTCGACCTGGGCCGCTTGTGCGTCGATGCGCAGCAGCACCTGACCCGCCCGCACCCGGTCGCCCGCCTTCACGCGCAGATCGACGATCGCGCCTTGCACCTGGGCAGACAGGGTGGTCTCGCGGACGGCCTCGACCATGGCCTCCAAGTCGACCCAGCGCGGCTGGTTCGCGGCGCGGACGATGACAAAAGCGGGCACGGCCGCGCCATCCGCGCCCGCGGCACGCGGCGCCTGCGCACGATTCGGCATGGCCGTGGTCAGCGCGAAGAGTGCAACGGTGCCAAGCAGGGCGACACGGCGGAACAGGATGGAAGTGGGTCGCATGATCGGATTCCATGACCAAACATCAATGGCCCGCATTATTCCATCATTTGCGCAATTGCGCAAATGATTAAAAAGCGTATCATCTGGTCCATGTCGTTCACAGGCCGTCCCAACTTACCGAAAACCGAGCCCGGCATGGAATCCATGCCGCTGGCAGCACTTCAGGAGATCGCGGCCTACTTTCAGGCCTTGTCCGAACCCACGCGATTGATGATCCTGAATCAGCTGCGCGTGGGCGAAGCCAACGTCAGCGAACTGGCACAGGTTTGCAGTTGCAGCGTGGCCAATGTCTCTCGGCATCTGAGCCTGCTGTCCAAGCACGGCCTGGTGGAGCGCGACAGTCGGGGTGCCAACGCCTACTACCGGATCGCCGATCCCTCGGTCAACGCCTTGTGTGACTTGGTTTGCGGCAACATCGCACGCCATCTGGAACGGGGCGAGACACGGCGCAATGCCTTCATGCGTCCCGGCGGTTGACACCGACGGACGCGCAAGAGAAAAGAAAAGGCCCGGTCAGACCGGGCCATGGTGGTAGGGCAAGCAGTGTCGCCGTCGCTCAGACGACAGCGTTCGACGGGGCCAGCAGTCGGGCGCGCGCCGCCTGGTACTCGCGCGTCAACTGTCCAATGTAGTTCGCCGCGCCTTGCACACGGCCGATCGCCCCGATGCCCTGGCCCGAACCCCAGATGTCCTTCCAGGCCTTCTTGGCATCGCCGCCGAAGTTCATCTTGCTTGGATCGCTCTCAGGCAAGTGATCCGGGTCCAGCCCCGCCGCGCGGATGCTGGGCTTGAGGTAGTTGCCATGCACGCCCGTGAACAGGTTGCTGTAGACGATGTCGTCGCTTGTGCCATCCACGATGGCCTGCTTGTAGGCGTCCACGGCGCGCGCCTCCAGCGTAGCGATGAAGGCCGTGCCGATGTAGGCGAAGTCCGCGCCCATGGCTTGGGCGGCCAGGACGGAGGCGCCGGTCGAGATGGAACCTGACAAGGCCAGCGGCCCGTCGAACCATTGACGGATTTCCTGCACCAGGGCGAAGGGGCTCTTGGTGCCCGCGTGCCCGCCCGCGCCCGCAGCGACGGCGATCAGGCCGTCCGCGCCTTTCTCGATCGCCTTGTGCGCATAGGCGTTGTTGATCACGTCGTGCAGCACCACCGCGCCATAGCTGTGCGCGGCCTGGTTGATCTCCTCGCGTGCCCCCAGCGAGGTGATGTAGAGCGGCACCTTGTACTTCACGCACAAGGCCATGTCTTGCTCGAGGCGCTCGTTGCTTTTATGCACGATCTGGTTGATCGCGAAGGGCGCGGCGGGGCGATCCGGGTGCGCCTTGTCCCAGGCGGCCAAGGCTTCGGTGATCTCGGCCAGCCACTCGTCCAATTGCGAAGCTGGCCGCGCGTTCAAGGCGGGCATGGAACCGACAATGCCGGCTTGGCATTGGGCGATCACGAGTTGCGGGTTGCTGATGATGAAGAGCGGCGAGCCGATGACGGGCAGGCGCAGCTTGCTGAAGACAGCGGGAAGTCGGGACATGGGCTTAGCGTCTCCGTGGATGTTTTTCGTGGCTCTGAACCTGATCAGCCTCAGAAGGCTTCCAAGGGCAGCGCGGTCACGCTGGCCGCGCCTTCGACGATGGCGGCTCGCTGGCCCGCCGTGCGCGGCAGGATGTGCTCAGCGTAGAAGCGTGCGGTCGTGATCTTGCCTTGCATGAAGGCTTGGTCCTCGGCTTGGTTCGCCTGGGCGGCCAGCAGGGCGCGGGCCAGTTGCCAACCCGCCATCAGATTGCCGGCCAGCATCAGGTAAGGCACGCTGCCCGCGTAGACCGCGTTCGGATCCTGCTGGGCAACCAAGAACTCCACCACGTCCACGAAGGCCGCGCGCGCGGCGGCCAGGTGCCGGGCCACGGCCAGCGCGTCCGCGCCGCCCTGGCGCTTGAGCTCAGCCTCGGTGCTCTCAACCTGCGCGGCGATGGCCTTGGCGGTCTGACCGCCATCGCGCAGGGTCTTGCGGCCCACGAGGTCATTGGCCTGGATGGCGGTGGTGCCTTCGTAGATGGTCAGGATCTTGGCATCGCGGTAATGCTGGGCCGCGCCGGTTTCCTCGATGAAGCCCATACCGCCGTGCACCTGCACGCCCAGTGAGGTCACTTCCAGGCTCATCTCCGTGCTGTAGCCCTTGACCAGGGGCACGAGGAATTCGTAGAAGGTCTGGTTCTGCTTGCGCGCCTCGGCGTCTGGATGGCGGTGCGCGGCGTCGTAAGCGGCGGCGGCCACGCTGGCCATGGCACGGCAGCCTTCGATCAGTGCGCGCGCGGTCATCAGCATGCGCCGCACGTCCGGGTGGTGGATGATGGCCGCGCTGGCCTTGATACTGCCATCCACCGGGCGGCTCTGCACGCGGTCCTTGGCGTAGGTCACCGCCTGCTGGTAGGCGCGCTCGGCCACGGCGATGCCCTGCACGCCCACGGCGTAGCGGGCCGCGTTCATCATGATGAACATGTACTCGAGGCCGCGGTTCTCCTGGCCCACGAGGTAGCCCACGGCCCCCCCTGGTCGCCGTACTGCAGCACGGCGGTCGGGCTGGCCTTGATGCCCATCTTGTGCTCGATGCTCAGGCACTGCACGTCATTGCGCTGACCCAGCGAGCCATCCTGGTTCACCAGGAACTTGGGCACGAGGAAGAGGCTGATGCCCTTGATGCCCTCGGGAGCACCCGTCACGCGCGCCAACACCAGATGGGCGATGTTGTCCACCATGTCGTGCTCACCGTAGGTGATGAAGATCTTGGTGCCGAAAACCTTGTAGCTGCCATCGGGCTGCGGCTCGGCACGGCTGCGCACCAGGGCCAGGTCGCTCCCGGCCTGCGGCTCGGTCAGGTTCATGGTGCCGGTCCACTCGCCGCTGACCAGCTTTTCCAGGTAGGTCGCCTTGAGTTCGTCCGATCCCGCAGTCAGCAGGGCTTCGATGGCACCGTCGGTCAGCAAGGGGCACAGCGCGAAGCTCAGATTGGCGCTGTTGACCATCTCGATGCAGGCGGCGCCGATGGCCTTGGGCAGGCCCTGGCCACCGAAGTCCACCGGATGCTGCAGACCTTGCCAGCCGCCCTGGGCGAACTGGCGGAAGGCGTCCTTGAACCCCGGCGTGGTCGTGACGACGCCGTCCTTCCAGCTCGAAGGCTGGACGTCCCCCGCACGGTTCAGCGGGGCGACGACCTGTTCGTTGAATTTGGCAGCTTCTTCCAGCACGGCCTGGGCCGTCTCGAACCCCGCGTCTTCGAAACCGGGCAGGCTGGCGATGTCGTCGATCCGCGCGAGGTGACGCAGATTGAACAGCATGTCTTTCAGGGGCGCCTTGTAGCTCATGGTCTTTGTCTCCGGAAACAAAAAAGGGGCGTCACGGCGACGTGACGCCCCGCGTGCACTCGATCAGAGCGCCTTGACCAGTTCGGGCACGGCCACGAACAGATCGGCTTCGAGGCCGTAATCGGCCACGCTGAAGATCGGGGCTTCGGGGTCCTTGTTGATCGCCACGATCACCTTGGAGTCCTTCATGCCCGCCAAGTGCT
Organism: Hylemonella gracilis; assembly: GCF_004328645.1. Taxonomy (GTDB): domain Bacteria; phylum Pseudomonadota; class Gammaproteobacteria; order Burkholderiales; family Burkholderiaceae_C; genus Hylemonella; species Hylemonella gracilis_B. The sequence goes on from NZ_CP031395.1 coordinate 3,394,133, forward strand.
GGATCGCGCCGCTGATGCCCGCCGCGATGTAGAGCTGCGGCGCGACGATCTTGCCGGTCTGTCCGACCTGCAGGTCGTTGGGCGCGTAACCCGCGTCCACCGCTGCGCGCGACGCACCGATGGCCGCGCCCAGCTTGTCGGCCAGCGGGGTCATCACTTCGTTGAATTTCTCGCTTGAACCCAGGGCGCGGCCACCGGACACGATGATCTTGGCGGCTGTCAGGTCGGGACGGTCATTCTTCGCGATTTCCGAGCCAAGGAAGCTGCTCTTGCCGCTGTCCGCGACCGCTGCAGAACTTTCCACCGCAGCCGAGCCACCCGTGGTCGCCGCCGGGTCAAAGCCCGTGGTACGCACGGTGATGACTTTCACCTTGTCCGCGCTCTGCACGGTGGCGATCGCGTTGCCCGCATAGATGGGACGCTCGAACGTGTCCACGCTGATGACCTTGCTCACGTCGCTGATCTGGGCCACGTCCAGCTTGGCCGCCACGCGCGGCGCGACGTTCTTGCCCGAAGCTGTGGCCGGGAACAGGATGTGGCTGTAACTGCCAGCGATGGCAAGCACCTGAGCCGCGACGTTCTCGGCCAGACCATGTTCCAGCCCTGCAGCATCGGCGTGGATGACCTTGGTGACGCCGGCGATCTTGGCAGCGGCATCGGCTGCGGCCTTGGCATTGAAGCCCGCCACCAGCACATGCACCTCACCGCCCAGTTGCGCGGCGGCGGTCACGGTGTTGAGGGTCGCGCCCTTGATGGACGCATGGTCGTGTTCGGCAATAACGAGAGAAGTCATTTTCAATCCTTGATGTATCTGGTGCCCCTTCCAGGGAACCCGTGGGACCGGCTTTGCCGGACCACTGGGTTCGTCCCCTTGAGGGGAAGGCGGCCGTCAGGCCGACTCAGGGGTGTTAGATAACTTTCGCTTCGTTCTTCAGCTTGGCCACCAGGGTTGCCACATCGGGCACCTTCACGCCAGCGCCGCGCTTGGGCGGCTCGCTGACCTTCAGGGTCTTCAGGCGCGGCTTCACGTCGACGCCCAGGTCCTCGGGCTTGACCGTGTCGAGCTGCTTCTTCTTGGCCTTCATGATGTTGGGCAACGTCACGTAACGCGGCTCGTTCAAACGCAGGTCGGTCGTGATGATGGCGGGCAGCGTGATGGACAGCGTTTCCAGGCCCCCATCGACTTCGCGCGTGACCTTGGCCCGGCCATCGGCCACTTCCACCTTGGAGGCGAAGGTGGCCTGCGGCAGATCGGCCAGGGCGGCCAGCATCTGGCCGGTCTGGTTGGCGTCGTCGTCGATGGCCTGCTTGCCCAGAATCACCAGGCCGGGCTGTTCCTTGTCCACCAGGGCCTTGAGCAGCTTGGCCACGGCCAGGGGCTGCAGTTCCTCGGCCGTCTCGACCAGGATGGCCCGGTCCGCGCCAATGGCCATGGCCGTGCGCAGCGTTTCCTGGCACTGCGCCACCCCGCAGGAGACGGCGATCACCTCGGTCACCACGCCCTTTTCCTTCAGGCGCACGGCCTCTTCGACGGCGATTTCGTCAAAGGGGTTCATGCTCATCTTGACGTTGGCGATGTCCACACCGGTGCTGTCCGCCTTGACGCGGACCTTGACGTTGTAGTCCACCACGCGCTTGACGGGGACGAGGACTTTCATGCGCTCTCTCCTGCAGTAAATTGAAAAATAGAACGACCGTGCGATTTCTGTGAGGCCGCATTCTAAACGGAGCTTTTGCCCTCGCCCTCGGTCCGCCTGGGATGCGAAGGGGTTTCGTCCCGCCAATGCACCACGCGCTGCGGATAAGGAATGTCAATTTCCGCATCCCGCAAGGATTGCAGGATGCGCAGATTGATGGCCGAACGCAGGGCACCGTGGCCGGCCTCCGGGTCGTCGATCGTGAAAGCCAGCGAAAACTCCAGTCCATCGGCGCCAAAGTTGTCCAGCGTCGCCACGGGTATCGGCGTTCTGCGTACCCGGGGCTGCTCCAGCGCAGCGTCCACGAGGATTTGCATCACCTGGGCCGGATCGCTGTCGTAACCAACCGCGATCTTGAGGCTCAGCCACACATACGTGCCTGGCGACAGGTTCTCGACCCGCTGCGTGATGAACAGCTCATTGGGCACGACGGTCTCGCGGCCATTGAGCGCGCGGATGAGCGTGTAGCGCGTCTTGATGTCCGTCACCACGCCCTCGAAGCCGTCCACCCGCACCATGTCACCGATGCGCAGGGAGCGCTCCAGCAGGATCACGAAACCACTGACGTAGTTGGCCGCCAGCTTCTGCAGGCCAAACCCCAGACCGACCCCCAGCGCGCCGCCGAGCACCGAGAGCGCGGTCAGGTCCACACCCACGGCGGACAGGGCGAACAGCAGGCCGATGAACAGCAGGCCGGCACGGATCGCGTTGGCCGCGATCTTGCGCATGGACAGATCGCCCACGCCGCCGCACAGGATGCGCTTTTCCAGCGTGGCCGAGATCCAGAGCACCACCACCAGCATCAGCGACGAGGAGATCGCGCCCTCGAAGATGGTGCGCAGGCTGATGCGCGTCTGTCCGAAGGCGAAGGTGATGTCCTCCATCTCGGCCTGCACCGCAGGCAGCAAACCCGTGATCCACAACACGGCACCGGCCCAGGCCAGCCAGGAGACGGACTGCTCGATGAACTTCACCGAGGCCGACTCGGGGAAGGAGGCCCGCAGCACGCGCACGAACAGACGGATGACGGCCAGCGACACGAAGATGGGCAAGGCCACCTTGAGCAGCAGCACGGGTTGGTAGAGCGCCACGCCATGGCGCGCCGCGTAGATCAGCAGCAAGGTCAGCAGGGGAAACAGCAGGCCATCGATGGTGTGCTGCCCGAACCAGACCGAATCGGACTTGGGTGACTCGCTCTTCTGTCCCGCGCCGTCCCGCACGCTCCCACGCCCCACGCGGTATCCCGCGTACCGGGCCACGCCCCAGGCCAGACCCAGGCAGGCCAGCAAGATCAGGGCTTCGATCCAGACGACGGCCTCGTCCCACTCATTCAATAGATTTCGAAGTTCGGTGATTTCCATATCCGTGCATTACACATCCGCCAACACGCGCACATGGGCTTCCACGCTGCGCCCCAGAGCACTGAGGTTGTAGCCACCTTCAAGGCAGGAGACGATGCGCCCCTTGCCATGGCGGCGGGCCACGTCCATCAGCCGTTCGGTGATCCAGGCGTAGTCGGCCTCGACCAGGCCGAGCTGGCCCATGTCGTCCTCGCGGTGGGAATCGAAGCCCGCGCTGATGAAGATCATCTCCGGCCGGTGCGCTTCCAGGCGCGGCATCCAGTAGGTCTCGACCAATTCGCGGATTTCCAGGCCCTTGGTGTAGGCCGGC